>JADIMH010000028.1 GCA_017694885.1 Candidatus Cryptobacteroides faecipullorum | reverse complement strand
ATTGTATTTGTTTGATATTCTTAAAAATACATCCTTATCAAGGAAATCTAAAAGCTGTGAGAACACGTATTTTCCTTTATTCATGTGCCATTCTACGATAGTCTGGCAAAGATAAATTCAAATCGGCGCGCCCGTCCCATCCTTGTAATTACCTATACTTCAATATTTTCAAAGAACTTTTGCGATTTTTTACCGGACACTAATGATTTTTGTAGACAAATTACAGTTTTGCATTATTCTTAACTATTCTGCCATATCACTTTCCCCTTGAATCTGTAGTGACAGCCAAATGCGCCACATATCATCCTTGTCCTCAAACCGGGGACTGTACCGCTACTTTAATCACTCCGTCCTGGCGGTTCTCGAAAAGGCTGTAAGCTTCTGCAATACGGCTGAGAGGGAATCTGTGGGTGATAAGGGGTGTGGTATCTATCTTTCCCTCCGCTATAAGGCCGAGAGTCCTGGCACAGTCACAGCCGTCCACTCCCCCTGTCTTGAAAATCAGGTTCTTGCCGTACATGTCTGGAAGAGGAAGAATCTGCGGCCGGTCATACATGGCCACAATGGTCACTATCGCATTGGGCCGTGCGCACTCCCATGCCATACGGAAAGTCCCGTCCGTGCCGGCCACCTCTATCACACGGTCCACCCCTCCATGCCTGCTGTGGGACAAGACGAATTCCCTGCAGTGCTCCGGTCCTGTGACCAGCACCTGCGGATACATCCGCTCTATAAACCGTCTACGCTCCGGTGATTTCTCGCATACGATTATCCGTTCCGGGGACTTGAGCATGGCGCACAGCAGAGTGCAAACACCGGTAGGCCCGGCCCCGATTATCAGCACGGTATCCTCTTCGGATATGTCCGATATCTTCGATGCCCAGAATCCCGTGGCCAGGATGTCCCCCACGAAAAGGGCCTGCTCATCTGTCACACTGTCCGGGATTTTCGTAAGGCCCTGGTCCGCATACGGTACACGTACATACTCCGCCTGTCCGCCGTCTATACGGCATCCAAGGGCCCATCCGCCCAGAGGATCGGAGCAGTTGTTCACATATCCGTGCCTGCAGAAGAAGCACTCTCCGCAGAATGTCTCCACGTTGACAGCCACCCTGTTGCCCGGGACAACATTTTGCACCCCGCTTCCGGTCTGCTGCACAATGCCTACCATCTCATGCCCCACCGTTATGCCGGGGACCGCCCTCGGGACACTTCCGTGCTTGATATGCAGGTCACTGGTACAGATGCTGCCCAGGGTCACCTTCACTATTGCGTCCCTTTGCCCCTGCAGCTGCGGCACCGGCTTGTCTATAAGCTCGAACCGCCCTTTTTCTACATATGTATATGCCAGCATGATAGTATAAATCCGATGATGGTATTCACTTCATCAGCCGCAGGCCGATACGGCCTCGGTCAAGATCGAGACTGATGACCATGACGTTGACATGCTGGTGGAGTTTCAGTACTTTTGACGGATCTGAAAGTCCGCGCACGCCCATCTGGGAGACGTGGATAAGCCCGTTCTGCTTGATTCCGATGTCGACGAACGCGCCGAACGCTGTGATATTCGTCACTATGCCCGGAAGCTCCATCCCCTCTGAAAGATCATCTATGGTATGGATGTCATCAGCGAAACTGAATTCCTGCGCCTCCGTCCGCGGATCGCGGCCAGGCTTGACAAGCTCATTCAGAATATCGTTGATGGTAGGCAGGCCGAAATCGCCTTCTACAAAATCTTCAGGATGTATTCTGGAGCACAGTTCCTTGTTGGCGACCAGTTCGGTGGTAGCGACACCCAGCGAGGCAGCCATCTTCTCGACTATATGGTAGCTCTCGGGATGGACGGCGGAATTGTCGAGCGGATTATCTGCATCCGGAATGCGCAGGAAACCGGCACACTGCTCGAAAGCCTTGTCCCCCAGACGCTTCACATTAAGAAGTTCCCGACGCGAACGGTACGGACCGTTCTCTGTCCTGTACTCCACGATATTCTCGGCCAGTGCCGGGCCGATCCCGGAAACATAGCTCAGGAGGGATTTGCTGGCAGTATTCAGATTGACTCCGACACTGTTCACACAACTCTCTACCGTATTGTCAAGTTTCTCTTTCAGCAGATTCTGGTCCACGTCATGCTGGTACTGCCCTACTCCCAAAGATTTCGGGTCGATTTTCACCAGTTCGGCCAACGGGTCCATCAGCCTCCGTCCGATCGATACCGCTCCCCGGACAGTCACATCGTAATCAGGAAATTCCTCTCTGGCTACCTCCGATGCGGAATAGATGGAAGCCCCGTCTTCACTGACCATAAATACCCTTACTCCTTCCGGTTTCGGAACTCTTTTCACAAAATCTTCGGTTTCACGTCCTGCCGTCCCGCTGCCTATGGCTATCACCTCTATCCCATATTTGCCTATCATATCTGACAAAGCCCTGATGGACTTGACCTTCTCACTGACCGGCGGGTGCGGGTAAATGGTTTCGTTATGCAGGAGATTGCCCTGATTGTCCAGACAGACCACCTTGCATCCTGTCCTGAAACCCGGATCGATTGCCAGGGTCCTTTTCTGCCCCACAGGAGAGGCGAGCAGCAGCTGGCGCAGGTTTTCCCCGAAAATCTTGACAGACTCTATGTCGGCCTTTTCCTTGGCCTGGGAAATCACCTCATTGGTAATGGACGGTTCCAGCAGACGCTTATAGGCATCGTCGATTGCCTGATGGATCTGCTCAGCCAACGGTGCGGCCGGGTATCTGCGTTCTTGACAGAAATCATAGTAAAGTTTCTTGCCGCATTTTTCCGGATCTGCATCGATTTTCAGTGTTATGAATCCCTCGTCTTCAGCCCTGAGCATTGCCAGAAGCCTGTGCGGGGCTATACGGGAAAGGGATTCGGAATAGTCGAAATAACCTTTATATTTGGCCGCTTCCGGTCCGACGGCCTTCTTTGTCGCTTTAGACACTAACCGCCTGGTATTGAATATCCCGCGAAGCGTTTCCCTTACGGAAGCCGTCTCGCTGAGCCTTTCGGCGACTATGTCGCGGGCTCCGGCAAGGGCGTCTTCAGGTGTAGCGACCTTGTCGTTCACATACTTTGAAGCCTCTCTCAGAGGATCCGTCACTGAAACGCTGAACATCATGTCTGCAAGAGGCTCCAGACCGGCTTCCTTTGCCGCTGTCGCCCGTGTCCTGCGTTTCGGCCTGTACGGAAGATACAGGTCTTCGAGTTCCCTGCCGTCCGTGCAGTTCTCTATTGCAGCGCGCAGTTCCTCAGTAAGTTTCCCGAGTCCGCCTACCGTTTCAAGGACAGTGGCCTTGCGTTTCTCCATTTCCGCGAAAACATCCGACCAGTGCCGGATTTCCGCCACGGCCACTTCATCGAGTCCTCCGGTACGCTCTTTCCTGTACCGGCTGATAAAAGGTATGGTCGCACCTTCTTCAAAGAGTCCGGCACAGTTTTCCACCTGCCATTCCTTCACGTCCAGACGTCGGGCAATATATTTAATGTAGATTTCCTTCATTATTACAGGTTATCAGTTTCTGAAATTCTGCAAATTTAAGGAAAAGAAACGAACGGTAAAAGGGCTAATCGTGCGAAACCTGCTTCAGCTGCTCCCTGTAGGCCGAGAAAATCTTCGACTTGGACACAAAGCCGAGATATGTCCTGTACTCGTCCACAACAGGAAGATTCCACGCACCCGACTTCTCGAACTTGTTCATCACGCTGTCCATCTTCTCGTTGACATAGACATATTCGGGCGAAGACTTCATGAAATTGTACACATGCAGAGTATCGTATTCTTCTTTCTTGAACATGTCCCGTCTGATATCCTCCAGAGAGACATACCCCTGGAAGTGTCCTTTCGAATCGAGCACCGGGAAAATATTCCTGGAGGATGACGCGACCACTTCTACCAGTTCTCCGAGTGTTGCATCGATTTTCACAGGCTTGAAGTCGTTCTCTATCAGGTCGGAAGTCTTCAGCAGGGTAAGCACCGCCTGATCGCTGTCATGCGTAAGCAGTTCTCCTTTCTTGGCGATACGCTTGGTATAGATCGAATACTGTTCGACCATCCTTGTAGCACCGAATGATATGGTCGAAGTAAGGATCAGCGGAATAAGCAGTTCATACCCTCCCGATATTTCCGCGATAAGGAAGATTGCCGTCATCGGGGCCTGCATCACGCCCGCCATAAGTCCGGCCATTCCCACCAGGACAAAGTTCTGTTCAGGGACGGAAAACGGATTGTTGATGAAAATCAGATTGATGGTCCTGGCAACGACGAAACCTGCAATCGCTCCGACAAAGAGCGTCGGGCCGAATGTTCCGCCGACTCCGCCTCCGGCATTGGTAAATGACATCGAAAAGACCTTCAGAAGAAGGATCAGGAGGTAAAAGACAGGAATCGACCATGGCCTGTCCAGGAAGAAGGCAAGGACAGTCTGGCCTTCGAACGAAATCTCCCCGCCGTTGAGCAGTACGGAAAGAGAATCATAGCCTTCCCCGAAAAGAGGAGAGAAAAGGAATATGAGCAGACCAAGCCCCGATGCCGATATGAACCACCTCGCATAAGGGTTCCCGATAGTCTTTATCTTGTCTTCAAGCCAGAGTGTAGTCCGGGTGAAATAAACTGAGAATGCCGCACAACACAACCCCAGAAGGATGTAGAACGGGAGGTTATGCATAGTGAAAGGAGACAGGGTACACTCGAACGGAAGGGAATCCCCCAGAAAGAGATACGAAATCACCGTTGCCGATACCGTAGAGATCAGCAGCGGCAGGATGGAGGACATCGAAATATTGAAAAGCAGTATCTCAAGGGTAAAAAGCACGCCTGCAAGAGGAGCCTTGAAGATTCCGGCTACCGCCCCTGCCGCCCCGCATCCCAGAAGTATGGTCATGTTCTTATAGGACAGGCCCATCTTCCTTGCCACATTGGAGCCTATGGCTGCCCCGGTATAGACTATAGGGGCCTCGGCTCCGACCGAACCTCCGAAACCTATTGTCACTGAACTTGCTACAAGTGATGACCACATGTTATGCGGCCTGATCTTGGACTCGTTCTTGGATACGGCTACCAGGACTTTCGTCACACCGTGTCCGATATTGTCCCTGACCACATACCGGACAAACAGCATCGCCAGAAACATTCCTATACCGGGATAAATGAGATACAGGAAGTTATAGTCGAAGCCGTCGAACCATGAAGTCAGGGAATGATGGATATGTTCAATGGCAAGTTTAAGTGCCACTGAAGCCAGTCCGCATGATACACCGACCAGAAGGGAAAGGATAAGCAGAAGGTCGTGCTCTGAAATCCGTTTTCTGACACCGGTAAGAAAACGGTTCCACAGAGTGATCTCCTTTATCTTTTTATCTTCGGTCA
Source organism: Candidatus Cryptobacteroides faecipullorum (assembly GCA_017694885.1). Taxonomy (GTDB): domain Bacteria; phylum Bacteroidota; class Bacteroidia; order Bacteroidales; family UBA932; genus Cryptobacteroides; species Cryptobacteroides faecipullorum. The sequence goes on along the minus strand of JADIMH010000028.1, from coordinate 11,698 downwards.
TATGGTTCTAAAAAGTGCTGGAACCGTCGAAACAATGGGTGCATATCCGGCACTTGGGCAGACCGATGGCTTCTACCAGAGTCTCAAGCGTGTTGAACTTCAGGGAAGTCATGCCGAACTTCGCACGGATAGCCTCTACCAGACGGCAATACTGCGGAGAACCGGTCGTAGCATACTTTTCGAGATTTTTGTCGGGATCCCCTTCGAACTCCTTTATCATCCTGCGGGAAATCAGTTCGAGATCGGTCTTCGATGCGGAAAACCCAATGTACGGACACCCGTAGATAAGAGGAGGACAGCCTATACGCATGTGCACCTCTTTGGCTCCGTAGTCGTAAAGGATATTCACGTTGTCCTTCAGCTGGGTCCCCCTGACAATCGAGTCATCGCAGAAAATGATCCTTTTCCCCTGAAGCATGGCCCTGTTCGGAATCAGTTTCATCTTGGCCACGAGCGAGCGGCGCTCCTGGTTGCTCGGGGTAAAGCTGCGCGGCCACGTAGGGGTATATTTGGTTATGGCCCTGTGGTACGGCACGCCTTTGCCTTCGGCGTATCCGAGAGCCTGGCCTACTCCGGAATCCGGAATACCGCATATGCAGTCCACCTCGCTGGTGTCCTGCCGGCCCATCTTGTAACCGCTTCTGAAGCGCACCTCCTCGACATTCCTGCCTTCATAGCCGGAAGTCGGGAAACCGTAATAAACCCACAGGAATGAACATATCTGCATGTTTTCCTCCGGCTTCCGGAGCTGTTCAATCCTGTCCGGATACAACCTTACAATCTCACCCGGCCCGAGATCCCTCTCGACCTCGAAATCGAGATTCGGGAAACTGCAGGACTCGCTCGTCGCGGCATATGCACCGTCTTTCCGGCCTATGACCACGGGAGTCCTTCCGAGCCTGTCCCTGGCAGCGATGATGCCGTCCTCGGTGAGCAGGAGCATGGAGCAAGATCCCTTGATGTGCCTGAACACATTCTCGATCCCTTCGGTAAATGTCTTGCCCTGTATGATGAGAAGGGCGATAAGTTCGGTCTGGTTGGTAGTACCCGAACTCAATTCCGCAAGGTGCATGTTCCTGGAAAGCATATCCTCTTCCAGTTCCTTGATATTCTGCACCTTGGCCACAGTCACAATGGCGAAACGCCCCAAATGGGAACTGATTACCAGAGGCTGCGCGTCAGTGTCGCTGATCACGCCGATACCCGAATTCCCCTTGAACTTGTCGAGTTCATCCTCGAATTTGCTCCTGAAATAGGAATTCTGAAGGTTATGGATGGAACGCATGAAGCCCAATTCAGGGTCATATGTGGCCAGACCGCCTTTCTTGGTTCCCATATGTGAGTTATAATCAGTGCCGTAGAACAGATCGTTCACACACTTCTGTCTGGAGATTGTTCCGAAAAAACCGCCCATTTTACGTTCGTGAATTATTTTGCAGCGCAAAAGTACAAAAAAAGCCCTTTTATTCCTATATTCGCACCTGTTTTAATGAAAACCTTCAATTATGTTCAGGATAGGTATTATCGGAGCCGGGCACATCGCCGAAAAGATGGCCACCACCCTCCATGGGATGGATGGAGTGGAAGCATATGCTGTAGCTTCCAGACAGTTGGAGCGGGCGCAGGAATTCGCATCGAGGAGAGACTTCAGAAAAGCATACGGAAGCTATGAAGCACTCGCCGACGACCCGGAAGTAGACCTTATATATATAGCGACTCCCCACTCCCTGCATTACCGGCATGTGAAGATGTGCCTGGAAAAAGGAAAGCCGGTGCTGTGCGAAAAGGCCTTTATGGCCAACGCACGTGAAGCGGCCGATGCCATACGCATTTCGGAAGAAAAGGGCGTATTCCTCGCGGAGGCCATCTGGACCAGATACATGCCTTTCAGACAGACCGTAAAGGACCTGATAGACGGAGGAGCGATAGGACGGACACGGCTTCTGACAGCCCATTTAGGATATCCGGTAGCCGGAAAGGAACGGATAATAAGACCAGAGCTCGGCGGAGGGGCGCTGCTCGATCTGGGCGTATATGCCATAAACTTCGCGCTCATGAACTTCGGAGACGATATCAGGAAAATATCCTCGTCCTGCATTAAATCGGAAACCGGAGTCGACCTGCAGGACAGCATCACATTCGAGTACGGTGACGGACGCATGGCCCAGCTCATGGCCACGGCCTGCTGCTCCAATGACAGGCAGGGCATCATCAACGGTGAAAAAGGATACACAGTCCTGGACAACATCAACAATCCTCTCAAGGCGGACATCTATTCCAGCGACCATATCCTGGTCGATACCCAGTACGCACCGCAGCAGATAACCGGATTCGAATACCAGGTCCAGGCCTGCATCGACGCCATACGGGAAGGAAAAACGGAAACCTGTTTCATGCCACACAGGGAAAGCCTCCGCGTAATGGAAATAATGGACTCCCTCCGCAATGAATGGGGTGTAAAGTTTCCCAATGACTGAATTTTCCATTAACCGATACGATATAAACGACATTCTACAATGACAAGACCGGCAATCATAGCCTTAGCGGCCTCGATTTTATCTGTCTCGCTGACAGCAAAAGACTTTACCGTGACATCTCCTGACGGGTCCATCAGGACAGACGTATCCGTAGAAAACGAAGTAAGCTTTACCGTAAGTTACGGCAGCGATACGTTATTCAGAAGCTCAGGAATCAGCATGATCCTCAGAGACAAGACATTGGGGCTCGCCCCCGAGGTAAAGTCTGCCAGAAACGGTTCTTTCGACCGTACTTCGGACTGTCCGTTTCCTATAAGTGACGCCAGAATAAGAAACAATTACAATTCCCTGACACTCGGCATGAAGGGCGGATATTCAATAGAATTCAGGGTATTCGATGAGGGTGTCGCATACAGGTTCGTCACCGATCTGGGAGGAACGGTTGAAGTGCTGGACGAGGAACTGGCCGCATCATTGCCGGCAGGCTCCTCCGCCGTACTCTCGCTTACGCGCGGATTCAAGACATCGTATGAACAGCCATATTCGGACATAAGGATAGAAGACTTCAGGCAGGACGGCCACATGAGCTATCTTCCTGTCCTGTTCAAGACAAAAGGAGAACAGAGCGGAAAGGAATACAGCATCCTGATGTCCGAAGCCGATCTTGATGATTACCCTTGCATGTTCCTGGAAAGCGACGGCAAAGGCGGACTCAGGTCCGTTTTTCCTAAATGCCCGCTTGCCTTCGGAGAAGACGGTGACAGAAGCCTTAAGATTCTGGAGGAAGCCCACTATATAGCATCGACATCAGGGTCAAGGACTTTTCCCTGGAGATTCCTGGTCATTTCAGATGATGACAGGGTCATCGCTTCCAACCATATGGCCGACAACCTTTCCTCTCCATGCGAAATCCGGGACTGCAGCTGGATCAGACCGGGCAAGGTAAGCTGGGAATGGTGGAACGGCGCTTCAGTATACGGTCCTGACGTGGACTTCGAATCCGGATTCAACCTCGAGACCTACAAGTACTTCATAGACTTCGCCTCAAAATACGGTATCGAGTATCTTCTTATGGATGAAGGCTGGGCTCTCAGCACCAGGGATCCGTATACCCCGAATCCGAAGGTGGACGTACACGAAATCATACGCTACGGGAAGGAAAAGGGAGTCGGCGTTTTCCTCTGGCTGACTTGGCTGACCGTAGAAAACAATTTCGACCTGTTCGGAACATTCGAGGACTGGGGAGTGGCAGGAGTCAAGATAGACTTCATGGACAGGAGCGACCAGTGGATGGTAAACTACTATGAAAGAGTGGCCGAGGAAGCTGCAAAACACAGGCTGATGGTGGATTTCCACGGTTCGTTCAAGCCAGCCGGTCTCGAAAAGAGATATCCGAACGTTCTGTCATATGAAGGAGTCCTCGGTATGGAACAGATGGGACGCTGTACTCCCGACAACAGTCTATATCTTCCTTTCATACGCAACGCAGTCGGCCCTATGGACTACACCCCGGGCGCAATGATAAGCATGCAGCCGGAAGTCTACCGGTCCGAGAGGCCGAACTCTGCAAGCATCGGGACAAGGGCATACCAGATGGCCCTCTATACAGTATTCAAAAGCGGAATCCAGATGCTGGCAGACTCCCCTACCATGTATTACAGGAATCCGGAATGCACGGAATTCATTTCAGGCGTCCCTGTACTGTGGGATGAAAGCAAGGTCCTTGAAGCAAAGGCCGGAGAATATATCATAGTTGCCCGCAGGAGCGGAGAGAAATGGTTCATCGGCGCCATATGCAACGGAAAAGAACGGGAGCGGACCTTCTCCATAGACCTCGGTTTCCTGGACGAAGGCAGGGAGTACGGAATGACCGCTTTCGAGGACAGTGTCAACTCCGGACGCCAGGCCATGGATTACAGGATCAGAAAGACTGCCGTCAGATCTTCGGACGCGCTTCAGATAAGGATGGTACGCAACGGAGGATGGACAGCCGTCCTTGAATAAACGACTTACAAACAGACTCTGATATTTTCAAAACGATGAAATCAATACGTGAAATATACCGGATCGGCAAAGGTCCGTCAAGCAGCCACACGATGGGACCGCACAAGGCAGCCAGGACATATCTGGCCCATCATCCCCAGAGCAGCAGGTTCCTGGTAACGCTATACGGCTCTCTGGCAGCGACAGGCAAAGGACACCTGACAGATGTGGCGGTAAATGAAGCCCTGTCCGAGCTGGGACCGGTACAGATAGACTGGCAGCCGAAGATCTTCCTTCCGGCACATCCTAACGGTATGAAGATAGCCACTGTCGATGACAATGGCGAAAAAAAAGACGAATGGACATTCTACAGTGTAGGAGGCGGGGCGATAAAATGCGAGCAGCTTCCTGAAGACGAGACGCCAGACATATACCCGTTGAACACCATGACGGAACTTATGGAATGGTGCAACAAATACGGCAAAGCCTATTGGGAATATGTCAATGAAATCGAGGACGACGGCATATGGGATTATCTGTCGGAAGTCTGGAAAGTGATGTGCGAGGCCATCGAAAGGGGGCTGGACAAGGAAGGCGTCCTTCCGGGACCGATCCATCTTCGCAGGAAGGCAGCCCAGTATTTCATCAGGGCAGAGGGCTACAAGGATGTGCTGAGGACACGTGGGATGATATTCGCCTATACACTGGCCGTCAGCGAGGAGAATGCCGCAGGAGGCACCATCGTTACTGCACCCACATGCGGCTCCTGCGGAGTGCTGCCGGGAGTCCTTTATCATCTTAAAAAGGTGTACGGATTCAGCGATAAGAGGATCATCAGGTCGCTTGCCACGGCCGGACTGATAGGCAATGTCGTGAAACGGAACGCTTCCATATCGGGAGCGGAAGTAGGATGCCAGGGCGAGGTTGGCGTGGCATGCGCCATGACGGCGGGAGCGGCCAACCAGCTGATGGGAGGCAGTCCGTCCCAGATCGAGTATGCGGCCGAGATGGGGCTCGAGCATCATCTGGGAATGACCTGCGATCCTGTATGCGGCCTGGTGCAGATTCCTTGTATCGAAAGGAATGCATATGCCGCAGCCCGTGCGCTGGATGCCAACATTTATGCACTTTATACGGACGGATTGCACAGGGTATCTTTCGATCAGGTAGTACGGGTAATGAAGCAGACCGGAAAGGATCTGCCGTCTCTGTATAAGGAAACCGGAGAGGGAGGGCTGGCAAAAGAGCTTGACTGACACAGAAGGCCGTATTGTTTTTTTAAATCAGGCATTAATAATCAGGGACAAATTCATGAGACTGCTTGCAAGTATCTGCATATTGACATTTACGGCTCTTAACAGCCTCGTTTCGGCAGAGCCTTTTGAAAAAGAACGGGCTTTGAAATTCGCATACGATGTGGATTTTGAAATGAATTTCGACAACAGGGAATACGCCCCTTCCGCATTCTCCGGATCCAGGACCATATTCGGGGCGCGGCTTACCCCTTCCGTAGGCCTGAAACTGAATGAAACCTCCGGCGGAGAGCATCGTCTCATGTTCGGGATAGATGTCATGAAGGATTTCGGAGACTCGCCGGTCCAGCCATCTCTTGCCCAGCCTGGAAACACTGAAGAATTGTCCCGAAAAAAAGAAAATCTGGATCTGTTCCATGAAATTACGCTGTATTATAAATATCTGTTTTCCAAAGGAAAGTCCGATATTGCGATAACCGCCGGCATCTTTCCGAGAAGGTTCCTCGGCGGCGATTACTCAAGGGCATTCTTCTCGGACTCGCTCAGGTTCTATGACAACAACATCGAAGGTATTCTCTTTTCCGTTACCCGTCCTGCCTCATATTACGAGGTGGGATGCGACTGGATGGGAATGCACGGCGTGGACAGGAGAGAGCGCTTCATGATTTTTTATGCCGCCCGTGGAAAGCTCTCTGACATGTTCTCTATCGGATTCGGCGCATACCTTTACCATTTTGCCGGGGCTGAAAACGTATCCGGTGTGGTAGACAATGCCCTGATGAACCCTTACTTCAAAACGGACCTGTCCGGAAAGACCGGTCTGCAGAGGCTCGACTTCACGCTCGGATGGCTGCAGTCTTTCCAGAACGACAGGAAAGCAGGCAGGCTGGTTTTCCCTCATGGAGGCGAATTTACCGCATCTTTGAGAAACTGGAATGTAGGAATCGAGAACTATCTGTTTTACGGAACGGACATGATGCCGTTTTTCTCGGAAAAAGATTCTGCCGGCAACCGGTACGGGAATCTCCTTTATATGGGAGAGGCGTTCTATAAGGTCAGACTCAATACCCCCGGTGCAGGATTCTATGACAGGTTAGAAATATATTACGAGCCGGCAATCTCGGATTTCATGTCCATAAGGGCTTCGGTAACGGCTCATTTCAACGACTGGTCATATTCCGGTCTCCAGCAGGTGGTGACCGTCAGGTTCAATCTGGGCAAGCTTCTTGAAAAGAACAGTCCGGACCGGAAACCGAAGAAAAGGACCAGGATAGAAGACTGGGGACTTCCAGGGTGGAATATATGATAACCTATTGCCTATGACGACAGATAAACTTAAAGTGGCATTAGTGGAATTTTCTCCGGAGTGGGAAAAGCCGGAGACGAATATGAAGGCCTTGGACGGTGTAATTGCCGGACTCTTTTCCGGCAGCGTTCCCGACAGGCCCGACATGGTGGTCCTGCCGGAATTTTTTTCTGCCGGCTTTACGATGAATCCCGAAGCGGCCGAGCCGGAAGAAACCTCTGCAACATATGCCTGGATGGAGAAAACCGCCTTGAAATACGGATGCGCAGTGACCGGTTCAGTCCCTGTGGCGGACTGCGGTTCGAGACGGTACAACAGGCTGTTCTTCACTGCCCCTGCAGGGTCATACGATATCATCTGCAAGGAACACTATGACAAGTCGCATCTTTTTTTCGGAGGCGAACAGGAAAATTATGTTCCCGGAAAAGAACGGAAAGTGTTCGAATACAAGGGATGGAAAATCCTGCCGGGCATTTGCTTCGATCTCAGGTTTCCCGAGTGGTCGAGAAATACCGCTTCAGGGCCATACGACCTGTATCTGAATGTGGCCAACTGGCCTGTAGCCCGCAATGCCGCAGCGGAAATCCTGTTGAAGGCCAGATCGATAGAAAACGCATGCTGGTCGGTTTTCTGCAACAGGACAGGCTCCGATCCTCTTCTGGACTACAGCGGGAATTCCGCCATAATCGATTTCAGGGGAAGAAGCCGTGGCGAAAGGTATACGGCCGCCGGCGTCCCCGTTGTCTACGGAGTCCTGGAAAAGCCGCCGATGCTCCGTTTCAGGAAGGGGTTTCCGGTACTGGACCTGGCTCCGGACATGTAAACATACATATAGCTATATGACAATATGAAAAAGAATCTGTTGCTTTACATCCTGCTGCCTGTTCTGGCGGCATCCTCGTGCTGCGGACCGAAAGATGGCATCTACCGCCTCCAGCTGTTTACTACCAATGATGTGCACGGCTGTTATTTCGACTCGCTCTATGTGTCTGACGGTACCAGACAGTCCCTTTATGCAGTTTCACATTATGTGGACAGTGTACGGACAGCAGACGGTGCCGAAAATGTGATATTAGTGGATGCCGGAGACTGTCTCCAGGGGGATAACGCCGCTTATTATTACAACTATGTGGATACACTCACCCCTCATCTCTACGCCCGCATGGCGAATTATATGGGGTATGATGCCGTAGCGGTGGGCAATCATGACATTGAAACCGGCCATCCGGTATATGACAGGATTGCAAGACAGCTCGACATGCCTTTTATGGCGGCGAATGCGATACGCAACGATAACGGGAAACCTTATTTCGCCGATTATACCATAGTCCGGAAAAACGGGCTGAAGGTTGCTATTCTCGGGTTTACGAACCCGAATATAAAAAACTGGCTGTCCGAAGAGCTCTGGGAAGGGATGCATTTCGAGTCTCTGCTCCCGCTGGTCCAGCAGGATGTGGACAAGGTCATAGCCAAGGAACATCCTCATGTGGTGATAGTCGCCGTCCATTCAGGTACCGGTAAGGGTGACGGTTCCATGCTTGAAAGCCAGGGGCTGGATCTTTACGGTACGCTTGAAGGCGTCGATTTCCTGATATGTTCGCATGATCACCGTCCGGCGGTCTACGCTAAAGATGATATCTGCCTGATCAACTCAGGAAGCCATTGCCGCAATATAGGGCACGGTGTCATTACTTTAGAGGTAAAAAACGGTAAAGTGGAGTCGAAGGAACTGTCCGCCGGGCTGGTTCCGGTCCGCAAAGGCACTGTAGATACGGAGATGAGAGACATTTTCAGACCGGATTTCGAAGCCGTCAGGGCATTTACACTCAAGCCGGTGGGCGGGCTGGTCCGGGATATGCGGACCCGCGATGCCTATACGGGAATGTGCGACTATACAAACCTGCTGCATACTCTGTGTCTTTCATGTACTCCTGCACAGATTTCTTTCGCCGCCCCTCTCACTTTCAATGGATACCTTAAGGCCGGCACACTGGTCTACAATGATCTCTTTACCATATATCCGTTCGAAAACCAGCTCTTTGTAGTCAATATGACAGGCCGTGAAATCAAGGATTACCTGGAATTTTCATACGATGCCTGGATTAATACGGTTTCAGGAAAACCAGGCGAGCATGTCCTGAAGATTTCCGACAAGCCGGATCCGAGGACCGGGCAGAAACGGTGGTCATTTGTCGGACGGGCCTATAATTTCGATTCTGCCGGCGGCCTGGACTATACTGTGGACGTTACTGCACCGCACGGCAGCAGGGTGAAGATTGTTTCTCTTGCCGACGGAACGCCGTTCGATATGTCGGCTACTTATAATGTGGCGATGACGTCTTACCGCGCAAGCGGCGGCGGTGCCATCATGCGTGAGGGGGCGGGAATCGATACGGACAATATCGGGTCGCGTGTCGTAGCCAAGTATCCTGAAATACGGGATATACTTTATGACTACCTGACGGAGCATGGCAGTATCGATCCTGCCGCTATCAGTGCACCGGAAGTCGTCGGGCGATGGTCTTTCGTTCCTGAAGATCTTGCGGGCAGGATGCTTGCGGCCGATATGGCACTTCTGTTCGACTGACAGGGAAAGCCTGGGGATCCGCGGCACAGTTTCATGCTCCCTTCTTCCGGCCTGAATGGCGGACCATCGTACAGGTTTCCGCTTGCCGACTACCGTTTACCGCCAAAACATCGGCGGGGACGCTGTGGCAGGTGGGAGGAGGGATGAGACACCTGGAACGCTTTTGCAGGGATTCCGTGGCAGGTGGGTACATGTCGGCAGGGACATACTGTGGCACTCCGCCGGTCCTTCCCGCAATGCGGGCCCCTTCCCTTCTCGGGAGCCGATGCCGGCTTCGGCCTCTGTATGTCCCTGTCATCTCGCATGATATTGGCCTGATGTTCTCATTGATGCGGTTACGATATGATTGATATCCGGCACGTAGATGGGGATGCAGTTGCATACGACACTGTTGATCATTGGGATTACTGCATAATGTTACACTCAGATATGGCTGAACATCTGTTCTTTTGAACATCGATTCTGGATTCTGTTGCACACCTGCAAATGGCACATATAGCAAAATCTCTGATAATCAGGCAATCACACGATGTTGTAATTTCCAGGTGTAACATCACTCGGCACACCCGCAGCTGAACCTTTTTTGAAACATCATGATTTTCAGACAGATGCACACACTCCCCTACTTCAGGTGTGCCGATGGTTGCTCGCTTCTTGCTGAAAACTACTAATTTGCCCTGCTGAAAAGTCCCGACATCCCATGATGAGAGGAACTGCCGCAGCAGGTGGAAGGCAAGAGGTGCTACATGGAACGCTTTTGCGGGGATTCCGTGGCAGGTGGGAAGCAGAGAAGGACACCTGGAACGCTTTTGCGGGAATACCGTGCCAGGTGGACGGCAGAAGGTGACACCTGACACACTTTTGCGGGGAAACCGTAGCAGGTGGGTACATGTCGGCAGGGACATACTGTGGCACTCCGCCGGTCCTTCCCGCACTGCGGGCCCCTTCCCTTCTCGGGAGCCGATGCCGGCTTCGGCCATAGTATGTCCCTGCCATCTCGCATTATTCTAACCTGAAATTTTTCCCGCGGTCACGATATGATAGGTACCCTGCAGGATGGTATTGCTAAAGATATGTAACGATGCTGTTACACACCGATGTTACGCTTCGATACTATTGCATATTGGTTCTGCTGCGCATCGGTATTGATGGGTGCTTATGCCGATGCACACCCGCAAAAGACATATATGGCAAAATCTCTGATAATCAGAGGATCACACGATGTTGTCATTTCCAGGTGTAACATCACTCGGCACACCCGCAGTGACAAATGTGCCCTGTAGGCACCTGTAAGGCGGTTTCGCTACTGCAGGTGTGTCCAAACATGTGACACCCGCAGTTGAACCATCCTTGAAACATCATGATTTTCAGAAAGATACATGTATTCCGCAGCTGCAGGTGTGCTGATGGTTGCACGCTTCATGCTGAAAACAGCCACATGCCCTACTGAAAAACCCCAACATCCCGTGATGAGATGAACTGCCGTGGCAGGTGGGAGGCGGATGAGACACCTGACACACTTTTGCGGGGATTCCGTGCCAGGTGGGCGGCGGGAAAGGACACCTGGTACACTTTTGCAGGGATTTCCGTGCCAGGTGGGCAGCGGGAAAGAACACCTGGTACACTTTTGCAGGGATTTCCGTGCCAGGTGGGCAGCGGGAAAGGACACCTGGTACACTTTTGCAGGGATACCGTGGCAGGTGGGAGGCAAGAGGTGCTACCTGACACGCTTTTGCAGGAAAACCGTGGCAGGTGGACGGCGAGAAGAGACACCTGGAACGCTTTCGCGGGGATTCCGTGGCAGGTGGACGGCAGGAAGAGACACCTGGAACACTTTCGCAGGAAAACCGTGGCAGGTGGACGGCGGGAAGAGACACCTGGAACACTTTCGCAGGGATTCCGTGGCAGGTGGACGGCAGGAAAGGACACCTGGAACACTTTCGCGGGAATACCGTGGCAGGTGGGCAGAGGGAAGAGACACCTGGAACACTTTTGCAGGGATTCCGTGGCAGGTGGACGGCGGGAAGAGACACCTGGAACACTTTCGCAGGGATTCCGTGCCAGGTGGACGGCGGGAAGAGACACCTGGAAC
>JADIMH010000027.1 GCA_017694885.1 Candidatus Cryptobacteroides faecipullorum | reverse complement strand
CCGTGCCAGGTGGACGGCGAAACAGACGGAAAAGCCTCCTTTTTTATTAAATTTGCAGGGAATCACACACAGCTATGAACACTATTGAACCGGTAAATCTCAAAGAGCTTCAGGAAACCAATTTCCAGTCGCTCATAACCCACAGGATCAGAAGGATACTGATGATTTGCAGCAACTACGACGCATTCATCCTGGAAGAAGACGGACAGATAGAGTCTCGCATCTATGAAGAATATATCGAACTCAACCTGAGCAACCCGCCAAAATTCATCTGGGCGCAGTCATCGGAAAAAGCATATGACATCATCCGCAGCGACAACGACATAGATATGATTATCTGCATGTACAATGCAGGTGATTCCGGCGTTTTCTCATTAGCCTCCAGGCTAAAGGAACAGGGCTGCGGGATACCTTTCGTCCTGCTGACGCATTTCTCCAAAGAGATATACAGAAGGCTGATGCATCAGGACATGTCCGTAATAGACTTCGTATTCAGCTGGCACGGAAACGCAGACCTGATAGTAGCCATCGTAAAGCTGTTCGAAGACATGCTCAACGCAGAAAACGACATACAGAAAGTCGGCGTACAGGCAATCCTGCTGGTAGAAGACTCGGTCCGTTACTATTCGACATACCTGCCTGAACTCTACAGGCTTATCCTAAAACAAAGTGCTGAGTTCCTGAAAGAAACGCTAAACGAACAGCAGAGGAAATACAGAAAGCGTTCCAGACCGAAGATATTGATCGCCACCAACTACGACGACGCCGTAAGATACTACGAAAAATACAAGGAAAACCTTCTGGGGGTAATCTCAGACATAGGTTTCGTCATCCACAAGAACGACAGGCCGCAGGATGAAAAACTCGATGCGGGCCTGGATCTGGCGAAAATGATCAAGGCCGACGACCCGACAATGCCTGTGCTGCTGCAGTCATCACAGGAAAGCTTTGCAGACGAAGCCGCACATATTGGAGCCGGTTTTCTCAGGAAATATTCCAAAACACTGATAATCCAGCTCGCCGACTACATCAAAGAAGAATTCTGCTTCGGCGACTTCATCTTCCGAGACCAGAACCGGGTGGAATACGGGCGGGCAGGCAACCTGAAAGACCTGGAAAAATGCTTAAAAGACATTCCAGACGATGTGCTGCTGTACAATACATCCAGAAACATGCTCTCCAAATGGTTCTATGCAAGGGGACTCTTCACACTTGCCGGAAGGTTCAAGAAAATGCAGGGCAGCCACTTCCGCAATACGGACCAGCTCCGTCAGTATGTTTCACAGGAAATACATGATTACCACGCACTTACCGGAAGGGGTATCATAGCCCATTTCGACAAGGATTCATACGAGAAATACATCTGGTTCGCAAGGGCCGGAGAAGGTTCCCTCGGAGGGAAAGCCAGAGGGCTCGCCTTTCTCAACAGTCTGATCCTGAAGCACAAGCTCAATGACAAATACCCGTCAATAAAGGTATCGATTCCGAGGACAATGGTTATTGCCACCGACTATTTCGAAGAATTTATCCTTGAAAACGGGCTGCAGTACGTAATTGATTCCGAAGTATCCGACGATGATATCCTCTCTGAATTCGTGGCGTCAAGACTGCCGGAAGCATTGGTGGACGAATTGCGGGTTTTCGTTTCGACAGTGACATCACCGCTGGCGGTAAGGTCCAGTTCCAAGTTGGAAGACAGCAACTACCAGCCTTTTGCAGGAGTCTACACCACATACATGATTCCCCTTACAGACAACAAGGACCAGATGCTCCGACTTTTGGGAAAGGCCATAAAGAGTGTCTACGCATCGGTATATTTCAGCGGCAGCAGGACATACATACAGACTACCGGTAACCTGCTCAGTGAAGAAAAAATGGGAGTGATCATCCAGAGCATCTGCGGCACCAGGCATGAAGGATATTACTATCCGATGCTCTCCGGCGTAGCCAGATCCGTGAACTACTACCCTATCGGAAGCGAAAAGAAAGAGGACGGAATAGTCAACCTCGCATTCGGGCTGGGCAAGACCGTAGTCGACGGGGGACACACGCTCCGTTTCGACCCCAAATATCCCAAAAAGATACTCCAGCTTTCAGACATATCCCTCGCCCTGAGGGATACCCAAAAGGAAATGTACGTCCTGGATCTGCGCCCAGGCTCCTTCAAGACGTCAAGAGACGACGGGATCAATCTGATAAAACTCTCTGTCACAGATGCACTTAAAACATTCGGTTATCCGGAACTGGTAGCATCCACATTCAGTTCCGCAGACAGAAGGATAGTACCTGGAGTGACGGCACAGGGGGCCAGGATCATCTCGTTCGATGCCATATTGAAATACGGGAAATTCCCATTGGCCAAACTGCTCGAAGAACTTATGGAAATCTGCAAGAAAGAACTCATGTGCGATATTGAACTTGAATTCGCGGCTGACGTCATCCCTGAATTCGGAGGAAACGCCATAGTCCTGAAACTCCTGCAGGTACGTCCTGCCGGCGTATACGATGAAGACGCCGACCTTTCATACGAACAGGTAAAGGAGGAAATTCATGAAGTGCTCCTGACCTCGGACAATGCTTTAGGCTCAGGCAGCATATCCGGAATGGAATATATCCTGTACGTGGATCCGGCCGGGTTCGACAGTTCTTACACAAGACAGATGGCTACAGAAATTTCCGAAATGAACGGCTATGTCAAGGACGAAGGAGGAAACTGCCTGCTCATCGGCCCCGGCAGATGGGGATCATCCGACCCGTGGCTCGGCATTCCTGTAGTATGGAGCGACATTTCGGAAGCCAAGATGATCGTAGAATGCGGAATCCCCGGCTACCAGATCGAACCGAGCCAGGGAACACATTTTTTCCAGAACATCACATCACTGGGCGTAGGATACCTGACAATAAACACAGTCACAGGCAAAGGGATGATAGATACGGAAAGAATATCATCAATGGAATGCATAAAGGAAAGCAAGTTCGTGAAGCTGTTCAAGGCTCCGAGCGAACTTGCTGCATATATCGACCGGGAGAGTTCAAGGGCCATAGTCGGACTGTAACCGGACCGGAAGGTCTTTCAGGGAGCCCCCTCCTCTACCGGAAGGACTTTCCAAAGCGTGCCAGGTGGCATTTCCTGCCTTCCACCTGCCACGGTTTTCCCGCGAAAGTGTGCCAGGTGGGAGACTTCGTGTTTTGACTCAGTCTGGCGGCTTCGCTTTTCATGGAATGTCAGGGCTGTTCAGTAGGCAAATGAAATGAGCGATCATCAGCATGAAGCGTGTAACCACCTGCACACCTGCAGTCGGGAGATATTTGTATATTTCTGTAAATCAAAGTGTTTCAAATACGGTTCAACTGCAGGTGTCACATTTTTGGACACACCTGCAGTAGCGAACCCGCCTTACAGATGCCTGCAGGGCACATTCGCCACTGCGGGTGTGCCGAGTGATGTTACACCTAGAAATGAAAATATCATGTGATTGCCTGATTATCAGAGACTTTGCCATATGTGCTATTTACCGGTGTGCAACAGAATCGATGCGCAGCAGAATCAATGTTCAATAGAACAGATATTCAGCCATATCTGAGTGTGACATTATGCAGCAATACCAATGATCATCAGTGTCGTTATGCAACCGCATCTACGTGCCGGATAACCATCATATCGTGACCGCATGAATAACTTCACGTCAGAGCATCAAGCCAATATCATACGAGATGACAGGGACATACTGTGGCGCTCTACCGGTCCTTCCCGCACAGCGGGCCCCTTCCCTTCTCGGGAGCCGATGCCGGCTTCGGCCACTGTATGTCCCGCCGTCGACCTGCTACGGTTTTCCTGCAAAAGTGTGCCAGGTGGCATCTCCCTGCCGTTCACCTGACACGGAATCCCTGCGAAAGCGTTCCAGGTGTCCTTTCTCCCTGCCCACCTGGCACGGAATCCCTGCAAAAGCGTTCCAGGTGTCATTTTCTGCCTTCCACCTGCCACGGAATTCCCGCAAAAGCGTTCCAGGTGTCATTTTCTGCCTTCCACCTGCCACGGAATTCCTGCAAAAGCGTTCCAGGTGTCATTTTCTGCCTTCCACCTGGCACGGAATTCCCGCGAAAGTGTTCCAGGTGTCTTTCCCTGCCGTCCACCTGCTACGGAATCACCACAAAAGTGTGCCAGGTGGCATTTCATGCTGTCCACCTGGCACAGCGTCCCTGCCGATGTTTTGGCGGCAGTTTGAACAAAACACCCTTTACTGCCATCATGATGGCAGGTTATCATGTATCTGGAAGATGGAAGCCACGGAATGGAAGTCACCGAACGGAAGCAACCGGATACGTCATCCCAGACGCAGGCTACAATGCAGCTCTACGACACTGTTGCGCTGTGGCATGACGGGAGAAGCTACAGCAGCCGGATCATGACCCCGTCCATCGGAGGGACGGTCACCCTGATATGTTTCTGCGGATTCAGATCCTCAGACATCGGCATTCCCAACCACTCGAAAGCATGCTCCGGAATCATCAGCTCCATGGTCGCCTCCCTGGAAGAGAAATTGGACACGAACAGCAGGGTCTCTTCCTCATGGTCTCTCAGCCAGGCGAAATGGCGGTTCTTGTCGAACCCGTCAGAAGAAAAATTGCAATAGCAGAGGTCATAGACCGTACCCTTCCTTACTGCCGGGTCCTCGGCCGCGAACTTCAACGCCCTGCTGTATCTTCTGAACACCTCCAGTTCAGCATCCTCCTCCACCGGTGTCTCCGAAGCAGCAATCTCCATATACCTGCCGTCCGAAATCATCTTTCTCAGACGCCTGACGGAGCCGACAGACCACCAGTCGAAGATAGTTGTCCTGCCGTCTTTCCCGCTGAAGCCCTCCTCATCCATTCCTCTCTCCCCCATCTCTTCGCCATAATACAGCATGAACGGAGCCCTGTTAAGGAACAGGGACACATAAAGGGCAGCAAAAGAATTCCTCGCGTCCTTTCCGAAGAAATCCGATGCAAACCGCTGTTCATCATGGTTTTCAAGGAAATTAAGCATATATGGCTGCAGGTCGCCCAGGAACTGCCAGTTTCTGGTAATGCCCGTAGCAGACTGCCACAGATCGACCGGCATCCCGTTATCATTGACATTTTTTTCCACTATCGCCCTCAACGTATCATAAAGTCCTGACTTGTCATAAAGGTAATCGAACCCGACTTCCCTGATATACTTCCTGTAAAGGTCTTTCTTATATACCTCGGCAATAAAGACGACCTCCGGGAATTCACTTTTTATCCGCCCGATAACCCATTTGAAAAAACCGGCAGGAACCAGTTCGACCATATCGCAGCGGAATCCGTCCACACCTTTCAGGGCCCAATACCTCAATATCCCGTACATCTTCTCCCAAGTTCCCGTATATGAATCGGTATAATTCAGCTTGACAGTCTCATACCAGTCATTGATACCTGGAATAGCGCTATAGCAGTTATTTCCTGTTGCCATAGCAGGAGTCTCTTCATACGGGGAAAGCAAGCTGTCATACTGTGCCAGAAGCGATCTGTAACCCCGGACATCCTCCGGAGAATCCGTAGCGAAAGCCCTGCAGCGGTCAACGAGCCAGGCCGGAATAATCCGATAGTCATATCCGAAATCCTTGTTTTTCAATGCTCTGTACTCCTTCCTGAACTCATCTGCATCCGGAAGCACAAGAGACTGTCCGGGATAATAGAAAAAATCATTCTCTGCACTCCAGTGCACCGTCCTGTCATCCTTCTCGCCCAAATAGACTGTCCCGGAGGAGCCAGGACCGTTCAGATGTGGGGAAACCTTACCGTAATCCCTTGAAACATGGTTCGGCACGAAATCCAGTATCACTTTCAGGCCGGCAGCATGAGTCCTTCCGATCAGGTCCTCGAACTCTTCCATCCTCCTGTCCGGATCCGTTGCCAGATACGGATTCACATCATAATAATTCTCGATGGCATACGGAGAACCGGCTTCGCCCTTGACGAACTCGGGATGGGACGGAAGACAGCCTCCGCCCGAACTTTTGGTAGAATGCCTCAATATCCCGGTGTACCACACATGACTACAGCCCAACCATTTGAGATATTCAAGGGTTGGGCTGTCGATATCGCGGAACTTTCCTGTTCCGTTATTTTCAAGAGAACCTCTTTTCAGAGGCTTCTGTGTGTCATTGCCCCAGACTCTGGGGAATATCTGATAAATTATAGGCTTCTCCATATTGCTGTTCATTAAATTCAAGAAAAATATGCTCGATTATCAGGATGCTTGCATTTTTCGCGCCAGTATTTCATTATGTCAAAATAAAGCAGCAAATTTGCACTCAAAGAACATATCTTACGAATTTAATAAAATTTACAATGAAAACAAAACTGATTGCGGCCATTGCCGTTTTGACCCTTGCAACAGGAATACAGGCTTCTGCCCAGCAGAAAGACTGGGCCCAGCTGGGACGCTACGCACAGGCGAATAAGGAAGCTGCCCCTTCCCCGAAAGCCGTATTCATGGGAGACTCCATCACAGACGGATGGGATGACGCCGACCAGCCTTTTTTCACAGACAACGGATTCATTTGCCGCGGGATTTCCGGACAGACGACATCGGAGATGCTGGTAAGGTTCCGCCAGGACGTAATCGGACTCCACCCGAAATATGTCGTAATACTTGCCGGCACCAATGACATAGCCATGAACAACGGCTTCATAGCGCTCGAAAATGTCCTCGGAAACCTCATTTCAATGTGCGAACTTGCCAAAGCCAACAGAATCAGACCCATTCTCTGCTCCGTAACCCCGTCTGCAGGATTCGGATGGCGGCCTGAAATAAAGGACGCCGCCTCAAGGATCGAAAAACTGAACGGAATGATAAAGGCCTATGCCGAATCGGAGAAAATCCCTTACGTAGACTACCATTCCGCCCTCAAGGATGAAAACGGCGGGCTTCCTGCCACATATTCCGGCGACGGAGTGCATCCGAACCTGGACTGCTACAAGATAATGGAAAAAATCATACTCGAATATCTGTAGAAAACCTCCGTGACCCGAAAGTCATCTGGTACGCTCCCGGGAAACACTGGGTGATGGTATTGGCCGCAGGCCAGGAAATGGAATTCTATTCTTCCAAGGATCTCAAATCGTGGAAAAAAGAAAGCAGTTTCGGACTTAAGCACGGAGCCCACGGCGGAGTATGGGAATGCCCCGACCTGGTAGAACTTCCGGTAGAGGGAACAGAGGGTAAAAAATGGGTGCTGCTGTGCAATATCAATCCGGGAGGTCCTTTCGGAGGCAATGCCACCCAGTATTTTGTAGGAAAATTCGACGGAAAGAAATTCGTAAACGAGTCCCCTACCGGCACCAAATGGATGGACTGGGGAAAAGACCACTATGCCACGGTAACATTCAGCAATGCACCCGAGGGACGATGCATCGCTCTGGGGTGGATGAGCAACTGTATGACATGCTCAGAGGCCAGTTCGTCATGGACCGGAGCAACAGCGGCGAAGCGGGTTTCAGTCAGGACTTTCCGGCAGTAACCATCGCCCCTGCCGCAACGGAAGATGAATTTGCCCTGCGCCTGTTCGTCGACCGCTCAAGCATAGAGGCCTTCGGCAACGGAGGTGAGTTCGTTAATGACCAACCTTGTATTCCCTGCCGAACCGTACGACTCGATGTCGTTCGTATCCGACCGGGGAAGTTTCACTGTAAAATCGATGAAAATCTACAGACTCGACTAAAAGACATCTGCCATGTGACAGGACGGAACAGTCACCGTGACAACGGCTGGAGTCTATATTTGAAAACAACATAAAAAGAGGCAATCATGGAAAACAATACAGTAACAGGAATAGGCGAAGTCCTGTGGGACGTGCTTCCGGAAGGGAAAAAACTCGGAGGTGCACCTGCCAATTTCGCATATCACGCATCACAGTTCGGACTTGAAAGCAGAGTCGTCAGCGCAGTAGGTCCCGACAGTCTCGGAGAAGAAATCCTTTCAGGACTGCGCCGGAAAGGACTCGGTTGCATGATAGCTACTGTCCCGTATCCAACCGGTACAGTCCAAGTGGAGCTTGACGGGAACGGCATACCGTGCTATGACATAAAACAGAATGTAGCTTGGGACAATATCCCTTATACGCCGGAACTTGAAGTCCTCGCCAAACACACCGGAGCAGTCTGCTTCGGATCGCTTGCCCAGAGAAGCCCGGTCTCACGGGAAACCATAAACCGTTTCATGGACGCTATGCCTGAAGGGAGTCTCAGGATATTCGACATCAACCTGCGTCAGAATTTCTACACGAAAGATATCATATGCGATTCGATGCATAAATGCAATATCCTGAAAATCAACGATGAGGAATTGGAGATAGTAAGCGTGGTGCTCGGTCTTCCGGGCGGCACGCAGCAATCGAGGTCGGAGGCGCTTCTGTCCATGTTCGGGCTCAAGGCGCTGATTCTCACCTGCGGAGCTACAGGCAGCCATGTATTTACTTCTGAAGAAACTTCCTATATCGAGACGCCGCAAGTCGAAGTCGCGGACACTGTCGGAGCGGGCGATTCCTTTACGGCTGCCTTCGTCTCCGGCCTGCTGAAAGGCCTGGACATAAGGCAGGCACACCGGCTTGCCGTCAGGACTTCCGCTTTCGTATGCACTCAGGAAGGGGCGATGCCCGTGCTGCCCGCATCACTTACAAATAAATGAAAATCTGCGGATTCTTTTACTGAATCCACAGATTTTTTCATTAAAGTGAACCTGTCAGACTGACATCAGAGAAATCTACTCCAGTCTGCCGGCCGCTTTAAGATAGCGGGTCCAGTAGATTTTATACTGTGTCTTCGCTTCGATGAGATTGCTCATTGCAGACTGCCACTACTTCACTATGCCTTTCTCAAGGCACTCAGCAAAAAACTACAAAAAGGTTGTATCCACACAACCATATTGAGGGTAATACACTGACTTATGGTCAAACGGAAATTCTGTTGCTCTTTGGTAAAGTGATTGGCGAGGCTGATGTGCGTGATGTGCAAGAGATGGCAGCAAGCAACGTTGGACTTCGTATGATGACTAAAGAAGCTAAAGTGAAAGAAACTCCTTTGACTCAGAATTTTATCAGAACTTTACATAAGACTCTGCTTCGTGAAGATTACACGGTATATCGTAATCTTCCTGGTGGCGTGCAGGCAAGTTATGTAATACACGCCGGTCAATATAAGACCAGGCCAAATAGTGTCATTACACGATACGGCGACAGGTTTGAGTATGCTTCGCCTGAAGAGACGCCCAGCCTGATGGCTGACTTGGTGGACTGGTATAACAAGTCAGAGCAAGAAGGAAAACTCTCTCCTGTGGAATTAGCTGCGTTATTCCATTACCGCTATATACGCATTCACCCCTTTGAAGATGGGAATGGTCGTATTGCCCGACTGATGGTAAACTTTATTCTAACTCGTCATAATTATCCGATGGTCGTTGTCCGCAGTCGCAAAAAGAGTGAATATCTGGAGGCTTTGCATCAAACCGACCTCAAAGTAGGACCTGTCCCTGGTGATGGTGCTCACGCAGAGACTAATGAAATCCGTCCGTTCTTGAAATATTTCAATGATTTGGTTGCAACAGAGATTTATAACGACGTATTGTTTGTAAGCGAAAAGAATGAAAATGTGTGGTGGTATGATGGAGAACGCATAACATTCCGAACTCCCAATTATACAAAGATTCTGAATGCTATGCGTACTGAACCGACACTTACTTTGGCTGATATGAAAGAAATCACAGGCATCAGTATCGCAGCCATTCAGAAACTGCTCAATCAACTCATACAGAAAAAATACGTTGAGCGAGGCGGGAAGGAAGGCAGCTGGAGAGTGTTTCTGACGCAGTAACTGACTGCTGTACTTGCCAAGCGGATAGGCATAACTTATTTCACGATCCACCGTTCGATATTCCTGATCTCACTGCTGAAATTAACTCCTATGCTGTAGACCTTCCTTCCGTCCTTTGCGAAAGGCAGGGCATACTGTTTTTCCTCTATCTGCCGGATGGCATCCTCTGCGCTGCCATCGAGTTTGAACTCCATCACATAGACATAGCTGTCTGTCTGCAGCACGAGGTCTATCCTTCCTCTGGATGTGTGGTATTCTACCTTCGTATATAGCCCTGCCAGACGGAACACGATGAAAAGAACATTCTGATAGTGGAGTTCTATGTCCTTTGCCAGCTCGTAAGGGCAGTCCGCCAGGAATGACTGCAGACGCGCCATGAAGTCATCGATGTCCCCGGCCTTCACATCGGAAACGAAGTCCCAGATAGCGAAGCCGCTCTCGGTCTCCGATACCTGCGTATAGAACGGCAGGAGAAACTTCATGAACCCTTCTTCGACTTCACGGTTAGGAAAGCCAAGCTCATATATGCGCGGCTCTGGGATATAACCCTTGATGGTAAGGTAACCGCTCTGATAGATCACCGGTATCGGATTGGTCGAGGATGCGTCTATACTGTCAAGAACATCGGAGGTCGTCTTCTCATGCGCCATCCTGTACAAGTCGTATTTATGCTTTTTCAGAAGCTCCACCAGATATGTCGGAGTCCCGGTCTCAAACCAGTAGCTGCCGTATTGTCTGGATTTGAATGCATTGAGCAGGCTGAAAGGGTTGTATATTCCTGTGCTGCCTGGACAGAAGTGATATCCGTCATAGTTCTCCTTCAACTGAGCGCAGGCCTGCTCGAAGGTCTGCCTGTTGGCATCTGCAAGAGCCTGGATATCATCGTTGAAGTTCTTCAGGAGTTCTTCTTCAGTTATCCCGCAGATATCTGTATAGAAAGGATTTCTGGATATATCCTCGAGATTGTTCAGGTCGCTGAACACGCTTACCTTACCGAACTTCGTCACCCCGGTCAGAAGGGCGAACTTGATATAGCCGTCCATTGATTTGAGGACCCCGTAAAACGGTTTCAAGGTTTTCCTGAATTCATCCTGAAGGGCGGGATCATTTATCGCCTGAAGCATCGGCTTGTCGTATTCATCGACCAGGATCACCGTCCTGTTCCCGGTCTTTTCACAGGCTCTTTTTACCACACCTGCAAACCGGAGTGACAGGGACACCTCTGCCGGGTCGCTCCCGTACAACCCTTCCCATTCCACGAGATTCCTGTTCAATATATCAGAGAGGCTGTCCGGAGTGTCGAACTTAGCAATATTGAGATCCAGATACAGGATCGGATACTTCTTCCACTCCTTTTCCAGCTCCTGCATGGCCAGTCCCTCGAAGAGCTCCCTCTTCCCCTGGAAATAAGCCTCCAGAGTGCTGATCAGCAGACTCTTCCCGAACCGTCTCGGGCGACTCAGGAAATAGTAGCTTCCTGTCTTGACGAGTTCATATATCTTGGAGGTCTTGTCAATATAGCAGTATCCGTCTCTGCGGATCTTCTCGAAATTCTGTATCCCTATCGGATATAATTTTCCCATATCGGATATGATTGGCCGTTAATTTCTCAAAAATACAAATTTATTCAAAAATAACGAAAGTCCTGTTTTTGGGGGGATGGCGTTCCGGCAGATTAAAAATCCGTTGGACGGATCATATGACTGAAATCCCAGGGTGGATATCATCCGAAATAAGCCAAAAGTAGGGAGAAAAGCAAATAAAGTAGGGAGAAAAAAGATGAGAAGTAGGGAGAAAAGTATATATTTGTGAAAAATAATAATATGCAAACTGAACTCGAAAAATTGATTTCACTTTATCGGGAATTGGAAATAGACAAGCAGATAGATTATGACAAGTTCTATTTGTATTCACTCATTACTCATTCCACGGCTATCGAGGGATCGACTATAACAGAACTTGAAAACCAAATCATGTTCGACCAGGGAATCAGTCTGAAAGGGAAAAGTATCACGGAACAGAACATGAACCTTGATCTTAAAAACGCTTATGAGACTGCCAT
>JADIMH010000026.1 GCA_017694885.1 Candidatus Cryptobacteroides faecipullorum | reverse complement strand
AGTCGTAACAAGGTAGCCGTACCGGAAGGTGTGGCTGGAACACCTCCTTTTTGGAGCTGAAATTGATTCCGCTCCTCATTGTGGTCTTTCATTATTATATACAGTCCTGTAGCTCAGTTGGTTAGAGCACTACACTGATAATGTAGGGGTCAGCAGTTCAAGTCTGCTCAGGACTACAGTTCATTTTATTTTGAAGTTTGTTTTTGTTGAGTTTGATAATCATCAAAAATTAACGAAAAAACGGGGGTATAGCTCAGTTGGCTAGAGCATCTGCTTTGCAAGCAGAGGGTCGTCGGTTCGACTCCGACTATCTCCACCATAGAAGAGGTCATCGGAAAAGATGGCCTCTTCTTTTATATGAACGCTCTGCCATCCCTGCGCAAGAAAGCAGCAGAAGTATTATAAGAGTGATGGATGAAGCTCTTGAAAGGCGTTCACCGACGGCATATGAAGGAGGGTCAAACCTCATAACGATCTCATGTTCTCCGGCAGGAACAAAAATTCCGCGAAGTATCCAGTCTGCCCTGAAGATATCGGCAGGTTTGCCGTCCACTTCCGCATGCCATCCCTCAGGATAGTATATCTCGCTGAATACCACTGCCTGCTCTGAAGCTGACCTGTATTTGTATCTCAGTTCGTTAGGCGCATATGACGTCATCCATATCGAGTCGGCCGGTGCAATGTCGTACTTTGCTATCCGGCTGAGGGAATCCAGTCTGTCTCGTGCCCAGGAGAAATCATTCCCTATGACAGCATTGTTTTTGAGATCGGTCTTTCCTATCAGCGCTATTTCGTCATCCGGAGTGCCAGCAGGAACTGTCGAGCCGACAAACCAGCAGTTGCCCATAGCATTACGGTTCGTTACAGGCGGATAATCTTCTCCGAGTACAATGTATTTCCCGTTCAATGCGGAAATTACCGGCAGGGACGGAAGGCTGTCTTCCACTTCCTGAACAGTGGCTGAAGAGTTTACGGTCCGTATGATACTGTTGATTTCAGGAGTCAGGTAATTTTCAATGAGATCCTGGTATCTCTGCAGTTTGGCAGGACTGTATCCTCCGATGCACTTGTGGTAGTAGCTCGGATGGGAGTCATTGAAAGTGTTTACGCTGATGTCGAGGACCCTGTAATCCATGTCAGGGTCTTCAAGAATCATTTTGTCGACAGGTCTGAGCGCAAACTGCCCGGAATAGTCACGCTTGCTTACGAAGTCATCCTTGTCAAGATATCTCTTGTCTACCGGCAGAAGATCCATGGCAACCAGCAGGACTATTCCCAGACTTACTAAGGCGGATCTGTTAAGCCATGGTTTTCCGGCAGATGCCGCAGGTCCTGATGCCGGATTTTCGGGAAGTTTCCGTATTATCCAGAATATGAGTGCGCAAGCAAGCAGAATAAATATAAAACTGCGTCCGGCGTCTTTAGCCAGCATCGCCCTTCGGTCATCGGCAAGGGCCTGAGCCAGAATGTCCGGCTGGCCTGCATCCGATGCTCCCGTGAATGTGCCTGCAAGAGAAGGGAAAATCCAGAACAGAAGGCAGAACCCTCCGGTGAGGGCAAAGGCTATGGCCGTAGCCCTGGATGCTTCCCTTCGTCCGAAATCTCCGCGGAGTATCCTGTCAATGACCAGGAAGCCGAGCATAGGTACGGTAACCTGCAGGATTGTCAGAGCCATGGATACTGTCCTGAACTTGTTGTAGAGCGGGGCATATTCAAACCATAGTTTCGTGAACCACATGAAATGGCTTCCCCATGCGAGCAGAACAGCCAGGACCGTTGCTGCCAGCAGCCACCATTTTTCCTTTCTGTCGTACAGGCATAGGCCGAGAACGAAAAGAAAGACCGAAATGGCTCCGAGATACATCGGTCCAGCCGTGAAAGGCTGGGGCCCCCAATAAAGAGGCAGAGCCTTCATGACTTCTTTCAGATTCGGTTGTCCGGCCTGTCTGAGGAGGTCTTCCGTTTCGGAGTCCCTTATGGTCATCTCTCCTGCGGATGATCCTCCGTTGAAGTTGGGTATGAGCAGGTTCGGGGTCTCTTCGATGCCGTAGGACCATGCAGTGGCATAGTCGAGGTCGAGACCTTCATCGTTGTCATGCTCTGTGGCCGGAGTGAGCTCCGAACCTCCCCGCATTGTATATGGGGTATATTTATAAGTCGGTATCAGCTTGTTCAGGTTGGTCGCTATCCCGACTCCTCCGATTGTCAGGAGCATGGCGGATGCGATGAAAAATCTGGCAGCCTTTTCCTTCTGCCTGACGCATACGCTGACAAGCATCACGGCAGCATATATGAAAATGATGATTGCCAGATAATAGGTGATCTGCGGATGGTTTGCCTTTATCTGCATGCTGAGGGCGAGGGCAAACAGGACTGATCCTAAAAGCGTTGCAGGCAGCCATGATTTCCAGGACGATGATCCGTCGGATTTGCCCAAAGCGCTTTTATACGTGAATATCAGGGCTGCCAGAACCCACGGCATGAAAGCTATGGCCTGCATCTTGGTGTTGTGCCCGACCTGGATTATCTGCAGATTGTATGAGCAGAATGTGACTGCTATAGCACCACCGATCGCCAGAAGCCAGTTTACTCCCATGGAAAGCATCAGGAGGAAAGAGCCGAGAAGCGATACGAACAGGTAGTTTGCAGGACGTGAGCCTGACATGAGCAACTCATACAGAGGCTTTGTCCAGTCGCCTTTGAAGTCATCGTACATCGACACGTTAGGCATGCCTCCGAACATGGAGTTGGTCCAGTATGTAGGATCGTCGGGATGCTGCGAGTTGTGCTGCAGGGTCTCCTGGGCCATCCCTCTCCATCCGGAAAAGTCCGACTGGTTCACTATTTTCCCGGAAAGCACTTCCGGTACGAATCCGTAGGCCAGTATCAGAAAAAGTATTGCGGCTCCTATGAAAACAAGTATTATGTTCGTGTATTTTCTGTTCATTTGTCTATTTCCTTTTGTCTATTATCGAATCCATCAGTGCGGCCATTCTGGCAGTCAGGGCACGTCGGGAGAACTGTTCTATATTCTCGGTATCGGCCTTGAGCGTGTCATTGTTGAAACGTTCCCAGCAGATGTCTATGTATTTTCTTATGGAAGCCTCGTCGTCCCAGTTGAAAACCACTCCGGCTTTTGTGGAATTCAGGACTCTTGCCATGGCCCCGTCTGTCTGTCCGATTCCGAGCACCGGCCTCCCGGAAGCGAGGTATTCAAACAGCTTCCCGGGAAGAGTCGCCCTGTACTCAGGTTCCTTGCGCAGCGGAAGAATGAGAAGCGAGGCGTTTTTCTGTTCCCTTACGGCACGCTGGTGATCGATATAGCCGATATCCCTGAGGTTCGCCGCGAGTCCGGCCTTTACGATGGCATCGGTTATCTCTTTGTCGTTTTTCCCTGCGAGCCTTATCCTTAGCATTCCGGCGAACCGGCTCTCCGACGCACTTTTGTCTGAAAGGACCTTCCAGAGAGTTTCCGGGTTGCCGTCCGAAGCGAAAAGCCCGGTATGGGTAATATTGAAATATCCGTCAGGTTCGACGACCTGCTCGAAGTCTTCATCGTCGTATCCGTTGGTAATGAGTTCCACGGGTGTTGCCGTCATGGCCTGGAATTCTTCCTGCACAAGAGGGGAGACGGCTACCACTACATCGGCATTGTCCAGAACTGATTTTTCAAGTTTTTTGTGCCGCTTCTCTGCCCATGTACCCAGTCCCAAGTGCTTGAAATAGAACATTCTGGTCCAGGGGTCGCGGAAATCCGCTATCCACGGGATTCCGGCAGCGCGTGCCAGACCTTCGGCTATCAGATGCATGGAATGCGGCGGTCCGGTACTTACGATTATGTCTACCGGATGTTCTTTAAGGTATTTCCTGAGGTATTTTATCGAGGGCGATATCCAGAGGCATCTCGGATCAGGGATGAAGATATTCCCGCGTATGAACATGGAGATTTTCTGCTTGAAAGTCTTTTTCCGGCTGTTTATCGGATTGACTTCTCCTTCGGATGCGGATTTCCCTTCTCCGAAAAGTTTCCGGTACAGGCCGTAAGGTTCGGTAATATGTCTCTTTATGACTTCTGCCTCAAGTGGAATTTCGTCTTCCAGAGAATGGTCTGTGGTTGTAAGTTCGGGATTTTCCGGAGTATAGATGACAGGCTGCCATCCCTCGGAAGGGAGATATTTGGCGAATTTGACCCATCTCTGCACGCCGGAACCGCCGGAAGGCGGCCAATAATATGATATAATGAGTACACGTTTCATATTGTGGATTCATACAATCGGAAATGTAAAGGTAAAGGTTTTTTCCCGATTTCTCATAAGATTGGGACAATATGGCAGAATTGCGGAATTATGTTGTAAATTTGCAAGGATATGCGTTTTTGAAAAGCAATGAAAGAAAAGATAGTCGAAACCCCGCTGATGAAGCAGTATTTTCAGGTCAAGGCCCAGCATCCGGAGGCCGTACTGCTGTTCAGAGTGGGGGATTTTTATGAAACGTTTGCGGATGATGCGCTGGTTGCAAGCAAGGTGCTCGGCATAGTCCTGACCAAAAGGGCGAACGGCTCTGCCCAGTCTGTCCCCCTTGCCGGGTTCCCGCATCATTCCATCGACATATATCTGCCTCGTCTGGTGCGTGCGGGCTATAAGGTCGCGGTCTGCGACCAGCTCGAAGACCCGAAGCTCGCCAAGAAGATTGTAAAAAGAGGGGTGACTGAATTGGTTACTCCAGGAATTGCATTCAGCGACCAGCTTCTCGAGCAGAAAGAACATAATTTCCTTGCCGGACTTACTTTTGAAAAAGACCGTTGCGGAGTGGCTTTCCTGGATGTTTCGACCGGAACTTTTCAGTTGGCCGAAGGCTCTGTAGATTATGTAGATACGTTGCTTTCTTCGTTCGCGCCGAAAGAACTCGTCGTTCCCAAGGGGTATGAGAAGGGGGTGAAAGAGCGTTTCGGGGAGCATTTCTATGTTTCGACACTGGAAGAGTGGGCGTTTGTATATGATTCTTCTGTGGAGAAGCTCAAGAAGCAGCTGGGCGTGGATTCCCTGAAAGGGTATGCCATAGATGTCTATCCGCTCGGAGTCACATCGGCGGGGGCGTTGCTGATATATCTTGAACAGACACAGCATTCAGGTCTCAGGAACATCTGTTCGATATCGCGTATAGACGAGTCGAGGTTTGTCTGGATGGACCGGTTCACTTTCCGGAATCTGGAGATTTTCTCTGCTGCCGGAGGCGGTGAGGGCGTGTCGCTCGTGTCGGTGATAGACAAATGTTCTTCTCCGATGGGCGCGCGTCTGCTGCGCAGCTGGCTTATGATGCCTTCAATGGATATCAGGGAGCTGAATGACAGGTATGATGTCGTACAGCATTTTGTTGAAAACCGCCATGATCTGGAAGAGCTTCAGGAATGCATAGGCAATATAGGCGATCTGGAAAGGATTGTTTCCCGGGCGGCCGCTGGTAAGATAGCCCCGCGCGAGGTAATGCAGCTGAAGCGGGGCCTTTCGCAGCTCGGACCGATTACGGCGCTGTGTTCCGGGAAAGGGTGCGCCCCTTTGGACAGCATGATGTCTGCAGTGGATGCCTGCTCGGATCTTCTCGATGTTCTGGACAGGACCATGGATCCCGATCCTGCATCGGCGGTAGGGAAGGGAGATGTCATCGCTGCAGGATTCAACGCCGAACTGGATGAACTCCGCAACCTGGCCCGCAACAGCAAGGATGTCTTGCTGAACATCCAGCAAAGGGAGATGGAAGAGACGGGAATCACTTCTCTGAAAATAAGTTACAATTCCGTTTTCGGCTATTACCTTGAAGTGCGCAATGCCCATAAGGACAAAGTCCCTTCCAGCTGGATCCGCAAACAGACGCTGGTCAATGCCGAACGGTATATCACTCCCGAACTGAAAGAATATGAAGAAAAGATTCTCGGGGCGGAGGAGAAAATATATGTGCTTGAAAGCAGGCTGTACGGAGAACTTGTTTCTGCTATCCAGCAGAATATTGCCGTCATACAGTCCAACTGCCGGGTTATCGCCAGGCTCGATGTCCTCTCCGGATTCTCCGATCTGGCCCTGTCGAACAGGTATTGCCGTCCCGAGATGAACGACGGGTATGCCATAGACATCAAGGCAGGCCGGCATCCTGTGATAGAGACGCTTATGCCGCGGGGCGAGGAGTTCGTCGCCAATGATGTGTATCTGGATAACAAGACCCGGCAGATCATTATTCTGACCGGACCCAATATGGCCGGAAAGTCCGCTCTGCTGCGGCAGACGGCCCTTATAGTACTGCTGGCGCAGATAGGTTCTTTCGTACCGGCCGATTCGGCAAGAATAGGGTATTGCGACAAACTGTTTACCAGGGTAGGGGCTTCGGACAATATTTCCCGCGGCGAGTCCACTTTCATGGTGGAAATGCTTGAAACTTCGATGATCCTGCATAATCTGTCCTCACGGTCCCTTGTCCTTCTGGATGAAATCGGGCGAGGCACTTCCACTTATGACGGAATGTCCATCGCAAGGGCGATCGTAGAGTATATCCATGAGTACGGAGACGGGGCGAAGACGCTTTTCGCTACGCACTATCATGAACTGAACGATCTCGAGAGCATATATCCTCGCGTGAAAAACTACCATATCGCAGTCAAGGAAGTGGACAAGAAGGTCATTTTCCTGCGTAAACTGAAAGAAGGGGGAGTGGCCCACAGTTTCGGACTGCATGTAGCCAGAATGGCCGGTATGCCGCATCAGGTGATCGAATCTGCGGAAAGGACCCTGGAGGCGCTTGAGAAAGGCGGGGACGGGAAAGCCAAGGTCCTGCCGTCCAAGCGGATAAAACCGCACAATGTCAAGGAAGGGCGTATCGAGGGCGACGGTTCTCTCCAGCTGTCGTTCTTCCAGCTCGAGGATCCGCTTCTGATGTCCCTCCGGGACGAGCTCAATTCGGCCGATCTTGACAATATGACCCCTATGCAGGCTTTCGACCTTCTCAGAAACATGAAATCCCAGATGAAGGGATAGGCGGACGAACGGAAGGCATTGCCGTTCCGGAAAATTAACATTGAAACCAATATTAAAACCGATAAGTGTATATGAACAAAAGAATTGTAGCGGCTGTGGCCGCTTTCGGAATTGTTGCAGGAGCGATGGCGGCAACAAAGGATTTTGAATTGTCCTCTCCTGACGGGAAGCTCAATGTTTCTCTGGAAGTAGGTGAAACCGTGACCTATTCCCTTTCCCATGACGGGACTCTCCTTCTGGACCGCTCGCAGGTCTCCATGTCCTTGGATGACGGGACCGTTTATGGCGTGGATTCCCGTTTCATAGGGAAGAAATCACGCACGTGCGAAGGGGAGATCGACGCTGTGAATTATAAGAAGAAAAAAGTGGAAGACAATTTCAATGAGCTGACACTCAGATTCAAAGGCTTCAATATAATTTTCCGTGCATACGACGACGGTATGGCATACAGGTTCGTTTCCCTTGCGGAAGAGCCGTTTAAGGTAAAGTCAGAGCAGGCGGAATTCAATTTTCCGGACAACTGGACTGCATATGTTCCGTATGTAAGGGATTTTGACAGGAACGATTTTTCCCGCCAGTTCTTCAATTCTTTTGAAAACAGATACTCGCACATTGCTTTGTCCGAATGGGACAAGGACAGGCTGGCGTTCCTTCCTCTGGTGGTCGAGGCTTCCCTGGGAAAGAAAGTCTGCATCACCGAAGCTGATCTTCTGGATTATCCTGGAATGTATCTTTATAACGGTGACGGCGGACACGGGCTGCACGGAGTGTTTGCTCCGTATCCGGACAGGATGGAGCAGGGCGGACACAACATGCTCCAGATGGTCGTCCAGTCAAGGAAGGATTATATAGCTGAATTCGATGCTGGTACATCATTCCCTTGGAGGGTCGTTGCGGTCTCTGTGAATGACAGTCAGCTTGCTGACAATGATATGGTCTACCGTCTCGCTACCCCGCCTGCCAGTGATGCCGACTACAGCTGGGTGAAGCCGGGCAAGGTGGCATGGGACTGGTGGAACGACTGGAACATTTACGGTGTGGATTTCAGGGCCGGAATCAATAATGATACGTATAAATACTACATCGACTTTGCTTCTGAGCATGGGATAGAATATGTAATCCTGGATGAGGGATGGGCCGTGAATCTGGAAGCGGATCTTATGAAGGTAATTCCTGAAATCGACCTGAAAATGCTCTCCGAATATGCCGCTTCGAAGAATGTCGGACTGATTCTATGGGCCGGATACTGGGCCTTTGACCGCGACATGGAGAATGTATGCAAATATTTCTCTGATCTCGGGATCAAGGGGTTCAAGGTGGACTTCATGGACAGGGATGATCAGATGATGGTCGATTTCCACCGCAGGGCGGCCGAAACGGCGGCAAAATATCATCTTATGATAGATTTCCACGGGACCTACAAGCCGACAGGACTCCACAGGACATATCCTAATGTGATCAATTATGAAGGCGTGCACGGCCTCGAGCAGATGAAATGGTCAGGAGAGGATGTCGACCAGGTGACTTATGATGTCACAATACCGTTTGTGCGTATGATGGCAGGCCCTATGGATTACACCCAGGGGGCAATGCGGAATGCAACCCGCGGCAATTACCGTCCTGTCAATTCCGAAGCCATGAGCCAGGGAACGCGCTGCCGCCAGCTTGCGGAATACGTAGTGTTCGAATCGCCTCTCAATATGCTTTGCGACTCTCCTTCCAACTATATGAGGGAGCCGGAATGCACCGGATACATAGCTGGAATCCCTACGGTGTGGGACGAGACCAGGGTTCTCGACGGCCGTATCGCAGAATATATCGCAACTGCCCGCCGCAGCGGTGATACATGGTATCTCGGTGTCATGACCGACTGGAATGCCAGGGATCTTACCATTGATCTTTCTTTCCTCGGAGACGGCGATTATGAGATGACGGTCTATCGCGACGGTATCAATGCCGACCGTGCAGCTATGGATTACGTGAAGGAAACTGTCTCTGTGCCGGCTTCACGCAAAGTGACTGTTCACATGGCTCCAGGCGGAGGTTATGCTGCCAAAATCGTAAAAAAATGAGAAATTGCAGATAAAAAGTCATAAAAAATTTGCAGAAACAGAAAAAATGTCTACCTTTGCAATCCCGTTACCAAAAAACGGGATTGCTCTTTAAAAAGACGATGCGCTTCCGTATGGAAAATGCGGAAAATTTGTGCAAGGCGAGCGCAGAGAATCTATTCTATGCCGAGCCGCAGCCAAATTTAGCGCAAAATCGAAGATTTTGCGGAAATAGCTCAGTTGGTAGAGCACAACCTTGCCAAGGTTGGGGTCGCGAGTTCGAGTCTCGTTTTCCGCTCTAAGAAGAGACTGCCTTCGGGTGGTCTCTTTTTTTGTTTGAGGGACTTTTCGTCCGGACTCGGACTCGAAGGCAAAAGTTGGACTTGAAGCAGAATAGTCATTATCTAATACCTGTTTACAGAGAAAAGTATTATATTTGCCATATAAGCCACTGAGTTATGAAATCGAGTGACATATTAAAGGAAATCAAGCGGATAGCCAAAGAAGTTCTCCCTAAAGACGGGCAGTTGATTCTGTACGGGTCACGGGCGAGAAAAGAAGCCACGGAAGATTCCGACTGGGATTTGCTGATTCTTCTGGACAAGCAGGAAATAGAAATGAAAGACCGCAATGAAATTGCATATCCGTTTGTTGCATTGAGTTGGGATGTAGGGGAACTGATAAGCCCTGTTATCTATACAAAGGAGAGTTGGAAAAAGATGTCATTCACTCCATTTTACAAGAATGTTGAAGAAGACGGAATAGTATTGGCATGAAACTGAACGAAGAAGAACGCCGGATAATGGTAAATCTGGAATACGAAAAGGCACAGTCATTTTTGGAGCAGGCAGAAAAAATTGCATCAATGGACTTATGGGATGTCGTTGCTAACAGACTGTATTATTCAGTATTCCATGCAGTGTTAGCCCTTTAATAAAAGACGAGCATAAAGTCAGTACACACAAAGGTACATTGGTAATGTTTGGGCAGCATTATGTCAAGACAGGCATATTCACGGCAGATGATTCCAAACTATACTCAAACCTCCAGATGATGAGGGAGGAAAGCGACTATAACTGCGTCTATATTACAACCGCTAAAGAAATGCAACCACTGTTTGAGCCAGTACGGGAGTTCATATCCAAAGTCGGAAATCTGATAAAGGAACAGTGACAGCCACATACTTACAGATACGCCCTCTTGCAGCAATGTGAGAGGGCGTATCGTTTGTTTCGGCTTGTTATACCTTTATTCCGCGTCCTTTACACACCTGACAGGAGTACATGTCCCGAGGGTTGCATACGCGACATTGATCCGGCCTTCCGGATAGGCATTGGTGAAGGTACTCATCAATGAGAAGAACTGCAGCGTGCCTACTGAAGAGACATATCCGGTTGAGCTCATGATGTAGTTCAGCCCGGGATGGCCATAATATTCTTCCAGAGTAGAGTTGCCTGACCAGAGTTGGGTAAGGGAATATTTGTAGATGCGGGCATCGGAACTTCCGGTGAGCTGTCTGCATCCGACGAGTTGATAATTCCATCCGGCTTCATTGAAGAGGCTCCATTTCCCGCCTTTGTAGTTTTTATCGTAGAACAGGGCATTTTCATTGGTCTGGTTTCCGGTTTCTTCCCCGGAATCATCCTTGTTGGAAAGGCCGCAGAGTGCGAAGTAGTCTGCTCTTGTAGGAACATGCCATCCAGGGGGGCAGATACCTTGTGCCCCTTCGAAACCATGTACGTTTTCTTCAGTGAATTCATCTACTCCGAAAATGGCATATGCATCATAGAGATATCCCATTTCTTCAATGGATTCTGCATCTGTAAGGGCATTGGCGCCGCTTGCATTTATGGCAGTCGGAGCGCCTCCGTCATTGACCAGTTCATACGGATAGAGGATATGGGCGGAAGGATCCGTGCCGTCAGTTGACGGAACATATCCTTCAGGAAGATAGCTGAGGTTTTTCGCCATCCATACAGAACCGTTCTCGAGTGTGACAGTCGGATATGTCACTCCGTCATAGACAAAATACCCGTCGAATTCCTCGAACTGTACCTCTTCTGACGGGGTATCCGGTCCAATGGTCCCTTCGTCGGTCCAGTTGGTGATTTCTCCTGAAATGGTTACGGAGAGGGCATCGTCAATGACAGTGGCCTCTATTGTGTACTGGCCTCCGGCTTTAAGATCCGCAGATGCGAGTTTCTGTTCGAGGGTCTTGCCTGAAGCAGTGGTAACGGACAGGGTAAATGCCACTGTCTGAGGCACTACTATGGCCCGGTACCGGGTGCCGGCATCAACGGCTTGCATCGTGATATCCTCTGCCGGAGCCTCTTCATCTGCAGAGACTGAAAGGGATGAAAAATCTACGGCAGCTGAAAGTCTGGACCCTGCAAGTTTTACGGAAACGAGTCCGGAGCCTGACCGGTTATCGACATTTAGAAGGATCTTTGAAAGCATGTGTTTGAATTCCAGAACTACAGCAGTCGAAGAAGGCGTTACCTCCGACTTTGTCCCGGCTATAAGATCCGAAGCCTCATAACCTGTAGTCTGGTCTGCGGCAACGGAGAATGTTTCCGGAAAGCCTGCTGCACTGTAAGGATAGTATGCCGTAATGACGGAAGATTCTGCCGCTTCCGGATACCACACAAGAGAACCGGAAAAAACTCCGTCAGAGAAAGAAAGCTGACTGTTCTCTGCATAAT
This sequence comes from Candidatus Cryptobacteroides faecipullorum, assembly GCA_017694885.1. Lineage (GTDB taxonomy): Bacteria > Bacteroidota > Bacteroidia > Bacteroidales > UBA932 > Cryptobacteroides > Cryptobacteroides faecipullorum. Next base: position 42,274 of record JADIMH010000026.1, on the reverse strand, counting down.
ACGCATCTCCCTTGAAAATACTAAGGCCTATTTGGTCTCCGTCTTCAAAGTTGACATCCGTTACTCTTGTGATTACCGGAGAAATCCGGACCTGTTGCGGAACCGAGGCTCCTTGCGGTTCTTTTTCGCAGGCGGCTATAGCCGCAAGTGCGAGTGCTGACAATAAAAATTTTTTCATATACTTGAAAGTGGTTAAAAAATTAAAATTCAAATCCTATCCGTATCGTTCCGGCATACCGTCCGGAACCCGTTATGTTCTTAAGGCCGAAGCCATGCATGTATTGCCCGGCAGCCTCGGTATACAATCCTTTCCGGAATCTGTATCTTATGCCAATGACAGTTGTGATTCTGGATGCGGTAAGATATTCAGACTGTACGCCGTATAAGTTTTCCATCCGGTACGGGGGGTCACCCGGATCTGCGGAGGTCTCGCTCGTTTTCTCCTGTTCTCTCCAGTTCCCTGTCCTGAAGGACAGTCCGGCCATGAAATCGAAACGCCTCAAGGATATATAGCCTGAAAGGTACGCTTCCATAAGGAGGTCGTTTCTGAAAACGATGTAAGGGAAAATCTGCGAAGCCTGCCTGTTGTAGCTGTTTATGGCGACTCCTGCCTTGCAACCATATGTTTTGCCGGCAAATTCATATTCCGGGGAGAGAGACAGGGTACTTCGGCTGAAAATCCGGTTGTATCCGTATACCATTGTAACGGTAACACCGTTTTCAGTTACCTTCTGCATGACCGATTCGTTATTGTACTGGAGCATCCACCCGATATTCAGCCTGATATAGTGCCGTGTAATATCATTTCCTGAAACATATCCGAGCCTGACGGCTGTCCGATGGCTCGGGAAACGGAACCATACGGTTTGTTTCTCGCCTGCCTTGCCGCTGCCGTATAAATACTCCGCTTCTGCATACAGGCTTTTCCATTGGGCCTGGACGGCCCCTCCGAAGAGCAGTTCTCTGGCCGGAAAACCGTTGATCCCGGATTCAGAGAGATGTACTCCGCTGCCTTCCCAGGACTCGTAAGCTCCGTACATAAGTCCCTTGTCGAGAAATGCGTAATAGGTCGAAGAGGATATGCCGAGCTTTTCAGCATTGACAGTTTCTGAATTTTTCGAGAAAATCGCAGATACCCCGAGGGCAAAATCCTCGCAGTAATACATTACTGAAGGAATAACAGTCATATCCAGCAGATAATTCGAGTGTCTGAGGTCTTTGCGTTTTGTATAGTTCATTCCAGTATAGTCTATACTGCTTCCTATTCTCCAATGCCGGCCGATATCCGAAGATATGCCTCCCGAGAAGGAGTATGTCTGTCTCGTCTTTGTGCCGGGAGTGAACTCCATCACATCGAAAGGATAATATCCCGGCCTTGCGGACATGGAACCGCACATTCCGTAACCCGAGAAGTTCTCGAAGAAGAAGGATCCGGCCAATGAGGTCCTTTTCATATGCGTGACTGTCCGTGCCTGGACCCCGGCTTTCCACGAAGAAGAGGCGGCGTTGCTGTCACGGAATCCTCCGCCTGCATATTCTGCAAGGACTCCGGCAGAGGACACTGATATGGTGTCCTGCCGCATGCCGGCCGTATTTCTTCCGTCATTCCATAAATTGCTTCTTCTTGTACGGTCGAATTCGTGGTACCATTCTACTGGATCGGTTCCTCCGCGGGATAGCTGCCCTGTCTGTGCGTGCATTACTGCTGCATTGCAGAGGAAAAGTACGGACTGTATGAGCAATAATCTATTCATAAAGCGACTGTTGCTCCCTTTCATGGAAATCGACGGAAGAATTATTGGTATCCATCAGCACCTCAAAACCGAGGGCCGATGAAGCTTCTTCGTCTGTGTTACGGAAAAGGGAATGTCCAAGATAATTGTCCGACAAGGTGACATAGCCTGCATCTATCTGTGTCTGGAGTCTTTTTACATTGTTTGAAGATCCTCCGTAGAAGACATCGACACCATCGATTATCCAGTCTATAGGGATGCAGGCGATCCTGTCGACCGTACTTCCCGGTTTCTGTATTACAGCTCCTTCGGAATTGAGGAATTCACGTATCGTCATGCCTTCGGCCCTGAATATGACCGGGGCCGGAGAGAAAACGGAGAAAGTGAATGCATTGGCCTGTCCCATTTTCAGTACGACTTCCAGATATCTGTCCGGAGATATATTGGGGCCCGGTGCAGGATGGTAACGGGTATTCGGGAAATACACATTGTTATAGCATACGAAATAATTTTCTTTGTCGAGGTTGACCGATAATGGATACTGTACAGTGTGGTCTATCGCTCCGCAGCATACTACTACGGCATCTTCTCCGGGCTGCAGCGGGAAATCCGTTCCTTCCCCAGGGAACTGCCATATGACCTGCACTATCGGGACATAATCCGGATACAGCGCTTCTCCGGTTATCTGATCATATTTCACCCATACGTTTGTACCTTGGGAATTGTACGGGTCGGCGGTTCCGAAGCACAATCCGTCAAGGTATTGGACCTCTGATGTGTTGTTGTGCAGGATTACGTATTTGTCGGACTGGTAATTCCCTTCGAGAGGGTATGCAGGGCAGCCTCCATTGTATATTTCCTTGAATACTATGTCGGAGGAAACGGATTTTTTCAGGCCGACCGTCACCTGGCGGTCGGTATTCACGAGATTTATCCTGTCTGCAGCTCCGTTGAATACGAATTCCTCTGTCCTGTCGCTTACGCTAATCCTGTATATCCCATTGGCCAGAGTGGCTTCGGCATGTCCTGTCCGGTCGGTGTAGACAGTGTAGCTGCTGCCCTTGTCAGGATCATTGATTCTGACTGCAACGCCGTCCCTGTATAGGCTTTCGAAGCCCTCAGGGTAGACGATCGTGATATCCAGCCGGTTCATTGCCAAAGAGTAAGGATCGGAATCTTCAATCGGGGCACATGCTCCGGAAAAGGCCAAAAGCGGCAAAATATAATATATCGTTTTCATATTCAGAATTTGAGTCTGCAAGTGAGTCCATAATAGAATCCCGGAGTGAATATCGCGCTTACTCCTGTTGCACGGGAAGTGACCGACATTCTGGAATTTGTGAAATTGTTGGCAAAGAACGATACGGAGACATTGTCTCCGATTTCCTTCGTAATACTCAGGTTTGCTGAAAGAAAAGGCCCGTAGCCGTCAGGGGCGAAGGTATATGCGTTGGCTGATCTTATCATCAGGAGAGAAAATTCCGGATTTTCCGCTTCCGTGTCGGTGAACGGACGGATGTTTCCCTCCAGATCCATATAGGCAACCGGTCGGATCGCAGTATAGGAATTGCCCTCGTAGATACTTCCTCCGGAAGGACGGTAACTGTCTTCCGTTACATTGTAGGCATATTCTGTCCCGTTGTATTCGGACAGCTTGCGAGAATACTTGAGAAGCGACATTTCCAGTCGGCATGTTATTATAATCCTTGCTTTGGGAATATGGGTGATTGCCGTGAGGTTGACATCTGCGGAACGGGTGAGCTCGCCGTTATATACTGATGTGCCGTTTCCTGTAGCATATATCCCGACGTACTGGTAGGAGCGGTCCTGCAACGATGTATGCGACCATCCGTTCTGGTAGTACCAGTAGAGAGAATTGTCTGCATATCTGGAGAAAGCATAGTTCGCATCTAGTCTGAATCGCGTGCGGATCGCTGTTATTTCAGGGAAATCCATGGTAAGTTCGATTCCTGCACGGTGAATGTCTGCTCCGTTGTCCGCATACCTGGAATTGAAGAACGACCTGTCAGTGACTTTTATTTTCATCGGTGTCCATAATTCATCGTTTGAGTTTCTGATGAAGGCAATACCGTTCTGGTCATCGACCCTGACGACCGGATCGGACGACATTGTGAATCCGTCCGGTAACTGGAGTATATTATAGGAAAACGGTGTGTATAGGTTCGAGTACTTGTATGGAGAGGACGTCTTATTGTAGTATCCGACTATCGAAATATCCAGATCTTCTGCCGGCGAGACTTCTATTCCGAACTCTGCATTGCGGTTCCGCTGCCATCGGAGATTCTCATTGTAAAGCATTGTGTAAGGTATCGTATAATATACATAAGAGGTATTTTCTCCGTGTGAAAAGCCGAAAGTCTGTATATCCCTGTATTGCTGTTCAGGGTAAAGGACATAGAATGATGGCAGTTTTTCGGTGATTCCCCATCCTCCCCTTACTGTCAGCCAACCGGTCAGGCGCCATCTGGCATTTAATCTCGGAGAAAGGGATGATATGTTGCGGTAACGGGTCCCGCTTACCAAAACGTTTTCCATCCTGAGTCCTGCGGAAAATTCCAGTCTTGTCTTTCCGACAGGCACGGTGAGGTTTTCTTCTGCGTATAAAGCAAGGTTGTGCATGTAAGGATAGCCGCTGTATGGTCTCGGCCTGTATCCGTTCTCCGCAAGAGTCGGATCCAGATAATATTCGCCGGTGCCGGCATTCCCGTTGGCCTTCCATTGGATACCGGCTTTGAGCCGGCTCGCGAACCTGTCCGTTTTCCTGTTCCATTCATATTTTATAGAGGCGGCGAAGTCCAGTTCCTTGGAATCTGTCATACGGTCTGCAAAATAGGACAGGGGAAGCCTGTCGGCGAGGAAATAACCTTTATGTTCTGAATGTACTGCCGGCTGGTTGGATGCGGAAGAGAAGAAAATATGTTCGTGGGAAAGGTTGTCATTGAAATTGACGGAAGCATCGAATTTCAGATTCGTTATCCATTTTCGATCAAGCAGCCAGAGCAGAGATGCGTTGGCTCTTAATACGTTATCCCTTACTTTGGTGTATTCTCCCGTAACGGCATCAGGGTCGTCTTTTGAATTCATTCCTCCTATATTGCCGTTCAGTCCGGCTTCAAAACGCAGGACTTTGGCAAAAGTGTTGCTGTAAGAAAATGAAATGCCTCTGCGGACATAAGACGTATAGGGCGATGTGAGTTTCCGGGTAGCTCTGGTCCATTCCGCCCCTATATTGATAACCCCTCCGTTATCCGGGAGTCCTATGCCCTTGTCGGCTGATACTGACCAGGTTCGCGGATTGACTGCGAACGTGACATTTGTCGGGGTGCGTCCTTTTTTTGTCCTGATTCTTACCATTCCTCCGTTGAGGTCTCCATATTCGGCCGAAGGCACACCGGACAACACTTCGATCGATTCAATGTTCTGGACCGGAATGTTCCTTGTATCTATACCGGACATTCCTCCGAAAGAAGCATTGTTTCCTATTCTTACCCCATCTACTTCTATTGCAGTGGCGAATGCGGCATTTCCGGCTGAAGACCCTCCGTCCCTGATGGATAATGTGTTGGTGACTGTCAGGTCAGGATTGACCGTTTTCCCCCCGGGAAACAGGGCGGCAATATCCGCGACATTCGACATTTGCAGGTGATCCAGTGCATTACGTCCGAAGACAAGGGACGTGTTCATCGCTTCATCGCTTTGCCGGGCAGTCACCACGACCTCATCTATAGCAAGTGAATTCTCCTGCATGATGATTTTCAGATCGGCCCTTATGGATGTGTCCAAAGTAACCGTTTTCGTAACGTAGCCCAGACATGATATTTCAAGAGTATAGGTCCCTTTTCTGATGTTTTCAAATTCGAAAAAGCCATTCTCGTCAGCGACTGTCCAGACTCCAGTCTCTTTAAGCACCAGCCCTGCTGAAGGGACAGGGTTGTCTTCATTGTCTGTAATACGACCGCTGAGGCTGAACGTATCCGTTGCAGGGAATGCTGTCGCGGATATCAAAAACAAAAGTATTGTTACTGAAATTGCCTTTTTCATACAAAAGGCAAAGGTATAGTACCGGACTTGTCCGTGTAATACTTAAAAATGAGGATTTTATCTCATCCTGTCATTATTTTTTGCGATTAACGGACATGCTAATGGAGCGATTTCAGATTCATTTGAGTTTCTCCGCATAGTTTTGCATCGGAAAATGAATAAAAAGGGAAAATCATGAAGACAGTTTTAAGAAAAGTCCTGTTTATGATGGCAGTTGCAGCCGGAATGCTGGCTGTGCTTACAGGATGCGATGACGAGAAAAAGATCAAGACGAAGGACCTTCCCGGTGCCGCCCGTGAATTCATCACGCAGTATTTCCCGGGCCTGAATGTCCTGCATGCGGAAAAGGACAGGGATGACAGGGCCGTTACTTACAATGTCCGGCTGTCCGATGGGACTGAAATCGAATTCGATGAATCCGGAGAGTGGATCAGCGTAGACTGCAACCTTTCACCGGTTCCTGACGGGATAGTGCCGGATGCTGTCCATACTCATCTGGCGTCTTATGTTCCCGGCGGGACCAGGATATTCAAGATAGAAAAGGTATGGGGCGGCTACGAAATTGAAATCCAGGACGGAAGGGATTTGATTTATGATGCGGAAGGGAATTTTGTCAGGGAAGATCGGGGATAGCCGGGAATCTGCAGGCGATTTCCTTCCCGCCCACAGCCGACCTTCCAAATAGACAAGCTGCCAAAGCATTCATTATCAGCAATCCGGCACAACACTCATTAGGACGGTCCCGTCGCGCAGAAGGGGACCGTCCTAATTAATGAAATTTCAAGTAGTTAAGAACCAGGCAAATGCAAAGAATCCTATTTGGACGGTTGGCATTTATTATCCATTAGTTGACGGAATCTCTTGCCTGTATCCAAAAAATACTTAACTTTGCACCCGTCTATGAAAATGTCATCTTTCATATCAATGATGTCCAAGCGAATGCATCGCTAAGATGCATCGGTATTCTATTGCCGGGAGGTGTGCGGGATGCGCGCTCCGGTTTCTCAGGAAAGAAAGACATTAATCTGAAAAATCAATCCGGTCTGTCTGACGTCTGCTCCGGGAGCAGAAGCGGGGTTTCATTCAGAGGCAGGCCAGAAACCATGAAAAATGACAAGGAAAGAATTCGACTATGACCGTCCGTTTCAGTGCGAAGCCGGCGGTACCATTAAAAATCTCAAGGTAGTCTACCATATTTCAGACGGGTATTTCAAGGACGGGGTACCGGATTCCGAAGCCATAAGGGCCATAGCCCGGGATGTTTCGTCAGGAGAGAAGAAAGTCGTATGGATAACCCATGCCCTAACGGCAAATTCAGACCCGTCCGACTGGTGGCCAGAGCTTACAGGGCCAGGGAAATTTTTCGATACGGAAAAATATATTGTAATATGTGCCAATATGTTAGGCTCGGCCTACGGATCATCCGGTCCGGCATCCCCACAGCCGGAAAGCATGACTGGAGAGCATCCGGAAGGGCAACCGTATTATTTCGGTTTCCCGAAAGTCACGGTCCGGGATACGGTAAATGCGGAAATTCTTCTCCGCAAACACCTCGGCATAGAAAAGATAGATCTTATCGTAGGCGGCTCCATCGGAGGTTTCCAGGCTCTCGAATGGACCATTATGGAACCGGATGTCATAAAGACCGCGGCTTTCATAGCCTGCGGTTCACGTGTTACTCCGTGGCTTACGGCTCATAACGAATCCCAGCGGATGGCTTTGGACGCAGATGCCACATTCCGCGCATGCGGAAGCCTGAAGGGAGGCTCTGCCGGACTTAAGGCCGCACGGGCCATGGCCCTTATCTCATACAGGAGCTATGAAGGCTATAACGCCACCCAGCCCGAACAGGACCCGGATACCGTATTCGCCGACAGGGCGGCTTCTTACGAAAGATATCAGGGAAAGAAACTTGCCGACAGGTTCGATGCCTATTCATATTGGTATCTGACGTATTCCGTAGACAGCCACAATGTCGGTCGCGGCAGAGGTGGCGTACCTGAGGCTCTGGGAAGCATAAAGGCCAGAAGCATAGTGATCGGCATCGACAGCGATGACCTTTTCCCTGTAGAAGAACAGCGCTTCCTTGCAGACAATATTCCAGGTGCGGAATACCATGAAATCACATCGAAGTTCGGCCATGACGGTTTTTTGCTGGAATACGGACAGATCGCAGGAATATTGGCCCCGGAACTAAAAGACTGACAGTCTGTTTCCGGAGCGGCGGCAAATGGCCGGCATGATAAAGTATTGGAAAATAAAAAAACGAATGATATGCAAGTACTGAAATTCGGCGGGACATCGGTGGCCAATTCGGCCAATATGGCCAAGGTCATCGAGATAGTATCAAAGGCAGTAGACAAGGACAGGACCATTCTGGTGTGTTCTGCCATAAGCGGTTTTACGGATGCCCTGATAAAAATCGGCAACCTTGCGGCAAGACGGGACGAGGATTACCGAACGATAATTGACGAATACCAAAAGAAACATCACCTTATCATCAAGGAGCTGCTTCCTTTGGAAAAACATGAAGAAAGCCTGGAAGCATGCGACGGCGTGTTCGATTCTCTAAGGAGCATTGCTCAGGGAGTGTACCTTCTCGGAGAACTCAGCGAGGCGAGCCTGGATGCGATCCAGGGCTGCGGAGAACTCATCTCTACAAGGATAATAGCCACCAAGCTGGCTTCTGTCGGAATCGCTACCAAATGGATAGACTCCAGAACGGTAATAAAGACCGGCAAACGTGACGGGGCAACCGTGGTAGACATAGAAAGGACCAATGAAAATGTTGCCAAGATGCTTGAGGACAATCCTATAGCTTCGCTTTTCGTCCTGCCGGGCTTCATTGCTTCGGATGATCAGGGGCGTACCACCACTCTCGGCCGCGGAGGCTCGGATTATACGGCCTCCCTCCTGGCTGTCGGATGCAATGCCCGCATTCTCGAGATATGGACCGATGTGCCGGGCATGATGACCGCCAACCCCAAGATAGTACCCGGAGCCAGGACTATCAGCAACATTTCTTACCGGGCGGCCCTTGAACTTTCGCATTTCGGTGCGAAGGTGATCTATCCTCCGACAATACAGCCTGTCGTCTCTGAAGGCATTCCGATTTATGTCAAGGATACTTTTGACCCTGAAGCGCCGGGAACGCTTATCGAGAAGAATCCGCCGCGCGGCAAAGAAAGGCTTATCGGAATTTCCAACTCCGACAACATCGCCCTTCTTTCTCTCGAAGGCAGCGGGATGGTCGGTATCCCCGGCTTTTCAAGCCGTCTGTTCGATACGCTCAGCCGCAACGGGATAAACATTATCCTTATAACGCAGGCTTCATCGGTGCATACGATGTGCATCGCCGTAGCGGAGAAAGATGCCGACAGGGCGAAAGCTGTGGCGGATGCAAGGTTCGCCTATGAAATCTCCATCGGCAAACTGAATCCTTTGAAAGTGGAGAAGGGTTTTTCGATCGTCTGTCTGGTAGGGGACGACATTCTGAACCAGTGCGGCACTACCGGCCGTATGCTGGCTGCCCTCGGACGTCACAGCGTATCTATCAGGGCGACGGCGCAGGGTTCTTCAGAGAGGAACATTTCGGTGATAGTCCATTCCGGAGACGTAGACAGGGCCATACGCTATATCCATAACGAGTTCTTCGAAAAGACCGCAATCAAGGACGTGAACCTGTTTATTGCCGGTTACGGTACCGTAGGAAAGGCACTTGTCGATATCATCTCCCGCAATGGCGACAAGATAGCTTCCCGGACAGGAAAACGTCTTCGCGTGGCCGGACTTTCGAACAGCCGCAAGTACATTCTGAATACAGACGGACTTCCTCTCGACAATATCCGGTCCCTGCTCGAAAGCGGGGAGAGTGCGGCGGACGAGGCCTATTTCGAAGCTCTTGCCAATACTTCCTTGGAGAATTCGGTCTTCGTGGACTGTACCGCCAGTTCGGACATTGCGTATAAATATATGAACCTTTTCAGACACGGCTATTCGGTGGTAGCGTGCAACAAGATAACATTCTCCTCTCCGTATTCCCAGTATCAGGCACTCAAGCGTTCCGCCCTCGAGAACGGCGCTTCCCTCAAATACGAAACTACGGTAGGCGCTGCGCTTCCGATTCTGGAGTCCATTTCCCGGAGCGTGAACAGCGGGGACGAAATCCACCGGATAGAGGCTGTGCTTTCAGGTACCCTGAATTACATCTTCAGTACATACGACGGAGGAAAGACGGCTACATTTGCGGAAATAGTGCGCAAGGCGCACGATGCCGGCTACACCGAACCGGATCCGCGTCTGGACCTGAGCGGGCGCGACGTACTCCGCAAGCTCCTGATCCTTTCCAGAGAGGCGGGAGTCGGAATCGATGAGAAGGATGTCGAGATATGCCCTATTCTCGGACCTGAGTTCTTTGAAGGAAAAGTGGATGCCTTCTACAGAAAACTTGAAGAAAATGAAGCCGCTTTCGCAGCACAATACGAAGCTGCCGCATCCCTCGGCCTGCGTCAGAGGTTCATCGCTTCGCTGACAAGGGACGAGTCTTCGCCGTTCGGTTACAGAGCCAGGATGGCTCTGGAGAATGTAGGTCCGGAGCACCCGCTGTATAATCTTTGCGGAACTGACAATGCTGCGATTGTCCGGACCGATTTCTATCCTTCGCCTCTGGTGATCCAGGGTGCGGGGGCCGGGGCTTATCAGACAGCTTCCGGTGTCCTGAACGACATATTGGTCTGACGGACGATATGCCGTGGTCTGCCATGGTCGCAGGCACGGCTGCACCGGTACATTGAAGCAAGAACTTAATAAATCAAATACAATGAGCGAAAAAAGAGACTATAAGTTCGAGACCCTGCAGGTCAGGGCCGGACAGGAAATCGATCCTCAGTCGAAAGGTACTGCGGTGCCTATTTACCAGAGTACCGCGTATGTGTTCGATGACATGCAGTACGGCGTGGATCTGTTTACCCTCAGCAAGCCGGGTAATATCTATACGCGCATTACGAATACGACCACAGAAGTGTTCGAGAAACGGATGGCAGCACTCGAGAACGGAGTGGCGGCTACGGCGACAGCTTCAGGTCAGTCTTCCGTATTGCTCAGTATCCTGAATGTAGCGGGAATGGGTGAGAACATCGTAGCGTCGCCGTTCCTGTACGGCGGTACTTTCACCATGTTCGCCATTACGCTCAGGGATATGGGCATTCAGGTAAGGTTCGCCAAGAGCGACAAGGTGGATGACCTGGAGGCTCTGGTGGACGAGAAGACCAAGGCTGTTTTCATAGAGAATCTGGCCAATCCGGCTTTCAGCATTCCTGATTTCGAGCCGATAGTCGAAATGGCACGCAGACACGGTATCTGTGTTTTTGTCGACAATACATTCGGTATAGGCGGATACCTGTTCCGGGCTTCGGACTGGGGTGTGAATGTCAGCATACATTCCGCCACCAAATGGATATGCGGCCACGGAACCGCTTTGGGCGGAGTGGTCGTAGATAACGGCAACTTCGAGTGGACGCCCGAAAAATATCCGCTTCTTGCCGCTCCTTCCGAGAGCTATCACGGGGTCGTATATACGGAGGTTTTCGGCAAGGGCGCATTTGCCGGACGTATCCGAGTGGACGGACTCCGCAATCTCGGGCCTGCTCCTTCACCGTTCAACTCGTTCCTGATGCTTCAGGGGCTGGAGACCCTGTCCCTGCGCGGGCAGAGATGCTGTGACAATACCCTTGCCGTGGCGCAGTTCCTGGAAAAGCACCCGGCTGTAGAAAGCGTAAATTATCCGGGACTCGAGAGCAATCCGTATCACCGGCTCGGAAAGAAGTATCTGAAGCACGGATTCGGCGGTGTGCTGACTTTCCGCGTGAAAGACGGATTCGACGGGGCTGCGGCTTTAGTGGACAGGCTGGAGCTTATCCTGCACGTGGGAAGCGTGGGGGATGCTAAGTCTCTTATTGTCCATCCGGCATCGACTACCCATTCTCAGCTGAGTCCTCAGGAGCAGGTAGCCGCAGGAGTATATCCTAACCAGCTCCGGCTTTCAGTCGGCATCGAGAATGTAGACGATATCATCTATGACCTCAAGAACGCTCTTGAAAAGTGAAATAGTAAGTATTAAACAAATATAAAACTGGAATGGCCCTTCAGGGCCGCGCTGTAGCGTCAGCGACTGGGGGTAGACGGACGAAGGCATTTGCCTTCGTGACTTTCATGATTTTAACGTAAGACCATACGAAATCGTGAAAGACGCCGAATCCCGGACGAATATTATTAAAAGTATTAAACAAATATAAAATCATGAAAGTAGCTGTAGTAGGTGCCACCGGCCTGGTCGGTACCAGAATGCTTGAAGTACTCGCAGAGAGGAATTTTCCTGTAACGGAGCTTTATCCTGTAGCGTCAGAGAAGTCTGTCGGGAGAAAAATAACGTTCAAAGGCAAAGAATGGACAGTGGTCAGCGCGGATGACGCGATCGCCGCACGTCCGGACGTTGCCCTTTTCTCTGCAGGAGCAGGGGCGTCAAAAGAACTTGCTCCGAAATTTGCCGAAGCGGGCTGCCGTGTGGTGGACAACTCGTCATGCTGGCGTATGGATCCTACCAAGAAGCTTGTCGTGCCGGAGATAAACGGTGATGTTATAGAAAAAGACGATATGATCATCGCCAATCCGAACTGCTCCACCATCCAGATGCTGATGCCGCTTGCGCCGCTCCACAAGGCATACAGGATCAAGAGGATCGTAGTATCTACTTATCAGTCTGTCACAGGTACGGGGTATAAGGCCTTGAATCAGATGGAGGCGGAAAGGTCAGGCAAGAAATGGGGAGAATACCCTGCAGTATATCCGTACCCTATCGACGAGAACATATTGCCTCACATAGACGTGTTCCTTGAAAACGGCTATACCAAAGAGGAAATGAAGATGGTCAACGAGACGCATAAGATTCTCCGGGATGATACTATCGCCGTATCTCCGACTACTGTCCGTGTGCCTGTCAAGGGCGGACATTCGGAATCCGTGAACATAGAGTTCGAAAAAGACTTCGACCTTGCAGACGTACGAAGGCTGATTTCAGATATGCCGGGCTGCACGGTACAGGATGATCCTGAACACAATGTTTATCCTATGCCGCTGTTCGCATGGGGTAAGGATGATGTCTTCGTAGGCCGTATACGCCGCGACCCGTCAGTCAGGTACGGGCTCAATCTCTGGTGCGTTGCCGATAATCTCCGCAAGGGAGCAGCCACCAACGCCGTGCAGATTGCCGAGCACCTTATCAGGAAAGGCTTCCTGCCGGCCGAATAAGTCCATTCGGCTGATGCATATTACAAACAGCAGGACTGTTTTTGAACCGTTGCACCCCGCACAGGGGAGGACCCGCGAAGCGGGAGGGGTTCAAAAACAGTCCTGTCGGTATTGTGTATGTAATCTTATATCGAAGTCTCGAATTCCTTCAGGAAACGGAGGTCGTTCTCGAAGTAGTTGCGCAGGTCCTTGACCTGCCATTTGAGCATTGCGATACGTTCCACTCCCATTCCGAAAGCGAAACCGCTGTATTTCTTGCTGTCGATTCCGGACGCTTCCAGAACATTGGGGTCTACCATGCCGCAGCCGAGAATCTCAAGCCATCCGGTCCCCTTGCAGATGTTGCAGCCTTTTCCGTGGCAGATGTTGCAGCTTACATCCACTTCGGCTGAAGGTTCGGTGAACGGGAAATATGAAGGTCTCATCCTGATCTGGGCATCGGAGCCGAACATTTCGCGTGCGAACAGGAGGATGGCCTGCTTGAGGTCCGCGAATGTCACATGCTCGTCGATGTAGAGACCTTCCACCTGATGGAAGATGCAGTGTGCGCGGGCTGATATCGCTTCATTTCTGAACACGCGGCCCGGGCATATGATCCTGATAGGAAGAGGCAGGGTCTCCATGGCTCTTACCTGGACGCTCGATGTATGTGTCCTCAGAAGTATGGGATCCTTGTGTCCCGTGGAAACGAAGAAAGTATCCTGCATGTCCCTTGCCGGATGCTCCGGAGGGAAGTTCAGAGCTTCGAACACATGCCAGTCATCCTCGATTTCAGGACCTTCGGCAACATCATAGCCGAACTTGCGGAATATTTCTATGATTTCTTCCCTGACGATGGATACGGGATGGCGCGATCCTAACCGGAAAGGCTCGCCCGGCATCGTAAGGTCAAAAGAAGCGCCCGATGCGGAACCGTTTTCCTCCAGGGATTCCTTCAGGGAGGCTATCTTTTCAGCTGCAGCGTTCTTGAGCTGGTTCAGTTTCTGTCCGAATTCTTTTTTCATTTCGGGCGGAACTGTCCTGAATTCTTCAAAAAGCGCTGTTATGGAACCTTTTTTCCCGAGCAAATGCACTCGTGCGTTTTCAATATCCTGCTGTGTCTTGCAAGACAGGGCCTCGATTTCGGCCAGCAGGGCTTCTATCTTTTCTTTCATAATATCTTCTTGGCTACTTACCGTAACCGGTCATTACATCTTTTCAAGTTTTTCCCGCAGCCTCTGTTCTGCTTCTAATGCTTTCTGTTTTCTTTTTTCCCTTGCTTTCTGCTGTTTTGCCGCCCCGTTCTTGAGATATGATTCCCACTGCACGGAGGTGAAAATGTTCCTGTATGCACTGTCGATTCTTTCGAACCACTTGTCCTGTACGCTGATATACAGAGAAGCATTGGACACTTTAGCTGCCTGAAGCTCCATAAGCTCATCATTCATGGCAGGAAAGTCATGCTTGAGGGTGGAATCCACATAGAACACCTGCCAGTCTTCCAGATCCAGAAGTCTCTGGAGCCGGTCCGCTTCCTTTTCCGCAAGTTCCGTCATGTCCGGAGGTTCAGGCTGTTCCTGGGCGGACATGGCGACTGCCCCTGCCGGGAAGAGTAGGGAGGAAAGCAGCAATGTCTTTAGTAAAATGTTCATTTGCCTTGAAATCAATATGCTTTATATATGGTGCTTCAGGCACAATTTTGCAAATTTAAGATAAAAAAACTATACCTTTTATATTTATTATCATATAAAATCGACAAAATAGTCATTCGCTGTCTTTCACGCAACGCACCTGCTGTCCCGATACTGTACTTGCGTAGGCGAGGGAAACCCTGCCTTCAGGATATTTGGCGGCTGTGAATGTCGTCATCAGGCTGAAAAACTGGATGTTGGTCAGTTCGTTTTCACTGTTGAACGCCGGTTTGTAGGAAGTGGATGACATTACGTATGTCAGACCCGGTTTCCCGTAGTATTCTGAAACCGTGCAGTTGGATTCAGACAGGACAGGAGTTACGGAATATTTGCCTTCAGCCGCGAAATTGGCCCGCTGCATCCAGCCGGAAAGTACGAAATTCCAACCTCCGTCGGTAAAACCGGCTACTTTGCCTCCTTCATATCCTGCATCATAGAAAACAGCGTCCTCGTTCTTTACCGGAGCATCTTCTCCGTCTGCCTTGTTGGAATAGCCGCAGAGTGCCAGGAAGTCGGCTCTTGAAGGAATATGCCATCCCTTAGGACAGATGCCTTGCGCCCCTTCGAACGAACCGCAGTTGTCAGCGGTGATTTCAGTGCCGAATACAGCCTGGATGTCGTAAAGGTAGCCGTTGGATTTTATGGTCTCCTCGTCTGTAGCGGCGGTTGCTTTTCCGTCAGTGATGACGTACGGATACCATATATGGGCATTGCCGTCTTTCGGATCTGAGGAAACCGTGTATCCTTCAGGTATGTATCTCAGCGGCTCGGCCATCCAGACCGACCCGTTCTCAAGGGTGACAGTCTTGTAGGTCTCGCCGTAATAGGTGAAGGAGCCTTCGTTTTCAGTGAAGTTCGGGTCGGTATCTCCGCCCTCGTTGCTGCCTCCGGTTTTTTCGCATGCATTGAATGCCAGCGCGGCAAGTGTTGCCGCAGTCAAAAGGATAAACTTTTTCATGATATTTATTTTTAAGGTTTGTATTATCATTTGTCAGAAATCATAGCCTAAAATGACCCCTGTTCCCCATCTGTCCGTTCCCGGAAGGAACTCGATACCGAACCCGCGGACATAGGTTCCGTAAATCTCGGCATACAGGCCATTCAGGAAGTTGAACCTGAGGGATAGTCCGGCTTCCATTCGCGGGGCCGTCAGGTATTCCATGTGCATGTCATTCAGATCTTTCATTCTGAAAGGCTTTTCCGGAAGCGATATTTCCGTGTCGGCGCAATCATCGGACTCCGCAAAAGAGCCCTGCCGGAAAGACAGTCTTCCCCGTATGTCGAACTTGCCGACCCTTGCCATTCCGCTGACAAAGCCTTCTGCTGCAAATGTCTTCCTGTAGAAAACGTATGGATAAACCTGGGAGGACTGTTCCTGTAGAAAATCCAGTGAAGCTCCGGTCCGGAATTCCCATCCCGGGGCGATGATTTCATACTCCGGAACTATTTCTGCAGACTCCTGACGCAGGATCCTGTTCTGTCCGTATACCGTGGTGACGGTGACTCCGTCTACTGTCTCGCTTTCCATGATGCTTTCGAAATTCTTCCGGTCTTTCCAGACAGCTTCTATCCTGATATAGTGCATTATGTCTCCTTTCCCCGCCGCATATCCGGCTCTGAGTGTCACTGCATCGGATGGAAACCTGAACCATATTGACTGCTTCTCTCCCATATCTCCTTCGGAACGGACGTACTCCGCTTCGGCATACAGCTGTTTCCACTGTATCTGGACTGCCGCACCGTGCGATATTTCTTTTGCGGGGAATCCGCTTACGCCCGTTTCCTTCAAGTGGGTTCCTTGGCTGTCCCAAATGTCGTATATGCCGTACATAAGCCCTTTGTCAAGGAAAGCGTAATAGGAACCGGAAGATATCCCGAGCACTTCCGCCGTTATGGTTTCGGAGCTTTTCCGGAAAATATAGTTAGCCCCGACGGAGATATCCCCGCTATGGAACATGATTCCCGGCGCGACTGCCAGGTCGAGAAGGTAGTCCGTATGTCTGAGGTCTTTCCTTTTGGTATAGTTCTCGGAAGTCAGGCTGATCCTGCCCCCGACCCTCCAGCTTGTCCCCAGATCGGAGGTGATTCCGCCGTCGAAATGGTATGTCTGCCTTGATTTGTCCCCCGGTGTGAATTCCAGGACATCTACGGGATAGTATCCCGGGCGGCCGGACATGGAACCGCACATGTCTTTCCCGGAAAAGTTCTCGAAGGAGAACGCCCCTTTCATCGAAAATTTTTTCAGGTGCACTATCGTTTTGGCGACAGCTTCCGCCCTCCATTCTTCGGAAGCCATGTAACTGTCCCTGAAGCCTCCTGAGGCACAGCTTCCCTGCAGCTGCGCGAAAGAAACGGTGACCGAGTCGGTCCGAAGACCGTTGATGTTGCTTCCCGAATTCCAGAAATTGCGCCTTTCTATGCGGTCATACGGCTGTCCTGCAGCCAGCTGACCCGCACAGGCTGCCATACCCAGATACAGGAATATCTTCCATACTCTATTCATGCAGCGACTGTTCGTTACGTTCATAGAAATCATTCAAAGAGTTGTTGGTGTCGGCCAGTACTTCAAACCCTTTTTCGGCACTGGCCTTTTCATCCGTTTTCCTGAAGAGCGTGTGGCCCATAAAAGGGGCGGAAAAGTTTACATATCCGGCATCTATCCCGGGGTTCAGCCGCTTGATGTTCCCTGCCGAATTGCCGGTAAAGACCTCTACCCCGTCCATGACCCATTGCAGCGGCAGCTTCACTATACGGTCGCTGCTGCTTCCGGGTTTCTGTATTATGGCGTTTCCGGAGCCGACGAAATCCTCTATTGTCGTCCCTTTTGCCTTGAAAATGACCACCGCAGGTGAATGCACCGAGAACGTGTACGCATTGGCCTGTCCTGTCTTTACGACTACATCGAGGTAATGGTCGGCGGTTATGTTGTCTCCCGGAGCCGGGTGGTATCGCGTATTCGGGAAGTATTCTATGTTATAGCAGACAAAATATCCCGGTCTGTTAAGATTGACGGACTGCGGATACAGCCTGGTATGGTCTATCGCGCCGAAAATGCAGATTACCGCATCCTCGCCAGGCAGGAGAGGGTGCGTTTCCCCGTCTCCCTTTATTTTCCATATGGCCTGTACTACCGGCACGAAATCAGGAAATACTGAAGAGCCGTTCCCGTCACGGGAGATCCATACGTTTGTCCCTGTGGCGTTGTAAGGGTCCGCTACTCCGATGCACAGGCTGTCAAGGTACTGGATGCGGTCGGTGTTGTTGTGCAGGATAATGTAGCTGTCCGACATGTATGTCCCTTCCAAAGGATAGCACAGGCATCCTCCGCAATAGATTTCCTTGATTACTATTTCTCCGGGTTCGGTCATGTCCATGGGTACTGTCAGTTCCCGGTCTGCTCCGATTACCCGCACCCTGTCTGCGCTTCCGTTGAGGATACGGCCGTCCGTACTGTAGCTTAGTGTTATCCTGTATATGCCGTCCGGTATTTTGACCGAGGCTTTCCCGTCCGAACCTGTTACCGCCGTATAGTCTGTCCCTTTCCCTGTTTCGGTAATGCTTACCGGAATCCCGGACTGAGGTCCCTCCCCGAATCCTTCCGGATATACGGGCGATATGATAAGCGTGTTGAGGGTATCGGAGTACGGATTCTCGTTTTCCATTCCGGTACATCCCTGAAGAACGGCTGCCGCTGCAATGGCGGCCGCCGATACAATCATATGTGTCAGTTTTACGTACATTTTAGAATTTGAGTTTGCATGTAAGACCATAATAGAATGCCGGAGTGAATATTGCGCTTATTCCTGTGGCTTTCGAAACTACGTATTTGCGTGAATTCGTGAAATTGTTCGCGAAAAACGACATGGAGACATGGTCTCCGATTTCCTTGGTTATGCTTATGTTTGCTGAAAAATACGGACTGTAGCCGTCCCGGGCGAACGTAAATGCATTTCCTGACCTGATGATGAGGTTGGAGAACTCGGGATTCCTGGCATTGGCCTCAGTGAATTCATGTATGTTCCCGTCCAGATCCATATAGGCCACAGGCCGGATTGCCGTAAAGCTGTTTCCGTCGTAAATGGAGCCGCCGGATTCGCTGTTGCCTTCATCCGATACGTTGTAGGCATATTCTTTCCCGTTATACATGGAAAGGTTGCGCGACATTTTCAGAAGGGACATCTCGAGCCGGCAAGTGATTATTATCCTGGCCTGCGGGATATGGGTGATTGCCGTCAGGTTGGCATCGATGGAGTGTGTGACTTTCCCGTTTGCCGTGGAAGAGTCATTGCCTCCGTTGGCATACAGCCCTACATACTGGTATGAACGGTTCTTTATCGACGTATGCGACCATCCGGTACGGTAGTACCATGAAAGGGTGTTGTCTATGTAATATGTAAATGCATAGTTGGCATCGGCCCTGAAGGTAGTGCGTATCGCTTTGATTTCCGGAAAGTCTATTATGAGTTCTGCGCCTGCCCTGTGTATGTCCGCCCCGTTATCCGCCATTTCGGATTCGAAGAAACTCCTGTCGGTTACGGACAGGTCCATCGGCACCTGATTCCCTTGCCCGTCGAGTATGCTTACCTGTCCGCTCTGGCTGTCTACCATTATCTGAGGGTTTTCGGACATCATGAATCCGTCCGGAATCCTGTATGTACTGTAGGAGAAGGGTGTATACGAATTGGAAAACCGGTAGGGGTCGGATGTCTTGCCGTAATATCCCGTAAGAGATACCGATGTCCCGAGAAAATATGCTTCGATGCCCAGTTCGGCATTCTGGTTCCTCTGCCATTTGAGCTGAGGATTGTATAACATTGTATATGGCTGGGTATAATAGACATATGAAGTGTTCTCCCCGTGGGATACGCTGAAACTCAGTATGTCCCGGTATTTCTGTTCCGGATACAGTATGTAGAATGAAGGGAGTTTTTCGCTGATTCCCCATCCCCCGCGGACTGCAAAGGCATCGCTTATGTCCCATCTGGCGTTAAGTCTCGGGGAAAAGCTGTGTATATTCCTGTATTTTGTCCCTTTGACAAACAGGTTTTCCATCCTCACTCCTGCCGAGACCTGGACCGATCCTGCTCCGACAGGAAACGAAATGTTCTCTTCCGCATATGCCGCGATATTGTGCATGTACGGATATTCGTAGTACGGCCTCGGCCTGTATCCGTTGGCTGCAAGCGATGCATCGAGGTAATATTCTCCGCGGCCTGCATTCCCGTTCGCTTTCCACTGTATCCCGGCTTTCAGCTTGCTTTTGACATTTCCTGCCGTCAGGTTCCATCCGTATTTGACAGAGGCGGCGTAGTCTACCTCTTTGGAGTCGACTATCCTGTCGGAAAAATAGGTGAGCGGCAGGCTTTCTGCCAGGAAGTAACCTTGTTCCTGCGCATGTACTGACGGCTGTACGGAGGCTGAAGAATTGAATTCGTGGGCATGGGAACGGTTGTCGTTGAGACTGGCGGACGCCTCGAATTTCAGGTTCGTTATCCAGCTTCTGTTCAGCAGCCAGGTCGTGGAGACATTGGCCCTGAATACATTGTCCCTTACTCTTTCGTAAGTTCCGGTGTAGGCGTCCGGATCGTTTTTCGAATTCATCCCTCCGATATTGCCGGTAAAGCCGGCTTCGAACCTGACTGTTTTCCGGAATGTGTTGCTGTACGTGAACGAGAATCCCCTTCTCGTATAGGAAGTGTAAGGCGAAGCGAGTTTCTGCGTAGCCCTGATCCATTCTCCGCTGATATTCAGGAATCCACGTTCTTTCTGCAGATCTATGCCTTTGGATACCGATGCCTGCCATGTCCTCGGGTTTACGGCCATGGTGACGCTGAGCGGCGTGCGGCCTTTTTTGGTATGTATGCGGACCATACCGCTGTTGAGGTCTCCGTATTCGGCCGACGGGACTCCCGTAATCACTTCGATGGATTCTATGTTTTCTGTCAGGATATTCCTTGTGTCCGAACCGCTCGGCTCGCCGAAGGAAGCATTGTTCCCTACGCGCACACCGTCTACTTCAAGCGCGGTTCCGAAAGCCGCATTTCCGGCTGACGAACCTCCGTCCCGGAGTGACAGTACATTGTTCACGGTCAGGTCGGGGTTTATCGTCTTTCCTCCAGGAAGAAGGGCGCTGACATCGGTTATGCTCGACATCTGGAGATGCTCGAGTGCAGTGGACCCGAAAGTCAGGCTTGTATTCAGTCCGTCTTTTTTCCTTTGGGCGGTTACCACCACTTCATCCAGTGCAAGGGTGTTCAGGTCCATCTTTATTTCCATGGGAGCCTCCTTGTTCCCGGCATTGAACGGTACGGAAACGTCCACATAGCCCAGACATGACACGACGAGCACGCCGCTGCCTTTCAGGTCCCCGAACCCGAACCGTCCGCGGTCGTCTGTCATCGTCCATATTCCGGAGTCCTTGATATTGACGGCCGCACCATATACGGGCTCTCCGCTCTTAGAATCTGTAACCTTTCCTTCAATATAATAGGTTTCCGTCTGTGCTTTTGATAAACAAACGCTTGACAATAAGTATATTATAAAGAATAAACATTTCATCGCGCACATATTTCCAATGCCGGATCCCATGCTTTCCGGGAGGCGTTGGAAAAACCTTCCGGCATGAAAGCTTGCAAACTTAAACAAAAAATCAGGAAAATTTAACGGGATATCCCTATTAATAATGATTCATATGTGGTATTTTGCAATAAATGATGATATGCCGGTTGGATGATTATATGAAAAATTTATAACTTTGCCGGATTCGCATACTTACGGTCAGAAAAAATATTAAAAAATTATTCATAATGAGTACAAGACTTACAATTACCGCTGCCCTGACGGCAGCTGCGGCTTTTCTGGCGAGCTTGCCGGGTGAGGCCTGTACGAACATTCTCATAACCAAAGGGGCAAGTGCCGACGGGTCATGCATGGTCTCATATGCGGCAGACTCCCATCAGCTTTTCGGGGAACTGTATTACCATCCTGCCGCTGACTGGGGGAAGAATTCCATGCTTGACGTATATGAGTGGGACACGCACAAGTTCCTCGGCCAGATACCACAGGTGCCTCATACATACCAGACGGTTGGAAACATGAACGAACATCAGCTCATAATCGGCGAGACCACTTATGGAGGAAGGTCCGAGTTGTGGGATTCCACAGGCGTGATGGATTATGGCTCGTTGATATATATAGCGCTTCAGAGGGCCCGGACGGCCCGTGAGGCGATCAGGGTAATAGTCGACCTGGCCGACACTTACGGTTACTATTCTTCCGGAGAATCATTTTCCATAGCAGACAAGGATGAAGTCTGGGTAATGGACCTTATCGGAAAGGGGATGAAAATGGAAAACGGCAAGAATGTCCGCAAGGGCATAGTATGGGTGGCCCGCAGGGTTCCTGACGGTTATATATGCGCACATGCGAACCAGTCCCGTATCAGTACGTTCCCTCTGGATGATCCGGAGAACTGCATGTACGCCGAGGATGTGATTTCATTTGCAAGGGAAATGGGGTATTATGAAGGTCCGGACGAAGAGTTCAGTTTCTGCGATGCCTACAATCCGCTTAATTTCGGCGGCATGAGAGGCTGCGAGGCCCGTGCCTGGTCGGCATTCAATATCCTCTGTGACGGGAAGTTCACCTTTATTGACGAGAACGGCAATGAAGTGACGAAGGATGCCTATGACTATATAGACTATGCTATGGGATACGATGCTTCCAAGAGGTTCCCTCTTTTCGTAAAGCCTCAGAGGAAGATCACCATGAAGAATGTGGCTGATGCGATGCGAGACCATTACGAAGGCACGCCTATGGATATGACCGGGGATATCGGCGCCGGCGGAAATGCATTGCCTTACAGGTGGAGGCCTATGGAGTTCGAATATGAAGGCAAGACTTACGTCAATGAAAGGGCCATTGCAACCCAGCAGACCGGCTTCTGGTTCGTAGGTCAGTCCCGCGGCTGGCTTCCTGACATGATCGGGGGTCTCCTGTGGTTCGGTACCGATGATGCGGCCACGTCATATCTTACTCCGATATATACGAGCACCAGGGCTGTTCCGGAGTGTTTCAGGGAAGGGAACGGAAGCATGCTCGAATATTCTCCGACATCTGCCTTCTGGATCTGCAACAGGGTAGCCAATGCCTGCTACAGGATGTATAATGTCATGGCTCCTACGGTACGTATGGCCATCGATGAATTCGAGGTGTCGCAGATGGCGGCCGTTCCTGAGGTAGATGCTATGGCCAGGACGAAGTATGACAAGGCGATGGCAGACACTGGAATGAAGAATATGAAGAAGGCGGCCGAAAAGGCGGACTTTTCTGAAGTGTATAAATATCTCACGGACTATTCAGTAAGCACCGCACAGAACATATTCAATGAATGGGTAAATCTGGAGGTGTTCCTTCTCCTCAAATATATGGACGGCAATATCAAGGGGCAGAATCCTGACGGGTCGTTCATCGACAACGGATACTCTGACCGTATTCCAGGCGCGATCTCCAATGAAGACTATACCGAAAAATGGAAAGAGGCCGTTGTCAAGGATCATGGCGATGTTCTTGAAGTCAAATAACCGGTTATGGCAAAGAAAAAATACGTAATTCTGAAAAACTGGCCGAAGTACCTCCTGCAGTGGGGCGTATTGGCTGCCCTGATAGTCGTACTGACAGGCATAATCCCCGGCAAGGAACCGGCCGATCCCGAGGCTTACTGTCCTGTCGGAGGCCTTCAGGCCCTTACTACTTATTTTGTCAACGGTTCATTGCCGTGCAGCATGACTACCCTGCAGATAATGATGGGGGTTGCCCTGGCTGCTGCGGTAATTCTTTTCAGCAAGCTCTTCTGCGGCTATCTTTGTCCGTTGGGAACAGTCCAGGACCTGCTTATGAAACTGCGCGGCCTGCTTAATATAAAAAGCATCGGCATACGCAACGGTTCGGCCGCGGACAAGGCGCTCAGGATAGTGAAGTACGTACTGCTGTTCTGGATATTCTATATGACAGCTACGACAAGCGAACTGTTCTGCAAGAACCTTGATCCGTATTATGCCGTGGCTACAGGATTCAAGGGGGAGATAACGCTGTGGATGTCGATAGTTTCTCTCACGCTTGTGGTTCTTGGGGCTTTCTTTGTCGATATGTTCTGGTGCAGATACATATGTCCGCTGGGAGCCGTGTCCAATTCATTGAAGTTCTGGGTATGCGTGGCTTTGCTTATAGGCGTGTACTACGTTTTGGGACTTGTCGGGATCAATATACCGTGGTGGCTTGTATTCGGGGTGTTCTGTCTTGCGGGATATCTGCTCGAAATATTGTATTCAAAGCCGAAACTGCAGATACTTCATATAATGAAAGACGGCAGCCGGTGCATACATTGCGACAGGTGTACGGTACAGTGTCCGTACCATATCGATGTGAATACGTGGAAAGAAGGAAAGGTAAATTCTGTAGACTGTACCTTGTGCGGCGAGTGTGTCGCCGCATGTCCTACGAAGGCTCTTCATGTAGGCGTGTGCCGCAGCGGGCGTCCTACATTCCTTAAAAAGATATTGCCGGCAGCCCTTACGGCAGTCCTTGCCGCTGCCGGGATGTGGGCCGGAAGCAGGTTCGAACTCCCTACCATAGACATGACGTGGGGAATTGAACGGGTCGCGGAAAACGGCGAGGTCGAGTATCTTGTCGATCCGGAAACCTTGCGGACGCTTACACTTGAAAATCTCCGTTCCGTAAAATGTTATGGAAGCTCCATGGCTTTCAAGGCCAAGGTAGAGAAGATAAAGGGAGTGCATGGCGTCAAGACATTTGTCGGTCACCACAGAGTGGAGATCCTTTATGACCCTGTGGCCGTATCAGAGGAAAAGATCCAGGCGGAGATATATACCCCTTCACGCTTCAGGGTCCAGACTCCGGACCTTCAGAGTGTCGACAGCATAAAGGTCATGACCATCAGGACAGAGAACATGTACGACAAACTGGACCTGAACTATCTGGGGCTTCAGATGCGTACTGCCGGCAAGAAGATTTACGGGCTCGAGTCGGAATTTGCCTGCCCTCTTATAGTCAGGGTCTATATGGATCCTTCTGAGAATCCGGACAAGGCATGGTTCAAGGACATCGTCCAGAAGGAAAAGCTCGTCCTTGGTACAAAGGAGTACGACCTGGCTTTCCGGTTTGAAGGGCTGGAGGATACGGTGTCTTATGTACCTGTGGAAGACTATGTCCGGCAGATGTTCTCTCCTTTCAGGGTCGAATTCAAGAGCAGGATAGAAGAGGCGGATGGAAAGCCGCAGTATATTTATGAAATCGCCGACAGGAACTATGAGAAGCCGATAATCAAGAGGAATATGCCTTTCCTGAGCAACCATCTGTCACGTCATGACGGTGTCATAGGCATATACCTTGACCTGGACGAGAATCTGGAGCCTGCC
The DNA here is from genome assembly GCA_017694885.1 of Candidatus Cryptobacteroides faecipullorum. Taxonomy (GTDB): domain Bacteria; phylum Bacteroidota; class Bacteroidia; order Bacteroidales; family UBA932; genus Cryptobacteroides; species Cryptobacteroides faecipullorum. The sequence continues at coordinate 17,068 of JADIMH010000026.1, read as the reverse complement.
ATCATGGTGCGCTATACCGCTCCTATGACTTCGGATGAGCTTTGGAGACTGATGACTATGGACACCTGGACCATAACATATTCCAAGGATGATGTCCGGGAAGAACCTGCCAAGCTGGCCTTCAGGACACCTGGTGTAGAAAAACCTTATATTTAACAGTAAAGACCTGGACCGGAACGGTGAGGAAACGTTGCGCCCGCACAGGGAGGGCCCCACGGAGTGGGAGGGTTTCCGAACGTTCCGGTCCGGGCTTCAGTACATTATTACGATGAAACGTAGATATTTACTTATTATTCCGGCGCTGCTTTTCATGTGCCTGCAGGCGAAAGCCGATGAAGGGATGTGGATGATCAATGCCATAGATCAGGCTCTGGAAAAGAAGATGCAGGAGCGCGGCCTGAAGCTCCGGGCGGATGAAATATATAATGCGGATGCCCCTGGAACAACACTTTCCGATGCCGTAGTCTCTTTGGAATTCGGCTGTACGGGCAGTATGATTTCGGACAAGGGCCTGATGATAACGAACCATCATTGCGCCTATTCGGATGTCTACGGGCTGAGTACGGACGAACACAATTATTTGGAAGACGGATACTGGGCCATGACTTCCGACCAGGAAGTCCCGATCGAGGGAAAGAAGGTCTATTTTCTTAAAAAGGTGCTCGATGTGACGGAAGAAGCCGAGGGGATGCTGGCGGAGGCCAAGGCCGGCGGTCAGACTCTCGGCTCCAGAAAACTGGGTTATCTGATCGAGAAGAAATATAAGGCGCAGACCGGACTTGATGCATGGTTCTCGTCCATGTGGGCAGGTTCGAGGTATTATGTGGCCCTGTATGAAGTCTATTCCGATGTCAGGCTTGTAGCCACACCTCCGGTGTCGGTGGCTGCATTCGGAGGCGACATAGATAACTGGGAATGGCCTCAGCACAAGTGTGATTTCGCCCTGTACCGTATCTATACCGCTCCTGACGGTTCCCCTGCGGATTATTCCCCGGAAAATATTCCGCTCAGGCCGGAAAAGAAACTCCGGATTTCCCTGGACGGGTATGCTCCCGGAGATTTTGCCATGGTCATCGGTTTCCCCGGCATAACGCACAGGTACAGTTCCTCATATGCGGTGGACTTCAAGGAAAGGGTTTCCCTTCCGGTTTCCAACCGTCTGAGAGCCGACCAGATGGCTATTATCAGTTCCTGGATGGACCGTGATCCTTCAGTGAGGCTTAAATATTCCGACTATTATTTTTCCCTGAGCAATGTGCAGGAAATGAATGAAGGGGAAGTGCAGTGCTACGGAAGGTTCAATGTGGTGGAAGAAAAAACGGAGCTTGAAAAAAGGCTCTGCAAGTGGATAGCCTCAGACCCGGAAAGGGAGGCGGCATGGGGTGACATGCTCAGCCTGACTTCACGGAAATACTCGGCTGTAGAACAGGTACAGCGGAATCTTGTGTATTATAGGGAAACTCTGGTACGCGGTACCCGTTTCGCCAGGATCGTGCCGAGACTCAATGTCCTGAAGAATGATGTCCTGAAAAGCAGGGGAATCCGTCCCCACAGGACTATCGATCCCGGAGATCCCGATTCGGCAGAAGTCAGATGTTGCCGGGAATACAGGTTCCGCGGCATAGGGTACGATGCTGTCAGATCCAATCTTCTGAAAGAATATGACGGGATCGACATGCGCGTAGAGAAGGATCTGCTGGAATATGCACTGAAGGTTTTCTATGAAAATGTCGATACGATATGGACCGGACCTTACCAGAAATGGTTGGGAGAGAAGTTCCTGAATGCAGAAGGCGTCTGCGACTATGCCGCGATGACGGACTGGCTTTGGGAAGGCAGTTTCCTGACTGACCCCTCCAGACTGGAAAAGTTCGTCAGCGAGGAACATACCATAGAAGAGTACCAGAAGGATCCCGTCTACAGGTTTTTCCAGGATATAGGCGTAAGGGAATTCAATGATGCCCTGAATGAAATTGAAGGAGAGCCGGATCTGCAGGACCTTTCAAGGGAATATACGCACGCCCTCTATCGTATGAACCTTTCGGAAGGTATTCCGCAGTATCCGGACGCAAATTCTACAATGCGCATCACTTACGGTACAGTGGGGCCCGTGGAGCCTTATGACGGAGTAATATGCTCATGGCAGAGCACTACTGCCGGCATACTCGAAAAATATGATCCGGACAGGTACGAATATATTCTCCATAAAGACTGGAAAAACCTTCTCGAAGAAAGGAAATGGGACGGTTGGTGGAAAAATGCCTCTATGCCTGTGGATTTCCTTACAGACAACGATATCACCGGAGGCAATTCCGGAAGTCCTGTCCTGAATGCCTTCGGTGAACTCATAGGCCTTGCTTTCGACGGGAACAAGGAATCGCTTGCCAGTGATTCGTTCTATACGCCGGGCTATAATAAGTGCGTCTGTGTCGATATCCGTTTCGTCCTTTGGACCCTCGACGAATATGCAGGCATGCACCGTATAATTGAGGAACTGGGATTTTAAACCTGATTAATATTTACGTAACGGTCCGTAACAATATTTTAGCGATTATTACATCATTGCGAAACCATTAGCGGCTACTTTTGCGGCCGATTAATGGTTTCGTATGTTTTTAAAAGGTTTGTTATCGGCAGCCTTAGCGCTTTCTGCCATTGTAATGCAGGCTGCCACTGCCTCGGATTCTGCTACTGAAATCGATATAAAAGGGAAAATAGTGGATGCGGAAACCGGGGAAGAAATCATAGGCGCTGCTATCATGATAAAGGAGCGGCCCGACCTCTGGGCCATGTCAGGCCTGGACGGTAGTTTTACTGTCAGAGTGGATGCGGAAGGCTCCAAGACACTGCTGTGCTCCCTGATCGGATATAAGGATATTGAAGTAGTTTATGCCAGCGGGGATGAGGCATTGATAATCAGTCTGGTTAAAGACAGCATAGTCCTTGACGGGGCTGTTGTCGCGGCTGAAAACCACGGCAAGACCGAAGCCAGCGCCAGAGGTATAGAGAAAGCCGCTATGAATGTGGTCAATGTCATGAGCGCCAAAGCTATGGAACTTTCGCCCGATGTGACGGTGGCCAATGTGATCAAAAGGATGTCAGGCGTGACAGTCGAGAGAAACAGCAGCGGTGAAGGCCGTTATGCCATTCTGCGAGGCATGGACAAACGCTACAATTATACTCTGGTCAACGGAGTGAAAATCCCGAGTCCGGACAACAAGAACAGGTTCGTCCCCCTGGATATCTTCCCGTCCGAGATGCTCGACCGTCTGGAGGTCACCAAGTCCCTGACGGCTGACATGGAGGGTGACGGAATAGGAGGAGCCGTGAACCTGGTCATGAAAGACGCTCCGGAGAAGATGGAGGTCAACGCCAACATCGCATCCGGATACAGTGCGCTGTTCTTTGACAGGGATTTCGAGTCGTTCAAGCACAGGGCCGGACAGAAGATGTCACCTTACGAGAGGTTCGGACGTCCTGAGGACTATGCCGTTACAATGGACGACTTCACGGTCGAAAATCTCAGGCTCAAGTCGGCCAGACCCCGTCCTGACCTTATAGGAGGCTTTTCTTTCGGTGACAGATATTTCGGGGGCAGGTTCGGCGTGATGGCCGCTGTCAGCTACCAGAACCTTTTCCGCGGAAAGAATACTGACCTGTATTATATGCCCGGTTCTTCAAGCGACGGTACGGAATACAGGACGTATTCAGAAGAACAGAACCGTCTGGGTGCGCATGCGAAACTCGACTACAGATTCAACCGCCGGCACAAGCTCATGCTCTATGCAGGATATATGGATCTGCGAGAGAGCGAAGTGCGTGACGGACAGAACAGGAAAGACTGGATTGTCAAGATGCAGTGGAACCGCCAGTACATTGTCAATACTACACTCAAAGGCGAACATTCTTTTCTGGAAGGGGACAGGCTCAGGCTCGACTGGTCCGGTGTATTTTCCAGAGCCTACAGTACATCTCCGGACAATGCGAAAATATACGTGAACATGCAGCAGCCTCACCTCTACAATACCGACTCTGCTGAAAAGAGGTGGGAACATAATTCCGACAGGGATTTCGCAGGGTATGTGAACCTGTCTTACAGGTTCGATTTTCTGAACCGGTCATCCCTTCTGCTCAAAGCCGGGGGAATTTACAGGAACAAGATAAGGGACAGTTTCTTCAATGAGTTTACGTTCGATTCCGCTACTGGCCGGGAGGATTTGCAGTATTACGGGGAAGACTGGACAAATTTTGACCAGATTCTTTTCAAGCCGAGGCCTTACGGAAACATCGGAGACCCGCTTAACTACGATGCATGGGAGAACATATCGGCAGGGTATCTTATGGGCAAATATACATGGAAAGGACTCGAAGTCATCGCCGGTGTCAGGGCCGAACATACGGATCAGGGATATAAACTCGATTTCCCGAGAAAGACAGATTCGGAAGGTAGCCAGAATTATGTGGACATACTTCCGAGCGTGCATCTAAAATACGGCGTACACAGGAACGCCAATCTGCGCTTTTCCTACGGACGTTCAATAAATCGTCCTGGATTTTTTGAAATTGTACCGTATACCATTCTTAATGAGGATTATGACGAAAAGGGTAATCCTGACCTGAAACATACGGTTGCGGACAATCTGGATCTGAGGTATGAGTTTTTTCCGAAATCGTCCGAGCAGTTCATGGTGGGCCTGTTCTGGAAGAAACTCAAGGATCCTATCGAATACGGACTCATCAACGAAGGCCAGGCCACTTTCATCACGCCTATGAATTTCGGGGATGCGACAAACGCAGGAGTCGAAGTCGATATCATGAAGTATTTCAACTGGTTCGGAATCAAGGCCAACTATACATACACGCATTCCAGCATAACCACTAACAAGAGGACGCGTGAAGGAACGGAAGTGAAGACCGTTGACCAGACCAGGCCTCTGTACGGCCAGGCTGCGCATGTGGCAAACCTTTCTTTCCTTTTCAACTTCCCGAAATACGGACTGGAAGCCCAACTCGCGGGTTCATATGCCGGAAAGAGGCTCAGCGAGATATCCAACTGGTTCGACAACGATATATGGGAGGCCGGCTATGTGCAGATGGACGCTTCCATCGAGAAGAGTTTCAAGATAGGGCTGGCGATATTCGCAAAAGCATCCAATCTGCTGGATTCCCCGGTGCTGAGGTATATAAACCCCAATCAGATGACAGAATCCTTGAAAGATTATGCAAGATATAAAGGCGGCGTCATAGAGCGTAAGGAATGGCATGGACAGACTATCACTATAGGACTCAGATATAAATTTTCAGAAAAATAACGGAAATCAACTTTAAATTTAAATTTATGAAATTCAAGTATCTTTTTATGGTTGCTCTTGCTGCATTCGCATTTGCAGCCTGCACGGAAACTACCCCGGACACTCCGGAAGATCCGGAACAGGAACAGACTCCCGGTGACGAGGATGAACCGCAAGGACCTGACCAGCCATCCGGAGAGGGTGTTTCCGGAAATGTTTCAGGTGTATGGGAAGCAGGCTCGACTGTAAATGTTATCGGACATATCGTAGTTCCTGAAGGCGAATCGCTTACAATCGAAGAAGGCGTGACTGTAATCTTCGATGAGGCTGGTGTGGGAGTAAACCATGTCGCTATTGAATTCACTGTCGACGGAAACCTTTATTGCCTCGGTACGGAGGAAGCTCCCGTGCGTCTTACCGTGGATGAGTCTCTGAGGACTGCGGAAAACACTTTTGCAGGATTCTGGGGCGGAATCGTTGCCGGAGCCACATGCGGTGAAATGCTTATCGACCATACCATTATCGAATATACAGGCGGTCAGGTGATAGAAGGCTCACCTGCAGCGGAGAACGGATATTACACTGCCGGTGACGATGCATATCCACAGATCACTACCAATAATGTAGACGGAAACTATGTGATTACTAACAGTATTATCCGCAACGGATGGTCGGACGGCATCTATATGATGGGCGGCAATGCGATTATTGCGGGCAATATTTTCAGTGCTACCGGTTATGACGGAGCGGAAGCCGTGAACATCAAGTCAGGATGCAAGGTGGACGTAGCGGGCAACATCATGTTCAGCCCCAACACCAACGGCCTCAAACTTTCAAGTTCCGACCAGAGCGAGGTAAGGCACCAGGCCCTCATCCAGGCTTACAACAATACCATAATCAACTCCGGCTGGAGACGTGACGGCGAGAAGGGCGGCTGTATCTATGTCGAGGAGATGGCCAATGTGAGTGTGTTCAACAACCTTCTCGTGAACTGCAAGTTCAGGGCTATCACCCCTGCATACGACGAGCCTGGCAGCGAAGACTGCTATGACGGGGAAAACTCCATGATAGACTACAACTTCTACGCTTCCGGAAACGTCGAGAGCCACCTGTTCTTCGAGGGCGAATACGATGATGACGGAGAGACCCTCTACTATTCGGGCGTGAAGCTTCCTTATCAGGGATATGCCTATGCTCATGAGGAGTATGACCCTTCGGCTGACGTGAACAGCAAGATCGCCAAGACTGCAGATGAAGCCGAGACACTGAACCCTATGTTCGTGAATTATGACATCAATGTGGATCCTGCGCTTTATGCATGGGATAACAACTGGGATTTCCACGTACAGGGAGGTTCTCCTGTCCTTGAGGGCGCCTATACTCCTGAAGACGCTTCAAGACAGCCTTTCTATGCTGCTGCAGGTCTCACGGTGAACGGACAGACATATACTTCACCTGCCGTACAGCCTTGGTTCGGCGCTTTCGGACAGGCAGAATAGATTATATTTGTATTCGGATTCTCCGGTGCTGTGCTGTCATGTGCAGATGTCCGGGGAATCTGCATGGACTTTTAAACTGGAAAATAATGAAAAAAGGTATAATCGCCCTTCTCTCTCTGGTGTTTGTCATGACCGGCTGCGCTTCCGGTTCTTCATCTGCAGGTACTGCAGACCATACGCAGGAATGGAAGTCCCTTGAAAAACCGTTGAATTTCTATCTTGCCAACGATCTCGGACGCAACGGCTACTATGACCAGAAGCCTATTGCAGAGACCATGGGGAAGATGGCGGAGACTATAGATATAGAATTCGTCGTGGCGGCCGGAGATGTCCATCATTTCGAAGGGGTGCAAAGCGTTTCGGACCCGCTGTGGATGACCAACTACGAGCTTATCTATTCCCATCCGGACCTTATGATAGACTGGTATCCTATCTGCGGGAACCATGAGTACAGGAGCAATACCGATGCTGTCGTGCAGTACAGCTCGGTCAGCGCCCGCTGGAAGATGCCGGCCAAATACTATACATTCGTGAAGGAAGAAGACGGCGTGACTGTCCGTGTAATCATGCTGGACACTACGCCTATGATAGACAAATACCGCGGAGAAACGGAAAAATATGCTGATGCCTCCAAGTCTGACTACACCGAACAGCTGGTATGGCTGGACAAGGTGCTTTCGGAAGCGGATGAGGATTGGGTGCTGGCAGTAGGACATCATCCGATTTATGCATATACGGACAAAAGTGAAAGCGAACGTACCGACCTTCAGCAGCGTCTTGACCCTGTCCTTCGCAAATACGGCAATGTGGATATGTACCTTTGCGGCCATATACATACTTTCCAGCATATCCGCAAGGACGGTTGCAACATGGACTATGTGGTGAACACATCGGCTTCCCTCAGCAGGGATGATGTGCAGCCTGTGGACGGTACCGTTTTCTGCAGCAACAGGTCAGGATATTCTCTCATTGCCGTAGACTCTGCTGAACTCTATTTGCATATGCTTGACAAGGATGGGAATGTCCTCCATACGGTAAGACGTACGAAATAAAGGCTCTGCAGGATTACGGTTATCCTGCAGAGCTGAAACGATCAGAGCCGCCATATTTCCAGACATCATTCCCTGTAAGGGGCGGTGTTCAGGAAATACGGCGGCTCTGATATTGCTGCCGTGTGGCCCTTATCGATCAGTCGTCGTACCCGATGACATTGAAATTCATGTCGAATTTGATTTCAAGGCCTCCGGAAAGCTCTATCTCCCAAGTGTAAGGGTTGCGTTCGATTTTCTTGATATGCTGCCCGGGGAAATTGCTCTTTGCTACGTAGTCGGAGATCTGCCGGGGAACTACGGATGCAGGCACTGCATTGTATTTGCACTCGACGCTGGTCCATTCTCCCTGAGGGTTGAAGTCGACTTCCGTGCGGTCAGTGTAAGTCACTTCGTACTCCGATCCTACCATTTTAGGGTCTTCAACGACAAATGCTACACTCAGGTTCTTGAAATGCTGTGAAAGGAACTGCTGGGCGTTTGCCGGAAGTTTGTCTACAGTTGTAGGTCTTTCCCGGTCGTCTGCGGATGCTGTTGCTATACTTGCAAAAAGTATTGCAGCTGAGATCAGAATCTTTTTCATGATAATGAAGGTATTAAAAAATTAACGATTATTTAAACGGTTCCATTGTTTCTGTGACGCAAAACTCGGGAGGGAATCTGAAACGAAACTGAAAAAATTTTTCTTTCCGAAAAATTTGGAAATCAGGGGGGGGATTCATAACTTTAAACCAAAATTCAATATGAAGTGTGTGTAGGGGAAGGGAGGGCGACTGAAAAGCAATTTCCGGTCGCCCTCTTTTTCTGCACTATCCCTTTTGTCTGCGCTTGAGCAATTGGTTTTCAATGAATACGGACATGCAGGACAGAAAATAGTAGACGATGATCTGGATGGTCAGCGCCGCCACCTGCGGTGCGGCCATGGCAAGCGAGGCTCCGGCCGTATTCATGTTGATGAATGCCCGGACAGCGAAAGTGGAAGGGAAAAGATATGAGAATACTTTCCAGAAACCGGGGAAACTGCCTGCAGGCCAGGAGAATCCTGTAAGGAACAGGCAGATAGGGGACATGAAAAGGAAAAGCACGAATACGGTTTCCCTGTGGCGGATCAGCGAGCTGAATGTGAAACTGAAGACCACACAGGCGCTTACATAGAAAAGCAGCAGGATGAAAATCTCCCCGAACGGACAGTTCTGCGGAAGTCCGAAAATCCTCGGTACGAGAGCTGCCACATAGGTCCCGATGGCTATGTAAAGCAACCAGTAGGCTGCACCGCGTCCGAGTACTGTCCTTGAAATTCCGTGCCCTTTGAGCCGGTCTGGCAGTACGGCGAAACTGCGGTTTTCCTCCCTCATGGTTCCTGTCAGCATCGACACGCCGTAGAACATGGTCTGCTGCACCACTATCAGCAGTACTGCAGACAGGAAAAATATGCTGTAGGAAAAATTCCTGTTATAGGGCATGTTCTCTTCATATTTCAAAGGCTGGACAAGCTGCCGTATCTGCTGTCCGTCATATCCCGCAGACGAAAACCTTGATGCCTGGATATCGTGCATTTCCGAGAGCATCACCTGACTTGCCCCCATTGTCAGGTTCTTATAGTAAAGGAAACTGCTCATGTCCGCGTATGTCGAGACATGGGCCTGCCTTCCGGAAGCCAGGCATTCCTCATAGTCGGAAGGAATCATTACGATACCCTTCACTTTCCTCTGCTGCAGAAGCCTTTCAGCCTCGTCCATGTCCGCGCAGGAAAAAGCGACTGATATTTCCCTTGTGGCGTCCAGTGCGCGGACGAATTCCCGGCTGCCCGCACTCGAGGAATCGTCTACTACTGCTATAGGCATGTCATCTACTGTGCCGTTCCTGTATATCAGTCCGTATAGAAGAGGGTATGCAAGCCCGGCGAGGAAGAATATCACCATCACCCCGCTGTCGCTGAATATGTGTCTAAACTCCCTGGTGAAAATGTCATACCAGTCGGAGATCCATTGGCTTATATATTTCATATTTAACGTCAGTCCGACGAATTAATAATATTGTACCATTTAACAACCGGAATCCGGTTACTTCCCATTTTGTCAGTTCCTCGGGAAATTCCGGAGCCTGTAGGCCTTTTTCAGCCTTCCGTATACCAGAGGAGGCAGGAAAAGGAACAGCAGCATATACACGATCTGAGGATACCATCCCCCGAACCCGCTGCCGAAAATCGCTTCCTGGACATACATCAGGTAGTAGTGCCTGAGAGGGAATGCCGCTGCAAGTCCTTGTATATAAGGCGGCAGGGCTTCCACCGGGAAAGTGAACCCGGCAAGGGAGAACCCCAGTACGCTGTACAGGGCCGAGATGCTGAGTGCGAGCCTCAGTATAGGCAGCGTCCCGATGATGAAGAAAGCGACCGCCTGGCAGGAGAGCACCATCACGAATGTTCCGATGAACATGTTCCATACCGATCCCGCCATAGGGAATCCCGCCCAGCAGTACAGTATCATGTCGCAGATTATCCCTATGACTGAGAACAGTACCGTATAAGGTATCAGTTTCCCTATCATTGCCGCTGACATCGACCCTCCGGCCTTTTCGAGCATGTGCCGTGAGGTCCCGTATTTCAGTTCCGAGCCCAATGCGAACACGGTCACCAGGATGACGATCATTTCCAGGATTCCCGGCAGCAGCACGTTGGTCAGGTAGACTCCGTAGTTGGTCGTGACGTTCCCTATCTGGTGGGCGTCTATGACAATCGGCTGGATCTGCCCCATTATCGCATCGTCATTCATCCCTTTTGCCCTGAGCAATTCCCTCTGGACACCGCCGGAAGCCATGTTCATCATGGTCAGAAGGTCTTTGTAGGCCAGTGCCCCTCCGACGAAATAAAGGGAATTCACATAAAGTGTGACCGTCGGTTGCCTTCCTGAAATCACATCTTCATACATCCCGTCAGGGAATACGCAGAAAGCGTTTATTTCCCCTGTCTGCAGGGCTTCCCTCGCGCTCCGGTAGGATTCGAATTTCAATGTCCTGCCCAGCTGTGTGGCGTCGATCTGTCTGGTGATGTTCCGCGAAAGGGACGAATTGTCCATATCCACCACTCCTACAGGCAGGTCTTCCGGCATCCCGTCCCTCAGGAATGTCAGGAAGAATACCGTGCAGAACGCCATCACTCCGATTGTGGCCAGCAGGTAGACAGGTCTCTGCCTCATCAGCCGCAGTTCCCGGAGCATGGCGGATTTTATGTTATGGAAGAAATTCATTTTTTGGATTATTTAAGTTATCATCCGGAAAACCGGCCATTTTTACCATTTCGACCGGAGTCCGTCGGACCGGATGCCAAGGTTTTCTTCGGACATATGCTGTTTATTCCGTAACGACTATAGCCGTCATGCCCGGTCTGATCCCGTCTATAGGTGATTCAGGTACGCTTCTGACTTCAAATGTCTTGGCGTCGAAACTTCCGGTATCCAGCGTAGCTCTCCATGTGGCGTATGACTCGAGTACGCTTATATAGCTCACTTTCGTCCTGAATGTCCGGTCTCCTAATGCCGGGACTGTAACTGTCAGCTCGTCACCGACTTTGAGACCGTGAAGCATGTCCTCCCGTATGCTGAAAGTGAACCAGACGTCGTTCAGGTCTGTCACTGCCATTATGGGCGCCCCCTGTCCTACCAGTTCGCCGGCCTTCGGAAACCTGGCTGAAATCACGCCGTCGGCAGGAGCCGTAAGATACAGTTCCCCTAAGTACGACTCTACTTCCATTAGTGCCGCATTCGCCTGGTTGACAAGCGCTATCGCTGTCTCCTTGTCCTCTTTTCTGGCTCCGTTCACAGCCATGTCATACTGTGATTTTGCAGCAGCGCTTGTCGCCTTGGCTGCCTTATATCTGGCCTGCGCCTCATCATATTTCTGTGCGCTTATCACATTCTGCTCATAAAGCCTTTCTACCCTGTCGAAAGATTTCTTCATTATATCTTCGTTGACAAGTGCCTGCTGCCACAGCTCATACGCTCCCGCAATCTGCTCCTGCCTTGCCCCTGTCAGCGCCTTGTCCTTCTGCGCCTCGGCAGCTGACCTTACCGCCATCGCCTGTGCCAGTTTTGCCCTTACCTCCGGGCTGTCGATTTCCACCAACGTATCTCCCTTATGCACAAAATCCCCCTCATCCGCATAAAAATGCTCTATCCTTCCCGGCACCTTTCCCGATACCCTGTATTCCGTCGCTTCCGCCTGTCCCTGAATTACCACAGGCTCCGGTTTCGATACAATATAACCTACCAATGCGACTATTACCACAATCGCCAGAAGTGCTGCTATTCCTATTATCAGGTTGTAGCTTTTTTTTACCTTTTCCATTTTCTCGTTTCTTTTTAATGATAACTGCGTCAAATATCTCTCCTCATGTCCTCACAACCGGCTCAGGTTGCTCCGGCATTCGTCGCTCATTTTCCTTGTTCTCTTGAAAAATAAACTTCGAAAAATTTTTCTGTTTCTTTTTTTGCAATAATTTCGTCAATCTGCATTCCTCACATCCTCATTACCGTCAGGTAACTCCGGTGCTCGTCATTTGTTTTCCTTATTCTTCGCTTCGCTCAGAACCGTTGTCCTCCCCCAGTCGCTTGCGCGACAGCCCCAGTGGGGCATGCGGCTTCGCTCCGCTTCGCCGGCACCTGCGCTGCTTCGATTCCTTCACGGGAATCTCGCTGACGCTCCGGTGCGGCCCTGACGGGCCCTGTTGTTCAGCAGGCTCGTGCAGGCCCTGCTGATTCCCGGTTGCGGGCCGGCAGATTCCGAACCCAAGCGCACGCCATGATTTTGTAATAGATTGATAATGAACATACTGTAAGAATTGTACGTGCTTTAGCCCTTGTTTTTAAGGGGTCTGAAGCACAGGTTTGTTTTGTATTTCTTTGATAGCCAATGTGTTATAAAAATAACCGTGCGCTTGGGTTCCAAATTCCATTTCCCTCCTTCACCACCCGTTTTAAGGTAGACAGGGGGTATGAAGGAACCGTTTCCCCTTGTTTTCCGGTTCCTGAAGACCCCTGACTACCGCCCCTCTGCAAGGGCCAGATTCACTTCCGTCACCTGCATTTCCACACCTGCATCGATATACTCCGAATGCGCCTGCATCCATGCTGTCTGTGCTGCCATCAGCGTATTTGCCGGTATGACACCTTCAGTATAGCCGACCGTAGCGGTCCGCAGATTCTCCTCGGCACTGGCCAGATTGCTCTCGGCCATATTCAGTTTTTCTACCGCTTCTCCCTCCTGCTTGCGGAGTTGTGCCACCTGAAGGGAAATCATTTCCTTGGCATCCTCGAGTTGATAGCCCGTCAGGACAGCTTCCGCCTTTGCCTTGCGCACTTTCTGCATGGCCTCGCAACCATGTATAATAGGTATGTTGACAGCGACCCCGACATTGAATATCCCGCCGAAATTGTTCCGGTACCCGTGGTAGACATTCGGATTGGTCAGCAGGTAATTGGCCGTCAGAGCTATACGTGGCATCATGTCGGCGCGGGCCATCGCCACCTTCCTGTCATAGATCTGCCGTGCAAGGTCCAGACTGCGGATTTCCGGCCTTGCGGCATAGACTTCCTCGTCGCTTACCTGCGGGCCTATCTGCGGTACTGGTATCCTGTCCAGCTTTTCATCTGCCAGCTCAAGGTCCGTATCCAGGGGAAGACCGCAGAGCTTGCACAGCAGCATCTTGCTCAAGGCCAGACCGTTGGTCGCCTTGGTCAGCAGCATGGCGGCTTCATTCGCTTTCACTTTGACAGAAAGCAGGTCCGCCTGCGTCGCCACACCCTCGGCAACCATCACTTCCGTATCGTGCAGCATCATTTCCAGCAGCCCGGAATACTCCTGCGCAAGTTTCTGCTTGTTCGCGATGGAGACAATCTGCCAGTATGCGTTGTCGACCTCTGAAACTACGGTCCTGTACTGTGTGTCGTACTGTGATTGCGCCAGCTCTTCGGCGAGTCTGGCCATCTTGTTCGCGTTTACTATCTTTCCACCCATGAATACAGGCTGCTGAAGCGAGACCGCCCCGACAAACATATTCTTGATATCCAGTTCGAAAGCCTTGTCTATTTCCGCACCTATCGCATTGACCGGGCCGGAAATGTCCATGCTTGAAAGGCTTCCGAGCAGCTGCAGGAGTTCCGGGTTTTTCTGTATTATCTGTAGAATGGAAGGGTCGGACAGGAGCCCGCCGAGCCCGGACTGCAGCGACCCCTGCAGGGACGTGCCGAGGTTTGTCAGCATGTCGGACTGTTCCTGTGTGAGCAGGTCGATGTTCCTGCTGTTGAACATATAGGCCGCGGAGGCGGAGATGTTCGGGAAGTAGTTGGCCAGGGCTATCTTCCTGTCATGCCCTGCAATCTCCACTTTCTGGGCGGCGATTCTCAGGTTCTTGTTGTTTGCGATGGCAGAGTCCCTGCATTGCTCCAGCGTCATCACTTCCTTCGCCCCGGCTGCAGCCGGCAGGATGCACAGGATAACGGCCATCATGATTGTTCGTGTTTTCATTTTCATATCCGATTTTAACGCGATGGCTGGATTATACGAAAAAAGTGCCCGGACAGGCTGAAAAAACATCCGTTGGAGGTGTAAAATTGTCAAAAGGTAGAAATTTTATACCTTTGCTCTTGCTCTGGCAAAATTATGGCTGGATTTCCTGCGGATTTGAGCCGGACAGGCTTTTCATTTTAAGTTAAATTAGAATTATTATGGTGACACCTGATATCCACACTGTCAGCCTGGCGCAGTTCCGCCAGCTGTTCCCAGCCTCGGACTGTATAAATGTCGGGGATGATGTCTGCGTTATTGACATGAAGTATGACAAGAATCTGAATATGCTTAAGCATCCTTGCCGGTTTGACGGATTTCTGGTCTTTTTCTGTATTTCCGGCCAAGTAAGGATTACTATCAACCTGACCGATTTCGATGTCGTGGAGGATTCCCTTTTCATCAACTTCCCCGGGGATATCATTACCGTTCCGGAACTTGACGAGGCGCAGAAGTCCTCGTTGCATTTCATCGTCATGGCGATGACGAAAGACTATATGTCGGGACTTAAGGTGAATATGCCGCAGCTTATGGCCAGAGGCGTCGCGCTGTTGAACAACCCTTGCATTATCCTGACAGGGGAGGAAAGGTCCATTGCGAAAAAATACCTTGACCTGGCTTCGGACATCCTCAAGTCCAATCTGATGTACAAAAGGGAATGCATCTCATCGCTTCTGTCGTCACTGTTCTATCTGGACGGAGGTGTGATCGAGAAGCGAATGAAAGACGTCCAGGCGAGGAAAGAGGTTTCAAAACTCGACAGGAGCAAGGTCATTTTCGACCGCTTTATCGGTGTCGTTTCCGAGTACCATACACAGGAAAGGGGCGTGGCATTTTATGCTGACAAGCTTTGCCTCACCCCTAAATACCTTTCAAAGCTCGTAAAAGCCGCTTCCGGACGTTCCGCTCCTGACTGGATAGACGCTTATGTCATGCTGGAAGCCAAGAACATGCTCAAATATTCGGATATCCCGATAAAGGAGATTGTCTCCAGGCTCAACTTCCCGAACCCTTCCACCTTCCACAAGTTCTTCAAGGCCAAGGCCGGTCTCACTCCGCTGCAGTACAGGAAGATGTAGGGATTTATTTCATGCGCTTTCCTTTCCTTAGACTGCCATGTCGGGAATGCTGCATCCGAATGCATTGAACTTAGTTACGACCCGGTTTGTATCAGGCTTGACAAAGATATAATACATGTATTCCTTGTCTTCGGCCGAAAATTTTACAGAATAGACATGGTCTCCCACGCTGACGAAGTGGGCCATGAGAGCTTTCGCTGCGAACTTGCGGTTGCCGGCTTTCTGCCGGAGTGGTTCTCCTGTCACTATGTGTGGCGCATTTCCATTGGAATCAAAATCAGAAGAATAGCTCCAGTACGGCATTTCTGCACTGTGATTATGGCTCACATATTTCCATAGCTGTTTCCTGTCCTTTGCCGGGCCTTCGTAATTGTATGACAGCAACCGTATGTCACTGCTGCCTGTTACGAGAGCGGTCCAGTTGCCGAACAGGTTCTTGATATTGTCCTCTGAACACTGGACAGGAGAGCCGTATCTGAAGATATCTGTCGTCGGCATTATCTGCTCCGTACCTTTCTCCGTATTTTCCAGATATTCTTTCTTTGCGGATTCGAACATTTCCTCCAGTGATGTTCCGGACTTTAAAACAGGATTCTGCCTGAGAAGTTTCCGGTAGTTGCCGGCCTCTTTCCTCATATTGCATTTCAGCCACTTGCAGTACTTTTCCGAAATCCCGAGCCTGCTGAAGTCATCCTTGGTAAAATTGAATACATATCTGTCATCTTCTACTGAGACTCCGGTATAGATTATATTTTCAAGGGCTTTCTTTACCGTTATCTGAGATCCGGTGGCCATACTGTCAGGTATGGCGGATATGTACGGGTCGAATCCATCTGTCCCCTCATGCCCTTTAAGTGCACATGAACATCCGGATACCGACAGGATCAAGAACAATGAAATTAAAGAATAGTGTTTCATTTGAATTAATTTTTAATTGCTGCTTCGGCCTTATCAAAAGTTAAAACAAAGGAATCATTTTCAAATTTGATATATCCATCTTTACTTGAATTCATTTTGTCTGGAGATATGCCATATGAGCAAGAATAAATTGCTAGTGCAGACGTTAAAATATAAAAAAACTTGCTCATTTTATTAAAACTATATTTTATGGAAATTACACGTTGAGATTCCCATAATTTGTAACCAGAAAAAATATTTCAATTATGGACTCATGATTTGTGTTTTTTAATTAGTATTCTCTATATGTGCGCACTTTTCTTGAATCAATGTTAAACTCGTATATTTTATAAAAGTATAAAAAAAGTTGTATGAACGGAGATGTTATTGTAAAATAGTAGTTGGCTTCACTTTTATTAAGTTGATTATCTGTATGTTGATAGTGTTGAGTGTACTAATTTAGTAGTGAAATTATAGTTGTCAAAAAGGTTCAATACCATATTATTCTATTGTTTTCATATCACTCGTGTCCGGTAAAATTCCGGACTAGTTATTAAAACGTTTAACAATTAAAACAAAGTAGGTTCGGTAGAACCATCCAGTTCATTGACAATATTGCAGTTAGGTTTTGCAAAGAGGTCTTTTAGGCAGATAGTTTCTGTAAGTGAGATGCTTACAAGTTGGAGCATCTC
>JADIMH010000025.1 GCA_017694885.1 Candidatus Cryptobacteroides faecipullorum | reverse complement strand
GTCCTGTAGAGGCTGTCCTGGATTTCCTTGTTCTTCACCAGTTCCAGCTTGTCCAGACTCAGGAGATAGTCCTCTTCGGCCTTCAGCCATTCTTCCCGTGCTATCAGTTTCTCGTCATAGAGGGCTTTCTGCTGCTCGTAGGCACGCTTGTTCCTGCGCACTTCCATCTGCAGCTGGAGCTTTTCCTGTCTGACGCTGAGCTTTTCCTGCTCCATGGAAATCATGGTGTTACGCAGAAGATTCTCTTTCTCGGCAAGTTCCGCTTCCGAGTTGAGGATCTGCAGGTCGAGGTTCTCGTTGCTCATCCTCAGTATCTCGTCTCCTTTCTTCACCTGGCTGCCTTCCTCCCGGATGATTTCCTCTACGACACCGCCTTCGAGCGGGCTGATCTGAATAGTCGTCATAGGCTGCACCTGACCGCTGATTCGGATGTAGTCGTTGAATTCTCCTTCTGTAACATTCCCTATCGTAAGGGTCTGTCCGTCAACGCGGAGAGTGGAAGAATCGTCCCTGAACACCAGCCAGAGGACCAAAGCCAGAAATAGGGCTCCGCCCCAATACGGGAGCGCTTTTTTTGTAAAAGCCACCCTCCATCCGGTCGTCTTCTCTATTTTCCTGTCCATTGTCTCGTTTTCCATATCCAATGCTTTTTATATTCTGTTTTTTATCCGCCCGGTCGCTTCGCGACAGCCTGTAGGGTACGGGTCAGAATTGGTCTATATATGATATTCCGTTGTAGTATGAGACTACATGTTTTTTCAGGTAGAACTGCAGCAGGGCGTTGAGCCTTTCGGCCTTTGCCTTCAGATAGCTCTCGGAAGCTGTCTTGTATTCGATCGATGAAATCAGCCCCAGCTCGAATTTCCTGCTGTTGAGGCTGAATGCCTCTTCCTGTACGTTTGCACGCTTTTCTGCCTGGAAATAAGCGGATTCGGCACCGTCGCGGTCTTTTATCGCCCTCAGCACTTCCGCCTCCACTTCTCTCACTTTCTGTTCATATTCTGCAGTCGCCCGTTTGTATGCGTTTTTCTTGCGTGCTATGTCCGAATGTCTGGACAGCCGGTCGAATATCGGGATTGAAAGCGACAGCTGCAGATATTCTCCACCGTTGTTCCGGAACTGGTGCCAGAACGGGTCGGCAGTATATCCTGCCTGTCCGGGATAAGTATAGTAACTGGTTGACCATCCGCCGTATAATGAGAGAGTAGGGGAGAGCTGCCATCTGGCGGTCCTGAGTTCGAGCCTGGCGTTTTCCATATTGCCTCTGGCGATGGAAATGCCCGGGAGGGTATTCATGGCGTTGCCGATTATATCAGCCGGATTGTTCTCGTCGGTCAGTAGGTACAGCTCGTTGCCTTCTTCTGCAGATGACGTGTCGATAGCAAGAGAATCGGTTATAGGCCAGAACATTACGTCTTTCAGTGTGATATAGGCATCCTCCAGGCTGTTCCTGGCTGTTATCAGGTCATATTCCCGGTCAGACAGGTCCGCTTCCATCTGCACTACGTCCGCATAGCCTTTCTGTCCGAGTTCCTCCTGCCTTCTGGCAAGATGCAGGGCTTCCTGTGCTGTCCTGACCTGGTCAGAAAGTATATCTGCCAGCCGGCTATAGTAGACGACATTGTAGTATGCTTCGATGGTTGCCAGGCAGACCTGGTCTTCAATCTGCTGTTCCTGGCTGATTCCCATTGCCTTGGCTGTCTTGGTTATGCGCAGGTTGTTGACGGCCTGGAATCCGTTGAAAAGATTTATGCCTGCCGAAACTGAATATGCGTTGTTGAAAGAAGTCGTGGAGATATAGGTATTGCTTTCAGGGTCGATTGCTCTTCCGAAATTATAATAGACATGGCCCTGTCCGCTGACTGTAGGTGTGAACGCTGCCAGTATGGCATCCCTGCGTGCAACCTGGTTATCGTCATTCGTGGCCTGCTGTATCCTCAGCTTTGTAGAATTGGAGGTGGCGTATTCCATACAGTCCTTCAGGGTCATCACCTGTCCGGAAGACTTGGCCGGAAATGCTGCCATCAATGCTGAAACCGCCGCAGCTATGAATATTTTTCCTTTTTCCATTCTATAGGTATTTCAATCTGACGTGCCAGAATATGACATTATTCGTGCCTGTGGTTTTAAGATATTGAATATCACAATGATACAATTTGCAATAAAACAGCGGAGTGTAAAATTTCTTTACACTCCGCTGTAAACACTGTAAAACTTCTTTACAGTGTTTACAGTCATTTGTCCCTGTATTCCAGACCGGAGACGATAAGCCCCATGTTGAACGGGGACTTCACGATTTCCCCGAGGACAGTGTCGCGGCAGTAGCCGGATTTGAAGTACAGAGGAAACTCCAGTCTGTTTTCGTTAATTTTTTCCATGTATGCTTTTCCTGTAAGGTCCTTGGCCTCATTCCATTCTGCTTTTGACCGGTCGGAGCAGTCTACAAAAGCCAGACTTACAAAATATTCTCCTGGCTCAAGGATCATTGTAGCGGACGGAACCGCTCTGTATGATACCGGCCTTGCTGATGTCCTGATGTCTATATAGAGGGGGACTGTCATGATATTTCTGAAAATGCCTTCGGTAATTCTATATACATTCAGGCTGACCTTGCATTCCTCGATGGTGTTGACAGCGACCTTGAAATTGAATTCCTTTATCTGGAACCTGTGCCTGACTTTTACGGTCGAGCCTATTTCATTGCCGGTCATGTCCGGCGTGTATACCCCGTATGCCGCAGGGAATCTCGCCCCTTTGTTGACCAGTGTCTTTTCTTTGGAATCGGCCCCCAGGACTACGGCTTCCTGTAATTCTGCCGGAACCAGTGTGACAGTGAGACTGTCAGTCCCGTTATACTCCGAAGCCGGGACCAGTCCGGTCAGGTATGAAACATGGTGGAACTCCAGAGTGTCTGCCGTACCGTCAGGGATTTCCAGCCTGAACCTTCCGTCTGCCGAAGAAATGGCCCCTATCCCGCTTCCCGGTATCCCGACAGCAACGTATTCGACAGCCTTGCCGTCCTGATTTACGATGTTTCCTTTAAGGATGTGTGTCTGCTGTGCCGATGCCGCATCAGAAGCTGAGAAAACAGCGGCTATCAGAAAAAAGACTGTCAGAAGTTTGTATGTCATAAGATAAACACTGTATTAGTTTAATAGTACTGCAAATATAAATATTATTTGAAACAGTTTCTGAAATATTTTACATTTGTGCCGTACTTTTCATAATATGATAAGACAGGAGATTATCGGTTTCATTGACGCGGAAATAGTTCCGCGATACGATGGGTTCGATCCTGCTCATCGCCGCGACCATGTCATGACTGTAATGTCGCAGGCAATGGAGCTTTACAGCCGAGCCCCGGAAGATGTAAAGAAGGGCATGGATCAGGAAGTCCTGCTGATGGCTGCAGCATGCCATGATCTGGGGCTTGTTAACGGCAGGGAGAACCACCATCTGGACTCGGGGAAAATCATCCGTTCCGATGAGCGGCTACGGAAGTGGTTTGATGACAGGCAGATAGAAACCATAGCACAGGCAGCGGAAGACCACAGGGCTTCTGGAAAATCGGAGCCACGTTCCATATATGGGAAGATGGTCGCTGAAGCTGACCGCGTCATTGATGCGGAAACTATCATCCGCCGTACTCTCCAGTACGGGCAGAGCCGCTATCCGGAAATGGAACCGGAGGAACAGATAGTTCGTGCTGAAGAACATCTGAAAACCAAATACGGTTACGGAGGCTACCTGAAACTCTGGATTCCATGGAGTGACAACGCCGCCCGCCTGGACGCTCTCCGTGCCCTGATCGCCGACCCTGTCCGTCTCCGATCCGAAGTTCGCCGCATCTTCTTTACCATAATGTAAGCC
>JADIMH010000024.1 GCA_017694885.1 Candidatus Cryptobacteroides faecipullorum | reverse complement strand
ACGTTGAACTTGCCGTCCTTGAAATACACACTTGCTTTTGATTCATTGCCGTCCGATGTCAGACTTACCGAATCCCTCATCTGCCCGGAGACCGGAACAGACAGGCTCAGGAGAGCTGCGGCTGATGCGGCGAGCGCCGCTGTCAATTTCCTATGCATACCTGTATCTGTTTACGGCCGCAAAACTACCGCAGCGATATTTCACCTTCGTTACATTTTTCTTTCACAAATATTTCCTTTTTATGAAATTTTCATATATTTGTCAATTTGACAGTTGTTATTTTAATTCCAACATTTATGAAAAAACTACAGATCTTTGCGCTTCTTAGTTGTATTACGCTCTTTTTCGCTGCCATCTCCTGCCAGAAGGACAACGCTGTAACACCTGAGCCGGAGGACCCGACACAGGACGACTCCACAGCCACCGAGGTAAGCACGGATTTTACATTTGAACTACTGAACACCACTCCTGCATCCATACAGGTCGCCATCTCTCCCGACGACCCGAACCTACGGTATTTCTGGACGGCTATTCCCAGAACGGTTTACGAGGATAAATACATGAGCGACATCACCGCCGCAGCACTTGCCACAGTCGAGTTATGGACCGTCTCTTTTGCCGATTACGGATACGAGTCATTCGAAGCCCTGTACAATGACCAGACAGTAACCGGACAGGACACTGTTCTCTTTGACGGATTCAATGAAAAGACTGACGTATACTGCCTTGCTTTCGGTGTGGATATGTCCGCGACACTGACCACGGAGGTCGCCATGTCTGAGATGTACACAACGGGAGAAGTAGAGATGTCCGACAACACTTTCACCGTATCCAGATACAGCGACTCCCCCAGCGAGACCATTGTAAAAGTCGAGCCGTCAAATGATGATCCTTATCTGTTCCATATGGTGCCCAAAGATGCATTTGAGCAGTACGAGTCTCCGCTGGCGCTTGCCCGCGAGTATGTGGAAGTCAATTCCGCATGGCTGGATGTACTGGTCTGCTCAGGGACAGGGCAGCGTAACTTCTTCGAGACATTTGACATATACGGTTCCGGAGATTATGTAGTATATGTCTTCGGATACTACGCAGGAGTCATCACGACCGATGTGACTACCTATGACCTGACGTATGAGGAATACGTTCCCGACCCTGAACTTGGAGAGCCGTTCTCCCGCCTCACCGGAGATGTCAGCTTCGAGGCCACAGGTGCGTACTGGGAAGAGGGACTTACACAGTTTGACGACAATGCTGCTACTGTATTTTTAGCGATTCAGGCAGAGTCGACATACTACGGGGCCGAGACCCGCTTGGGACTTTACCTGCAGATCGGGGATATGGCCGACTTCCCGGACAATATGGAAGGTACCTACGAGGTAAGATCCTCCATGCAGCCCGGTACTGTCGTAAAGGGATGGCAGGACTCCAAGGAAGGCTACATCGAGGGCAGCTACTACTTCGAGAAAGACTCATACTCGTATGACGCTACTGTAGATTCCGGCAGCATCACCATCACAAAGGAGAGCAACGGTGACTATACTTTAGACGTAAAGCTCTACGACATGAACGGGTACGGGATATTCACCACTTATACCGGTCCAGTCACACTGGAAACATCTGAAGAGTAAAAACGCAGCATAAAAATAAGACCACCAGCCTTGCATGATGTCGTGCAAGGCTGGTCTTTTATAGGAGCAACTACAAATTCTTTAAGTCCTCCTGATGAATTTCACTGTTTCGCGCCAACTTGCGACAAAAATTCGTCTTGTCCGCTCAAAGTGCTGCCACAAGTTTCTCATTTCTTTTTCATTGAACTTTCCAACTCTGAAGCGATTTCAGTCCTGAAAAATTGTTCAATCCGCACTGCATCGACATCCGGCAATCCGCTATAAAAAAAGACAGTTCGACACCATTTACGAAAAACTGAACCTGATCATGTCCCAGCAAACCCATTTCTGGCTCGCTGCCGAAGATTGCAGTAAGTTCCTTTCTTATCGCGGGCCAGTCAACGGAACAGTCGCCTTTGAAATTCCATTTCATGAAATCAAGATCCTCACTTTCACGATGGCCTATCTGTATAGCAAGAGCAGTGCCCCCGACCAAAGTCCAACCTTTCAGACACTCGGCTTCTGAAAGGACGGGTAAAATCTTTTCTATATTATCTGTAATACCGGTCATCGGCACCTATTGTTCAACTCATGTAACCTGACTCTCCTCACGTATGAATCCGGATTCTTTACACCGAAATAACAGCCGGCTATGAACCGGTTCAAATCTTTGTAGCGATTGTCCTGCAAAGCCATTGTCATGGCCCAGACTTTTTTGATTTCCTTTATCGGGTATATTCTAAACAAAATGTTTATATCATCTATATCAAGATATATGAGGGTATTCTCTATTGTATCTTCATCAGAAATATTGCGTAGGACAGACTCCCGGTCGTATGACCAGAACTTATTTCCGTCAATAAGTTTTCCGGCAAGTATCGACCTGAATTTTTCATAATCCTGTATGTGTTTTATCTGTCGCATTTGCCCACAAATATTTCTCAATACAAAATGTTATTGATATTCTACCAGCTAGTAAATTCTTCTATATGCAAAAAAATATCCTTTTTAATATGTCTTCCTGTAGCTCATGACGGCCCAAGTGCCGAAGAAAACGTCAAAGCCCAGCAATGCCAGAAGCTGGTGGCTGAGGTCTGCTAAAGAGCATCCCTGCAGATAGACCCCTCTCATCATCTCGATGAAGTATCTCGGAGGGTTCAGCCAGGTGATGACCTGCGCCCACCGGGGCATGGAGGATATGGGGGTGAGCAGTCCGCTCATCAGCATGAAAACCAGTATGAAGAAGAACATGACGAACATGGCCTGCTGCATGGTGTCGGAGTAGTTGGAAACCACCAGCCCGAATCCGGAAAGGGCGAAGATGAAAAGGAGGGAGAACAGGTAGACGGTCCAGATGCCTCCGTGCGGCGACAGCCCGTACACGGCCCAGGCCAGCAGCATGCAGATGGACAGCACTATGAGTCCCATGATCCAGTAGGGAATCAGCTTGGCGAAGATGAATGTCGTCTTGCGGACAGGCGTGATGTTTATCTGCTCA
>JADIMH010000023.1 GCA_017694885.1 Candidatus Cryptobacteroides faecipullorum | reverse complement strand
GAAATAAGGTGCTATGGCCGAGTGGTTAGGCAATGGTCTGCAAAACCATGCACAGCAGTTCGATTCTGCTTGGCACCTCGACTTATTGGTTATTAGTTTTAGTGTTATTAATTATGTGGTTAGTATGAGTGATCCCCGCGTGAGGCGGCGACGCTCATTTTTTTTGTTTGTACCCAACGCTAAACAGGTCAATCATAAGATTCCTGCTTCCATGAACATGGCTTTATAGATTTCAGCTTTTCTGTCTATCGGCATTGGATATGCCCTCGAAGATGACGGCATTCTGTAGAACGCCAGTTTTCTATCCTGTCCTATGGTCAGCAATGCAGATTCTCCGGTCTTGGGCTTATTGCATCCGAATATTCTGCATACCGTGTCTGTCGCCTTTTCTCCCGTGGTAACAATACTGCCGCACAATGGTATCTTCTCCAATAATGAATCCAGATCTGCAGGGGAGACTATTTCGAGGAATTTGTCCGATGCGTTGTCTTTCATGCGGATTATTTCAGTTGCGCTGTCGAACAGGGCAATTCCTTTTTCCCGGCAGAAAGAGACTATCTTTTCTTTGTCGAAATGTTTTCCGTCAGACGCGATAAAATGATTCCTGTCATGGAAAAACACTATTCCGAATATCCTCCACATGTCGTTTATGAAATTCGGATAGAAAAAATCCATGGACCATTTCTCCTTTTTAGGCGGAAAGCTGCCAAGCATCAGCAACCTGGCAGCTTCCGGTAAAAAAGGTTCAAGCGGATGTTTCTCCGTTTCCATTATTTCAGTTTGTCTCCGTTCATTGTTATCAGGAATTCTTCGTTGGAGACTGTCTTTTCCATCCTGTCCTTAAGGAATTCCATAGCCTCTACCGATGTCATGTCGGCAAGGTAATTGCGCAGGATCCATATCCTGTTGCTCTGTTCCTGGGTATACAGAAGGTCATCGCGGCGCGTACTGCTCAGAGTGACATCGACGGCAGGGAAGATACGTTTGTTGGCAAGCTTCCTGTCGAGCTGCAGTTCCATGTTGCCGGTTCCTTTGAATTCCTCGAATATGACATCATCCATTTTTGACCCTGTATCGGTAAGGGCAGTGGCCAGAATGGTGAGCGAACCGCCGTTCTCTATGTTTCTTGCCGCACCGAAGAATCTTTTAGGCTTATGGAGAGCATTGGCGTCTACTCCACCTGAAAGGACCTTTCCGGAAGCCGGCTGGACTGTATTGTATGCCCTTGCAAGTCTGGTGATTGAATCCAGGAAAATTACCACATCATGACCGCATTCAACCATTCGCTTTGCTTTTTCAAGCACCATATTGGCTACCTTGACATGTCTCTCGGCAGGCTCGTCGAATGTCGAAGCCACCACTTCCGCCTTTACGCTGCGGGCCATGTCGGTCACTTCTTCCGGCCTTTCATCTATCAGCAGGACGATAAGATATGCTTCCGGGTGATTGTCTGCTATAGCATTGGCTATGGATTTGAGAAGCATGGTCTTACCCGTTTTCGGCTGAGCCACTATAAGTCCGCGCTGCCCTTTGCCTATAGGCGTGAACATATCTACGACACGGCATGACAGGTCATTGTGTCCGTTGCCGAGCAGGGTGAATTTTTCATTAGGGAACAGCGGTGTAAGGAAATCGAACGGAACCCTGTCGCGAATGAACTCGGGAGTACGTCCGTTGATATATTTGATTCTTACCAAAGGAAAATATTTGTCGCCTTCCTTAGGCGGCCTGATTTCTCCGGTTACGGTATCGCCGGTCTTCAGTGCATTCGATTTGATCTGCCCTTGCGAAACGTAGATATCGTCAGGGGAATTGAGGTAATTATAGTCGGAAGAACGCAGGAAACCGTAGCCGTCAGGCATGATTTCGAGGACTCCTGTAGCTTCTACCACACCTTCGAATTCTATCTTGGGCTGCTGTGGAGGCAGCTGCCTTTGAGGCTGGTATTGCTGGGCGCTTCTCTGCATGAACTGCAGTCTTTCTTTCCTGTCCCGTATCTGGGATATCTGCTGCCTTACGCCCTGATGCTGCTGGTTTTCCTGTTCGGCTGTATTCTGGACCTGATTTTCGCTTTTCTGCGGAAGATCGTTCTTTTTCTGTATATCGGAAGGTTTCTGCGGGTTTTCGGCTTTCTGCTGGACATCCTGCTTCTGGATTCTGGTCCTGTGCCCGCGGTTAATATCCTTTGACTGTTCGTTATTCTGCGATTCGTCTCCCTGCGGGGCCTGTTCGGCCTGCCTGGATTCCGGCTGGACCTGGTTTTCCTGCTGAGGCTGCTGTGCCGCTTTTGGTTTGCGGCCACGTTTTTTCGGCGTTTTTTCCTCAGTGGTGGCAGATGCTTCAGGAGTCTTTGTCTCCTGCTCTGCAGGCTGTTCCTGCGGCGCTACAGCAGTTTTACGCGGTCTGCCTCTTTTTTTTGCCGTTTTTTCCGGAGCCTTCTGCGAATCCAGTACGGCTTCCTTGTCCATAATGTCGTAAATGAGAGAATCCTTGTCTTTCTTTTTCGCCCCTTTGATGCCGAGTTCTTCTGCTATACTGTAGAGTTTCTCGTCATCCATTTCTTTCAGCTCGAAAATCTTATGCATATTTTAATGTTATGTAAAAAATCTGATATGTATATCTGGGAAAAATGGTCTTGCCGGACCGGAAAAATGCGGAAATACCGCTCAGACCGTGCAAATATAGGTAAAATAATCTGAAAAACAATTTTCTCTAAAAATTATTGTCCCAGTAACTGCTGCTTTTCTTGAATCTCAACAGATCGGCAAGAGCTGCCGCATTGGCCGAAATCCTGAAACTCCAGGATTCCCACTGCCCGTTAGGCACCCATGATACGTAAATGTTGAAACAATGCAGGTCATACTGCGCAGTAAGCTGCGTAGTGGTCATTTTCATGGCCATAAGATCGAATCCTGTCGTGAGGTTTATGGACAGGGAAGGGGTAATCTTTACATTGCCGGACAAGCCCAATGTCTGGGTATGTCTGTGGTTGGTGATCAGATGGTCATTGGAATATTGATAGCTTCTGCTGTATGCGTACGAATAATTGATGTTCACAGACCACGGAGCGTTCGGGTTCATATAATAGAGCCATCCACCCGGTATGTATTCTCCTGTCACCGGATGATAATATACCCTCATATAGTTGTCTGCGGGATTTCCGCTTCCTCCTGAACCGTCGTTGCCGTTGATCTTGCCTTCTCCTGAGAAAGAATATGATACGGATGCACTTGCATTCGTCAGGCGGAGCGGCTTGGTCCAGCCCTCGGTCTGCACATTGAACTTGTTGATTTTACGGCCGCGCTCATCGACGGCGTACGGATCGAAATTGGCGTTGGCGCTGATGCCGACCTTTCCGAAGACGGAAGTAGACATCGTAATGCCTATATTGCTGAGGTTCAATGAATCCGCAAGGAAATTATATCCTGTCGAAAGGTTCAGCTGGTCTATAAGCTTGATTTTTTTCGTTCCGGCTCCCGTAGTATCGCGCAAGTCCCTGACCTTGGCTTCCAGGTTATTGCCGATAGAAAGGCTCATGCTCGCCGTCTTGCCTTTTCCCGGAGCGGAATAAATCTGGCCGGCATAGATGTTATAGTCTTCACTGTGCTGTACTCCGTCCTTGTCCGTATATGTGAGTGTTCTCCAGCCGTTGAAATATGTGCCTTTTTCAGGACTGAAAGAAAAGGATAGGCTGGGGGAGACGACATGCCTTATCGCCTGGATTTTCCTGTGCCTGCCGAAATTGAACATACCGTAAAGTCTGGTATTCATCGACAGGCTTCCGGAATAGTTATGGGTGGTGCCGAAAGTGCTGAACTGGCCGCCTTCACGTTCTTCCACACGGTCTGTCTCCGGGTTGTAATACCTTTCCGTCTTGTTGAAAAGCCAGTTCATTCCGTATGTAATGCTCGGAGTCACATTGATATACTTGAACAAGGAAAAATTAGGAAGGCCTATCTGGAAATTATGCGTCATACCGTTCTGGAACTTGTCCCAGAAACCGGGCTTGTTGAATTCGGAGGCCTTGAAATTTATCTTGTTCTGAAGAGTCGTGCTGTATCCGAGAGAGAACTGTTCATAGAACTTTTCCTTGCCGACCCTGTTTTTCCTTTTGAAAGGATAGAACCTGCTCACGGAAAATGTAAGGTTAGGCAATGTGAAGGCATAGGAGCTGTCTCTCGAGTTCTGGCTGTGCAGAGCATTGATAGACAGGTTCATTTTGCCGTTCCAGTTTTTAGAATAGGATATCGAAGACGAAATCTGGTTCTGCAGGGCCTCGGTCACGGAAGAGGAGTTGTACTTGTTGTTGGACGGGCTGGAGAAATTGACCGATGCGCTGAATGAGGTTCCCGGACGGGCCTTGGAATCCTGGGAATGGCTCCACCTGATTCCGAAGTTCCTTGTCTGGAAGAAATCCGTACTTCCCCGTTCGCCTGTCTGGTCGTTGGAATATGTGACCGAAAGGTTTCCGCTGAACTTGTAATTGACCTTGTATCTGGAGTTAAGGTCTACCGCCCATGACCCCAGCGTATATATGTCTCCTGTCAGCGACAGGTCGAAGTAGTCTCCCAGAACGAAATACATGCCCATATCCCTGAGGTAGAAGCCTCGGGCGCTTTCTTCTCCGAAAGTCGGCATCAGGAGGCCCGTGGCCCTGTCCGGACGCTTCGGTATGAATCCGAACGGAAGTACTACCGGAAACATAGGCACGTCTTCCACAACAGGATAGGCCGGTCCGAAAACCGTTTTCTGCGAAGGTTTGGTCATTACTTTCGCTGCGGTAAGGTGCAGATAGTAATGAGGGTGCTCGCAGTCGCAGACAGTGTATTTGCCTTTTGTGATATTGATGGACTGGTCCGGCATCATCTTGATGTTCTTTCCGTGCAGGATGCCTTCCTGCTCCTGGGTCACCATGTTGGTGATGCGAGCCTTGCGGGTATCGAAATTGTACCGGACCTCCTCCATTTCGTAGGTCTTGCCGTTATCTTCCATTTTCGGGAGGCCTTTTATCGTTCCGGTAGAGTCTTTCGTGCCCCTTGCGAATACGGTCTGGGTCTGCAGGTCATATTCCATATAATCGGCGGAAAGCTTCATGTTGCCGTACGTAACGGTGACATCGCCGTAATAGTATATCATCCTTTTCCCGTTGGAAAAGTCTTCGATGATGGAGTCTTTGGCCGTAGAGAATGCAGGTCTTTCGAGAGAACTCTTCCCGAGAAGCTCCACCGAATCGGCCCTTGCTACGGAATCAGCCAACGCGATGGAATCCCTTGCTGCCCTTGCGGAATCCGAAAGCTGTATGGTATCTTTAACCGGCTGTTCTACAAGAGGCCTGTTTCTCAATCTGTTGCGCCTTGAACGCCTGTCGTCCTGGGATGATACACTGAATGAGCTGATAAGCAGGAAGAAAATCAACCCGAATATCAGCTTCTCCATAGATATATACTTATTCCGCAAATTTTTCATATTTTTGCAAGATGCAAAAGTAACACTAATTTCAAAAATAGCAAAACACAGATAGCCTATTATGGATTTAAAATATATATCGGCAGCTTTTTGCGCTGTAATCCTGACCTTTTCGGCATTCCCGGCCGTATCTGCCGCGCAAGGAGAAAAAAGGCCTAAACTCGGGACAGTGGTCATAGACCCCGGACACGGAGGAAAGGATGCCGGATGCGTAAGCAAGGACGGAAGGACATATGAAAAGAACCTGACTCTTTCAATAGCCAAGCTGCTGGGGCAGAAGATAAAGTCCGAATATCCGGATGTGAAAGTCTATTATACGAGGCTCTCCGACAGGTACCTGACTTTGAACGAAAGGGCGGACATAGCCAACAGGAACCATGCGGACCTTTTCATCTCCATTCATATTAACGCCAACAACAGCGTTTCCCCGAGCGGATTCTCCGCGCACATATTCGGACGTTCCAGCGGCAAGGACAGCGATCTGTTCAAAGGCAACATGGAGCTTTGCCGCAGGGAAAACTCCGTAATCCTGCTGGAAGACGACTATTCTACTAACTATCAAGGTTTCGACCCCGATGATCCGGAATCATTCATTTTCTTCAACCTGATGCAGAATGCCTATTACGAGCAGAGCCTGTTGTTTGCAGGCGACGTGATCCAGTCGATGGAAGGAGGCCCGATAACCAGAAACAGAGGTATTTCCCAGGATCCCTTTTTCGTCCTGTGGAAAACCTCGATGCCGTCCGTGCTGCTTGAACTGGGATTCATTTCGAATTCGGCCGACCTTAAGGTGCTGAAATCCGAAAAAGGCCGCGACCAGATTGCAGGGAGGCTGTTCAATGCCTTCAGGAAATTCAAGACGAAATACGACAGCAGCCTGGACCTTTCCGCCCAGAGCCTGACAAAGGTCGAAGCATCGCCTCAGGCAAGTTCCACCATTGCCGGTATGTCCAGCTATGGAATACAGATCATGGCTATCGGACGGGAAGTGCCGCTGACGGACAAATCCTTCAACGGCTATACTCCTGTAGTGATAAAGGAAGGGGATATCTATAAATATATTGTATGTGTGTCCTCTTCGGAAAAAGAAGTCCGGTCGGACCTTAAGTCCGTATCCAGGAAGTTCCCCGGGGCTTTTGTCGTCAAAGTGGAGAACGGAAAGGTTTCGCGCCGTTGAAAATTGTTTTTTGATTCATGTCTGAAATAAAGGTTGTCCAATGAAACTTAATAGAGAATTCAAGATAGGATGTTTTGTCCTGACCGTTCTGGCGGTTTCTTTTTTCGTCATCAATTTTCTGAGAGGCAAGGATATTTTCAACAGGGAAATATCGATAGCCGCTTCGTATGACAACGTAGAAGGACTTGTTCCGTCTGATCCTGTCTATATAAAAGGATATAAGGCAGGAAACGTATCTTCCGTAGAATATAATCCTGAAACCGACCGTTTCGATGTCATTTGTTCCGTGCTAAAGAAATTCCGTATCCCTGCGGATTCAAAGATGACCATATACAGCCGCGACATCATGGGAGGGAAGGCAATAAGGATAGATCAGGGGAAATCCGCCGGGAACGTATCCGATGGAGACAGCCTGGCTTCCGACGTGCAGCCTGATATGCTTGCGAGTGTCGCCGAACAGATCACGCCTCTTCTTTCAAGGGTTTCCGATATGGTCGAGAACCTCGATTCTGTTACATCTTCGGTAAATTCCGTACTCAGCCGGGAAAACAGGGACGGCATCGCCTCCATATTACAGAATCTGGAACGTACTGTCGCAGAAGCTGAAAAAATATCATCTGCAGTAGGGGACCGGTCCGGAGAACTCGGCCTGTTCATCGACAATCTGACGCAGCTTGGCGGCAAGCTGGATTCAATCGCCGTAAAGGCAGACAAATCGATGTCGGATGTCAATACCGTAACTGCGGCTCTGAGCAGATCCGATATCGAAGGACTGGCGGTTTCTTTCAAGGAGCTTTTGGAAAGCATGCGGAATCCTGAGGGAACTTTCGGCAGGCTGCTATCGGAAGACGAGATTTATGAATCCGTCTCGTCTTTGGTTGAAGAAGCGGACAGTCTTCTGAAAAAAATACAGGAAAATCCTAAAAAATATATCAGAATATCTGTGTTTTAGGCGAGTATAAGGCTTTTGGCCGGTTATTTTCAATTTAGAATTATTCAAAATTGTTATACATGTGATTACTTGGGGTTTGTAAATATTTTCTTATTATAATTTATTGAATAACAGTTAATTATAAATCAATACAAAACCCGGGAAGTCAAAATTTTTAAAGTAAAAAAAACTGAATTTACAATAGCTATTCGAAAAATTTATAAGATTTTTTTCCCCACCTTTGTAACCGTTTTGAGAATTTACTGTAATAAATAACCTGAACCAATCAAGATGCTTTCGGAAAAACACATACTCGTATGGAACCGCTGTCTTCAGATTATCGAACAGATAGTCGAGCCACAGCAGTTTACGGTATGGTTCAAGCCTATCAGGCCTGTTTCTTTGGAAGAGTCGACCCTGACTGTAGAAGTTCCGACCGAGTTTTTCCGCGAGTATCTCGAAGAGTGTTTTCTTGATGTACTCAAAAAGACCCTGAAAAGGGAATTGGGTGCCGGGGCCAAGCTCCAGTATATGGTCAGGCCTGTCAAGGTACAGCCTGCCATGACATATCCTGCCGCTCATGGTCATGCTCCGGTCAACAAGGCCATCAACATTTCCGGTTCATATACCCAGGCCGCAAATCCGGGCCCGCTCGTATATCCTGGAACAGCCACTCACAGGATTCAGGTAAATCCGCAGCTCAATCCCGTCTATTGCTTCGGCAATCTTGTCGAAGGAGAATGCAACAAGATGGGCATAACTGCCGGGGAAAGCATTTCAGACGCCCCGGGAAAAACGCCGTTCAACCCATTGTTCCTTTTCGGCGGACCGGGACTGGGAAAGACACATCTGGCCCAGGCGATAGGTATCGCCATTAAAGAGAAGCATCCAGAGCTTGTCGTACTGTACGTTCCTGCAAACAGGTTCAAGACCCAGTACATGGATGCTGTCAATGTCAAGAACAAGCTTGTCGATTTCCTGGCATTCTATATGAAGATGGATGTTCTGATAGTGGATGATATCCAGGAACTCGTTTCTCCTGGAACGCAGAACGCGTTTTTCCATATATTCAATCATCTTCACCAGTCTGGCAAGCAGCTGATCTTTACTTCCGACAGGCCTCCTGTAGACCTGCAGAACTTTGAAGAGCGCCTGCTCTCGAGACTGAAGTGGGGACTTTCAGTGGAGCTTACCAGACCGGACTTCTCTACAAGGCTTGCCATGCTCAAGGCAAGAAGTTTCAGGGAAGGCGTTTCCATAAGCGATGACGTACTCATTTATCTCGCCACCCGGATATCATCGAATTTCCGTGAACTTGAAGGTACACTGATTTCCCTTATAGCCAATGCCACTCTTGCTCACAAGGAAGTGACGGTAGAAATGGCGGAACATATCACTGAAAACATTGTAGGAGAGCGGGAGAGCGATATAACGATAGACAAGGTGCAGAAGGCTGTCTGCGAATATTTCAATATTACCAGAGACACTTTGCTCTCCAAATCCAGAAAGCGCCAGATAGTACAGGCCAGGCAGATCGCCATGTATATGAGCCGGAACCTGCTGAACTGTTCGCTTGCCACAATAGGTGCCGAACTGGGAGGAAAAGATCATGCTACCGTTCTGCATGCCTGCACTACGGTATCGGATCTGATGTCTACAGACAAGAGTTTCAAGCAGTACGTGTCTGACATCGAGAAGATGCTCGTTCCTGTCAGGTAGGCTGCTACAAATATAATCACATATGAAATCAGACAGGGTACTTGAAATTTTCAAGGAAATCACCCGGATTCCGCGCGAGTCCGGGCATGAAGAGCAGATCATCGGATATCTGCAGCAGTTCGCTTCTTCCCGCTCACTCCAGTGCAAGACAGACAAGGTCGGCAATGTCCTGATCATCAAGGATGCGGCAAAAGGTAAAGAAAATGTACCGGTATTGGTCCTTCAGAGTCATTCGGACATGGTATGTGAAAAGAATTCAGGAGTTGAACATGATTTTTCAAAAGACCCGATCAAATATGTAATTGAAGACGGTTGGATGATAGCGAAAGAGACGACGCTCGGGGCGGACTGCGGTATCGGCATGGCAGCGGCCCTTGCGGCTCTTGAAGATCCTGCACCTACGGGCAGGATAGAATGTCTGTTCACCGTTTCGGAAGAGACGGGACTTGACGGAGCGAATGCTCTTGAGCCGGATTTCATCTCAGGAAAAATACTTATCAATCTCGACTCGGAGGATGAAGGAGAACTTTTCGTAGGATGTGCCGGAGGAGTAGATACGACAGCTGTCTTTGAGTATAAAACAAAAAAGTTATCACCCAAAACACATTTGTTAAAAATTAAGATATTCAATGGATTGGGTGGTCATAGCGGAGATGATATAGATAAAGGGAGATGTAATGCAGTACAGCAGCTTGCCAGGTTCCTTTACAATGAACTTCCTTACGGTTTCGAGCTCTGCAGCATCAACGGAGGCAACAAACGCAATGCGATAGCCAGGGAAGCCGAGGCGGTGATCGCTGTTGCCGATCCATCGGCGACAACCTCAAGGTTCGAGACTTTCGGTCAGGTACTGAAACAGGAATTTGCAGTTTCAGACTCCGGGATTTCAGTAAGCGTTTCCACTTTGGCAGGCCAGATCGAAGAGGCAGTCGAGAGCAAAACCGCAGAAGCTCTAATAAGATCGTTGTTTGCCGCCCCTCACGGAGTTCTTGCCATGAGTATGGACATACCTGGCTTGGTGGAGACTTCATCCAATTTGGCTTCGGTCAAGATGTCCTCCGACGGCATTGTCAGAATCGGAACAAGCCAGAGATCTTCAGTTACTTCTGAAAGGCAATATGCCGCAGCGAAAGTAGAAGCATGCTTTGCTCTGGCGGGAGCAAAGGTTACCCATGAATCTGAATATCCGGGCTGGAAGCCCAATATGGATTCCGCACTCCTGAAAGTCTGTGAAAACTCATACAGGAAGCTTTTTTCTACGGAACCTGTCGTCAGGGCAATCCATGCAGGGCTTGAATGCGGCCTGTTCCTGGACAAATATCCTGATCTTGACATGATATCTTTCGGGCCGACCCTCAGAGGAGTCCATGCTCCCGGAGAAAGACTCGATCTCAAGTCGCTGGACAAGTTCGTAGAACTCCTTGACGACGTGATTCTTACATACAGCGACCCGAAATAAACAGAACAGATATGCCACTGATTGCCCCTTCAATGCTTTCCGCGGATTTCCTGCATCTGGAAAAGGATGTAGAGACCGTCAATTCATGCGCAGACATATTCCATCTCGACATAATGGACGGAGTCCTGGTACCGAATATTTCCTACGGTTTTCCCGTAGTCGAAGCCATTGCTTCCAAGGCTTCCAAACCGATGGATGCACATCTGATGATAATCCATCCTGAAAAATATGTGGAACGGTTCGCCAAAACAGGCGCGGCTATGCTGAGTGCGCATCTCGAAGCGATGGAAGATCCTTCTGCAGTTATGGGACTTATCCGTTCGTGCGGGATGAAAGCCGGAATAGCATTTAATCCAGACATGCCTGTGGAGAAGGTTTTCAGGTATCTGGACTGCTGTGACTTCGTTCTGGTCATGTCTGTATTTGCAGGCTTCGGAGGCCAGAAATTCATAGAATCCACCTACGAAAGGATCAGAACGCTAAAGTCTGAAATAGACAGAAGGGGTCTCGATGTCAGGATCGAGGTCGACGGGGGAGTGTCACCGGCAAATTCTTCTGCGCTTGCTGCAGCCGGAGCGGACATACTGGTTGCCGGAAGCGCAGTGTTCAAGTCCGATGATCCCGTAGCAGTCGTCAAGGCTATGAAATGACATAGGCGATCTCCTTGAATGCAAATTTTTCTGTCCTTCCGTCCGGAAGTTCTACCAGCAGCAGCGCCGAGTCGGAAATTCCGCGGATAATCCCTGAAAATTCCATATCTGTCCTGGTATCGACATACCTGGCTTCAATATCTTTACGGTACATGGCGCCGATATAGGCTTCTCTGAGCTCCATGCTGTCTTCCGCTGCTTTAGCGAGCCTGGAAAGGACGGCCTCCGCTAAGCCGGGGAGAATACTGTCTGCCTGGTAAGTTTTTCCTGTAAGGATAGATAGAGAAACAGGATTCGGGATTTCCGGCGGGAAATTCTTTTGGTTCAAATTAAGGCCGACGCCTATTATGCTGCTTGCAAGCCTGCCGCCATTGACAGTGTTTTCTATCAGAATGCCGCAGATTTTCCGGTCCGAGACATAAATATCGTTAGGCCATTTGATTTTTGCATGTATGCCTTCTGTTTCCAGAAAATCCTTGACGGCCAGGGCTACCGCCTCGCTTATGACAAACTGGCAGTCGGGAAGGATATTTTCAGGCAGTCCTGCGCCGGGCTTCAGGACCAGGCTGAAAGTAAGGTTGCTCCCGGCGTCGCTTTTCCATGAATTGCCCCTCTGGCCGCGTCCTGCAGTCTGTTCCCTGGCTGCTACGGCAGTCGGACAGGACAGTGTTCCGAGCATACGTTTGGCCTGATCGTTAGTGGAATCTATGGTATCATACCATATAATGTCAGCTATATTTTTCATTGGTGCGGATTTTGCGTATATTTGCGACTGCAAATTTAATAGAAGAAATTTCAAAAGATGAATCATAAAAACGAACTTGATGTCATAGCTGACGCAATGCTCGAGAAAAAAGGGAACGGAGTAGTTTCCCTCGATCTGAAAAAAATCGGCACTGCCATTTCCGACTACTTTATCGTATGCAGTGCAGAATCGACTACAAATGTTTCAGCCATAGCTGATAATGTCGAAGAGCGGATGATAGCCGACTGCGGGAGGAAACCTGTGCGTTCGCAGGGATGGGAGAATTCCTTGTGGATAATTCTGGACTACGGCGATATCGTCGTACATGTTTTCCAGACCCAGTACAGGGATTTTTACAGACTCGAGGATCTGTGGGCCGACGCTGACAGAAAGGAGTACACTGATGAAAAGTCGAACTCCTAAAAAATTATTCAGACAAGCAAGAATGAACACTTCTGGAAATGACAGGCCTTCGAACGGAGGCAATAATCCGCAAAAGAGAAAACCGATGCGGGTATCTTTTAGTTTTTCGTGGTTTTATATCATACTGATTTTCGGAATCATCTGGATGTTCTTCAATCAAGGAGGCGCCAACCCTCAGAAAATAGAGTGGTCGGACGTCAAGGAACAGATAAAGTCAGGTGATGTCAAGGAAATCGTGTTTATCAGAAACGATTTTGAAGGAAGGGTTACAATCAAACCCGACCGTCTGGCAAAGTATGCAGACAAGTTCGGCGGCGTTGTCCCGAAAAAATCCCCTCATTTCATATTTCTCGTATCCGGCAGTTTCAACCCTGAAGAGACATTCGAGGAACTGAACGCCCAGCTTCCTGAATCAGACCGGTTCAGAGTGGTGGTAGAGAATGACAGCAAGTTCTGGAGCACACTCTTTGAATGGCTGCTGTTCCCTCTGCTGCTGATCCTCATGTGGGTATTCATGTTCAGGGGAATGAACCGGGGAATGAACGGCAACGGAGGTCCGGGCGGCATCTTCAGTGTCGGCAAGTCGACAGGAAAACTGGCTGAAAAAGAGAATATCAAGGTGTCTTTCAAAGATGTAGCCGGACTCGAAGGGGCGAAAGAAGAAGTGATGGAAATCGTCGATTTCCTCAAGAACCCGAAGAAATATACCGCTCTTGGCGGAAAGATTCCCAAGGGAGCCCTTCTTGTAGGGCCTCCGGGTACAGGCAAGACCCTGCTAGCCAAAGCTGTGGCCGGTGAGGCTAATGTGCCTTTCTTCTCGATTTCAGGATCGGACTTCGTAGAAATGTTCGTTGGTGTGGGAGCTTCCCGTGTAAGGGATCTTTTCCGTCAGGCAAAGGAGAAATCTCCGTGCATCGTGTTCATAGACGAAATCGATGCCGTAGGCCGTGCAAGGGGAAAGAATGTAGGCTTCTCTTCAAATGACGAAAGGGAAAATACGCTCAATCAGTTGCTTACGGAAATGGACGGATTCGACTCGAATTCAGGCGTGATTATCCTTGCAGCGACCAACAGGGCAGACATACTCGACAAGGCTCTGCTCCGTGCCGGACGCTTTGACCGTCAGATACATGTAGATTTGCCGGATCTCAAGGAGCGTGTTGAAATATTCAAGGTACATTTGAAAAACCTTAAACTGGAGCCTGATTTCGATGTGGATTTCCTGGCAAAGCATACACCTGGATTTTCAGGTGCGGACATAGCGAATGTTTGCAACGAAGCCGCACTTACTGCAGCCCGCAGGAACAAGAAAGTGATCGACAGACAGGATTTCCTCGATGCAGTGGACAGGATCGTAGGAGGTCTTGAGCGCAAGACCATGATCATCACTCCTGAAGAGAAGAAGTCAATAGCCCACCATGAAGCAGGTCATGCGACCGTCAGCTGGTTCCTCAAATATGCGAACCCCCTGTTCAAAGTGACCATAGTGCCCCGCGGTCAGGCACTCGGTGCAGCCTGGTACCTTCCTGAGGAAAGGAAACTCGAAACCAAAGAGCAGCTTATCGATGAAATGTGTGCACTGCTCGGGGGGCGTGTCGCAGAAGAAATAGTAAACGGACAGCCGTCGACAGGGGCTCTGAATGATCTTGAACGTCTTACCAAGACAGCATATGCCATGGTGACATACTATGGAATGAGCGACAAGGTCGGCACGGTATCTTTTTATGATTCTACAGGCTCCAGAGGCTATGACCTTTCCAAGCCGTACAGTGAAAAGACAGCAGAGGCTATAGACCAGGAAGTCAAGAACCTTGTCAACTTCATACATGACAGGACATACAAGCTTCTGATGGAGCACAAGGAAGGTTTTGAACAGCTTGCAGCCCAACTTCTTGAAAAAGAGGTTATATTTGCAGATGACCTTGAGCGCATTTTCGGGCCGAGACCGTGGGGAGAAAAGAACAATGAGGAGGCGGAGGCCGGAAATGGGCAGCAGGAGCCGGACTCAACTGAAAAAACAGACAGATGAAATTCAAGAATTTGATTATAAGGACTCTTTCAGGAGCAGGCTACGTCGCGGTAATGCTGGCTGGACTGCTCCTGAACAAGTATCTGTTCGCCATAGTGATGCTGTTTGCCATGGTGGTGATGATGCATGAGTTTTTCAAGATGACTATGGGGAATGAATACCGCTTCTCGAGGGCCTTGGCCATTTTTGCCGGTATTACGCTTTTCGCCCTGACATTTATGTACAGGGGACACGTGTTTAATTTCCCGGGACGTCTGGTAGTACTTTCCATAATCCCGATTTTCATCGTAATGATCAACTCTTTGTATGTCAAGGACAAGACGGATTTCGGCAAATTCGCGAACCTTTACACTGCAATTCTCTACATTGCCGTCCCGATGACTCTTGCAAACTTTGCTGTATTCTCTCCGTCAGGCAATTTTTCCGGACATCTTCTTCTGTGTTTCTTCATTATCATTTGGGCATCCGACGTCGGGGCCTATCTGTTCGGCATGACTTTAGGCCAAAGATTCGGCAAGAAGCTTTTTCCCGAAATTTCACCGAAAAAATCATGGATAGGATTCTGGGGAGGTTTCCTTATGTCGGTTCTCGTGGCCATCGCCTTGTATTATACCGGTCTGTTCCCTCAGTCATACCATATCCTGAACTGTATAGTAATGGCCGTTCTTATGAACATTTCCGGCGTTTACGGAGATCTGGTAGAATCGCAGTGGAAGCGGCATTATGCCCTGAAGGATTCAGGCAACATCATTCCCGGACACGGAGGAATGCTCGACAGGTTCGACAGCGCCCTGTTTGCAATTCCGGTAGGGGTCATTTACCTGATGGTCCATAATATTCTGTGGTAAGCATCGCTACATATATGGAAATTTTATAAATTTGCAGGATAATTATTATTCACTGGGATATGACAATACATCGTGCTGGCAGAGGAACAATTCTGAGCATCTGGGCTTTTTGCGCCCTGATGATTTATCTCGTCCTCCACTTCATCGACTGTGTTTTCATTTCATATCCGCTGGCCGGAGCATTCATATTCTTTATGGGCTTCGTCCTTTATTTTTTCAGGGTTCCGGACAGGGAAAAGGTCTCCAGCGAAAAGGCTGTCACTTCCGTCGCTGACGGAGAGGTGGTAATCATAGAAAAAGTCTATGAAAACGAATATATAAAAGGTGAATGCATCCAGGTGTCCATTTACATGGATTTTTTCAATGTCCATGTAAACTTCTGGCCCATCTCTGGAGAAGTCACCTACTATAAATATCATCCCGGGAAATATTTTCTGGCTTTTCTTCCCAAAGCATCCGAACTTAACGAACATACTTCAATAGCTGTCAGAAACATGTACGGCGAAGTTTTTTTCAAGCAGCTTGCCGGTACCTTCGCCAGAAGAATCGTATGTTATGCGAAAGTAGGCAAAACCAGCGAAAGGGGTTCCCAGTGCGGAATCATCAAGTTCGGATCCAGGATAGACATGTATCTCCCGCTTAATGCCGATATCAAGGTCAAGCTCGGAGATGAGGTCCGGGCCTGCGAAACCATTATAGCTGAATTATAATTTCAATGGACGAGATAATAATAATTTTCGCTCTTATTCTCCTGAACGGTATCTTTTCGATGTCTGAAATAGCTCTCATTTCAGCGCGTAAGTCAAGTCTGCAGACTGATGCTGACAAAGGACAGAAATCCGCAAAGACAGCACTGAAGCTTGCATCCGATCCGGACAAGTTCCTTTCCGCCGTTCAGATAGGTATAACCCTGATAGGTATTCTCACCGGTATTTTTTCAGGCAACAAGATTGCTGAAGAGTTCACCCGGGTTCTTGGCAATGCCGGAATGTCACTTGGGGCTGCGTCTGCCGTAGCACAGACGATCATAGTCATCATTGTAACCTATTTCACTATCCTGTTGGGAGAACTGGTACCGAAGCGTATCGCGATGAGCGCATCCGAAAAAGTGGCAAAGATAGTCGCCGGTCCCATGAAGACCATTTCCGTGCTTACTTCACCGTTTGTATGGATGCTTGCAAAAAGCACGGCCTGCGTATTGAAGATTCTCGGCGTCAAGGCACAGGAATCCAAAGTCACTGAAGAAGAAATCA
This sequence comes from Candidatus Cryptobacteroides faecipullorum, assembly GCA_017694885.1. Lineage (GTDB taxonomy): Bacteria > Bacteroidota > Bacteroidia > Bacteroidales > UBA932 > Cryptobacteroides > Cryptobacteroides faecipullorum. The sequence continues at coordinate 28,168 of JADIMH010000023.1, read as the reverse complement.
AGTCGATAATCCAGGAAGGGACAGACGAAGGTGAAGTGTCGCCGGTAGAGCAGGACATAGTCGACAGGGTGTTCGCCCTCGGAGACCTTAAGGTAAGCACCATCATGACTCTGCGCAACGACATAGTATTCCTCGACCTCGAAATGACCGAGTCCGAGATAAGGCACACGATCGAGGAGAACATATTCGAAGCATACCCTGTCGTAGACGGGGATCTGGACCATGTGGTCGGTGTACTCTCTCTGAAGGATTTCGTCCTTAATGTAGGCAAAGAAGGATTCGACCTGGGCAAAATGACACATGATCCCGTGTACTTCCACGAGAACATGAACGTATACACTGTCCTTGAGGACATGAAACGTAAGAAGATAAGCAGGGCACTGGTCTGCGATGAATTCGGATCATGCTGCGGTATCATCACGCTGAAAGACATCATGGAAGCTCTCGTAGGAACTGTCAATGATGACCATCAGAAAGAACCGGATATCGTAGCCAGACTGAACAATGACGGGTGGCTCGTAGACGGGCAGTGTTCAATGTATGATTTCATAATGCATTTCGACCTCGATGACGAGGTGCAGGATTACGAATATACGACTGTTGCCGGACTTATACTCGATGAACTGGATCATGTGCCGGTCGCCGGAGAAAAGGCTGTCTGGGGAAACTTCGAATTTGAAGTCGTAGACATGGATGGAGCCAGAATAGACAAGGTGATAGTCAAGGATATACGAGACCGAAAAATACCGCAGGAAACTTCTGGGGCAAACGACGGGAATACGGATTCTACAGTCTCCTCTTCAGAGAACGGATCGGCAGCAGTCAAATAGACTGCTGCTTTTTGTCTTCTTCTATCAGTTTCAACAGGCAGTCTATCGCCTCTGTTTCCGGGACATGTCTCATCACGGGAGCCTTGCCCTTGTATATGGATACTTTATGATCTCCCTCGCCGACATATCCCCAGTCTGCATCGGCCATTTCGCCAGGCCCGTTGACAATGCAGCCCATTACAGCTATAACCAAGCCGTTAAGGTGTGACGTGCGGCGTTTGACTTCATTGAAAGCGGATTCCAGGTTATACATGGTCCGGCCACAGCCTGGACAAGCTATGTACTCCGGCCGGTAGAATCTGCGTCTTGCCGCCTGAAGAAGTTCGTCGCATAGATACGATGCCGTTTCTGAACCGTCTAACATGACATCATTCCCGCCGGAATCTTTATAGAAACCCTTTATTTCGACTTCGTCTATTTTTCTGTCGAGCAGCATCTTTCCGAAATCGCACGAAAGATCCAGCATGAGCCTTTCCCTTGAAGGCGAATGATAGACAGCAACAGCCTTCTTTCCTTCAAGACTGAGGGAAACCATGGATGAGTGCAGTCTGTGGTCATACCTGTCTGCAAGATATCTGGCTACCGGAATTTCATTGACAGGATCCTCAGTCAGCGACACCCTTACGGTATTTCCGATTCCCTCAGAAAGCAATGAAGAAATGCCCACTGCGGATTTGATACGTCCGGAATCGCCGTTTCCTGCTTCAGTGACACCGAGATGAAGAGGGAATATGAGCCCTCTCTCTTCCATAGTCCGGTAAAGGAGTCTGTAAGCCTCTACCATCACTACAGTATTGCTGGCTTTAAGCGAAACTACGACATTGTAGAAATCGTTGGCCGTACACATGTCGATCCACTCCATTGCCGCCTCTTTCATGGCCAGAGGGGTATTACCGTACAATTCGGTTATCCTGGAGCCGAGAGAGCCGTGGTTCAGTCCTATGCGGATAGCTGTTCCCGTCCTTTTGCACACTTCGACCAAACGGGAAAACTGAGCCTGCGCCTGTAAATGGTCCCTGTGGAAATTTCCCGGATTTATACGGACTTTTTCCACTACTTCAGCTGCTTCAATGGCAATCTCCGAAGAAAAGTGCACATCGGCCACAAGCGGGGTCATGATGCCTTCCGCTCTCAGCCTTGATTTTATCTCTTTCAGGGCCTCCACTTCCCGGTGTCCCGGTACAGTCAGCCTTATAAGCTGGGCTCCGGCCCGATACATACGCCTGCACTGCTCTACGCTGGCTTCAACATCTGCCGTATGCGTATTGCACATGGTCTGGACTACGATAGGGGAGTCCGCGCCGATTCTAACGTTTCCTACTGTTGCGGTTATTGTCCTCATGATTCGAAGATTTACTGTTCCCGCGCTTCCGTTTCAGGCATGGAGAAATCAAGCGACATTGTAAGTCCGGCCTGTTCCTTGGCCTCTCTCCTGAGCTGATGTTTCGTCATGCCGGTCCGCTTGGTCAGCTGGAAATGCAGCCCCACGGAAAAGACGATATTGGACGGGTATGAATATCTGTAATAATATGTGCTGTAGTAATCCGGCTGGTGCAGCGTTCCCATCGAATACTTATACATTGCCGTGAAATGTATTTCAACCGGATCGAAAACGAATGCGAAACCGGCCCCGCCCTTGATTCCGTAGTCAAAACGTCTGTCCGTATCTATGAAACTGTTGGCGATCGCCGGGTCTATGTCCTGTCCGCTCCGTTCGATATTAAGTCTGTAGCCGACAAAAAAACCGATGTCGGCAAGGAGCTTCATTTTCCAGAAATCAACATGTATGTGAGCCAGTAGGGGGACTTCGATTACATCCATGACCGCTTGCCTGACACCGCTGTAAGGACCTCCAAGATCCGGCCATGCCTCCGTCTCGTCATCTGGCTTGAAACTGTAGCCTTCCTTTGTATATATGATACCTGCCTGAAAGCCGAAATATGGCATATAGCCGAACATCTTGCCGTATCTGGTATAGAATATTCCGAAATTATACGGGAAGAACAGCGATTTCTGCCTCATGGAAGGATTCCATGACACCTGACTTATATTCATGCCATATTGCAGACCTATCATCGAATAGTCGTTTATGACCATCTTCTTTTTCACTTCGACGGTATCAAGGTAAGCACTAAGGCTGTCAGGCGTAGAGGGAAGCGTAAACTCGGATACGATCCTCAAAGTATCCCTGTCCGGCCGGCCTTTTTCCTGACCGGAAACGTTCCATGCGAGAAAGGCTGCAGCAAGTATCAGTGCGGTTTTCATAAGTATGGACTTCATTCTCATTTGAACATTTCTCCTACATCAATACTCTGTGACAATTCCGTTTTTTCCGGTATGTCAATAAAGTCTGAACCGTTCTCCAGCTTATAGAAAAGCACCTTTTCAGGCTGCTTGTGTTCAAGTAGATTACCGGTATCCACTATACCGTTCCTGTTGACATCTTCCGTCAGACGGATAGAATATTTTCCGGCCTTGAGATACGGGAAGACAAGAGTCTGATCGTTTTCTATTATGTATTTCCTCAGTACATCGCTGCGCTTTTCATCCAGAAGGTCTACTATGTACTTGTTCCTTACATTCATCATGTTGACCGAAAGGGTGCTCAGGGTCTCATCATTGGGAAGCATGACCTTGACTTCGAGACTGTCATTATAGAACCCGTTGATATCTTTGAACTTATGGCCTGGAATCTTCAGGAAATACTCGTATCCCGGGAGGAATTTGTCGATCGGGCGTATCACATACTTGCGCAGGTTGAGACTGTCCTGCGTAACGGTGAACTTACCTTTGGTCTCCTGCTGTCTCGGATTGAGGTATCTGAAAGTGACCGAATCGAATGCCGATTCCACCAGAGGATATTTGAACTCGACTATGTATCCGTTCTGCTCTACGTTTTCAGGTTTCGCGTCTACGCTGAATACTGCCGTAGTATCCTCTTTCTTGATATCTTTCCGTGCGCTTTTCCTTACAGTAAGTTCCTTAGGCTTCACCAGCTTGATCTCTTCTACGAAAGGCACCAGATTTCCCAATGTGTCGGTTTTCATATAGTCGACATTGAGGTACAGCGTATCAGGCTGGGGAGCAGGATCATTGACCCATATTTCAAGACTGTCCCGCTTGATATTGAACTGTGTTATGAGTTTTTCATGAGGTACGCCTTTTATCCAGATGGAATCGATCTCGGCGTAAGGAGCCATGAAAGTGATATATGCGGTACGTTCTCCGACCCTTTCAAAATTGTCTATCATCTGGGTAGAAGGTGTTTCCTTGAAAAGGCTCAGCGTATACTCTGTCTTTCTGGCCATGCAGGCAAGGGTATCGGTCATCAGATATTTGTAAAGTTCCGGTACAGAATCCCTTATCCTGTTGACAGGTCTTACCAGAGAGTCTGAAAAGGCCACCTGCTCAGAGGTAGCGTCATACTTGTTGTCATAGTTTATGTCCGTAATGGCGTAAAGGCGGTAAACAGTGTCCTGTATGTTCCTGATACAGAAATAACCCCAGTCATCAGTCTTGCCTGCGGCAACCGGCCTTTGAAGAAATACGGCAGAATCCGCCTGATCTTTGTACAGCATGACGGTAGCGCCTTTGACAGGCATCAGCGTATTGCAGTCCTGGACGATACCGGTAATATACATCGAGTCCACATCGCTGCCGGTAGAAAAGGCAAGGTTGTATCCGGGAAACATATTTCCCTCGTTGTTGTCGGCGACGGCATTGGTCAGATCCAGAGTATAGGTCCTGTTCGAATCCAGATCACTCTCGAAATATACCACCATGGTCTTGCCTTTCATCTTGTATTTCGGAGGCTTCTCCATCGGAGGTGACAGGAAAATGCTCTGCTGATCCTTTACCACTACATATTCATCGAAAGTAAACTCCAGCTGGGTCTTGTGGACCGGAATATTCTTTGTCCCCGGATAGGGATACAGCTTGACTATAACCGGAGGTATGGTATCTTTCGGTCCGCCGGACGGAGGTGTGGTAGTGTTGGCGCAGGAATGGGAAAAGACCATAGAGCCAAGCACCAGCCCGACCGGTATCGCCGGAATCAAATTCTTCAGGAACTGTTTCATTATGAAATTCTAATGTTGCTTTTAGACGTCACTTCTTACTACGCTTGTTATTCCTTCTATCTTGTTCAGTTTTTTTATGAGTTTTTCTAGGTCTTCCTTGTCATGAACATAAAGGTCTATGTAACCTTCGAATATGCCTTCTTCCGTTCCGAGACAGAATTTCCTGATATTTACGCTCATTACCAATGAGATATAACGTGAAATCTCGTTGATGATGCCTATCCTGTCCACGCCTTTGAGCGAAAGCCGAACCAGAAAAGACTGGTCTGCAGCCTTCTCCCAGACAGGCATCACAATCCTGTCACCATGCTTTGCGGCTATGCTGTTCGCGACGTTGCATGTCTTCTTGTGTACGGTTACCGTACCGTCAGAAGCAAGGAATCCGACGACACTGTCTCCCGGAATAGGGTTGCAGCAGCTGGCAATCACATACTTATGCTTTGTATCCGATTCATCGTTAATCACATAACTGTTTTTCTTGTCTTTGTTCCTGAACCATGGGAACCCCCAGGATTTACTCTGTTTCTCTTCGTTTTTCCTGACGATTTCTTCGAGATTGTTGAGTTTGAGAAGTCCGATCCCGACCCGGAAATACAGTTCGTCCGGATCATTTTCGAAAATCTCATATCCGTTCAGCATGGCCTTTACAGTGCCGTCGTTCAACTTGCTGCCGATAGCCGAAAGCTGTTCTTCGACCATTTTCCTTCCTATGGAGATACTTTCCTGCCGCTCTCCCTTCAGATAGTCGAGCACTATGTTTTTCGCCTTTCTGGTCTTGAGGAACTGAAGCCACTCGCGTTTCGGTTTTTCTGTTTCCGCCGTGATTATTTCGACCTGATCGCCTGTCTTCAGCTCATACGAGAGCGGTTCGAGTTTCATGTTTACCTTGGCGGCGATGGCCTTATTGCCTATTTCCGAATGGATTGCGTATGCGAAATCAAGAGCTGTAGCACCTTTTGCAATGCGTTTCTGGTCTCCCTTAGGCGTAAAAACGAAAATATCGGTTGTGGTAAGGTCGTTATGTATGATGTCGAGAAGTTCGAGAGCATTGACATCAGGATTCACGAGGATTTCCTTGACTTTGCTGATCCAACTGTCCATCTCGTTTTCATTCTCATCCACGAAACCGTCCTTCTTGTAGGTCCAGTGGGCCGCTATGCCTCTTTCAGCTATGTCATTCATTCTCGTGGTACGGATCTGGACCTCTATCCAGATGCCGGAATGGCTCATCAGGGTACAGTGCAGGGCCTCGTATCCGTTGTTCTTCGGGTGCTTGACCCAGTCTCTGATACGGTCGCTCTTGTATCTGTAGATACCTGTTATTATGGAGAATACATGATAGCACTGGTCCCTTTCGCTTTCGGCTGATTTGACCTCCGGGTTGAATATGATCCTTACGGCATAAAGGTCATAGACCTGTTCGAAGGTTATGCCTTTCGTGATCATCTTGTGCCATATCGAATATGGGGTCTTGACCCGTTTCTTCACTTCGAAATCGAACCCAGCCGCCTTCAAAGCCTCGTTAATAGGCCGGATGAATTCGTCTATCTCCTTTTCCTTGTCATTGATATTGCGGTTTATCTTTTCAGATATTTCGTTGAATGCCTGAGGTTCCTTGTATCTCAGCCATATGTCCTCCATCTCCGACTTGACTTCGTAAAGGCCGAGCCTGTGGGCAAGGGGAATGAAGATGAACATCGTCTCGCTCAGTATCTTGTCCCTCTTGTACTCCGGCATGAATTCGATAGTCCTGCAGTTATGCAGCCTGTCGGCCAGCTTAATCAGAACTACACGGACATCATCATTGAGGGTCAGGAGGATACGCTTGAAATTCTCGGCCTGGATACTGTTCTGCTTGGCCTTGTCCTCGTTGTCGAGTACGGTCTTTATCTTTGTCAGGCCGTCGACGAGCGAAGCTATCTTGTCTCCGAATATATTGCGTATGTCATCTACCGTATAGTCGGTATCTTCCACGACATCATGCAGCAGAGCGGCACAGATGGACTTGTAGCCGAGGCCGATATTGCTGACGACGATCTGCGCAACGGCGATCGGATGCAGGATATACGGCTCGCCCGAACGCCTGCGCACGCCTTTATGTGCTTCGTTGGCGAAATCAAAAGCCTTCTGGACCATGTCCAGTTCGCCTTGGTTGGCGCATCTTTTCCTTGCCGCTTCCTTGAGGTCGGCATAATCGCGCGAGATGACTGCGTAATCCTGTTGGGTAAATTCTGAAATGGCCATGTCTGTCAGTTATCAATTATCAATGTTATAGTTGTCGACGTTCTGGTATGCATATGAAAGTTCAGCGCCGAAAAGGATGATGAACCATCCGAAATTCATCCAGAACATGAATAGGGGTATCGCCGCAACAGCTCCATACACCATATTCAGCCTGGTCACGAATACCTGGGTGCCAAGGTACAGATACTGCAGGACGGTAAAGGCGAACGCTGCAATGGAGGCCGACCTCAAGGCATTGCTGTACATCACCCTCGCATTCGGGATGAACTTGTACATGGCTGAAAAGGTGAATGTAGCCACTATATAGAAAATCACCCATCCGAGGAAAGATGAGAAAGATTCCATCGATTTGATATCCAGACCGATGCTCTCAAGAAGGTTCGAATAGATGATGGAGCCGGAAAAGAACAGCATGATGATGAAAGGAGAGATGATGAGGATCATGACATAGAAAGAGAATCTCTTGAATATGTTCCTGGATTTATGGACCTTCCATACGTTATTGAACACCCTTTCTACAGAAAACATCATCCAGAAAATCAACCATATGAACAATAAGGCGCTCACCAGCCCCATCGTGCTGGACTGGGCTGTCGAGATGATATTGCCGGCAAAGCCGAGAACCATGTCTACCGCTTCCTGGCTGTCGCTGAAGTTGGCATAAAGGAGTTCCGTGAGCTTGTCGGCAAGCCCCAGACCGCCTGTCAGGACGAAGGTAACCGCGATGAACGGCACCACTGCCATAGTTCCGAAAAAGCTCAGCGCCACAGCCTGGAAACCGATCTTCTGGGCGGAAAAAGTCTTAAGGGTCAGGATAAGTATCTTCGTGTATTTGATAGCGCTCGCCTTGAATCTGGACAGTTCTTCAAGATTGATCTGCCAGATATCCTCTGAAAAGAATTTTTTCGATTTGTCGAGTGTATGCCGTACCCTGTTCATTTCCACCTCCGTTTCTCAGAACAGTGTAAGCTGTTTTTTATCAGTACTTTCCGGCATTCCGGCAGGCCGGTTCCCGTCTGATATCATTTTCATGAAATCTTCTTCGGACATGACAGGTATCCCGAGCGTCCCGGCTTTTTTCATCTTCTCCGGACCCGGTTTTTCTCCGGCAAGGAGAAAAGAGGTCTTGCCGCTCAGCGAACCGCTGTTCTTCCCGCCATGGGCGGCAACCAGCTGCTTCATCCGCTCCCGGGAAATGGAGAAATTCCCAGATATGACTATGGTTTTCCCTTTCAGGGCATCGGAGACCGGTCCCTCTTCATGTTCCGTTTCGAAGCGCAGTCCGGCGGCTTTCAGCCGGGAAATCATATCAAGATGCCTTGCGTCCTTGAAATATGCGACAAGGCTGTCTGCGATGACTTCGCCTATGTCTTCAACCTGCAGCAGTTCTTCACGGGAGGCGGCGGCAAGGGCATCGATATTCCGGAAATACGAAGCGAGCTCCTTGGCTGTTGATTCACCTACATACCTGATTCCCAATGCAAAGAGCACATGATCGAAGGTCACTTTTTTCGATGTCTCCAGACTGTCCAGGAATCTCTGCGCAGAACGTTCTTTCCATCCGTCCAGCCGGAGCAGGTCTTCTTTTGCGAGGCTGTAGAAGTCTGCGGGATCCTTCACGAGTCCGAGATTGAAAAGCTGCTCGACGGTCGCATCACCGGCTATAACGTTCATCGCCTTGCGGCTGATGAAATGGAGCAGTTTTCCCTTTATCTGGGTAGGACAGCCGTCTGAATTCGGGCAGAAGTACTTCGCCTCGCCTTCGTCCCTGACGAGCACGGTCCCGCAATCGGGACAGCACTCGGGAAAATGCGGCAGACTTACGTCGCTGCCGCGCTTCGACAGTTCCACACCTGTAATTTTCGGAATGATTTCCCCTCCTTTTTCCACATATACATAATCGCCGATACGGATATCCAGAAGTTCCATCTGGTCGGAGTTGTGAAGAGAGGCCCTTTTGACAACGGTGCCTGAAAGCTGTACCGGCTCGAGATTGGCGACAGGAGTGACTGCACCGGTCCTTCCCACCTGATAATCGATGGACAGCAGTTTGGTGAGAGCCTGCTCCGCCTTGAATTTATACGCCACGGCCCAACGCGGGAATTTCGCGGTGTATCCCAAGTCCCGCTGGTATGGCAGTTCATTCACTTTTATGACGATGCCGTCGGTTGCGAACGGAAGGAATTTCCTTTCCGTATCCCAAAAGTTTATGTATTCTTCTATTTCGGCTATGTTACGGCAGATACGCCTTTTGTCGGATACAGGCAGCCCCCAGCTTTTCGCCGCATTCAGTGCCTGGTCGTGGGTCTCGAACGGCAGGTTCTCTCCCAGCATGTGATACAGGGTACATTCAAGACCGCGGTGTCCGACTTCTGCAGGGTCGATGAGTTTGAGGGAACCGGAAGCGGCATTGCGCGGATTGGCGAACGGAGGGTCTTCATCGCGTTCCCTTTCCTCGTTGAGCCTGTCGAAAGCCTCGTAAGGCATATAGATTTCGCCTCTGATCTCGAATTCGTCGGGAAATCCTGTTCCTGACAGTTTCTGCGGTATGTTGCCTATGTGCCTGACGTTCTCCGTGACGTCATCGCCTATAGTCCCGTCCCCTCTGGTCAGCGCTCTGAAAAGTACGCCTTTCCGGTATGTCAGGCAGATGGCCGTCCCGTCGAACTTAAGCTCGCAGGAAAAAGTGAAGGCGCTGCCGTTGCCGATGCTTTTCGAAGCGCGTTCCACGAAAGCCTCCACTTCGGCGATATCATAAGTATTGCCGAGCGAAAGCATCGGATATCTGTGCGGATACTGTGCAAACTCCCGGCTTCCCGACCTTGATCCTGAAAGATCGCTGCCTACATGCTGTGTAGGGGAATCATGGGTCACAAGGTCCGGATACTGTTTTTCAAGATCGGAGAGCTCTTTCATCAGAGAGTCGAACTCGAAGTCGCTCAGCACCGGCGCATTTTCTATATAATACAGACGGTTGCTCTCAGAGAGCGTTTCCCTGAGCTGCTTTATCCTGATAATGGCCTCTTCTCTGTTAAGCATATTTTCCTGTCCCCTCTAAAAACGACATAAGTTTGCAAATTTAACGATTTTTTCGCGGAATTTCCCTGAAATTAGATAATTTTGCATCGCCGGAATACGGCGACGGTGCAAACCGGCGGACTGAATATATTCTTACATTAACTTTAATAAGCTTTTAATATGAAAGATGCAGTAATTATCCTTTGCGGTGGCGGTCCTGCCCCAGGAATGAACTCAGTGTCAATGAGCGTAGCCAAGACTTTCCTTTCAAAAGGTTACAGGGTGATCGGCCTCCACGGCGGTTATTCAGGACTTTTCAGCAAGAACGCGCGTACCGAGGATCTGGATTTCTTCAAAGCTGACCGTTATTTCAACAGGGGCGGCTCCTACCTCGAAATGAGCCGTTTCAAACCTACCGACAAGGATTTCGAGGAAAACTTCAACCTCGACCTTTTCAAGGACAACAACATAAAGCTCCTGGTCACAATCGGCGGTGACGACACGGCTTCCACTGCAAACAGGATTTCAAAATTCCTTGCAGCAAAGAACTATCCTATCGCCAACATCCACTGTCCGAAGACTATCGACAACGACCTTCCTCTTCCGAACAACACTCCGACTTTCGGATACAACTCCGCAAAGAACGAAGGGGCACACCTTGCAAGGACTATCTACGAGGATGCACGCACTTCAGGCAACTGGCTGATCATCTCTGCAATGGGACGTACATGCGGAAGCCTTGCCCTCGGAATCGGAGAGGCGACCCACTGTCCTATGACCATCATCCCGGAGATGTTCAACAAGACTCAGATGACCCTGGACAAGATCATCAAGCTTTCGGTGTCCGCTATCCTCAAGAGGAAGATAATGGGCGTAAACTACGGTACGATCGTGGCTGCAGAAGGTCTGTTCCACGATGCAGGCGTAGCTAAAGAAGCTGCCGACGCAGGTATCCACTTCACATACGACGAGCACGGACATCCGGAGCTCGGCAAGATCTCCAAGGCAGTGCTTTTCAATGACCTTCTCGAGAAAGAGTTCAAGAAACTCGGTCTCAAGGTAAAGAGCCGTCCTGTAGAGATCGGATACGACGTACGTTGCCAGGACCCTGTAGCCTATGACCTTACATACTGCACGGAACTTGCCATGGGTGTTTACCAGCTGTTCAGCGAGGGCAAGACAGGCTGCATGGTATATGTAGACGCATACGGCAATGTGTCTCCTCTGTACCTCTCAGATCTTCAGGATCCTGAAACAGGAAAGATTCCTCCGAGAGTCGTGGACATCAATGCAGGTACAGCGCAGAACTACTACAACTATATCGCTCACTATATCACCGAGGCTGACTACGAAGCCGCCAAGGCTTACGTAAGCAACCCTGAGGCATACGACTTCAAGAAGATCCTCGAGTGGTAATCCAAGTGTGACATCCAGTCACATATCGATATAAATGATTGAAGAAGAGCTGTTCGCGCAGCTCTTCTTTTTTTTTGTAAACTTTTTTCAGGACGGGACATTCAACCTTCCAGACAAGTAAGCCATTAAAGTATTCATTATCAATATATTACCTCACAACATATATGGACGGTCCACCGTTGCATGACGGTACCGTCCTAATTAACGAAAACCCAAGCCCTTCACAATCAATTAAATACAACAGGTATTATTAGGAAGGTTGTCCTAAAGAAAGTGTGCGCGATGGGAATGCTTTCAAGACCACCGGTAGGTAGCAGTAGCGCAGATACTCACGGACAACCGGAAAAGTGTTGCAGAGTCGTAAAAAAGATTTATATTTGCATCCGAAAAATAGAATATCTCTCAGGGCAGGGTGAAATTCCCTACCGGCGGTGACAGTCCGCGACTCCCTGAAAAACAGGGACTGAACCGGTGAAATTCCGGTACCGACGGTAAAGTCCGGATGGAAGAGGGATAATACGGGATGACATTTCTTGTTGTGTAGTGAAAAGTCACCATTGCTGCCCTGAGTACATATTCTTGTACCCAGGTTTTTTTATATGTGGAGCGACGAAGACATACATTACATGAAAACGGCCATGACCCTTGCGGAAAAGGGGGCTGGCCATGTCTCTCCGAACCCGCTGGTCGGAGCTGTAATTGTGAAGGACTGCCGCATCATTTCACAGGGATGGCATAAGGCCTACGGCGGGCTTCATGCCGAAACGGATGCACTTGTATCATGCACTGAAAGTCCTGCAGGCGCTACCATGTATGTCACTCTGGAACCATGTTGCCATTACGGCAAACAGCCCCCATGCACTTCTGCCATCATCGATGCCGGAATTTCGCGTGTCGTGGTAGGTATGACCGACCCGAATCCTCTTGTCAGCGGCAAAGGTATCTCAATCCTCCGGGAACACGGCATAAAAGTAAGTACCGGCCTTCTGGAAAATGAAATAAGGTATCAGAACAGGATTTTTCTGAAATACATTACACAGCGCAGGCCATGGACCGTGATGAAGTGGGCCATGACCCTCGACGGCAGGATAGCAGCCGCTTCCGGTGATTCAAGATGGGTAAGCAGTGAAGAATCACGGCATTACGTACATACGCTCCGGGGACGGTATATGGGTATTATGGCAGGTATAGGCACTGTCATGGCCGACAATCCCATGCTCAACTGCCGGATAGAGGGGTTCAGACAGCCTGTAAGGGTCATAACGGACTCGCATGCCTCGCTTCCGGAAGATTCGGCTATAGCTATGAGTGCCAAGAAATACCGGACAGTGCTTGCCCATACGGCAGACGCTCCGCATGAAAGGCTGGAGATGCTTCGAGGCTACGGCATCGGGACTATGGAATGTGCGGTTTCAGAAAACGGTATGATAGATCTTGATGACCTGATGACTAAGCTCGGGGCTATGGGTATAAATTCCGTGCTGGTCGAGGGAGGTGCGGAGCTCAACTGGAGCCTGCTTTCTGGGGGTCTTGCAGACGAGTACTATATATTCGCCGCGCCGAAAATCATCGGCGGAAAAGCATCGAAAGGTCCGGTCGGAGGCAGCGGCCTTGACAGGATGGCTGACGCTTTTTGCCTTGATATAGAATCCGTTACGGCATCAGGTAAAGACATCATGATACATGCATTTCCGGAAGGAAGGTTCTCTGATGTTGTAATTCCGGATGCAGGCCGGGATACTGCAGATTTCGCCGCGAGTTTGCCCGGAAGAAATGACAGGAAATGACAATTTTTTCAGACAGACATTATGTTTACAGGAATAGTAGAAGAAATAGGGACTGTCCGTTCGGTACGAGCGGGTGCATCTGGAGCCGTACTTGATATAAGTGCATCTAAAGTCATATATGGCACGAAGTTAGGCGACAGCATATCTGTCAATGGAGTCTGTCTGACGGTCACACCGGGAGCCGGTCATTTCACTGCGGACGTGATGCCGGAATCCCTGCGCAGGACATCGCTCGGCAGTCTTACAGCCGGCTCGAAAGTCAACCTTGAGCGCGCCATGGAATGCGGAGGGCGATTCGGAGGACATATCGTATCAGGGCATGTGGATGCTTGCGGACGGGTAGAATCTCTCACAAAAGAAGGAATAGCCGTGCTGATGACTGTCTCGGTGCCGGATAATTTATTGAAATACATAGCGGAAAAGGGATCTGTCACTCTAGACGGAACATCGTTGACTGTAGTTTCAGCCGGAAACGATTCATTTGTTGTGTCCCTGATTCCGCATACGCTGTCTTCCACGACCTTGGGACTGTTGCGTGTCGGGAGTCCGGTCAATGTAGAGGTCGATATGCTTGCCAGATATGTGGAAAGGCTGCTGGATCTCGGAAAAGACAGGCTGGACGACAGTCGTAAAGAAAGTGATTCAGGAAGGCTGACCATTGATTTCCTGAAAGATAACGGATTTTAGCGATATTCGATATAATTATATTCAATATAATGAAATTCAATACAATACAGGAAGCTGCCGAGGACTTGAGGCAGGGGAAGATAATAGTCGTCATCGACTCTCCCGACAGGGAGAATGAAGGCGACCTGATATGTGCGGCAAAATACGCAACTACAGAAAATGTAAATTTTATGGCTACATACGGCAAAGGTCTGATATGCATGCCGATGAGCCGGGAGATGACCAGGAAACTCGGGCTTCCGCAGATGGTCGCCAGAAATACCGACAACCATTGCACCGCTTTCACGGAGTCTATCGACCATGTGTCTACAAGCACCGGGATTTCTGCCATAGAACGCTCGGTGACAGCCATGAAATGCGTCGCTCCCGATGCTCGGCCGGAAGACTTCCGCAGGCCCGGACACATGTTCCCGTTAGAGGCAAAGCCTTGGGGAGTGCTTGAACGTGAGGGACATACCGAAGCGACTGTAGACCTTATGCGTATAGCCGGACTCGAAGAGTGCGGGCTCTGCTGCGAGATCATGAGAGAGGACGGGGATATGATGAGGACAAGCGAACTGATAGGGTTTGCCCGGGAATACGGCTTGAAAATCATAACTGTCGAAGATCTGATACAATACCGGAAGCACCATGAAAAGTGGGTGGAAAAAGCCTCGGATGCCGCATTCCCGACCAGATACGGAAACTTCCGTATCTGCGGATATGTGAACAAAGTGACCGGAGAGCATCATGTAGCCGTAATTAAAGGCGACATCACTACAGACGAGCCTGTGCTTTGCAGGATGCATTCCGAGTGCCTGACCGGGGATGTTTTCGGATCGCTCAGGTGCGACTGCGGCGAGCAGCTGGCAGAAGCGCTGCGGAGGATAGAGAAAGCCGGAAGGGGAGTGCTCCTGTATCTGCGTCAGGAAGGCAGGGGCATCGGGCTGATAAACAAGCTGCGTGCGTACGAGCTGCAGGACCGTGGAATGGATACTGTCGAAGCCAATATCGCATTAGGGTTCAAACCTGACCTGCGCGAGTACGACACCGGAGCCGCCATACTTGCCGACCTGGGGGTAAGGAAACTGATATTGATGACCAACAACCCTCTGAAAATCAACGGACTTGACCATTACGGAATCGAAGTGGCAGGACGCGACCCGATAGAAATGACCTGCAACGAGAAAAATGCAGCGTATCTATACACTAAATACAAGAAAATGGGGCACATGCTGCACTTTGACAATAAATAATTACTGAACAATATGAAAACAATAGAAGGCAACCTTTCCGCCGCAGGCCAGAAAATCGGCATAGTGGCAGCACGTTTCAACGAATTCATTACATCGAAACTTCTCTCCGGAGCTGAAGACTCTTTTATCCGTCACGGCGGGAATGGGGATGACCTGTATGTGGCGTGGGTCCCTGGCTCATTCGAAATACCGTTCATAGCCAGGAAAATGGCCCTTTCAGGCAAGTATGACGCAATAGTATGTCTTGGAGCGGTCATCAGGGGGGCTACACCTCATTTCGACATGGTGGCAAACGAAGCCGCCAAAGGCATTGCCCATGTCGGCCTCGAATGCGGCATTCCGGTGATATTCGGCGTCCTGACTACGGATTCCATCGAGCAGGCTGTAGAGAGGGCTGGCACCAAAGCCGGAAACAAGGGCTTCGATGCCATGACCACGGCCATAGAGATGGTAAACCTCTCACGGCAGTTAAAATAAGCCCGCTACCGCAGCCTCGGTTTCTGTACGGTGCTTATTATCAAAGCGATAATGTAGACGAAAATCCCGTAGTAAAGAGGGATCAGTGTGACTTTCAGGCCTCTGTAGATAATCGCTACAGAGGTTTCCGGGTTTTCTCCGAGATAGGCCAGCATCTGGGAAATGCCTAAAAGAAACCATAGGAAACCTGCTGTGAGGCCAAGTTTTCCTATGTTGCCGACCCATGCCGGTGCTTTCCATGCGGCAAAGAACACGAGGACGAGAATCAAGGTGATTACTGCCATTCCTCCAGGGCCTCCCTGAATGAAATATTGGAAAATAATTTTCATGATGATATGGTTTTAATGGTTCACTGCAAAAGTACCGTACAGACTGTTCAGATGCAATTTTAAATCCCCTTATAGCCATGTCAAATCCCCTTGTTCCAGCCTGAGGACCTTTAGGGCCGGTTCTACTTTGAAAGAAATTGTCTTAAATTTGGACTGTCAAACTTAAGGATGATGAAATTTCTGATTGATATCGGGTATGTTTTTCTGGCGTCATTGCTGCTGGCAATGATTTTCCTGAGTTTCGATTACTCGTTCGGACAGGCCTTCTTTCTCGGCACTTTATTCATGCCCGGAGCATTCGCATTGAAGTATTTCATTCCCCAGCTGTCTTTCTCCGACAGGAAAAAGGGGGCGGCCGATGCCTTTTACCTGGCCATGGCAGTGACTGTACTTACTTTCTTTCTGGTGCTGACGATACATACATACGTATTCCGTCCCTCTAAATTCCATGAGGTGTTGCTAAATCCCGTCTTTACGGTCCTGATTCTCGGTATTATTGTCTCCGGTGACGTTTCTCTACAGAGGCTGTACGCAAAATTCTCTTCGAAAATCCCCGATACCGTCTCGTTCGTGTCCGACAGACACAAAGTGGCTGTCAATACGGCAGATATAGCTTACATCGAGTCCAATGACAAGGAGGTATATATCCACATGTCAGACGGCACCTTATACAGAAACAAGACCCCCATTTCGCAATGGGAGTCCGTTCTCGGGGACCGATTCATCCGTTCCCACAGGGCATTTCTCGTAAACCTCGACTGCATCAGCGGACTTGACAGCGACTGTCTTTCGGTAGGCATGGAAACTGTCCCGGTGTCACGGAAATACAGGGAATCGGTCAGCAAACGTATTCTGCAGGAAAAACAGTAGCGACTTAATGAATTCCTATGAATTTATGCATCTGGACGGACAGCCTCCAGTGCGGATGGCTTTTGCAGAACTCCACGGCTTCCGCCAGAAGTCTTCCGTTTTCCCCGGGATCTCCTGTATCGCATGGCTGCAGAAAGTGATGCCTGGCCGTAATTCCCGAATATATGGACATATCCTGACGGTGATAGATTACCTTTATTTCATCGCAGTCCTCCAGACTCAGTTCCGCTCCGCTCTGGACATCGAACTTCGGAGACAGTGTAACCCAGTCTATGTTGTCGGGAAGCGGATGTGTTCCATTGGTCTCGATGGCGACCGTCTTTCCGAGGCTGTGGAGCGATATGACGAATTCCCTGTCTATGAAGAGCGACGGTTCGCCTCCTGTCAGGACGACATACTGTGAAGGGTATTTTTCCACTTCTTCAAAGATTTCAGGTCCGGTAAGGAACCTTCCTTCGGAATGGTCCGTATCGCAGTAGGGACAATGCAGGTTACAGCCGGAGAAGCGGATGAATATCGCAGGAGTGCCGGTATAATACCCTTCTCCCTGGAGGGAGTAGAATATTTCGTTGATTTTATAGGTTTTCATAGCGCTGCATCTTCAAAGCCGTCCTTTACATACACTGCAGTGTTCCCTTCGGACTCCTGGAACATTACCTTGTAACATTCCGGAATCTGATCGCAAATCCACTTTGCCAGATTCTCGGCAGTGGGATTGAAGGAAAATACATCATTGGCATAGCCGTGATCAAGCCGTGAAGCGACGGCTTCCTTTATATGCTTGAAATCGACCACCATACCGTTGGAATCAAGCTGCCTTGAGCAGCAGAATACGGTAACTGTGGCATTATGTCCGTGAAGACGTGTGCATCTGCTCTCATAGTCAAGCGACAGCTTGTGGGCGAATGCAATTTCCATGCGTTTCGATACGTAGTACATACAGTCCGGTTGATTTTAAGGTTGCAAACTTATAAATTTTTTGCCGTCCGGCAATGCAATTTGAACAAGTTCACTTGCATTGCTCTCGGCTTCTGCGTATATTTGCACGATATTTTGCCCGATAATGGGCAAAATATTATAAAATATTGAAATTTAATATATTAGGATAGATTTATGGAACTTCCTGCTAAGTACAGTCCTGCCGAAGTGGAGGACAAGTGGTATGCCTGGTGGCTTAAGAACAAGTTTTTTCATTCAGAACCGGACGAAAGAGAGCCTTATACTATAGTGATTCCGCCGCCTAACGTGACAGGAATCCTCCATATGGGGCATGTGCTGAACAACACTTTGAATGACGTGCTTGTACGTAAGGCAAGGATGGACGGGAAAAACGCCTGCTGGGTACCGGGAACCGACCATGCTTCCATCGCTACCGAAAGCAAAGTGGTGGCCAAGCTCAAATCGGAAGGCATAAGCAAAGAGGATCTTACCCGCGACGAGTTCCTGAAATACGCATGGGAGTGGAAAGAGAAGCACGGAGGTATCATCCTCAGCCAGCTACGCAAGTTGGGCGCCTCCTGCGACTGGGACAGGACGAAATTCACTATGGATCCCGACCTGAGTGAAGCTGTCATCAACACATTCGTGTACTTTTACAAGAAAGGATATATCTATAGAGGTATCCGCATGGTAAACTGGGATCCTGTCGGACTTACGGCAGTGAGCGACGAAGAGGTCATCCACAGGGATACCGTAAGCAAGTTCTATCATCTGAGATATTTCATATCGGACGGCAATGGCAATCCTACCGACAAATACATCATCATCGCAACGACCCGTCCTGAAACCATCATGGCGGATGCAGCCGTATGTATAAACCCTGAAGACGAAAGGTACCATTGGCTGAAAGGCAAGAAAGTACTGATCCCGTTAATCAACAAGGAGATACCTATCATAGAGGACAGCTATGTGGAGATGGGCTTCGGAACAGGCTGCCTGAAGGTCACTCCAGCACACGACGTCAACGACTACGAGATCGGACTGAGGCACAACCTTCCTGTCCTGGACATCATCGATGACCACGGACGGCTCAACGTAAAGGCGCAGATACTGGTAGGGGAAGACCGCTTCGAAGCGAGGGAAAAGATAGAGGGCATGCTCCGCGAGGCTGGCAACCTGGAAAAAGTCGAAGACTACACTTCACCTGTCGGTTATTCCGAAAGGACCAACGCTGTCATAGAGCCAAGGCTTTCAATGCAGTGGTTCCTGAAGATGGAAGACCTGGCCAAGGAAGCCCTTGAGTCGGTAGAAAGCGGCAAAGTCAGGCTCATACCGGACAAATACAGGAATACATACCGTCACTGGATGGAGAATGTCCGCGACTGGTGCATCTCCCGCCAGTTGTGGTGGGGACAGCGAATACCTGCATATTATCTTCCTGACGGGCGTTTCGTCGTAGAAGCCAGTGCCGAAGAAGCACTCAAGGCTGCGCAGGCCCTTGATCCGAAGGTAACCGCTGATGATCTGAAACAGGATGAGGATGTGCTCGATACATGGTTCTCTTCATGGCTGTGGCCGATTTCCGTGTTCGATACCCGCAAGGCGGGACATCCTGAGGCGCAGCCCAACAGGGATCTGTCATACTACTATCCTACCAACGATCTGGTTACAGGACCGGACATCCTGTTTTTCTGGGTGGCAAGAATGATCATGGCCGGAGACGAGTTCATGCATGAAGTCCCGTTCCATAATGTCTACCTTACCGGAATCGTGCGAGACAAACTCGGCCGCAAGATGTCGAAGACTCTCGGGAATTCTCCCGATCCGCTGGACCTTATAGCAAAATACGGGGCCGACGGAGTACGTCTGGGCATGATGCTATGCACTTCAGCCGGGAATGACATCCTCTTCGATGAATCCCAGGTAGAGCAGGGAAGGAATTTCTGCAACAAGGTCTGGAATGCTTTCCGTCTGATGAAAGGCTGGAGTGTCGACGGTTCGGCCTCGCAGCCGGAAGCTGCAGCTGTAGCTGTCAGATGGTTTGAGAACAAGCTCAACCTGACACTGGAGACAGTCGAGGACCACTATTCTAAATTCAGGATATCAGATGCGATAATGACCATATACAAACTGTTCTGGGATGACTTCTGCGCATGGTATCTTGAACTCGTCAAGCCGGCATACGGTACAGGAATCGATGCCGTTACCTATAAGGCTACAGAAAGGTTCTTCGATGCCTTGCTGAAAATGATACATCCTTTCATGCCGTTCATTACCGAGGAACTGTGGCAGAACATGGAGCCGAGGAAAGAAGGGGAGACCATCATGCTGCAGAGAATGCCTGCCGCAGGAAAATACGAGCAGTCAGTAATTTCAGACTTCGAAATGGCATGCGAGGCGGTCGTAGCAATCCGCAGCATACGCCAGCAGAAAGGTCTTTCTCCGAAAGAATCTCTGACGCTTTTAGTGAAAGACGGTTTTCCTATGGATACCCTGCCTGTGGTCACGAAGCTTGCCAACATTTCTTCCATAACCGTGACGGACAGGTTTGAAGGTGTATCGGGAGTCTCATTCATGGTAAGGACCGTTGAAATGTTCGTACCGCTCGAAGGACTTGTAAATGAGGAAGAAGAACTTGCAAAACTGGAAGCGTCCCTGGACTATCAGGAAAAGTTCCTGGCGTCTGTACGCAGGAAACTTTCCAACGAGAAATTCGTCTCTAACGCTCCTGAACAGGTAGTTGCGACGGAAAGGAAGAAAGAAGCGGATTCCGTATCCAAGATAGAAAGTCTTAAAGCCGCCATTGCGGCATTGAAAAGATAGTATTGAATATTAAAAATTAAAATAAATTCGTCTAACTGACGTTATGAAATCAGAGCTTGAACTGGACATAAGGTACTACGAAACCGACCAGATGGGCATAGTCCATCATTCGAACTACATAAGGTTTTTCGAATGCGGACGTTCCGACATGATGCAGAAAGCCGGCCTGCCGATCGAAAAAATCGAAAAAGCCGGTGTAATGCTGCCTGTAATATCGGTCGAGTGTCACTATAAACACCCGGCATACATGGGCGACAGAATAAGGATAGTGTCGGAAATCGACAAGGTTCCTATGGCCAGGCTGGTAGTAAAGAACGAAATTTACAACCAGGACGGTGTACTGCTGGTTACCGGTGAAGTGGTACTTGGCTTTATCGATGCCGCCACCAGACATCCTGTACGTTGTCCGGAAGCTCTGGCAAAGCTCATTGCAGACTCTCTCCAACGTCTGTAAAGGAAAGAACAGGTAAAAAACAGAATTAATAATTTAAATATCGGATATTATGTATATACCATTGGTATTCGGCTTGGGCTTCTGGGAAATAGCCATTATCGTATTTGTAATATTATTGCTTTTCGGCGCCAAAAAGATTCCCGAGCTGATGGGAGGTCTCGGCAAAGGGATCAAAAGTTTCAAGGAAGGAGTCAAGCCTGAAGACGAAAACAAGGGACAGATATCTTCTGACTCCGAGGAAAAAACTGAGGATCAATGATATCCATTAACGGACTCACTGTAGCTTACGGGGGATTCACCCTTCTGGACAACATAAATTTCCACATCAGCGAAAATGACAAGATCGGTCTGGTGGGAAAAAACGGTGCCGGCAAGTCGACAATTCTGAAACTCATATGCGGTCTTCAGAGTCCGACTGCCGGCAAGGTGGCTGTTCCGTCCGGAATCAGGATAGGATACCTTCCGCAGATAATGGAGCACCATAAAGGAAAGAGTGTCATAGACGAGACTATGACGGCCTTTGCCGACATGCATGCCAAAGAGGATGAACTCGAGAAAATCACAAAGGAACTGGCGGAGCGTGAAGACTACGAGTCAAAAGAATATCAGAACCTGATAATCAGACTCAACGAAATCAACGACTCCCTGTCCTATACCCAGAGCGAGTCGCCTCGCGTTCAGGCGGAACGTACCCTTATCGGTCTCGGATTCAAATATGAAGAACTCGACAGGCCGACTGAAACATTCAGCCAGGGCTGGAACATGCGCATCGAACTTGCCAAGATCCTGCTTTCCAAGCCCGATGTCCTTCTCCTCGATGAGCCGACGAACCACCTTGACATAGAATCCATAGAGTGGCTTGAAAGTTATCTGAAAGACTATAAAGGCTCTTTGGTGCTGATTTCGCATGACAGGAAATTCCTTGACAACATCACCAACCGGACGGTGGAAATCATGCTCGGCCACATACATGACTATAAGGTTCCATACAGCAAATACATGGAACTCAGAAAGGAACGTATAGCCCAGCAGAAAGCCGCATATGAAAACCAGCAGAGGATGATAGAGAAGAGCGAGGAATTTATCGAGAAATTCCGCTACAAGCCAACAAAATCCAATCAGGTCCAGTCGCGCATCAAACAGCTGGAAAAACTGGAGAGGATCGAAGTGGACGAAGAAGACAGCTCTGCTTTAGTAGTCAAGTTCCCGCCAGCACCGCGTTCCGGAGACATCGCCTTCAAGGCAACCGACCTGACCGTCGGCTATGGCTCAAAAGTGGTTTTTTCAGGGGCAAGCATAGAAGTGCGAAGAGGAGAGAAGGTAGCTCTGGTGGGGCGTAACGGAGAAGGAAAGACCACCCTTATGAGGGTGATCATGAAAGAACTCGAGCCTATATCAGGAGAAGCTAAAACAGGGCATAATGTAAATATCGGCTATTACGCCCAGAACCAGGAAGACATACTGGACAAGCAGGATACCGTGTTCGAGACTCTTGACCGGATAGCCGTAGGGGACATCAGGACCAAACTTCGTGATATTCTGGCCGCTTTCCTTTTCAAAGGCGAAGACATAGACAAGAAAGTCGCCGTCCTCAGCGGAGGAGAAAGGGCGCGTCTGGCAATGGCCAAGCTGATGCTCAAACCATACAACCTGCTGGCTCTCGATGAACCGACCAACCATATGGATATCAGGTCGAAAGATATTCTCAAACAGGCACTCAAATCCTATGACGGGACACTGATCATCGTGTCCCACGACAGGGATTTCCTGGACGGATTGGTGGATAAGCTCTACGAATTCAGAGACGGAAAGGTCAAAGAACATCTCGGAACTGTAGCCGAATTCCTGGAACGAAGGAAGATAGAAAATCTGAACGAACTGGAACGGCACTATAAGCCGGCGGAAGAAAAGCCTGCCGAGGTTCATGAGAAGAAAACCGCTTCACAGCAGGAATACCAGGCTAAGAAGTTCATCTCGAAAGAAGAAAAACGCCGCAAGAACAGAATCGCTTTTCTGGAGAAGACCATCGAGGAGACGGAAGGGAAAATGAAGGTCATAGAAGCGAAGCTTGCCAATCCTGCCCCGGAAGATGATATAATGGAACTGACCCGCGAATATCTGGAACTCAAAAGGGATCTGGATGCCAAGACGGATGAATGGGTGTCATTAGGCAGCGATGATGAAACCTCCGGGAAATAAAGAACGAAACAACAAACATATTATGGAAGAGAAGAAAGACCAGTACCTTTTCGGAATGCATCCGGTACTGGAAGCAGTCAGATCAGGAAAGAAATTCGACAAGGTCCTTTTAAAAAAAGGACTCGAGGGTGACCAGTTCAGGGAACTCCTGAGCCTTCTTACTGAAAAAGGCATAAACTTCCAGTTCGTACCGGCGGAGCGTCTCAACCGTGCAGTAAGGGGAGCGCATCAGGGAGTCATTGCCTATATATCGCAGATCGACTACGTAAACATAGAGGATCTGGTAAACAATGCTCTGTCCACGTGCGAAAACCCTGTTTTCGTCATTCTCGACGGTGTAAGCGATGTACGCAACCTCGGTGCGATCGCCCGGTCTCTGGAATGTGCCGGAGGAAACGGTATCATCGTTCCTGCCAAAGGAGGTGCGGCAATCAACGCCGATGCGGTCAAGGCCTCTGCAGGAGCGCTTATGAGACTCGACACTTGCAAGGTTACGAATCTCAAGGTAGCTGCCTACTATCTTAAACAGAGCGGGTTCAAGCTCATAGCTGCCACAGAGAAGGTCGACAGGCTGATGTATGATACCGATATGACAGGACCGTGTGCCATTATAATGGGCTCTGAGGACAAGGGCATATCGCAGGCCATGCTTGATCTGGCCGACGATAGGGTCAGCATCCCGATGACAGGGCAGATTTCTTCGCTGAATGTATCGGTGGCGGCGTCTGTCATGGTTTATGAATGTGTAAGACAACGCCTCGGAAAATAGCCTGCCTAAAATGTTCATTCTGGATTCACACTGCGATACTCCGTCACAGATACTCAGACTGAGGGATCTGTCCATAGATAACGGACATGCCCAGGTGGATATACCCAAGCTGAAGAAAGGGGGAGTGGATGCATCGTTTTTCGCTCTATATACCCCGGCCTCCCTGGATAGCGGAGCAGCATGCAGAAAAGCACTGGAACTTCTTGCTGCCGTCTATGATGCCATAGAAGCAAACAAGGATTCCGTAGCCCTGGCACTTACGCCGTCACAGGCTCTTGAAAATAAACTGAATGGCCTTGTTTCCATTTTCATAGGAATGGAGAACGGATCTCCGATAGGGAAATCACTGTCCCTTCTGAGGCTGTTCTACCGAATGGGGGTAAGATACCTCACTCTTGCCCATTCCGACAACAATGAAATCTGCGATTCCTGCTCGGCCCCGCGGAAGCGATGGCACGGACTGAGTCCTTTCGGCAAGGAAGTAATAGCGGAAATGAACCGTTTGGGAATGCTTGTCGACGTTTCCCACATATCCGATGAATCTTTCTATGATGTCATCGAATACAGCAGCAAGCCGGTTGCGGCGACCCATTCCTGCTGCAGGGCCCTGGCGGATCATCCGAGGAATATGTCTGATGACATGATACGTGCGCTGGCCGCAGCCGGAGGGGTGATACAGATCAATTTCTACCCTGTCTTCCTGGACAGCGGTTTTTCCGTTACGCTGAAGGATTCAGGGATAATCGAAAGGGGAGACAAGGCCGAATCCGAGTTCATAGCCGATCCGGCCGACCCGGTGAAAAGGGCTGCCTGGTATGCAGTTCAGGATGAACTGCAATCCCTTCCGCGACCGTCATACAGAAAGATTGTCGACCATATAGACCATGCAGTTTCAATAGCAGGAATCGACCATGTAGGAATCGGTTCGGACTTCGATGGAATAGAGGTAACTCCAGACGGCATGGAGGACATTTCCTGCATCGGCAAAGTCTTCGATGAAATGAGAGCACGAGGCTATTCCGAAGAAGAAATAGGAAAAGTCGCAGGAGGGAATTTTCTCAGACTTTTGGACGAAATCGTTGTAAACAAGTGACAAAAATTAATATAACAAAAATGTTTCTATACAAAACACATTTGTTATATTAATTAAATATCAATTATTTAAATCTCTTTCAATCGCTTTACGCAGAAAATCCAACGCTGTCGCTGCAAACCGTTCGATATTGCGTTTTCTGTCGTTCTTATATACTATACTGAATGTTTCAGTACCTGTCAGAGAGCAGACTCCTATCCAGACCAGACCCACAGGTTTGTCAGGAGTCCCGCCTCCCGGACCGGCTATTCCCGAAGTCGCAACCGAGTAGTCGCTTCCGGTAATCTTCTTTACTCCTTCCGCCATTTTCGCGACGCATTCACTGCTGACGGCTCCGTATTTTTCTATGATTTCACTTGGAACACCGAGCACGTTTTCCTTGACGCTGTTTGCATATGATGTAACGGAACCGAGATAGTACTGTGAACTGCCCGCAACAGAAGTGATGAGATGTGAAATCATACCGCCGGTACATGACTCCGCCGCGCTGAGCGTCCTGCCTGCTTTCAGAAGAAGCCGGCCTACCGTCTCCTGAAGATCCGTATCCTCTTCGGCATAGATATGGTTGCCGAGTATCTTCCTCAGGCTTTCCAGCTGCTGTCCGATCTGCATGTCTTCCTGAGCCTTTTCGCCTCCGTAAATGGAGAGACGGAGCCTCACGCCGGTCAGCGGATTCGGAAGATATGCAAGGCGGATATTTTCAGGAAGGGCATTTTCCCACGGTTCTATCAGCTTGGCAAGCTGAGACTCTGCCAGACCGTAGGTCATTACCGTCTTGTGGCAGATGTCATCGGTAGGATAATGTTTCCTGATGTCATCTATGATATCAGGAATAGCACCCAATGCCTCAAAAGGCACTCCCGGCAGGGAATAAAGCGTACATGAATGTCCGAAACGTCCGGCGTCGAAACGGAATACCATTATCGGGGCGGTTCCCAACCTGTTCGGAATCACTTCGCACGTATCGGGAACGTCGGCCTGCGCAGCGTTTATATCCAATACATCCAGACCTCTGGACCTGAGTATCCGGTGAATGATCTCCAGCTGCCTTGTGTCAGTCTTTACAGACCGGCTGCCGGATAACTCCGCAAGAGCCGGTTTTGTGATATCGTCTTTTGTAGGCCCCAGTCCCCCGGTAACTATCACTATCCTGTTTTCCTTCAGTTCACGCTCCAGACCGGATATTATCGCCTGCCTGTCATCTCCGAATGAAACCATTCTTGTAACACGCACTCCTATCCCGTTCAAAGCTTGGGCGAAATGCGAGGAATTGGTATCGACTATCTGCCCTATCAGGATCTCGTCACCGATAGTGCATATGGAAGAGTTTATCATTGTACTTGAAATTAATTCTCCTTTACTGACTTCTGGAGGTATTTGAGGATCCGCTTCACAAGTGAGGGACCTTCATAGATGAAGCCGGAATAGATTTCTATGAGTGAAGCTCCTGCATCGAGCATTTGCTTTGCCTGCCGTGGCGACATGATCCCTCCTACACCGATTATCGGCAGGTTTCCTCCGGTCTTGTCATGTATATATTTGACCAGCCTGAGATTCTTTTCGAAAAGCGGAGCTCCTGACATCCCTCCGTTTCCTATGGCATCGATTTTTTCCTGTCCGATGGTGAGGCCGTCGCGGCTTTTGGTCGTATTGCCGGCGACAATCCCGTCCACTCCGGACATCAGTATGTACTCTATGATTTCATCCAGCTGCTGTGGCGGGATATCAGGAGAGACTTTTACGAGAATCGGCCTGTATTCATCGAAGTACATCCTGAGACCCAACAGTTTATCCATAATGTCCGACAGAAAGGACACATCCTGGAGCTTTGCCAGTCCTACAACATTGGGGCAGGACAGGTTGATGACGAACATATCCACGAAATCATACAGCAGAGCGAAAGCTGTTTCATAATCCTTGGACGCCTCATCGTTCATGCTGGAGGAATTTTTGGAAATGTTTGCGGCAACAATTACACCGGGCTTCTCCTTTTTAAGGTGCTCTATCGCGTTCTTCACGCCCTTGTTGTTGATTCCCATCCTGTTGATGATGGCCCGGTCCTTTACGACGCGGAAAAGTCTCGGTTTAGGGTTTCCCGGCTGGGGTTCCGGGGTAAGCGAGCCGATTTCGACAAAACCGAACCCGAAATTCGCCAGATCATTATAGTGCTCTCCGTTTTTGTCCAGTCCGCCTGCCAGTCCGACAGGATTAGGGAATACCCGGCCGAAAATCTCTCTCGAAAGCTCAGGGGTTTCCCTGCAGAAGACAAGTCTGATTATCTGCCTTGCCAGCGGAATATGTTTCAGGATACTGAGGGCGCCCATGGTAATGTTATGGGCGGTTTCCGGGTTAAACCGGAAAAGGACTGGTCTGATGAAATGCCTATACATCTTCACTTAATGTTTGCGGCAGCGAAAATACACAAAATTTCTAAAACTTCATCGCAATTCCTGGAAAGTGCCGTCATCGTAAAATATGACGATTTTTATCGCTTTACGCTGTTTTACAGATGTTTGGGACATGTCAGAAGGGGAGTCCTCCCTCTGTATGGCTGCAATATTCGCCGATGTCTGTGCTTCAGCCCGTTTTTTTTCTGTTCTCGGGACGTCTGCTTCCGGAGCTTCGGACGGTCTGACTTCCATTTCGTCCGGAAATTCATCGGAGAACAGAGAATCCGGCATGTCGCCCGGATCTTCCGTCCGTACCGGAGTTCCGGCAGTCTTGTACATCTTGCCCTGTCCGTTGATAAGCCACTCTATATTCAGGTCAGGAAAGGCTTTCATGGTGTTTTGGATGAAATCGAATCCGGGACGGTTCCTCCCGTCCAGAATATGCGAGATGCTGGCTGGCGTTACATGTATCATCGTTGCAAACCTGGCCTGGGTGATATTTTCGGCATTCAAAAACTGCTGTAGTCTC
>JADIMH010000022.1 GCA_017694885.1 Candidatus Cryptobacteroides faecipullorum | reverse complement strand
GAGCTGCTGCAGGTGCAACAGAAGGCTGGACTGAAATGGAAGAACCTCCTCCGAGCTCTACTTTATATGAAGCTACGACAGTCACATCGGCGACATTGCCTTCGACCGAATTGATGGTTACGTTATATTCGTTACCGTTTATCTTGAAATTATACTGTTTCATTGTATGGATAATTAAATGTTATTTCTTTCTTTCAGGAAGCTTGCGCAGGGTGGCATACCTCGATGTCCAAGGTGTCTGCACCGGCTTTATCGTTATGACGAAACTTTCCTGGTCATGGACTCCGTCGCCTTCCTGGCAGCGGTCCAGAGCCATGGCGATAGCCGCACAAATTTCGCCGCCGATACCCTGGCTGATGTTTGCTGCTATCTCTATTGCTTTTTCTTGTGTGATTTCGCTCATGATGATTCTCGTTTAAAGAGGAAGGTTGTCGTGTTTCTTGGCAGGATTTGTCACTTTCTTGCCGGCGAGCTGCTCGAGTGCCCTGATAACGCGGAATCTCGTGTTCCTCGGTTCGATCACATCGTCGATGTAACCGTAGCTTGCTGCCTGGTAAGGGTTGCAGAACAGGTCGTTGTACTCGGTTTTCTTCTCTTCGGCGACACGTGCTTTCTCTGCAGGATCCTCGATAGCCTTGATTTCTTTTGAATAGAGGATTTCCACGGCACCGTCTGCACCCATGACAGCGATGTTCGCTGAAGGCCATGCGTAATTGATGTCGCCGCGAAGCTGCTTGCAGCTCATCACGATATGAGATCCACCGTATGATTTCCTGAGTGTAACTGTAACTTTAGGCACGGTAGCTTCTCCATAGGCATAGAGCAGTTTGGCTCCGTGTACGATGATTCCGCCGTACTCCTGCTGGGTTCCGCAGAGGAATCCAGGTACATCCACCAGGGTCACCAGCGGAATATTGAAGGCGTCGCAGAAACGGACGAAACGTGCGGCCTTGCGCGATGCGTTGATGTCGAGCACTCCGGCCAGGATCTTAGGCTGGTTGGCGACTATGCCGACGGACCTTCCGTTCATATGCGCGAAGCCTATGATGATGTTCTTTGCGTAGTTCTTGTGTATTTCGAGGAATTTGCCGTCATCGACGATGCTTCCGATGACCTTATACATGTCGTAAGGCTTGTTCGGGCTGTCAGGGATGATGTCGTTGAGAGAGTCGTCCACCCTGCCGACAGGATCGTCGGTCGGTACGAAAGGAGCCTCTTCCATGTTGTTCTGAGGAATGAAGCTGAGGATGTCCTTGATGATCTGGATGCCTTCCTGCTCGTTTTCAGCCGCGAAATGCGCTACGCCGCTCTTTGATGCGTGGACGCTGGCTCCCCCGAGCTCTTCCTGCGACACCACCTCGCCTGTGACTGTCTTTACGACTCCCGGGCCGGTAAGGAACATGTAAGAGGTGTTCTTTACCATGATGTTGAAGTCTGTCAGGGCAGGGGAGTAGACCGCACCCCCGGCGCATGGTCCGAAAATTCCTGAAATCTGCGGAACCACTCCTGATGCCATGATGTTCCTCTGGAAAATCTCTCCGAAACCTGCAAGTGCGCAGATACCTTCCTGGATACGTGCTCCGCCGGAGTCATTCAGTCCGATGCACGGTGCACCGTTCTTCATCGCCATATCCATGACCTTGCAGATCTTCTGCGCCATGGTTTCAGAGAGCGAACCTCCCGATACCGTGAAGTCCTGAGCGAATACATAGACGAGTCTTCCGTCGATGGTACCCTGTCCTGTCACGACACCGTCTCCGTCGAATTTCGTCTTTTCCATTCCGAAGTTCGTGCAACGGTGCTGGACAAACATGTCGTATTCTTCAAAACTGCCTTCATCAAGAAGCATTGCAATCCTCTCTCTGGCTGTGAATTTTCCTTTGGCGTGCTGTGCGTCAATCCTTTTCTGGCCTCCTCCCATACGGGCTTTGGCCCTGCGCTCAACAAGCTCTTTGATCTTTTCCTGCTGGATACTCATAATCAATATTGTTTAGATATTAATACTTTCTGTTGTGCAATTCTGCTCAAATCATGCAAATATAGAAAGAAGCCGAGAGCGGAGCAAATTTATTTTCTCCGCCTTCATCATCTCTTGCCGAAGACGTTCCTTCCGGCAAATGAAAGCCTGACGACAATTCCGAACGAATCCTGGTAAAGCCGGCCGAAATCTCCGTAAAGCCCTACTCCCATAGACAGCGGAGCAGACGGGCCGAGCCTTGGAAATCCGCATTCCAGCGACAGCGAGAACTGTTCCGGTACAGAGTCGTAAAGGCTTATTTTCTGTATGTATTGCCCGAAATTCCTGCTGTATGTGAAAAGGAACCTGTAAGGTATCAGGCGTGCGGCCTTGCCTCGGATTCCGAAATGCCAGGCCGAGACTCTGTTGTTGCTGACCCCGAGCACCATGCCGTCTTCATTTTCCTGCATGGGCGTAAGCAGGGGCAGCCCTATCGTTTTCCCGTAGTAGGTCCACCCTGAGCGGTATTCCCCGTTGTTGAAGTAACTGTCATTTCCTCCGAGGACGATTTCCGGATTGTCGGGATCATTATGGTGGGGGCCGGACTGCCATTTGGTGTATACATATTCGAGAAGAATGTCGGTCACCCACCTGTCCCGGTTCCGGAAAGAGAAGTTCAAAGTGTTGACCCCGTCGGGAAAGTTCAGGAACCGCATGCCGGACTTGTCCTCGAACGGTATGTCATGCTGGAAAGTGAGGGTGAAATTTCCGGCATTCCAGTCGATCCGGATGAGTTCACGTCCGAGGTGGTTTCCCAATGCATTTATCTGGTCGCTTTTGGTAGCGTCGTCCCCGCCGCTTTTCCCGAAAAGTATCTTCAGATAATCATTGAAAGAGCTCGGCTGTTTTCCGTATTTCGGGGATGTTCCGCTCCACTGGCTCCACATTTCAAGTCCTAATGTGAGGGATATGCATTCAGCAGGGGCGATTTTAAGGAAAAGCGCCTCGTTGTGCAGCAGGGCCTTGTCGGTATAGCGCTTGTCGATCATCATATAGTCCGCGAAGTTCGCTTTGAATCCGATGATTTTCTTCGTCCATGGAAGGTAGATGAAATCCGTGCTGAGGTTATAGCCCGGAAAGTTGCGGGCATTGCCGGAATAGGCCAGATCCCCTCCTGTCAGCGACAGCCCGTTATAGTCCTGGCTGCGGTCTTTCATTCCGATATCCAGATGTAGCTTTTTCCAGCTCAGACCGAAATACAGCCTGTCTATCATTCCTTTCCAGCTGTCAGCCACTCCATAGCCCGCTACGGACAGTCCGGCAGAGATAACGATCTCCGGCCTGGTCATGTACGCCATTCCGGCTCCGGCCGTCATAAATCCTGCCATTCCGCCTCGGTTGCTGCCGTATCCGGTAATGTTACGGTTCTTTCCCGTCGAAAGGTTTTCCGGCACGAGTCCTCTTCTGTTGGCTCCTGCCCAGAAAGGCATGCCGTGAGTGGCTCCGCTTCCGTAGAGGGAAACGTCCCATGTCACCAAGCCGGTACGCTTTGCCAAACTGCAGGTTTCATAATCCCCGTCAAGCAGAAAATGCCCGGGAAGTACCATTACCGCAGCAGAATCGGATTCTGGAATCAGGGAATCCTTTGCGGAAACCTTCAGGCTTATAAATACAGTGGCGGCCGCTGTCAGGAATATCGAAATACGTCTCATCTACACTTCTGTAAAATTCCGGGGCAAATTTATTAACACTTTCAGTAATAACAATAGATAAAAAGGGAAAAGCCCGGACTTCAGCAAAAACTGCAGCCGCAGGCTTTTCCATATGATTTGTCCGAATGTTACCGACTGTTATTCATCGAGAGGCTTCATGGTGTGATATACATTCTGTACGTCATCATCCTCCTCGAGCCTTTCAATGAGTTTGTCGAGCTCGACCCTGTCTTCTGGAGCGACATCCTTCAGGTCAACGTTCGGAATCCTCGTGAACTCTCCTGAAAGCATCTCGTAACCGTGGTCCTCGATGTATTTCTGGATGTTGTTGAAAGCGGTATATTCACCGTAGATAAGGATTTCCTTGTTTCCGTCCTCATCTTCCTCCTCGAATACTTCGTCTGCACCGTAGTCGATGAGTTCAAGCTCAAGTTCGTCGATGTCTATCGGCTTGTCGCTCTTTATGCGGAACATGCTCTTATGGTCGAACATGTATTCTACGCTGCCTGATGTTCCGAGCGAACCGCCGCTTTTGGTGAAGTACGAACGGACGTTGGCCACTGTACGGTTGTTGTTGTCAGTAGCGGCTTCCACCAGAAAAGCTATTCCGTGAGGGCCGTATCCTTCGAGCACTATCTCCTTGTAGTCGCTCTGGTCCTTGTCGCTGGCTCTCTTGATGGCACGCTCGATATTGTCCTTAGGCATGTTTTCGCTGCGTGCGGTCTGAAGCAGGGCCCTGAGCCTCGGGTTTCCGGTTACGTCCGGACCGCCCTGCTTTACGGCTATGGTTATTTCCTTACCGATCTTGGTAAATGTGCGGGCCATGTGCCCCCAACGCTTGAATTTCCTCTCTTTCCTGAATTCGAATGCTCTTCCCATATTATTATTCAGCTTCTATCCTTGAAATGTATTTGTCGATATCGTAACCTTCCATGGACTGGGGATACTGGTCCTTGATCCTTTTGTAGAAAGTCAGCGCCTTGTCGTTCTGGCCGAGTTTTTCACATACTGCACCGGCCTTCAGAAGGTAGCCTGCGGCATACATGTTGTCGATGGTACCGGCAGCTTTTTCGAAATAGCCGAGGGCGGCGGCATAGTCTTCAAGACCTACATAGGCGTCCCCGATGCAGGCTGTAGCGCGGGCCTTGAGAATCTTGTCCTTTCCGTTATATGAACTGAGATACTTGATGGCCTGCTCGAAATTGCCGAGCTGAAGCTCGCATACGCCGGCATAGAAATATACAGCCTTTCCGGCCTTTTTTCCATAGTCGCTGATGATCTGGGAGAATCCCATGACGTTGCCGTCCCCATTGAGGGCGAGTTCGTATTCCATGTTGCGGAAATTGCTCTCTGCCGGATACATCTGCTCCTGCGCTTCGGCTCTCTGTACTTCATAGACGAACTTGTGATAGCAGAAGAAAGCGATCCCTGCTACAACCAGCACTGCCAGGATGATAAGAATGGTTTTCCTGTTCTCTTTGAAAAAGAGGTCTGTCTTGGAAACCGCCTCGACGACTGCTTCGGCGTTTTCGTTTTTAGTTTCTTTTGCCATTTTATTGTAATTTTTTGTTTTTTCTGAAAACGAGCCGCAAATTTATAAAAAAATCGTCATAATTTACAATCCCGAACCGGTATTTTGATATATTTGCAAGAATTTTAACGTCTATGCCTATACTGGAAAAGATCACCGTAGCCGATTTCAGGAACATCAGGCTCCAGGAGCTTGAATTTTCGCCCAACCTCAACTGCATTTCCGGGAATAACGGAGAAGGGAAGACCAACCTTCTGGATGCAATCTATTACCTGTCGATGACCAAAAGCGCATTTTCTTCGACCGACAGGTATAATTTCAGATACGGAACATCGTCATTTTCCATCTGCGGCACCTATCTCATGCCGAACTCTCTTGAAAGCAGGTTTTCCATACAGGTGGACCTCACGGGAGAAAAGAAGGTCCGGAGGGACGACAAGCCATACGGCAAGGTGTCCTCGCACATAGGCGTCCTCCCCGTGGTCATGGTTTCTCCGGAAGACATATCCCTTATTAGCGAATCAGGAGAAGAGAGACGCAGGTTCGTCAATTCCGTCCTTTCACAGATGGACAGGGAATACCTCGCTTCCCTGCAGCAGTATAACAGACTTCTGCAGCAGCGGAACAGGATGCTGAAGGAACTTCAGACAGACCGGGACCTCCTTTCCGTGTTCGACTCCAGACTGCAGGCCTATGCAGAGCCGGTATATGAAGCGCGCAAAAAATTTACCGATGATATAAGGCCTGTAATATCAGAGTATTACAGAATGCTGTCCGGTGGTTCCGAACAGGTGGATGTTTGCTATCGGTCCGATCTGGAAAAGGGAGCCCTGGCTGATCTACTTGCCTCTTCATATGAGAAGGACAGGATACTGAAATATACTTCGGCGGGGATCCAGAGGGACGATTTCGAATTTTCAATGAACGGCTGGCCTATCCGCAAATGCGGTTCCCAGGGCCAGCAGAAATCCTTTTTGGTGTCATTGAAGTTCGCCCAGTACGAGATCATGAAACGCTGCTGCGGCTTCGCTCCGCTTCTGCTGCTCGATGACGTATTCGACAAACTGGACATGAATCGCATATCCAACCTTCTGTCCATGGTGTCCGGCAGCGATTTCGGCCAGATATTCATTACGGACAGCAACAAGGTGCGCATGGCCGGCATCGTCGACCGGATTACGGAAGACAGGGCATATTTCGAGGTTTCTGCAGGAGAGTTCCGTTTAAGCGGAGGACTTCCTGAGGATGAGGATCTTCCGGAAGCATGACAAAGGCAGGGCACATGGACAGACCAACCAAATCCGGAAAGGGAGGAAATCCCGCAGGCCGCCTCTCCAGAAAAGAGGCATATTCGATGGACGAGCTTGTAAGACGGTTCATCGATGAAATGAAACTCGCAAGCGGCCTGAACCGCCAGCGCATCTTCGATGCCTGGGACCAGGCTTCGGGAGCCGCACGGTACACCTCAGGCAAATACCTTAAGAACAACGTGCTGTATTGCAGCATCACTTCATCCGTAGTCAGAAACCGGCTTTTCCTGCAGAAGACAAGGATACTGGAACTCATGAATGATTTCCTTATGAAAGACGAACTGTTTGTCAGGGAAGAAGGCAAGACGGTCTTTGTCAAGGATATTGTCCTGAGATAAAAAATTAACTGGAAAATTAAAGCCATATCGTTAATTCTTCCTAACTTTACAGGTTGTTATGGAAAGGAAGATAAGAATAGTAGCGGACAGGAACATTCCGTTTCTCAAAGGTGTTTTCGAGCCGTATGCCGATGTCACTTATATCGACGGCAAGGATATATCCCGGAATGATGTCCTGACGGCAGACGCGCTGATAATACGTACAAGGACCAGGTGCAATGCGGATTTGCTTGACGGTACGGGTGTAAGCATGATCGCGACGGCAACGATAGGGACGGACCACATAGATTTCCGGTATTGCGCCGAACACGGGATAGAAGTCCATAACGCGGAAGGATGCAATGCCGGAGGTGTGATGCAGTACGTATTCTCGGCCCTTTACGGTACCGCTTCACGTAAATTCATCAAGCTCGATTCTCCGGTGATGGGAATAATAGGTGTCGGCAATGTCGGAAAGAAAGTCGAACATATGGCAGAGCACCTCGGATTCGATGTCCTCAGGTATGACCCTCCGAGAGAGGCGGCAGAAGGCCCTGGGGCCTTCACTTCGCTGGAGCATCTTCTGTCAAGTTCAAATATAGTCACAATACATACTCCGCTGGACGATACCACGCGCAGGATGGCCGATGCAGGATTCTTTGCGATGATGCGTCCGGGGGCTTTTTTCATAAATGCTGCAAGAGGGGAGATCGTAGACGAGGACGCCCTTATGGAGGCGATCCCGAAACTCGGGCCTGTGATTATAGATACATGGAACAACGAGCCGGACATCAACAGGAAACTGCTCGAGATGGCGGATATCGCCACTCCGCATATAGCCGGGTACTCGTATCAGGGCAAGCAGAACGGAACGGCCTTTTCAGTAAGGGCTGTCGCCAGACATTTCGGGATAGAGCCTCTGTATGATTTTTTTCCCGAGCCGGAGTCATCCGACTATGAACCGGTGAAGCTGGACCTTCGAGGAATGAACCAGGGCGAGATAACATCGGTGCTTCAGTACAACTACCCTATATTTACAGATGATTTCATGCTCAGAATGCAGCCCGAAAGATTCGAACAGCTGCGTTCCGGGTACAAGTACAGGCGTGAGATCTATATTGATTGAATTACACTAAACTAATAATATCGAAGATTATGTTCAATTCGGATGATTTGAAGCAGATAGAATCAAGGGGTTCATCTGCAGCTGTCGTCGAACAGCAGATTGAAAGATTCAAGAAAGGCTTTCCGTGGATGAAGATCAGCGCACCGGCAACTCCTCAGAAAGGCATATCCGTTCTGACGGAAAAAGAGGCCGATGAAGCCGTAAGATATTACGAATCGGCGCATGTCGACGGGAAATGCAAGTTCGTGCCGGCTTCCGGAGCGGCTTCCCGTATGTTCAAGGACCTTTTTGCCGGACTCGATTCACTGAAAGAAGGCAAAGGACTTGCCGAAGGGTCACCTGCACGCAGGTTCGTAGAGAACATAGAGAAATTCGCTTTTTATGATAAGGCCATTTACGGAGAGGCATCCTCTACTGACGGGTACATGGAGACGGTTCTTGAAAAGACACTGAAAGAAGAACCGCTGGGCTACGGATCCAAGCCGAAAGGCGTCATAAAGTTCCACAGGTATGCGGACGAAGTGCGTACGGCGTTTGAAGAGCATCTGGTCGAGGCGCAGGAATATATGAGAAACGCAGACGGCACTGCAAATGTAGTGGTGACCATCTCTCCTGAACATGAACATCTTTTCCGCGCCGTTTTTGATTCGGTAAAGGAAAAGTACGAGAAACGTTTCGGCGTAAGGTACAATGTCGTCTTCACCTATCAGGACAAGGCCACCGATACCGTTGCCGTAGATGTCAACAACAATCCGTTCCGTACCGAGACCGATTCGCTCCTTTTCCGTCCTGCCGGACATGGCGCCTTGCTGAACAATCTCAACGCCCTGAAAGAGGAGCTCGTTTCCATCAAGAATATAGACAATGTCGCCCATGACAGGTACCTTCCGGCAACCGCCAAATACAAGAAAGTCCTTATGGGCAAGTGTCTGGAGCTGAGGGACAGGATATTCGGGTATTTGCGTGAACTCGATGCAGTCACAGAGAACTACGTCTCGTATCCGGAACCTTATCTGTCCGGCTGTAACCCTGTAGGGAAGGACGAGGTCTATATGAAACCGGAATGCCAGCTGCTGTGCAACGATATCCAGGAGTTCCTGGAGAAGGAACTGTGCATCAGCCTGCCTGAAAGCACGGACTGCAAGTCGAGGGTCATGATGATCCGCCGCAAGCTCGACCGTCCTATCCGTGTTTGCGGAATGGTCAAGAATGAAGGCGAGCCCGGAGGCGGCCCGTTCATCATTTGTGAAAAAGACGGCTCTACATCGCTCCAGATCCTTGAGGGGGTACAGATCAACATGGCTGACGAAACGGCCCGCAAAGCACTTTCTGAAGCCACCCATTTCAATCCTGTGGATATCGTATGCTGTCTGCATGACTATAAAGGGAATAGCTTCGATCTTCAGCAGCATGTAGACCATGAAGCAGGTTTCATAAGCTCTAAGAGTTATCAGGGCCGCGAACTGAAGGCACTCGAACTTCCGGGACTCTGGAACGGATCCATGAGCGACTGGAATACTTTGTTCGTAGAGGTGCCGTCAGAGACGTTCAATCCTGTGAAGACTGTCCTTGATCTGTTGCGTCCGGCCCATCAATAGGCCTTTTGCCACTCCTGGCGGAAGCTTGAGATTTTCTATAAATAATAAATCCTGCCTTCTCAAGAGCAGGATTTATTATTTATGCTCTGGTTTCAGGATGTCCTTCGGTGTCCCTCCACTCTTTAGGGGAGCATCCTACGGACTTGGTGAACTGGCGGTGGAAATTGGATCTGTCGCTGAATCCTACCGCCTCTGCGATGAAATTGACCGAATAGTCCTTGTGCTTCAGCAGCAGTTCTTTGGCCTCCTTTATCCTCAGATCGGTGCGCCAGCTGCGGAAATCCATTCCGAGCCTGTCCGTAAAATACATCTGCAGTATCTCTTTCGTCGTTCCGAGTTCGCGGGCGGTTTCCTCCCGGCTTTTGTCATACTCGCGGTACTTCTTTTCCTTTACCCATTTTTCAAGGGATTTTTCCAGCCGGGAAAAACTGTCGTCTTCTTTCGCCGTGCCTGAAGCGGAGCCTGCACCCTGCCTTGATTTCCTTTTTTTCTGGAATATGGGATTCTGCTCTGAAAGCGCATAGTGCCCTACTGCATCCAGAAGCAGCTTGTGGCTTCCGAGAAATGAAATGTAGTTTCCTGCAAAATAGATCATATACAGGATATAGAAGAACATATACAGTCTGATGAATCCCTTGTCCGGCAGGAAAACATAGACAAGGATGAACATTGCCGTGAGCATGGTAAGGATATAGCAGAATCTGATCCATTTGATCTTATGCTCCTCGTCTTCATCATAGTATTTTTCCAGCAGACTGATCGACCGCTTGTAGGCCCTGTCGAAAATTACGATCAGCGAGCAGTTCTGCACGACAAAAAGCGCTACTCCGACATACAGTGTAATCTTATGGAGCCTGGTATTTCCCGAAAAGAAAGATTCTACCAGGATGACACTGGCTACAAAAACCAGAAAGATGCTTACGAGGAATTTACCTCCGTCGATGAATCTCGGCATCAGCAGGTTAATGAGGGAGAACGATACGATGATGGAAATGAAC
This sequence comes from Candidatus Cryptobacteroides faecipullorum, assembly GCA_017694885.1. Lineage (GTDB taxonomy): Bacteria > Bacteroidota > Bacteroidia > Bacteroidales > UBA932 > Cryptobacteroides > Cryptobacteroides faecipullorum. Next base: position 55,899 of record JADIMH010000022.1, on the reverse strand, counting down.
GCGCATACGATCAGCATCGTAATGGTAGAGAATTCCTCGAACATCGGCGCATCGGCATTGTAGAATGCATATCCGAACGTAAATGCTCCGATCATGTAGCTGGTGGCTATGGTATATTTCGATCTCGCCAGTTTCTTTGCATATTCTGTCTTTGGAATCCTGATAAGTAGAAGTATCAGCGCCAGAGTCGATGCCACTATAAGCGAGTATAGATGGAAAGCTTGTGTGTCAAGCAGGTAAGAGGAACTCACAGCAAAAACTGAAAATCGGTTAAAAATCTTTTTCTTAAATGAGGCGACTCAAAAGGAGGAATTTCAAGCGTAACGAAGAAAGTACCCGTTTGAGTCGTCCTCATGCTATATGAAATGGCAGAATCAGAGATAATAGGCGATTTCAAGGCATGCGCCGTTCCGAATACCGGAGTTACCTGCAGGTAATGAGGATATGAGGAACAAGCATAACGCGGAAATCAGCATTATGTCTGATTCTGATAGGTTACCAGCCGAGAATATAGGCAAACATCAGCGGCGCCACGATAGTTGCATCGGACTCGACGATGAACCTCGGAGTATCCACATCCAGCTTGCCCCAGGTGATCTTCTCGTTAGGGACTGCTCCTGAATATGAACCGTAGGAAGTGGTACTGTCGGAAATCTGGCAGAAGTATTTCCAGAGCGGAGTACCGGTCCATCCCAGATCCTGTTCCATCATAGGAACCACGCAGATAGGGAAGTCTCCTGCAGTACCGCCGCCGATCTGGAAGAAGCCTACGCCTTCTCCGCCCGAGTTGTTCTTGTACCAGTCGGTAAGGAACATCATGGTCTCGATACCGTTCTTTATTATATGCGGATCGAGCTCGCCTTTGATGCAGTGTGCGGCGAAAATGTTTCCTGTCGTGCTGTCTTCCCATGCAGGAACGACGATAGGAATGTTCTTTTCGCATGCTGCAAGCACCCAGCTGTCCTTAGGGTCGATCTCGTAGTACTGCTCAAGCACACCGCTGCGCAGAAGCCTGTACATCACCTGATAAGGAAGGAGCCTTTCGCCTTTTGCCTGCATATCCTTCCATACTTCGAGAAGATGGTGCTCGAGACGGCGGAATGCCTCCTCCTCGGGAATGCATGTGTCGGTGACACGGTTCATGTGGTTGTCGAGGAGCTCTTTTTCCTGGGCAGGAGTGAGATCCCTATAGCCTGGAACCCTGTAATAGTGGGAGTGTGCCACCAGGTTCATGATATCTTCCTCAAGGTTGTTTGCCGAGCATGAAACTATCTGGAACTTATCCTGACGGATCATCTCTGCGAGAGAGAGTCCGAGTTCGGCCGTACTCATGGCGCCGGCCATTGCCAACATCATTTTCCCGCCCCTGTTCATGTGTTCGTCATAAGCCTTTGCAGCGTCTACGAGGGCTGCAGAGTTGAAATGACGGTAGTGGTGGGTGATGAACTGTGAAATCGGTCCTTTTTCCATTGTTCTAACAATCAGATTTTTAGTATTTTTTCCAATTTGTCCCGTGAACTTTGACAAAGTCAAGATTCAAAGCGCGAATTAACGATTTTTTCCCTATTTTTGCAACCGTTTTGCACTTAAATTTTATGATTGACCCGGCATTCATAGAGAAATTCGAGCAGATCGCCACTCCTTTCTATTATTACGATATGGAGTTGCTTGGCCATACCGTAGATACCCTTGCATCCCTTTCCCGGAAATATGGAATAGATGTCCATTATGCCGTAAAGGCCAATGTGGAAAGGCGCATCCTCGAGACCATAGCGGGAAGCGGCATCGGTGCGGACTGCGTGAGCGGGAACGAGGTGCGGAGGGCTTTGGAGTGCGGTTTCCCTGCCGGCAGGATAGTATTTGCCGGAGTAGGCAAGAGCGACAGGGAGATCCATGAAGCCCTGAATGCCGGAATCGAAGCGTTCAACTGCGAATCCCTGCATGAGATATATGTGATCAATGCCATGGCCGCAGCCTTCGGACTGAGGGCGAGGGTAGCGGCGAGGATAAATCCGAATATCGATGCCCATACCCATAAGTACGTGACTACGGGTCTGTTCGAAAACAAATTCGGTATCGCCCGTCATGAGTTCGATGCCATGGTCGACCTGTTGGGACGGTGCGGTAACATAGACTTTACCGGCCTGCATTTCCATATCGGGTCCCAGATCACGGAAGTCAGGGACGTTTTCTCCCTGGAAGCCCGGAGAGTCGATGAAATCATCTCTTATTTCGAGGACAAAGGCTTGAAAGTGGACAATGTGGACTTCGGCGGAGGTCTCGGAATAGACTATGAAGACCCGGATTCCTGTCCTGTCGCACCTTTTGAAGACTGGTTCAGGACAATCATCTCAGGATACAGGCGCCGTCCGGGCCAGCGTCTCCATTTGGAACCGGGACGCTCGGTCGTTGCCCAGTGCGGAACACTGATTTCCCGCGTGCTTTTCGTCAAGAGCGGAGAAACGAAGAACTTCCTGATACTCGATGCCGGCATGAACGATCTGATACGTCCTGCCCTGTACGGGGCCTACCATAAAATCGAGAACCTTTCTTCATGTTTCAGGAAAGGTTTTTCCGAAATGCAGGCTTACGATGTCGTGGGACCTGTATGCGAGTCCAGCGATGTCTGGGGGCAGGGAAGGCTGCTGCCGCTGAGCGTCAGGGGAGACCTGATGGCGATAAGGAGCGCCGGAGCATACGGACAGGTGATGGCCAGCAGGTACAACCTCAGGGATTTCGCTCCCGCTGTATTTTCAGACGAACTGGAAAACGCACCGCATTTTATCGATTATTTTAAAAGATTATAACATATGTTCGAAAACTTAGTTGACCGCCTTGAACGTTCGTTCAAGATACTTAAAGGTGAAGGCAAGATCACCGAAATCAATGTAGCCGAAACACTGAAAGACATCAGACGCGCCCTTCTGGATGCCGATGTCAGTTATAAGATAGCGAAGCAGTTCTGCGATGACGTGAAGGCCAAGGCGCTTGGGCAGAATGTGCTTACGGCGGTGAAGCCGGAGCAGATGATGGTCAAGATCGTCCATGATGAACTTGCCGCCCTGATGGGGAGCGAATCCAGCGATATCAACGTCAAGGGGCAGCCGGGAGTGGTGCTGGTTGCCGGTCTGAACGGTTCAGGTAAGACCACTTTCTCCGGAAAGCTCGCCCTGTACATAAAGAGCAAGAGGGGAATGAAGGTGCTCCTCGCCGCCTGCGACACATTCAGACCTGCCGCCATCGACCAGTTGAAGGTCCTCGGAGACCAGGTAGGCGTACCTGTCTATTCGGAGCCGGATGAGAAAGATCCTGTAAAGGTGGCAAGGAATGCCGTGGCATATGCAAAGAAGGAAGGCTTCTCGGCGGTAATAATAGATACTGCCGGACGTCTTGCGGTCGATCAGGAACTGATGGACGAGATCGCTGCGGTACATTCGGCTGTAAAGCCTACCGAGACCCTTTTCGTAGTGGATGCCATGACGGGACAGGATGCGGTAGAGACAGCCAAGGCGTTCAACGACAGGCTCGACTTCGACGGCGTAGTCCTCACCAAGATGGACGGTGACACCCGTGGTGGCGCCGCCCTTTCCATCAAGGCTGTGGTAGGAAAGCCGATCAAGTTCGTGAGCACGGGCGAGAAAATGGAAGCTCTTGACGTATTCCACCCAAAGCGTATAGCCGACCGTATCCTCGGAATGGGAGATGTCGTTACGCTCGTGGAAAAGGCACAGGAGCAGTTCGATGAAGAGCAGGCCCGCAAACTGAAAAAGAAACTGGCCAAGAACCAGTTCACCATATCGGATTTCTACGATCAGATCCAGCAGGTGAAAAAGATGGGAAACATAAAGGATCTCGCCTCAATGATACCTGGTATGGGCAAGGCCCTCAAAGACGTGGAAATCAAGGACGATGCGTTCAAGGGTATCGAAGCGATAATCCTGTCGATGACTCCCCAGGAGCGTGAAAGGCCGGAAATCATAAACGGCAGCCGCCGCAAGCGTATAGCGGACGGAAGCGGTACATCCGTTGCCGAAGTAAACAGGCTTCTCAAACAGTTCGAAGACACCAGGAAGGTGATGAAGAATGTCATGACAGGCAATCTTGCCAACATGATGCGCCGCCGCAGGTAATCCTGACACTACCGTACACGCTTCCTTTCGAAATCGCGGATATTGTAAAAGCGGAAGAAAAGCATCGAAACGATGCATAGTGCCGTTCCTGCAAGATATGCGTACGAGAATGACGCCACTTCACCGATCAGGCCTCCGACGATAAGTCCGAGGCCTATTCCTATATCCCATGAAGTCAGGTAGGTAGACGTTGCGGTACCTCTCTGGTTATGTTCCGCCATATTGACGAACATGGTATTGAAGGCAGGGAACATGGAGCCGAATCCGATACCCAGCACGAGTGCCATCGCATAGAAGAACGCTTTGGCGAATACAGGAAAATGTCCCATAAGGAATTCACATGCGAACAGCCCGAAAAATGCAGCCGTCGCTATATACATTCCCAGCATTATTACCTGTGTAATCCGTCCTTTGTCCACCTGTTTCCCGGAAAACAGCCTTGAAATGGCAAGTCCGGCCGCCATGAAGGTGAAGAAAAGTCCGGTGCCGGAAGCAATGCCTATGCTTTTGGCATACATCGCTACATAAGTGGTGTTTATTCCGTATGGTATGGAAAGCAGCAGGAGGTCGGCGCCCAAAGGAAGTCCCTTCACCAGTATGAACCTGTCCAGAGAAAGATGTATGTTCTTCTGCATCAACTGCTTTTTAGGAGTCCTGACTGCAACGGCAGCACAGAATCCCAGTGAGCAGCATATGAGTGCGCACCAGAATATGGTAGTGAACGAGTAGAAATCATGCAGGAAAAGCCCTATCATAGGGCCGAGTGCCATTGCGATGTTGTTTGCAAGACCGTAGTATCCTAAGGCTTCGCCTCTTCTGGATGAAGGGGTTATATCGATTACTATGGTATTGCCCGCTACTGTGACTGTACCGAAAGAAAGTCCGTGCACTATCCTGAGCATGATGAATACAAGCAGCGATCCTGTGACTATGTAGCCGCCGAAAATCATTGTAAAGATAAGGAATGAAACCAGATAGAGCGGTTTTCGCTGAAGCGTGTCCAGCAGGTATCCTGAAAAAGGCCTTACGACCAGAGCCGCTACCGTATAGCAGGACAGTATGAACCCGATCTTGCCCTCTGTTATGCCGAACACCTCTACCAGGTAGAACGGAAGGACAGGCATCAGAAGGAAAAAACCGAAATACAGCAGGAAGTTTGCCAGCAGTATGAAACAATAATCGCGGGAAACCAGTCTGTCTTTCATTGCATTATAATTTAAACGGCACCGGGTGCCGGTATTGTTGAGGGGCGCAAAGATATAATTTTTATAAATTTATTGTAACATATATCATGAAAATACGTCCTTATTGCAGAAAGGCTTTTTCCATGGTTGGGCGCAATAGCATTGTTTTTTAGAACTTATTAACATTCAGTAAAATGAGAACATATTTCGTGTCATTCTGCATGAAAGTCGCCGTAGCGGTACTTGCCCTGGGCTTCGTTTCCGCCCCGGTGATGCAGGCAAGGTCGGGCAAACACTCGCAGATAATGAAGGTCATAAGGAAGTATGACGGCTGCGACGGTGTCGAATCCATAGTCATCGGATCATTCCTTATGGGGATTGCAAGACTCGCTTCTTCAGGGGAAGAAGGTGATGAAATATTGAAATACATAGACAAGATGGCCATATTGAGTGCGGACGAAGCAGGTCCGGGACTGAAAAACAATATCTCTTCAGATCTCGAAAAAGCTCTTGAAGGATATGAAAAGGCTGTTGAGGTCAAGGATGGTGAGGATGACATGACGATATACATCACCATGCCTGCGGGCGATTCGGTCTCGGAGATGGTAATAGTTTCGCGATCGGAGCCTGCGGTTATCCTCATGCTCGGGGATATGCCGGTGTCGGAGTTGGAAAACATTGCCAGGGAAGCATCGGAAAACTGATAATCTGCATCTTATAGAACAAAGGTCTATGGAAAAACAGGAGTTCAAGGATATCTGGCTGCCTCTCTCGGACAGGTTCTACAGGGTTGCATATTCCATTCTGGGGTCGGAGCCGGATGCCAGGGACGCTCTCCAGGATCTTTACGTCAGACTCTGGAACCAGCGCGGGTCTCTGGAAAACATAGAGTCTCCGGCGGCATACGGGACAAGAATCCTCCGGAACATATGTATCGACAGGATCAGAAGCCGGCGCAACGGAGAACCGGCGGTGGAGATAGGGACGGTAGTGAGGGATACTGCATCAGGCGGGCCTCTGTCGCCTTCTGCCGACCGCGTGGTCATAGACAAGGAAATGATCCGCTGCCTGTCCCGGGCCATGGAATCGCTTCCTCTCATGCAGAAGCAAGTAATGGAAATGAAATTCTTCAGACAGATGAGCTACGACGAAATAGTCGGTCGGACCGGAATTTCTCCGGTCAATGTGAGAGTCCTTGTAAGCAGGGCCAGAAAGACAGTCCTGGCCGCCATGAAAGAATTTATCAGATGAGAATAATCATATAGCCATGAAAACGAAAACGGACATAGAGGAAAAGACAGTCGTTCCGGGAGGTCTGAAACAGGAACTTTCCGACATGATCGACTCGATGGATGCAGCCGAAAAGATACTGACTTACGGCAAAGGTCCTGCAAGAAGGATAATGAACTGCATAATGGGAGCTGCTGCGGGTATCGTACTGATTGCAGGAATATGGACGGCGGTGGAGACCTTCCGGACTCCCAAGGATACATTCACCGATCCCCAAGCTGCCTATGCCGAGGTGGAAAAAGCTCTTGCATCCATCTCTGAAAAGATAGCCCCGGGTCTTGATAAAGCCGCAAAGGCAGAACAGACTTTAGACAGGAACATGGAGATGGTAAAATCTCTGTATTTAGATTAAAATATTGAATCATAGTAAATAAAACAATAAAGTTTATTTGATTAACATTTTTGTTAACCTGAATTTTCATTGAAATTTCAAATCAAAGCCATATGAAACGTATAGTCGCAATAGCTGCATTGTTGATGATGGCGCTTTCGGCATATGCCCAAAGCGGAAAGGAAATCTATAACAGATATTCCGGCAAGAAAGGGGTAAGTTCCGTGTATATTTCCCCTACGATGTTCGGTCTCATGAAAGAACTTCCCGACATCCATATCGAAAGCGGGGATGTGAACTTCGGTCCCATCATCAAGACATTCGACGGGATGTATATCCTGAGTGTAGAGGACAGCGCCATTGCCGCGGACCTTGAAAAAGAAATCGGCGATATGGTCAGCCAAGGAAGGTTCGAGCTTCTGATGGAAGCGGTAGAGGAGTCCGAGAAGATGCGGATCTACATTGTAAGCAAAGGGGATACCGTGACAGATTTTCTGATGCTGGCCCACGAGCCGGAGAGTGCTTCCGTAATCTCCATTTCCGGAAACATGCCTATGGCGGAACTCCAGAAGATTTTGTCCGAGGCAGCTGAATGATGTGATTATTTCTCACTCTTTTTTTGTGGCATAATTGACATTTTTAGTTGGTGACAATGACAAAACGGGAGTTTAAAGCAAATTATTTGAGGAAACATACATTTATAGTTTCAATCCTTGATTTTGAAACTGAAGGAAATACAAAAGCGGATTCGCCACTACTGCATTAATTTCACTATATTTGCCCTCGCAACAGGACATTTGACATATGAAGGATTACGGTTTTCTGAGGGTAGCTGCCGCTGTCCCGGTAGTCAAAGTGGCAGACACGGATACAAATGCGGAAAGGATCTGCCGGCTGATAAGCGAAGCTTCTTCCAAAGAGGTTTCGCTTGTCGTGTTTCCGGAGCTGTGCGTGACAGGCTATACGTGCGGAGACCTTTTCGGTCAGCAGCTTCTGATAGAGAATGCGGAGAAGGCTGTCCGCAGGATAATGGACCACACCCGCGGAAAGGCCGTGACCGTAGTGGTCGGGGCGCCTGTGAGGTTTGCCGATAGACTGTATAACTGCGCAGTGGTCATCCGAAACGGCAATATTAAAGGAATCGTCCCGAAAGTATATCTTCCGACATATAACGAGTACTACGAATCCAGATGGTTCTCTTCAGGAAAGGATTTTCTGAACGGGCCTTCATCGACGGCAGGACGCTGTCTCGTCAACGGGAAAGACACTGTCAGGGAAGGATTCCATGCAGAGATAAAATATGCAGGTTTCAGGTGCAATATTTCGCCTGACATGCTTTTCACGATAGGCAATACGACATTTGCCGTAGAACTGTGCGAAGACCTGTGGACGCCGATACCTCCGTCATCTTATCATGCAGTTGCAGGTGCCCGGCTGATAGTGAACCTGTCGGCGAGCAACGACATTTTCATGAAGCACGCCTACCGTCAGGATCTGGTACGTCAGCAGTCGGCAAGGACCATGTCCGCCTATGTGTACTGTTCTGCGGGATTCGGGGAGTCGACCCAGGACGTGGTATACTCCGGAGCCGCCATGATATGCGAGAACGGCGCCATGCTCGCCGAAAACGGAAGATTCGACACTTCTTCTTCGATGATAATTGCGGATACGGACATGGAGAAACTGTCGGTCCTCAGGCAGAAGACCGGCACTTTCGGTTCCGTAGCTCCGGACGGTACCCCGTCAGAGTCCTATTATGGCCTTTATTCGAGGGTGGATATAGGCATGCCGGCTGAAACCGACTTCGGAAAGGAACTTCTAAGGTATGTAGAACCTCACCCGTTTGTTCCGAAAGAGGACGAGGACGGTTCCAGATGCGAAGAAATATTCTCTATCCAGGTCATGGGACTTGCTTCCCGTCTGATGCATATAGGCTGCCGTCATGCTGTAGTGGGGATTTCTGGCGGTCTTGACAGCACGCTTGCCCTGCTGGTGGCCATCCATGCCTTCGACAAGGCCGGTCTGGACCGTAAAGGTGTCATCGGAGTGACCATGCCGGGGTACGGGACCACGGACCGGACATACCGCAACGCCGTCGGCCTGATGCACATACTCGGAGTTACGGTCCGTGAGATTCCTATCGCAGCCGCTTGCGACCGGCACTTCCTGGATATAGGCCACGACAGGAACGTGCATGATGTAACATATGAGAACACCCAGGCAAGAGAGCGTACCCAGATACTGATGGACATAGCCAACCAGTGCGGGGGAATAGTCATCGGGACAGGCGACCTGTCCGAGCTTGCCCTCGGATGGGCTACCTACAACGGCGACCACATGTCCATGTACGGAGTAAATGCCGGCATTCCCAAGACACTGGTCCGGCATCTGGTCCGCTGGGTAGCAGATTCCCTGCCTGAAGCAAGGGACATATTGCTGGACATAATCGATACGCCTGTGAGCCCCGAACTGCTTCCTGCCGACAAGAACGGCAATATCTCACAGAAGACGGAGGACCTGGTGGGGCCGTATGAACTGCACGATTTCTTCCTGTATAATTTCTTCCGTTTCGGGTATTCCCCTGAAAAACTGCTGTTCCTTGCCGGGAAAGCCTTCAACGGAAGATATGACCGTGAAACCATCGTGAAATGGCTCAGGACATTCATACGCCGCTTTTTTACCCAGCAGTTCAAGCGCTCCTGTCTTCCAGACTGTCCTAAAGTCGGCTCCGTATCCCTGTCTCCGCGCGGAGACTGGCGCATGCCGACCGATGCATCATACGCTGTCTTTATGAAAGACGCTGACAGTCCTGAAGATTAAAGATAGTCATCGAAATACATCGTTACCTTATCCATAAGGTGGATGCGGTCGCGTCCCATGACATTGTGCTGGGCACAAGGATAAGGGAAGTAGTCCACCTGGATGTTGTTCTTGATGCATTCCCTGATGAAACTCAGGCTATGCTCCCAGACAACTACGTTATCGACGGCTCCCTGGCAGATGAGCAGCTTGCCTTTCAGGTCTTTGGCTTTGTTGATCAGGCTTACTTTCTCATAGCCGGACATGTTCTCGTCAGGATGTCCCATGTAGCGTTCTCCATACATCACCTCGTACCATTTCCAGTCGATGACAGGTCCGCCGGCCACGGCAACCTTGAATACATCGGGATAATTGGTAATCAATGATATGGTCATGAACCCGCCATAGCTCCATCCGTGAACCCCGATTCGGTCCTTGTCTACATACGGCAGGGACATAAGCATCTTTATGCCTTCCATCTGGTCGGCCATTTCTGCCTGACCGCACTGTCCGTGAATGGCTTTTTCGTACTCTGCACCGCGGTTGAGGGTCCCCCTGTTGTCCTGGACATACACTATGTAGCCCCTCTGGGCCATATACATTTCCCAAGGCCGCAGTTCCGCAAGCCATGTATCCTTTACCAGCTGCGAGTGCGGGCCTCCATAGACATAGAGTATGACAGGATATTTTTTGGACGGGTCGAAATCCTTGGGCTTGATGAGCCGGTACCAGTTGTCATACTTCCCGTCTGCGCTTTTTACTGTACCGAAATCCATCCGGCAGTATGCATATCCTTCGGTAGGGTCGGCTGCACGGTACAGGGTGACTGCAGATTTGCCGTCAGAAGATTTGAGCGATGTTACGGAAGGCGTGTCGAGGCTGCTGTAGGTATCCAGGAAATACCTGCGGTCAGGACTCAGCGCGACAGTATGCCAGCCTTCCTCGAAAGTGAGTCTTGCCGACTTTCCGTTTTTTACGTTTACTTTGAACAGATGATTCTGGACAGGGGAAACCTCGGCTGATGTATAGAATACATGCCTGCCGTCATTCCCGACATATTCCACATCGGCATCGGTGCAGGTCAGCCTTCTGATATTCCCTTCGGTATCGCAGAGATAGAGGTTCTTGTAACCGTCCCTGTTGTCAGTCCTGTAGATGAACTCATCGGTACTGCCTTCGAGAAACCATACCGGGTTCTGCGGCTCGACGAATCTGTCATTGTCTTCAGTGAGGAGGGTCCTGACAAATTCTCCCGTGGCCGAGTCGTACATGTTCAGCCTGCAGTGTCTCTGGCTTCTGTCGAGTACCTGTATGAATACGTATCTGTCATCAGGAGACCATGTTATGTTGGTGAGGTACTGGTCATGGCCGAAATCGTCGGCCTGGACATATGCAGTCTTGCCGGAAGCCAGGTCATAGATGCCGACCTGCACGTTTTCCGAATCCATTCCTGCCATCGGGTATTTGATCTCGAACAGGGAACCGGTGCGGGTAGTGATGTCCAGGAGCGGGAAAGTACCCACTTTTGTTTCGTCTTTTCTGTAGAAAGCCAGTTTGCCGCCGCTTTCGGACCAGAATATCCCGTTGGTGATCCCGAACTCGTTCCTGCTGACGAACTGTCCGAAAGTGATGTTCTTGTCGGTGCTGGATGCTACAGTGCTTATATTGCCTGAAAGGTCGCTGATATACAGTCCGTTGCCTTCAGTAAAGGCATAATGGGCCCCATCTGGGGAAACTGTCGCATTCCCGGCATTCTCCGGCAGCCGGGGAGCGTTTTCTTCAGTGAAACCTCCCTTGAAAGGAACTGCCGCATCTTTCCCCGAGAACAGGTCCTTTACCGCAGCCACTTTAAGGAACGTATGGCTGGCATCGGAAAAAATCAGGCTGTCGGAAGAGCTGTTCCAGAAATAGTTGCACTTTTTGACCTTCGTTTCGGACGGCAGGACGGCCTCTTCCATAGTCAGCAGTTTTCCGTCTGAAGGGTTTGCCGGGCGGGACTTTACGATTCCCTCCTGCGCTGCGGCAGAAAAGCCAGCAAGGCAGGCAAGAGCACATAGAATTATACTTTTCATATATCTTTCATTTTACCGGCGGCAAATTTATCCCAATATTTCCTTCTATTCAAGGTTTTTCCGAATATATTCGTTAACTTTCACAGATGTATGGTCTAATCCATACGTTTGAAATCATGAAAAACATAAAGACAGGGACTCTGGCCCTTTGCTGCGCGGCCGCTCTGGCTGCAGCATCCCCATCCGACGCATGTACGGGAATCACATTGAAATCAAAGGATGGAAGCACCGTACTTGCGCGTACCTGCGAGTGGGGAGGAAGCAATCTTGAAAGCAGGTACGTCATCGTTCCGAGAAACCACACGGTCACATCCATAACGCCTTCCGGCCAGAACGGTCTGGTCTATACTTCCAGATTCGGTTATGCCGGCATATCGGTCGTGCAGGACAGTTTCGTTACGGAAGGGCTTAACGAAGCCGGACTTTCCGCCGGACTGTTTTTCTTTCCCGGATATGGACAGTATGAAGCCTATGACAGTTCCCGGAATGCTTCCACGCTGGTGGATGTGGAGCTTGTAGGGTGGATCCTGGCCAACTTTTCCACTGTCGATCAGGTAAAGGATGCCATATCTGATATCCGCATAGTCGCGACAAGCCCTCAGGCCGGAACGGCGCACTGGAGAATCGCCGATACATCCGGCAAGCAGGTCGTACTCGAGATCACAGGCGGGGAGCCTCACTTCTTTGACAACAGGCTCGGAGTCCTGACCAATGCTCCGGGATTCGAGTGGCAGATGACCAATCTCAACAACTATGTAAACCTTTTTCCTGGCCAGACCAAGCCGTCAAAGCTGACGGATGAGGTGACGCTCAGCCAGTTCGGCGCAGGTGCGGGATTCCTGGGAATACCCGGGGACGTCACCCCTCCGTCCCGGTTCGTAAGAGCCGCATTCTACAAGGCGACCGCGCCACAGTATGCTACTTCGTTCGAGACAGTCAAGGAGACATTCCAGATACTTAACAACTTCGACATCCCGATAGGAGTGGAACATGAAGTTGGGCAGGCTCCTTCGGATATCCCGAGCGCTACGCAGTGGACCACTTCGGCCGACCAGTCCGCACTGCGGTTCTATTACCGTACCGCATGGAATTCCACCATCCGCTGCATCGATCTGAAGTCCATCAATTTCGACAAGGTGGCATATCAGGTCCACCCTCTCGACAAGGTCCAGGATCAGCCGGTGGAGATGATAAAGGTGAAATAGTCCCGTTTACCGGACCGCCAGAATGTCATCCACGATATATTTCTGCTGCCCGCGCCAAGGAAGAGCTCCGAGGTACTCCTTATAATGCAGCTCGACAGTCTTGCCGCTGCAGCGCATAAGCGAATCAGCCAGCGCCTTATCGGTTATCGAAAATTCGAATTCGTATGACTGGATAGAGGTGCTGGCATTTTTTGCACCCTTGGTGAATCCCGCCTGGATTGCCTTTCCTTCATACGTCTTGAAAACGTATCCCTTATAGACAACGAAATTGAGTTCTCCGGCCTTTACCCCTTCGCCGAAGACAAAAAAGAACTTGAAATAGATGAAAAGCCCCAGCGCCAGTGCAGCAACGAGGCTTACGATAGCTACAACTTTACTTCTGGTCGTCATGCCGATATGGATTTATGTATGAAAATCAAAACTTTACAGCAGTATGCCGGCACAGTGGAGCAGTCCCACGAATGGAGTCTGCTGGCGTTTTATGTAAGGCTTCACTACCGAAGTATTGATTTCCGGAAAATTCTTCACTTTATCAAAAGCAGCAATGAAATCCTTGCCGGTAAGATATTCTCCCTCGTCCGCCCTCTTGGTTCCCGGCTTGCCTCCCTTGACGAAAATGCAGCTGCCGACAAAAGTGGCGCTGTACCTGATGCCGGTAACCGAGGTAAAGGAGTCATGGGCCTTTACGTAAGCCACGATCGTTTCCCAGACTTCCGTACCGTCCATCGTACTGTATTTTTCAAGTATTTTCATTGGACAACATGTTTTCGGCGCCTAATTTAACAATTATATTTTATCATCGGAGAGGTAGGATGCGTTAATGTGAGGAAAATTCTTAATTTTGTCAGAAGTACCATCAATAACTCTATGACAGAAAACAGAATAAAGATCAACGTCAGTTCCGAGATAGGCCGGCTCGACGCCGTGCTTCTCCATCCGCCCGGAGCGGAAGTGGAAAATATGACTCCGAGAAACGTCCAGAGGGCCCTTTACAGCGATATACTCAACCTTTCCATAGCTCGGGAAGAATACAGGCAGCTTCAGGGAGTCCTGTCCAAAGTGGCGGACGTATACATAATGGATGACCTGCTGGTAAGGGTCCTCGACAACCCCGAATCACGTACAGGCCTTCTTCAGCGTATCTGTGTAAGCGAAGATGCTACGGACTATTATGGGCTTCTGCTCGATATGCCTTCACGGACGCTTGCAAAAGTCCTCATAGAAGGTCTTCCGGCCAGGATCGATACCCTGACCGCTTTTCTCAAAAACGAATATTACGCGCTCTATCCTCTTTACAACTTCTATTTCACCAGGGATGCAGCCGTGACTATCGGCGGCAGTGCGCTTGTCTGCCGCATGGCCAACAAGGTGAGGATGCGGGAATCCTACATAATGGACGCCATCTGCCGATCCAGCGGGGTATTCGACTGTAGGGTAGTGGATGCCAATGATTTTCAGCCACAGAATTCACCGATAATGATGGAAGGCGGAGATATCATCGTAGCCCGGGAGGATATACTCCTGCTCGGCAACGGCTGCAGGACCAGTTCGCAGGGGATAGACTTCATGATCGAACGTTTCCGCAGGGAACATGACAAGGGAAGATACCACGTCATAGTCCAGCAGCTTCCTTCAGAGCCGGAATCGTTCATACACCTGGATATGGTCTTTACTTTCCTTGACAGGGACAAATGCATGATTTTCGAGCCTCTTATCCTCGGAGACAACCAATACCAGACAGTACACATAACCATCAGCGACGGGAAAGTCTCAAAAATTACTTCTGCACCGGATATCCTTACGGTGCTCAGGCGGCTCGGCATGGATCTCGAGCCGGTAGTCTGCGGGGGGCCCGACGAATGGGATCAGGAAAGGGAACAGTGGCACAGCGGGGCCAACTGTTTTGCGTTTGCTCCGGGGAAGGTCATTACCTACGCCCGTAACATACATACGCTTGAAGAACTCGACAGAGCCGGTTTCAGTGTAGTATCGGCAGATGACGTGATTTCAGGAAAAGTTCATGTCGACGGAGACGGCCGGTACGCCGTGACTGTAGCCGGATCCGAACTTCCGCGCGGAGGAGGCGGTGCCCGCTGTATGACCATGCCTCTTTCCCGACGCGAAGTCAAATGGTGATGCGCCCTGTCCTATTTCCCGAACAGCGGTCTGGAAAGCAGGTTCATCACGATATAGGCCACGAATGACAGCAGGACAATCATCGACCAGTTCAGTCCCAAGGTCAGAACCAGAATGGTCGCTACCACGACTGTTCCTGCGAAGGATACCCTTTGCCTGTATAAAGGGGAATCCTTGCTTATGCCTTTTTTGAATTTCATCGAGAACATCGGTATTTCGCTGACCATCAGTGCAGACAGTATTATACACACTACAGGTATGAATACATGTCCCTGCGCCAGAGGAATCAGAATACTGTCCGTCTGGTGCAGCAGATAGTATGTCAGCGAACCGCAGATCATGGCACTGGCCGGAGTGGCGAGTCCGATGAAATTTTCGGTCTGCCGTTCATCGGTGTTGAATTTGGCAAGCCTCAGAACAGAAAAAAGAGCGACGACCAACGGTATATAACACCATATGGTCGCGGCTCCTGTCAGAAATATCATCAGCCTGTGCAGCATGAAAGCCGGCAGAAGGCCGAAACTTACTGAATCCGCCAGGGAATCGAGTTCCTTTCCCATAGGGGAATATGCCCCTAAAGCCCTGGCTGCGAAACCGTCGAAAAAGTCAAAGACGGCGGCGGCAAGCATCAGGATAAAGGAAACATCAAGCCTGTCTGAAAACGCGCAGACTATCCCTGCGACTCCACTCAGCAGATTCAGTGAAGTTATTGTATTCGGAATATTCTTTATGATTATATTCATGTCCGTCGCCCGGTATACCGAACTACTTTATACCGAGTTTCTTTTTGATATCCTTAGGAAGGGCATCCTTGTGCACGAGGAAATTCATGGTCTTGTATCTTACGAAATTGTCTGAAACATACCATATCCCGTCATAGTCTCCGGTAACTCCCCACGAATTCTTCACCATGAAGAACGGTTTGCCGCTCTGGTCTTTTGCAAGTCCGAAAATCTGCATCCCGTGATCATCGGTAGTGGTCTTGCGGTCATAGCCGTCCTGTCTCATCTCGGCCGTAATCTCAGGCTCCATAGTCTCGTCGACTTCTTCCTCGGCTTTCTCCTCGGACTTTCCTACCCAGCGCTCCTGGTCTGAGCCTGCGGCTTTCTTAGGGGCCTCTTTTACTACGCCCAGGCCTTCGCGGGTGAAACCTTTCTCGCTGACATCGCTGCCCCAGGCGATGGTATAGCCGTTCTCAATGGCATTGTAGATGATCTCCATCATTTCATCGAGAGGGACGTTGTATGAAGTATCCCATCTCCAGTTGTCTCCGATTTCCAGGACGAACTGGCTGTAGTACGGATGATGCGTATAGGATGTGATCGATACATAATCGTCAGGTACGATGCCGAGGTAATCCCTGTAGGATTCCGGAGTATATTTAGTGCCGTTTACCTCGAAAGTCTGGGGAACCTCTCCGAGATAGGCATCCAGAATGCCGTCGAACCCGTTGAGCCATGCAGTGGTAAGCGTCCTGTTAGGGTTTGAGGCGACTGCCTTCACATATGCTGCAAGCACTGCATCCAGTTCGGACTGCTCAGGAAGCTCCGTACCGTAGTTCATGCCTGAATATACGCTGTCCGGAACAATACCGTACTCCTTGATGACCGTAAGAACGTCCTCGCATGAACTTCCGGGACCGAATCTGAGGTCGCCGTCGAGGCGTACATATTTTTCCGCGCGGTCATGATAGGAATTGCGCACGATGAACATCTCTGAGAGGTCCACATCCTTGTAGCCTTTGATCCTCATGATCTCGGACTCGATGAACCCGATGCCGGAATAGCTCCAGCATGTGCCGGAACGGTACTGGTTCTTGATGGATGAGATGGGATTTTCCTTTACTGTCGTGAAAACATACTCAGGGGCTTTTTTCTCTTCAGCCTTTTCCTGTGCAAGTGCCTGTACGGCAGGCAGTGCCAATGCTATGGCAGCTGCAAGTAGAAACTTGTTCGAATTCATGTCTTTAATAATTAATTATGTTTCGTTTTATCAATTTTCACGCAAAACATACAAATATAGTGATTTATATGTATCTTTCAGCAAAAATCAGGACTGAATTCATTATATTGGCCGAAATTTTTCATCTCATGCAGGGAAAACTTACCGTTTTATACATACATGGAATGGGCGGCGGAGGTGACAGCCGGATTCCGTCGATACTCAGGGAGAACATTAACAGTGCACTGCCACCGGAGTGCCCGTTCTGGATCGATGTGGTCGTAAGGACATACAGTTTCGACCCCCGGAAAGCATGGACCCAGATAGAGTCATGGATAGAAGAACTGCGTCCTGACCTGATAGCGGGGGAGTCTCTCGGTTCTCTCAACGCAATAAGGATCAAAGGGCTGCCTCATGTCCTGGTTTCCCCCTCCCTCAATGCACCGCTGTATTTGGGCTATTTGGCTCCGCTGGCTCTGATCCCGGGAGTCACATGGCTTTTCGACCGGATCTACAGGCCCAAGGAAGGGGACAGGCAGAAACTGCATTTTACTTTCAATACCTTAAGAAAATATCCTGCACTGAGAAAAGCCGCCCTTGCCAATTCCCCTTTGAACGGAAGCAAGGACAGCTTTTACGCATTTTTCGGTACCCGCGACCACTACAGGCGCAGCGGGATAGTCAGTCTGAGGACATACCGAAAGTATTTCGGCGACAGCTACGCCGTCTATGACGGGACGCATTTTATGGAAGAAGAATTCGTCCTTTCCATGCTTGTCCCGAAAATCATCTCAACTCTGGGGCTCGTCCCTGTCAGAACTTCAGAAGCTCTTCATACACCCGGTGCGCAGGAAGCCCCATTATAGTGTAATAGGAGCCGTCGATCTTGGTGATTCCTACATACCCTATCCATTCCTGGATGGCATAGGCGCCTGCCTTGTCATAGGGGCGGAAGGTGTCTGTATAGTAGTCTATTTCGCTGTCCGACAGATCTTTGAAATGAA
The DNA here is from genome assembly GCA_017694885.1 of Candidatus Cryptobacteroides faecipullorum. GTDB lineage: Bacteria > Bacteroidota > Bacteroidia > Bacteroidales > UBA932 > Cryptobacteroides > Cryptobacteroides faecipullorum. The sequence continues at coordinate 37,807 of JADIMH010000022.1, read as the reverse complement.
CATACGAAGTGTCGCTGAAAGTGACTTCCCGATTGCAGTCACGCAGAGTCACCGCAGTGATTACCCTGTGCACGTGTCCTGAAAGAAGGCGCAGCATCCTGACTGCATCCTCCCTGTCTTTCGGCTTTCCAAGTACCTGCCCTCTGCAAAGCACCATAGTGTCTGAAGTTATAAGTATTTCACCATTTTCCAGCGGACGGTGGAATCCGTGCGACTTCCCCCGGGACATCAGCACGGGAATCTGTTCGTGCGGAGTGTCGGGGCCGTATTCTTCTTTAAAAGAGTTTTCTGTATCCACCTCGAATTCCAGTCCCATCCCTTCCAGAATTTCCTTTCTGCGGGGGGAAGCGCTTCCGAGGATGATTTTCTTTTCGGCAAGTGTCATTTAAAACTTCTTTTTATATTCCGATACATCGAGCGACCAGCTCCCATGGCATTTCATCACCATTTCTATGGAAGACCTGCAGCATCCTTTGCCCCCGGGGCAAGGCGATATGTAATCGGCAATGGCTTTTACATCGGCTACCGCATCCGAAGGGCAGACTCCGATACCGCATGCCTGCATTACCGGGATATCAGGGAGATCATCCCCGAAATACATCACCTGATGGGGCAGGAGCGAATGTCTGGAACAGAAGTCGTTGAAGTCGGCTATCTTGTCTCTGGATCCCAAATACACGTCTTCCGGCTTCACTCCGCAGGTAACGAACCTTTTGCGGATGCTTTCCGAACGGCCTCCCGTAATGATGGCGATATGATATCCGTGCATTGAAGCCATTCTGAGGGCGAAGCCGTCTTTGGAATCGAACGTGCGGAAGAGTTCGCCGTCGAGGTTGGCGAAAATCCCTCCGTCAGTGAGGACTCCGTCTACATCGAATGCAAAGGCACGGATGGCCGCAATGGCGGTATCTAAATTATTGTTCGGCATATCGATTAATTGGGAGGATCATCTCAGGACTTGGTGTTGCCGCCGTTGCTTCCGAACCCGCCCATAGGGAAAGTGGCCTTCGGACTCTCGCCGAAAGTGATAGGGCCGTTCTGCGACTCGTACTTGCTGATATTGTCCTGAAGGGCTATGAACAGTCTTTTGGCATGCTCGGGAGTCATTATGATCCTGTTGCTTACTTCCGGTTTCGGAAGGCCTGGAAGCATAGACGCAAAATCGATTATGAATTCACTGTGGGAATGGGTTATGATGGCCAGGTTCGAGTATGAACCTTTGGCTACCTCCTGTTTGAGCTCGATGCTCAGTTCTTTTTCATTTGCCATGATATTTCCTTTGTTTGATAATCCTCGCAAAATTAAGAAAAATTTATCATCTTATGGGGGGGGGATTATTTGTTTATTATAGGATAAAGTAATATTTTTGTACCGTGATTACTGTCCCCTTGCGGGGTAACAGAGATTATCATGAGCGTAGAGATAAATGTGTGTAGGTTATATGTGTTTGGGGCTCAGCGATTTATGCTTACTCCAAAGCCCCAGAGCTATGCCCTGACAGCAGCTGACTGACCAATGGAACAGACACTGAGTGCACCACGGACAGAAGAGTGGTATGCAATGCGTGCCACTTACCGAAGGGAACTGCAGGCGCAGAGTCTGCTGAAAGAAGCCGGCATCAGGAGCTATATCCCGATGCGGACAGGGGAGCGGACCGTAAACGGCCGCCGCCGGCGTATGCAGGTTCCGGCCGTGCATAATCTGATTTTCGTCTATGCAGCCCGCGAAGCTCTTCAGCGAATCAAAGAGCGGGTGACTTTCCTCCAATACATGATGGACCGCAATGGCAGTAAGGCTGTCCCGATCATCGTTCCTGACAAGGCCATGGAAGATTTCATGCGTGTGGTGGACGATGGCGGGGATACCGTGGACTACCTTCCCGTAGGAGACAGGAACTTCACCGAAGGGATGAAGGTAAGGGTCCACGGCGGTCCCCTGGACGGAGTGGAAGGCATCCTGGTCAAAAGCGGAAAATCAAAAGACAGGAAACTGGTGGTGAGCCTGAGCGGAATACTTTCCGTCGCCACGGCATCAGTCAACCCCGACTCTCTCGAGATTCTTGAAAACGATTAATGATAAATAATAGTATAACGAGCTGATTATGGATTTATTTAAATCAAAAATCAAAAAGGCGCTGATACTTCTTGCGGCTGTCGGCATGACGGTCTCCTGCGCCCAGGTGAAGGATATCGCCTATTTCCAGAACCGTTTGGACAACCATCCGGAAAAGATAGACATGCACACCGGCATAGTCATCCAGCCCAAGGACATGATCTCGATCGTGGTGTCGAGCAGGAATCCCGAACTGGTCCCTATGTTCAACCTTCCGGTGATCAGCTATCAGGCAGGTTCTGAAATCGTGAATGTAAGCCAGCAGCGTCTGATGGGATATGTGGTGGACAATGACGGGTACATAGATTTCCCCGTACTGGGCCAGCTTCAGGTAGGCGGCATGACCAGATGGCAGCTCTCGGAGATGATCAAGGACAGTCTTTTGGAAAAAGGTCTTCTTAACGATGCGGTGGTCACCGTGGAGTTCATGAACTTCAAGGTATCCGTACTCGGCGAGGTCAACCATCCGGGTACATTTACTGTGGAAGGCGACAAGATTACTGTCCTTCAGGCCATAAGCCTTGCCGGAGACCTTACGATATTCGGTAAGAGGGGAAATGTGACAGTAATGCGCGAACTCGACGGGAAAAGGACTTTCTATGACATGGACCTCTGCTCCGTAGACCTTTTCAAGTCCCCTGCATATTACCTGCAGCAGAACGACGTCATCTACGTAGAGCCGAGCGCCGTCAAGGCCCGCCAGTCCACTGTAGACGACAAAGGTCTGAGAACCACCAGTATACTGGTATCTTCCGGCTCCCTCTTAGTGTCTGTGGCAACACTTTTGGTCAGCATACTTGCAAAATAGTTCTATTATAAATTATCGGGAAATGACAGAAAACACAAATAATCAGGATTTTCTTGCCCAGGAGGACAGCGGTTCCTCACTCAACATCCGGGATATCTGGGAAATGGTATGGGTATATAAGTGGTGGTACGTGCTGTGCGTTGCCGTCTGTCTGGTATTCGCGGCTTTTTACCTGTATAAGACGCCTTCCGTATACCAGAGGACTGCCAAGGTCATTATCAGCGAAGACGGCCAGGATGCAGCCATGCGCGATCTGGCTGCATTCGCCAGCGCCGCTACCGGCGGAAGCGCAAGCGAGAACGTCAACAACGAAGTAGAGGCATTCGCTTCTCCTGACCTGATGCAGATAGTCGTGGAAAGGCTCCGTCTCCAGACAAGCTATGTCGAGCGTCAGGCCATGCGCAAAGTAGAGCTTTATGACAATACTCCGGTGGAGCTTACCGTCCTGGAAGGAATTCCACAGTCATCCTTCAGTTTCTCGCTGAAAAAGGGACCGAAAGAGATATTGGTGCTCGATGATTTCACGGTAGGACCGGACAAGATAAAGGCGGACAGGGTAGTAGGACATACCGGGGATACACTGCAGACGCCTGTAGGAAAGCTCATGCTGAGCTCTACAGTCAATTTCGACTCGTGGGAGCGTCCACTCACGGTTACCTGGGTGAACAGCAAGAGCAGGGCAAAATCGTACTGTACCAAGCTGACTTCTGCAGTTTCCGGAAAACAGACTTCCGTAATAGTCCTCGGCATCGAGGATGTGTTCCCATCCAGAGCGGAGAACATACTGAATACCCTGATCGATGTCTATAACGAGACCTGGATCCACGACCGTAACCGCTCGGCCCGCAACACCACTGCATTCATCAACGAGCGTCTCGTGGTCATAGAGAAAGAACTCGGAGGCATAGAAACCTCCCTGAAAGACTTCAAGGAAAAGAACAAGCTTACTGACATACAGCTGGCATCCCAGGCTTATCTTCAGGAATCCACGGGCTACTCCGCCCAGGCATTCGAGGTGAGCAACCAGCTTTCCATCGCACAGTTTATCCGCAGCTATATGACGGATCCTACACACTCTAAGGATCTTATCCCTGCCAACTCGGGTCTGGTCAACACCGATATCGAGAGCCAGATAAAGGACTACAACGACATGCTTCTCACCAGAGACCGTCTGGTGGCCGGCAGCAGCGAGAACAACCCTCTGATCCAGGACATGAACACCTCTCTGAATGCCCTCAAGGCCACTGTCATAAGGTCGATCGACAACCTTATCGCCACCCTCAGCCTTCAGGCTGACAAGCTGACTTCGCAGGAAGAGCAGGTAATGAGCCGGATCGCGTCGAGCTCCGGGACAGAGATGGAACTCCTTTCCATCGAAAGACAGCAGAAAGTGAAGGAATCCCTGTATATCTACCTTCTTCAGAAAAGGGAAGAGAACGAGATCGCAGGTCTGGTGAACGTAGCCAACACCAGACTGATCATGAGCCCGAACGGGGCTCCTGCACCTATATCTCCTAACAGGATGATGGTGCTGCTGGTCGCTGTAATTTTCGGATGCGGTATCCCGTTCGCGGTCCAGTACATAATGAGGATGTCCGAGACCACGATTTCCAGACGGGCGGATCTCTCGGCAGTGAACGTTCCTTTCCTCGGGGAAATCCCGCTGATCACTCCTCGTATCAAGGGACTCAACCGTCTGACTAAGGCCAAGAAGTTCGATAACAGCAATGTGAACATCATGGTCAGGAGCGGCAGCCGCGACTCCATAAACGAGGCGTTCCGTGTCATGCGTACCAACCTGGATATGATGACAGACAAAAAATCCTCTTCGCATATCCTGATGACCACATCGGTCAACCCGAATGCCGGAAAGACTTTCATCCTTATGAATATCGCGGCAAGTATGGCGCTTAAAGGCGCAAAGACCATAATGGTAGACCTTGACCTGAGGAAAGCGACCCTCAGCAAGGCCCTGAACATGAATTCGACAGGCGTATCGTCCTTCCTGTCGGGGCGCTCCGAGGATTACCACGGACTGGTCAAGAAGGTGGATGAAAATCTTTCCCTGCTTCCTGTCGGCAGCATACCTCCGAACCCGTCGGAGCTTCTGATCTCGCCGAGGTTTGCAGAACTGATATCTGGGCTGAGGAAAGAGTACGAATATATATTCATAGATTGTCCTCCTGTAGAGATGGTCGCCGATACATATATAGTATCCGGACATGTTGACATGACCCTGTTCGTGATAAGGGCAGGACTGTTCGACAAGAGGGAACTTCCGCTTCTCTCCCAGATGTACTCATCAGGAAAGCTCAACAGGATGTCTCTCATCCTGAACGGTGTCGAGACTTTCCACAGCCGTTACGGACAATATGGCTATGGATACGGCTACGGTTACGGTTATGGGGGGGGGGAATGATAGGTAAAAGAAAACGATCCGGACTGAATGTTTAAAGACCTGTTCACCCGCAAGACTTCCATACTCTCTGCCGGTCTTCTCTCCGGTGGCGTCGACAGGCACAGCCACATCCTTCCGGGAGTGGACGATGGAGTGAAGACCATGGAAGAGTCGCTGGAAATACTTTCATTCTTAGAGGATGCCGGACTGAAATCCCTCTGGCTGACTCCCCATACGGCCGAGGACATGTCCAACACCACCGAAGCCCTTCAGTTGAGGTTTTCCGGACTGAAGGCAGCCTACCAGGGAAAGATAGAGCTGAACCTCGCTTCGGAATACATGCTGGACACCCTGTATGAGCGGCATCTGGAAGAGCGTGATCTCCTGACCATGGAAGAGGATACGGTACTGGTAGAGACTTCTACCTGGAATCCTCCGTATAATATGGAAGCCATCCTTCACTCCACCATGTCTGCCGGCTACCGTCCTTTGCTCGCACATCCGGAACGTTACCGCTACATGGAAATGGCAGACTATGAAAAGTGGGCTGCTATGGGAGTCCGTTTCCAGCTTAACCTTCCGTCCCTGACAGGCTTTTACGGTCCTTCGGCGAAGAAGAAAGCCGAAGCCCTGCTTGAAAAAGGGATGTATAGCTGCTGGGGCTCTGACTGTCACAGGATGTCGGTCCTGACCAGGCAGTATGCGGCTGAAGAACTGAAAAATAAAGAGATAAAAATTTTAAAAGAATTTATAACAGAATAAAAATGACAACGAAAATCGCAGTAGCAGGAACAGGTTATGTCGGACTGTCATTAGCCACTTTACTGTCTCTGCATAACCGCGTAGTCGCAGTGGATGTGATACCGGAGAAGGTAGATTTGATCAACAGCAGGAAATCTCCGATTCATGATGAATATATCGAGAAATACCTTGCCGAGAAACAGCTCGACCTTACGGCTACGCTGGACGGCGCTTCGGCTTATAGAGACGCGGACTTTGTGGTCATAGCGGCCCCGACCAACTATGATCCGAAAAAGAACTTTTTCGATACTTCCCATGTCGAGGAAGTCATCGACTTGGTCAGGTCGGTCAACCGGAGAGCCGTCATGGTGATCAAAAGTACGATTCCCGTGGGATACTGCGACAGCCTGTATAAAAGATACGGAAAAGACCTCAGGCTGCTTTTCTTCCCTGAGTTCCTGCGTGAAAGCAAGGCCCTGTACGATAACCTCTATCCTTCGAGAATCATAGCCGGCATCCCTTCTTCTGACATAGCATCGGACAGGGAAGGGCTGGAAAAGGCGGCACATGCTTTTGCCGCTCTTCTGCAGGAAGGGGCCATAAAAGAAAATATCGACACCCTGTATATGGGAATGACGGAAGCCGAGGCCGTGAAACTGTTCGCAAATACCTACCTGGCATTGAGGGTCAGCTATTTCAATGAACTGGATACATATGCCGAGATGAAAGGTCTCGATACCCGGTCGATCATCGATGGAGTCTGCCTCGATCCGAGAATCGGAAGCCATTATAACAACCCGAGCTTCGGCTACGGCGGCTACTGCCTTCCGAAAGACACCAAACAGCTTCTTGCCAACTATGCCGATGTCCCTGAAAACCTGATCCAGGCCATAGTGGAGAGCAACCGTACAAGGAAGGATTTCATCGCCGACCGTGTCCTGTCCCTTGCAGGGGCATACGGTGCGAACAGCAGCTGGGATGCCGCACAGGAGCATAACGTCGTCATCGGAGTCTACCGTCTTACCATGAAAAGCAACAGCGACAATTTCCGTCAGAGCAGCATCCAGGGCGTAATGAAACGTATAAAGGCCAAAGGCGCGCAGGTCATCATATACGAGCCTACATTGGAGGACGGCACTACTTTCTTCGGAAGTGTCGTAGTAAACGATCTGGATAAATTCAAGTCTCAGAGCAATGCCATCATAGCCAACAGATACGATGCATGCCTGGACGATGTCAGGAACAAGGTTTATACAAGGGATATTTTCAGAAGGGACTGAAACCATGCTTAAAGACAATATCGAACTTAACGGGAAAACTGTTCTCGTCACAGGTGCTACAGGTTTTATAGGCAGCAACCTGTGCAGCAGGATTCTTGCAGACTATGGGCAGGCTGCCGTAGTCGGAATCGACAATATGAATGATTACTACGATGTTCATATCAAAGAAGAACGCCTGAAGGCCCTTACAGGGCATCGGAATTTTACCTTCATTAAAGGCAATATCGCGGATAAACGGCTGATTGACAGCTTGTTTGAAGAGTACAGGCCGCAAGTGGTCGTAAATCTTGCCGCACAGGCAGGCGTAAGGTACAGCATTACGAATCCCGATGCATATATAGAAAGCAACCTGCTCGGCTTTTACAATATTCTCGAAGCCTGCCGGCACTCCTATGATGAAGGGCGGGACGGAGTCCTGCATTTAGTGTATGCCAGCTCGTCCAGCGTGTATGGAAGCAACAGGAAGGTCCCCTACAGCACGGATGACAAGGTGGACAATCCTGTCAGTCTGTATGCCGCCACCAAGAAAAGCAACGAACTGATGGCCCATGCATACTCCAAATTATACGATATCCCGAGTACGGGTCTCAGGTTCTTTACAGTATATGGCCCTGCAGGCAGACCCGATATGGCCTATTTCGGATTTACCGACAAACTGCGTGCGGGAAAGGTAATCCGGATATTCAATTACGGCAACTGCAAGCGTGATTTCACCTACATAGACGACATAGTCGAGGGAGTGGTAAGAGTCATGAAGCATGCTCCTGAAAGGAAAACGGGTGAAGACGGACTTCCTGTCCCTCCTTATAAGGTCTATAATATAGGCAATAGCAACCCTGAGAATCTCCTCGACTTCGTAACCATCCTGCAGGAAGAACTGGTAGCCGCCGGTGTCCTGCCGGAGAATTATGATTTCGAAGCCCATAAAGAACTGGTCCCGATGCAGCCGGGTGATGTACCGGTAACATATGCGGATACTGCTCCGCTTGAGGAAGATTTCGGATTCAGGCCATCCACTCCGTTGAGGGAAGGCTTGAGGAATTTCGCGAAATGGTATAAAGAATATTTCGACTAAAACATTGACTGATGGATTTATTGCAGAAACTTTCCGGGTGGTATTTTTCAAAGAAGGCGCTTCCTTACTGGTGCATCTTAGTGTTTGACTGTGCCTTGGTGTGCATTTCGGGGTACCTCGGATATTATTTGGAGATGGGCGGCGATGCCTTTGCAGGCAATTTCTGGCAGATGACCTACGGTCTTCTTTTGGGACTGATTCCGTTCATTGTCGCTTTCAGACTGCTGCATACGTATTCCGGTATCGTCAGATATTCTTCGTTCATCGACTTGCAGAGGGTCGCAACTGCAGTCCTGTTCGGTGCCGCGATCGACTATTTTCTCGGTCTGGCCGTGAATGCCATATGGCCGGAGCAGCGGGCCGTCCTTTTCCCGGATTTGTCTGCAGTGCTGATAATGTTTTTCATATGCACGCTACTGCTATGGCTCGAGAGGGTAGTGGTCAAACGTCTTTTCGACTCGTTCCATACCGACAATGCACAGTCTGTCGCCATCTACGGCACCAAGGCCGGAGGAATAAGCATAGCGAAAAGTATCCTTGCCGTAAAGGACAAGAAATATTCCCTCCATGCATTTATTTCGGACGGAAAGGAAATGAAGGGCGCCTATCTGATGGGCAAACCTGTCTATCTGAACGGGAAAGGAATAGCTAAGAAACTGAAGAAAGAAGGGGTCAAGATCCTGTTGGTGTCACCGTTAAAGACCGACCTGTTCAGGGCCAACTCCGAAATGGTGGATGCGTTCATCAGCGAAGATATCAAAATAATGATGATGACCAACGGAGAGGAATGGGACGGAAAGACTGATGTCTCCCACCGCCAGCTCCACGAAGTCGATATCGAAGACCTGCTTCCGAGAGACAAGATAGAGGTAGATATGGAAGCCATAGGAAAGCAGCTGAGCGGCAAGAGAATATTGATTACTGGTGCGGCCGGCTCCATCGGTTCGGAGATAGTCCGTCAGGTAGCCAAGTTCAATCCGGCGGAGATGATCCTCATCGACCAGGCCGAGACTCCTATGCACGACATAAGACTGATGATGAAAAGGGACTATTCTACTGTAAAGAACGAGACGATAGTTACCAGCATCACCAATGCCGGACATATGGACAAAATCTTCTCGTTCTACCGTCCTGAATATATTTTCCATGCGGCGGCATACAAGCATGTGCCTATGATGGAGGATGATCCTGCCATAGCCGTCCAGAACAATATCTACGGTACCCGTGTAGTCGCTGATCTGGCTGTTAAGTACGGTACCGGGAAATTCGTCATGATATCGACTGACAAGGCCGTCAATCCGACCAATGTCATGGGCTGCAGCAAGCGTATCTGCGAGATTTACTGCCAGAGCCTGAACCAGGCGATACGTGAAGGCAAGGTGAAAGGAGTCACGCAGTTCGTGACCACCCGTTTCGGGAATGTCTTGGGATCCAACGGCAGTGTCATACCTATTTTCAAGGAGCAGATAAGAGAGGGAGGACCTATAACGGTCACGCATCCCGATATAGTCCGGTACTTCATGCTTATACCGGAGGCATGCAGGTTGGTGCTGGAAGCGGGAACTATGGGCAAAGGAGGCGAGATCTTCGTTTTCGATATGGGGCAGCCGGTAAAGATCTATGATCTGGCGAAAAGGATGATAGCCCTTTCAGGAGCGAAGGACGTAGAGATAAAGTTCACTGGCCTTCGTGACGGAGAGAAACTGTACGAAGAAGTCCTTAACGATAAGGAAACCACTCTCCCTACTTCCAATCCTTTGATCATGGTAGCTCAGGTCCGGGAATACGACTACGCAACGGCCCTTGCCAATGAGGAAAGGCTTATGACTGTCTCTGAAACTTTCGACGACATGGCGATAGTCAAGGTAATGAAGGAGATAGTTCCGGAGTACAGGAGCCGCCAGAGCAAGTATGAAGCTCTTGATATGAAGGAATCATAAGAAGTACTGCCGATGACTGAGACTAAAACGAACTTTCAGACATTGAATGAGTTGATCACGAACCATATCATGACAATTCTGAATGAGGAGATGTCGGGATGGAACAGGATTCATCTGTATGCAATCGGAGAACATTGGGTAGCATTTGAGAGATCAGCTTATGCCTTGTCAAGGATATTCAAGGATTCGTTGCCTATCACCGTTCTGAATATGAAGAACTACCCATTCCCGGTTATAATGTGCAGTGTTCATTATGCGGAGATTGAGTTTGGCCATCCTGCTTTTTCCTTTTCGAAGAAGACACCTGATTACCGTCTGATAAAGATAGACACTATCGACAGGGATGAGTATAGAGCCTGGCATGATGATATAGTCATGTATTATCTAGGGGACGAGGACCCTGATGAGAATTATTGTAACTGAACAATCAAATAGACATTTTAGGAAACATGCAAATAGTACTACTTTCTGGAGGAAGCGGCAAAAGACTGTGGCCATTATCCAATAATGCCCGCAGCAAGCAGTTCCTTCCCCTTCTTGATAAAGAAGACGGGAGTATGGAATCTATGGTACAGCGCGTAGTGCGTCAGGTGCGGGAAGCTGAACTGACTGACAACATTACACTTGCCACAAATGCAAGTCAGCTGGACATCATCATAAATCAGTTGGGGGAAAGCGTTTCAGTTGTGACAGAACCGGAGCGAAGGGATACCTTCCCCGCTATTGCCCTGGCAGCCAGCTATCTGAAACTGGCAAAGAACTGCCCTGACGACGAGGTAGTGGTCATAATGCCTTGTGATCCGTTTACGGAGGCCGGGTATTTCGAGACTATTGGCAAGATGGCCGTGTGCGTTGAAAGGAATGTGGCAGACCTTGTATTGATGGGTATCACCCCGACATATCCGAGCGAGAAGTACGGTTATGTGGTTCCTGAGACAGCCAGCAGGAATGCGGAGGGCTCGATGATAGTTCGTCAGTTCACCGAGAAGCCGAATGTTGAGCGTGCGAAGCAGCTGCTCTCGATAGGGGCCCTGTGGAACGGCGGAGTGTTCGCATTCCGGCTCGGTTATATGATGGATATCGTGAGGAAATACATCAAATCGGATTCATTTGAGGATACCAGAGCCAGATACTGCGAGTTCCCGAAGATTTCCTTCGACTACGAGGTGGCGGAGAAGGCGCAGTCCGTTGCCGTGGTGCCTTACACTGGGCAGTGGAAGGACCTCGGTACCTGGAACACCCTTACAGACGAGCTCCGCAGGCCTGTTATAGGCAACGCCGTGATGGGTCCGCGATGCACTAATACCCACGTCATCAATGAACTCCAGTATCCGATTTATGTTGATGGTATGGAGGATACGGTCATCGCAGCCAGCCCGGACGGAATCATCGTCTGCAGGAAGAAATACTCCGAGGACATCAAGAAGGCCGTTGACAACCTCACTCCGAGGCCTATGTATGAGGAGAGACGCTGGGGCTCCTACAGGGTCATCGACGACACGACCTATGCCGATGGCAGGCACTCACTGACCAAGAGCATCACCATCAATGCGGGAAAGAACATCTCCTACCAGGTGCACCGCCACAGGTCCGAAGCATGGACCATCGTGGAGGGCGAAGGTATCTTCGTCCTGGACGGGGTGGAAAGAAAAGTGAATGCCGGAGACACTCTGGTAATCCCGGTAAACCATCATCACGCCCTCAAGGCCCTCACCACCCTCACCTTCATCGAGGTGCAGACCGGTAATCCTCTGGTGGAGGAGGATATAGAGAGGTCGCAGTGGAATTGGAGTGAATAGTATATGAAGCGCTACTGTCAGACACTTACCCTGAACAACGACCCTCAGCTGGTTGAGAAATACATCGAAGTTCATTCCCACGTATGGCCGGAGATTATAGAAGGCCAGCACGAGGTGGGCATACTCTCGATGGAGATTTACGCCAAGGGCCGCAATCTGTTCATGATAGTGGACACAGTGGACGACTTCGACTGGGAAAGGGATATGGCGAGACTCGCCACCCTTCCGGGACAGGCCGAGTGGGAAGCTTACGTCAGCCGTTTCCAGGGCTGCTCGCCCGAGGCGAAATCGACTGAGAAATGGCAACTGATGACCAAGATATTCGATTCAGAGAAATGAAAGCACTGGAGAAAAAATACCTGCTGCCGTTTGCGCTGGTCACCTCGCTCTTTTTGCTTTTGGGCCTGGCCAACAACATGACGGACACCCTGCTGGCAGCCTTCAAGCGGATAATGGATATGAGCGATGCCCAGACTAGCCTCATCCAGTTCGCCTTCTACGGAAGCTACTTCTGCTTCGCGCTGCCGGCTGCAATATTCATAAGCCGTCACAGCTTCAAGTCCGGAATCATACTCGGACTGCTGCTCTATGCGGCAGGGGCGATACTTTTCCTTCCGGCAGCCTACGCAGCCAGTTACGGATTCTATCTTGTTGCTATATACATAATGGCCGGAGGCTGCAGCGTGCTCGAGACCACAGCCAACCCGTACATACTCAGTATGGGCTCTCCGGAGACGGCTACCAGACGCCTAAACATAGCCCAGAGCTTCAATCCGATAGGTTCCATCATCGGAATCCTTATGAGCAAGTATTTCATACTCAAGGATATAAGTCTTTACTCCGTCAGCGGCACCTACGCCTCGCTCGGCCTCGTGCTCATTGCCATTCTCGTGGCAATACTCTTCGTAAAGATGCCGGCGGGACGGGACTCCGGGAACAGGAGCGGAATCCTTGCCTCCTTCGGACGTCTCTTCAGGAACAGGCTCTACCGCTACGGAGTGGTGGCCCAGTTCTTCTATGTAGGTGCGCAGATTGGAGTCTGGAGCTTCACCATAAGAATAGTGATGCAGGAACTGGGTGTGCTCGAAGCCCAGGCCAGCACCATCTATCTGATAACGATAATCGGCTTCTGCCTGTCGAGGTTCATCTACACCTGGCTGATGAAATGGGTCAGCCCGGCAAAGCTCCTGCTTGCCGGAGGAGTGCTCTCCACGCTTATGACAGCAGTGGTAGTATTGGGAGCCGGAAGCGGATGGCTGCTTATAGTGGCCCTTGTGCTCATCAGTTTCTTCATGAGCCTGATGTTCCCTACCATCTACGGCCTCTCCCTCGGAGGAGTAGCCCAGTCGGAACACCCTGACGACGCTAAGCTCGGTGCCAGCGGACTGATTATGGCCATACTCGGAGGAGCGCTGCTCACACCTCTCCAAGGGCTGGTATCCGACAACAGCTCGATATATATGAGTTACATCATACCCGCAATCTGCTTTGTAGTGGTTACCCTCTTCGCCGCCTACGCGGTGAAGACTAATAGACGCATATATGCCTAACAAGAAAGTATTTGTCAGCGGCTGCTACGACCTGTTGCACAGCGGCCACATAGAATTCTTCATTCAGGCCTCCCACTACGGAGACCTGTATGTAGGAATAGGATCTGACGAGACCTACCTCGAATACAAGCACCGCAAGCCGATGTTTCCGCAGGAGGAGCGCCTCTTCATGGTCAAGAGCATCAAATATGTGAAGGACGCCTACATAAACGCCGGACGCGGAGTCATCGACTACGTTCCGACACTGGATATAGTGAAGCCGGACATATTCGTCGTCAATGCGGAAGGCGGCAGCGACGAAAAGCGTCGTATCTGCGAAGAAAGAGGCATACAATACGTCGAATTGGAGCGCACCCCGCACGAGGGTCTTCAGGCAAGGAGTTCCTCCTCGCTGAAGGCGGCTCTCGGAAAGGACGACTCAGCAGTTGCTGCGTATGAAGGCATACCTACCCGCCTCGACCTTGCCGGCACCTGGATAGACCAGCCGTATGTCAGCTGCTACCACCCCGGATGGGCAATCACCATTTCCATAGAGCCGACCTTCGAGGTAAGGGACCGCTGCGGACTGTCCACCAGCACCAGGAAGATGATTCAGAAGATATGGCCAGTCAAGCTCCCGAAGATGGACCCTGAGATGCTTGCCCGCCTGGTTTTCTGCTTCGAGAACAATCCTGAAAGGGAGGACGACCACATCTCCGGGGCGCAGGACTCAATTGGAATATGCGTGCCGGGACTTGCCCGCCACTATTACGACAAGAATTTCTGGCCTTCAAAGATTGAAAATACGGTAGATGAAATGACGCTCCGCTTCCTGGAGGAACATCTGGTGATGATTCCTATGGAGCCGCGCCGCCCGGGCTGCAGTGTCGTCGAAGGCAAGGCCATCAACGAAGCGAAGGTATGCGCCTTGGCAAAAGCGGCTGACGACTGCTGGGAAGCCATACTCCGCCACGACTTGGAGGGCTTTGCAGCCGCCTATCTCGCCTCATTCAATGCTCAGACGGCAATGTTCCCGGGAATGGTTAATCCATCTATAAACGGCGAACTGTGCAAGGAGGCAAGCGTGCAGCCATATATAGACAGATACTCCGCCCTGCCGGAAGTCCTTGCTTGGAAAATGCCCGGCGCAGGCGGTGGCGGCTATCTCGTTCTCGTGGTAAAGGATGCTAAGGCCTTTGCAGAGGAAAGGGAGGAAGCGATTGAAATACATATAAGAAGACAATAAATCAGTACAACAAATATCAAAATGTTAAGTAAAGACAGTAAGATTTACATTGCCGGTCACAACGGTCTGGTAGGTTCCGCCATCTGGAACAACCTCAAGAGCCGTGGCTACGAGAACCTCGTAGGCCGCAGCCACAAGGAGCTCGACCTCACCGACCAGTATGCGGTGAAGAAGTTCTTCGACGAGGAGCAGCCCGATGCCGTTGTGCTCGCTGCCGCATTTGTGGGCGGAATCATGGCAAACAGCCTCTACCGCGCTGACTTCATAATGATGAATATGAAGATCCAGTGCAATGTCATCAGCGAGGCCTACGCCCACGGAGTCAAGAAACTCCTCTTCCTGGGCTCCACCTGCATCTATCCTAAGAACGCGCCGCAGCCTATGAAAGAGGACTGCCTGCTGACCTCACCTCTGGAGTACACCAATGAGGAATATGCCATAGCAAAGATTGCAGGCCTGAAGATGTGCGAGAGCTACAACCTCCAGTACGGCACCAACTACATAGCCGTGATGCCGACCAACCTCTACGGCCCGAACGACAACTTTCACCTGGAGAACTCCCATGTCATGCCGGCTATGATGCGCAAGGTCTATCTTGCCAAACTCATCAATGACGGCAATTGGACTGCGATACGCAAGGATCTGAGCATCAGACCGGTAGGAGCGAACATCAAGGAGAATGGGGAGACAGTCCGCTACGTCATTGACGGGAACTCCGACGAGGCGACAATACTAAAAGTGCTCGCATTCTACGGAATCTCCGACAACCGCGTCTCACTTTGGGGAACCGGTACACCATTGAGGGAGTTCCTCTGGAGCGAGGATATGGCCGACGCATCTGTTCACGTCCTGCTGAACGTCGATTTTAAGGACATCATCGGCATTGAGAAATACTCATCCGTACACTATGGGGTTAA
Source organism: Candidatus Cryptobacteroides faecipullorum (assembly GCA_017694885.1). GTDB lineage: Bacteria > Bacteroidota > Bacteroidia > Bacteroidales > UBA932 > Cryptobacteroides > Cryptobacteroides faecipullorum. The sequence continues at coordinate 21,962 of JADIMH010000022.1, read as the reverse complement.
GGCCGACGGCGTGGTTGATCGCAACCACAGCACAGGCCGCGGCGGAGCCATACCTTCCCTTGGCGAGATCCGCAACTGCCATATCAACGTCGGTACAGGCAAGGAACTGACCATCAGGGAACTTTCAGAGCTGGTAGTCAAGGCGGTCGGCTTCACAGGAACAGTCGAGTTCGACGCCAGCAAGCCGGACGGCACGATGCGCAAGCTCATCGACGTCAGCAAGCTCCACTCCCTCGGCTGGACACACAAGGTCGAAATTGAGGACGGAGTCCAGAAACTCTTCGACTGGTACAAAGAAAGTTTAGCATAATACTAACCGATTATTAACCTTAATTTGAAATAAAAGAATCATTATGAAGAATATAGCCCTTATCACCGGTGTCACAGGACAGGACGGCAGCTACCTCTCGGAATTCCTCCTCGAGAAAGGATATGAAGTTCATGGCATCATACGCCGCTCATCCGTTGACTACCGCGAGCGCATTGCCCACCTCGAAGGTCAGCCGAACTTCCACCTGCATTATGCAGATATGACAGACTCCATGTCCCTCGTCAAGCTCGTCGGCAAGGTTCAGCCAACGGAAATCTACAACCTCGCTGCCCAGTCTCACGTCCAGGTATCATTCGACGCCCCTGAGTTCACAGCAGACGTTGATGCAGTGGGTGTCCTCAGGATACTCGAGGCCGTCAGGACCAATCACCTTGAGAAAACCTGCAAGATTTATCAGGCATCCACCTCTGAGCTTTACGGCAAGGTAGAAGAAGTACCTCAGAATGAGAACACTCCATTCCACCCATATTCACCATACGCAGTGGCCAAGCTCTACGGCTTCTGGATTGTCAAGGAGTATCGCGAGGCCTACGATATGTTCTGCTGCTCCGGCATTCTCTTCAACCACGAGAGCGAGCGCCGTGGCGAGACCTTCGTGACCCGCAAGATCACCCTCGCTGCAGCACGCATCGCCCAAGACAAGCAGGACTGCCTCTACCTCGGCAACCTCGACTCTCTCCGTGACTGGGGCTATGCCAAGGACTATGTGGAGTGTATGTGGCTCATACTCCAGCACGACAAGCCTGAGGACTTTGTGATCGCCACCGGCGTCCAGCACACCGTCCGCGAATTCGCCACCCTGGCCTTCCACCACGCCGGCATCGAGCTCCGCTGGGAAGGCGAAGGCATCAACGAGAAGGGTATAGTAGTCTCCGTTTCCGGCACAGCTAACTCCGACCTTGTCGGCCGCACCGTCGTCGCCGTTTCCGAAGACTTCTACCGCCCGACCGACGTCGTCAACCTCTGGGGCGATCCGACCAAAGCCAAGGCCAAACTCGGCTGGAATCCTCAGACCACCACCTTCGAGCAGCTCGTTGAGCTTATGGTCAAGCACGACATGGCAAAAGTCGCTGCGGACAATGCCGCCTCGGATGTCAGGAAAATGAATCTGGCCGAGTACCTGGAGAAGGGGATTGTAAAGTAGGATGGATTATTGTAAAATGATAACTTATCCCAAACATCGTTGCTGTCCCGTTTAAAATAAATCATATTGAACAAGTTAGGATAATCGTCAGTTGAAACGGCATTGTCATGTTTCGTTAAACAATTGATTTATAAGCACTTTTTCAAATAGCAAAATGCCTAACGTTTGAGAAATTGTATACATCGATTGCTCTATCCGCAACTTTTTCTTGGCAAGAGCCAGAATAAGGAACGAGCATACTGCAATCCAGATTTGAGTATAGACGCCATTCTCCGAGGTGCCATAGAATGACTTAATATGAAGATGTTGCTTTATCCATTAGAAGAACAGTTCGACGTTCCAGCACTCTCTGTTAAGTTCTGCGATTGTCAGGGCCTCGTATCCCAAATGGTTGGTAAGGAAACGATAAACCTTAACTGTAGCAAAGTCTTCATAAGTGACCATTCTGAGAGTCTCGGGATAGCACTTGGAGGGCTTGACTCATGTCAGTTTGGTGACGTCATCGCTGATTATACCAGCTTCGGAATCACATCCTTTGGATTCTACAACTTCGTACAGCATGTTGTCTTTCGCCTTAGTTACGAAGAATGCTCTGTTCTTGTGGATATGGTTAAAGAGTCTGAAGAAATCGACATAACCTTTGTCCAAAAGATAGATGGCTCCCATTTCAACACAGAGAGGGTTAAGACCCTTGGCATTATGCACAGAGGCGTCTGTAAGGTGGATATAGACAGGAAGATTGCCTCTAAGATCCAAGAGAGGATGCATCTTTATACCAGCTTTAGTTGTCCTGAACTTTGCACATGGACAGAGTTTCAAACAAAGACTTATGGTACTGCTATCGAAGGCATAAACCATGTTGTCAATGTCAAGTCTGAACGGGTCTTCTGCATACAGGGGACGGACTCATTTAATGAGAGCTTGCCCAAAGTTTCGATATATTCGCCAGTCCCTTTGCTCGTTTGCTTTTGCAAGAGTGTTTATTGGAACAGCATAGCTGATGCTGCTATGATACAGCTTATGCTCAACTGCAATCAGGCTTGCTTCAATATCTCGAAGGCTGTTTTTAGACGCGTATTGCGCAAGACACATCACGAGAAGCTGATCGTAGCAGGACAGATTCCTGGAACAATAGTCACCCTTGTATCTGGCGACGCTTGCGTTGGAGTCTCTACGGGGTTTTGGCGACATAAGTTGAGCAAATATGGTTTTTCCTGTGAACATAGGCAGACAGATCAATTGGTCAGCCCAAAGTTACGATTCAAGTCGTGTATATGAAAAACCTTTGTTATTAACTAAAAATTAAATAATTATTAACTGTTAGCGGTCCCTTAATGGGACACTAGTGAATAGATCTTTTATAGAACACAAGACTTAACGTCGTAAAGAAATTACAATGAAAATATTTTTAAGAATAATTCGAGGTCACATAGTGGGGTGTGTAAATGGTTTTAAGACAACCATATACCAATTCATTATACCTCATTTGCCGAGCAAAACTTTACGGAACTGTTTAATAAGGTTATTTGGTGTTAAAGCAACGAGAAATGTTAAGTTTTGGCCAGGCTTCTCGGTGCGTAATCCCAAAGGGCTTATAATTGAAGATGGGGTGAGCATAGGACCAAAGTGTCTTCTTGATGCACGCAAGGGATTAACAATACATAGGAACGCAGTGATAGCCTATGAGGCAATTATATGGTCCCTAAACCATGATTATAACGATATGAACTTTTGTGGAAAAGGTGCTCATACGGAAATTGGTGCATAGCTTGGATATGTAGCAGGTCGATTATCCTTCCTGGAGTGAAGGTGGGCGAAGGTGCAATTGTCGCTTCAGGTGCTGTAGTCACAAAAGATGTACCTCCTTACGCAATTGTAGGAGGAGTCCCGGCCAGAGTGATTGGTCAACGTGAGGTAAAGGATTATAAATATGGATATAAGGCCCACGCAGATTATACACATTTGTATTAATAATAGTTAACACAATGGAACTCAGTAAATTATCATGGATTCATAGGGGGGGGTAATAACTAATTATTATCTCCCGCAATCAACAAACGAATTAGAAGAAGTAATTACCAGCCTCAATAAATCAGGTGCTCAATATCTGGTGGTAGGTCATACTTCAAATATTTATTTCAAGAATTCATACAACATACAGAATCTCGTTCAAACAAGTAAACTGACAAATTATACTATCTTGGAAGATTATGTCGAATGCGAATGTGGAGTACATGTTAGGTTATTGGCGAGAGATATGGTCAAAAGGGGATATAAGGGCTTTGAAGGTCTTGTAGATTTGCCAGGAACAATTGGCGGAGCTGTTGTGAATAATTCAGGGTGTTATGGGTGTCAAATTTCAGATCTTCTTTTGGGCGCGAAGTTACTCCAGCCGAATGGAGTGGTGAGTTATTTATCACCGCAGGAACTTGCATTTACTTTTCGTAGTTCTTCTCTTAAAAGAGGTGAAGTCAAGGGAATAATTTTAACAGTGACTCTTCGTCTCGTTCACGGAGATCCGGATGAGTTAATGAAGCTAGCAGAAATAGCACACCAAGATCGTTTAAGAACACAGCCAGGGCCTCAAAACAATTTAGGCTCAACCTATTATAGTTTTGGTGGGAGGACGTTGTATGGAGAGTCTCTGCGTATTGTATCCGGAATCTACTCTAAATGTTTATCTTTATTAGGGAAAGATGCGAAATATCGAGGAAAGAAGAGATACGAGTTGGAATTTATTCTTGCAGGAGGACGGAAAGTAATACCTTACTTGTGGAGTAGTAATAGATTTATATGGAAAGATATCATGGCTGATCAAGTATTCCAGCAATATCAAAAAGTCTTGAAGCGAATATATGTTGACCCTAAGTTGGAAATAGAAATATTTGAATAAATGCAAGCAGCAACAAGAGTTGTATTTAACACAGCAGTTTTATATGCCAAGATTTTAATTTCGATGGCAATTGCCCTAGTTTCTGTCCCTTTGGTATTAAAAGCCTTAGGGGCAAGCGACTACGGTTTGTATAATCTTATTGCCGGAATAGTGTCTATGCTTACCTTCTTGAACAATTCAATGACAGTTTCATCTCAAAGGTATATGTCTGTTGCAATGGGAGAAGGTAATGTTTGCAAGATTAACAGCATATATAATGCCAGTTTTGTACTTCATCTAGTTCTTGCTTTTGGTATAGTAGTGGCATTGGAAATCATAGGATTCCCTTCGATAAGAAAGTTAAATATTGCTCCAGACAGATTATGGTGTGCTAATATCATTTTCCATTTCCTTGTACTGAGTATGTTCTCAAGGATAATAGCAGTCCCTTTTGATGCACTTATGAATGCTCAGGAAGATATGTTGGCTTTTTCCGTCATAGAACTGTTTGACTCACTTATAATGCTTGCGATAGCAGTAACTCTCCAATTTATACCCATAGATAAACTTGTTTTTTATGGTGGGGCTGTTTCTGCGATAGCAGTCTTAACTCTATTGATGAAATGGCTTTGGTGCCGTCGTGCATACAAACAATTTCGAATCTCTCGCCATGTGAAGGTTGATAAATCTCTTATAAAGGAAATGCTAGGATTTACAGGATGGAATCTATTTGGAGGCTTAGCGATGATGGGAAGAAACCAAGGGGTTGCTGTAGTGTTTAACATATTCCTTGGTACAATAGCAAATGCTGCTTATGGGGTTGCTAATCAGATAAACGGAGCTCTTTCACAGTTTTCATCAACATTCCAACGAGCCATTAATCCTCAACTTATGAAGAGTGAAGGGATGGGCAATAGAGCACGATTACAAAGGATTTCAATCATTTCATCCAAGTTCTCTGCTCTAGCACTCTGCTTAATCTCTATTCCTCTTATTATTTTAATGGATGATGTGCTTCAGATTTGGCTTAAAGATAATATTCCGGCTTCAACTTTGGAACTATCCCGTTGCATATTAGTACTATCTATAGTTTATCAGTTTTCAACGGGTTTAATGTCTGCGATACAGGCAACTGGACAAATAAAGTATTATCAGATTACGATGGGTTTACTAATACTATCGAATATTCCTATTGCTTTTATCTTGCTCAAGTTAGATTATCCAATATATTACGTTACAATAGGGTTTATCGTTATTGAAACGATATCATTGATTGTAAGAATAATTATGGCTAAACGGCTAACTGGCTTGATGCCACAAGTTTATATAACTCAGGTTGTATATCCAGTTCTCGTAATTATAGTTGTTTCTGTCCTTGCTTGCCTTATACCTTATTATGCAATTGATAATATATATGTTCGTTTATTGATAGTATGTCTCACTTATGTGATTACATATCTTGTAATGATGTGGATAGTTGCATTGGAGAAAGAACATAGAAAACTAATCCTTTCAAAAATCAAAAAGGTAATATAATTTTTGAGCATGAGCATCAATTAGTACAAGAAGAATCAAAATGTGCGTAACTAAGAGTAATGGTGAACCTATTAAAATAACGGTAGTATCGTAGAATTATCAGATTCTGATGAGTATACTATTCTTGCTCAACCTATCCTATAAGTTATATCTTATATCAGATGTGGTTATCGATGCTTGTCACCATTATAGAATTTATCGTAATAGAATCAATTTTTGTAATTATTAAGTCAAAGGTAACTTATAGTAATCAATCCCTCATCTATGTTTAACAGAAGTATTTATTCCAACAATTAGTGTCCTCTTGGTTTCTGTAATCGTTGCTGGTATCACATCGGTTTGTGCCATCTTCATTTAAGACTCTCATGTGTCGTAATCGTATTACAAATAGTGCACTTGGCCATTTTGTTTTGATCATACTTAAAAGAGAGCAGTAGTCTAAATTCAAAATCAGTTGCAATGTATAAAAAAATAAAGAATCTTATACTGCCGTACATAATACTATCAGTATTTTGTATATACCAAAGATTATCTTTGATAAGTATGTCTATCAATTCTATTGCAGGAGATACAGAAGCTGTCCCGGCATCAATAATCATAGGCTTTATTGCCTTGATTACTATATATATCTTATTTAACAAAAAATATCTAAATGTTAGAACAGATTCCTTAGGGTTAACGTCGTTTATTTCTTATACGTACGTTATATCTGTTTTTATAGCCCTCTTTGTTCCATTTAATACAAAAAGTTATTATTTTTATATTATATACCCGTTAGCATGTTTCTATTTCACACAAGTTTTTCTCTCAAAGATAAACGACACCAGATACATCCTTTATCCGTGCATGATAATATTAGGTATATTAATATACCAATATATTGTTAGCTATCAAGAAACAGCACTTTTGGTTAATTATACAACATCAAATAATTCATCATACTTTTTATTGTATTTTATGCCCATAGTATTGTGTTTGGGTAATAAATACTTGAAATGGATTTTAGTTGGCATCATTTCTTTTGCTGTTTTTGCATCATTCAAACGTGGATGTGTAGTCGCATTAGTTGCCACATTTGTAACCTATTATTATTTTCAATATATCAAAGTCAAAGGAGGTACAAGAGGATTTATCTCATTATTATTACTTCTTGCACTTTTTCTTTTTACTGGATATAGCATTCTCAACAGTAGCAATGATATCTTTAGTCATCTTGTGTCACGATTTGCAAATATAGGTGAAGATGGTGGAAGTGGTCGAACTGATGTTTATAAAGTTACGTGGGATATGATTATTTCGTCAGATTTGCCTTCATTGCTCTTTGGACATGGTTGGAATATGGTAATTAGAGATTCACCTATGTCTCTTTCCGCACACAATGATTATCTGGAGTGTCTGTATGATTTTGGCATTATCGGATTTGTTTTGTTTATGAAGTTAATATACGGGTTGATTAAATATGCTCATACCATTCGCAACAATCGATTCTACGCTCCATTTGCAGCCAGTATAGCTTTGCTAATAACAACAAGCGCCTTTGCTCATGTGGTGATTTATACAACATATTTCAGCATTTTAACCATGTTTTGGTCGATTGCCATACATTCAAATAAAAAATATTAGATTATGAATATTGGAATCTTAACATATCATGCGGTTTGTAATTTTGGAGCTAATCTTCAAGTACTTTCAACGGTTCAGTATCTTCGCAACCAAGGACATAATCCCATTGTGATTGATTGGCTCCTTGATGAACTTGACTCTCGATACAGACGAACAACTCCCAAAATCCAGTACAAAGAACACGAGGAGTTCAGAAAAGCATATCTCCCTATGACAACTCGCTGCCGTACCTCTGAGGAGGTCGCAAAAGTAATTGAAAAAGAGAATATTGATGCTGTGATTATTGGAAGTGATGCTGTTTTGCAGCATTTCGGATTTTGGTCAAGAGTTGTTATTCCATCTCGAAAAATAATTTCGTATGCAACCCCGCCAATGGATCAAATGTGTCCGAACCCTTATTGGGCTGCTTTTACCACATATTTGGGTAGAAGGATACCTGTATGTATGATGTCGGCTTCCTCACAGAATGCACCTTATAAAAGTTATACATTAAAAGAACTTTCCTACTTAGACAGCTTCCTCCAAAGATTCTCATACATTTCAGTAAGAGATACATGGACTCAAGGAATGGTTTCAAGAATAACAAAAGGACGAATCATTCCAGAAATAACTCCGGATCCTGTTTTTGCTTTTAATCAAAACGTTAATTACATTCCGTCAAAGGAAGATATTCTTAAAAAGTTTGGTCTTCCAGATAAATATGTCCTAGTAAGCTTCCATAACTCTAATACTGTATCTCAGGAATGGCTAATTGAACTACAGAATGAGGCTTGCAGAAATGGGATTGAATGTGTTGCATTCCCTTTTCCACAAGGAGTAGAGTTTCAACACCCATATGATAAGGAAATAGAACTTCCATTGTCTCCTATAGATTGGTATGCACTTATAAAATACTCATCTGGTTATGTGGGTCATAACATGCATCCTATTGTGGTATCTTTACATAATGCTGTTCCTTGTTTCAGTTTTGATAATTATGGAATTGTAAAATTTCGTTTATTCGTTAATTCAAAAAGCAGTAAAATATATCATATAATGAAGACATTCAATGTCGAGAAGAACTGTTTCCCATGTAGATCTAAATTCGCAAAGACACCAACTGCACAACAGGTTATTTCTGCAATACTCAATTTTGACAAAGATTCTGTTCGGTCAATCGGAGATAAGTATCTTTCTCGTTATAATGAAATGATGAGAAAAATATTGAATGTCATATCAAAGTGAAGTATATGAAAACAATTGCCATAATAGTTGATAGCCATGTAGGTAGCACTATTCCATTATGTAAGGCTTTAGCAAAGAAAGGATATAAGGTAGATTATTACATTATTGGAGTAGGTACGGTTCGTAGCCCCGAAGGAACAGATATAGAGTTTTGCACGTCTAAGATAGGCGTATCGATAATACCACCATCTAATTATCCAAAACTAAATGCATATTTTTCTAATAGTGATGTAACTCTTTATTCCATCACGTTGCCAAGACTATTCTCAAAATTTAGGTTGGTTTCAAGATTTATGTCTTTATTGCGTAAAATAATAATGAAGTCTTGCGCAAAAAAAATTTGCCAGAAATCTTACGCTTGGATTAATCTTGTTGGAAGACATAACTCGGTTGATCTTATTCCTTTTCTTGATATATGCGGAAACAAATGTGTCTTATCTCTACATGAGGTGTTTAACCATGCAAATCCAGATTTTAGCAAGGTCCCCGAACTCATAAGCAAATTGATTGACAAGAGGATAGATACCGTTGTGCACTCCATCAAATCTTTAAAGGATATTCTTTGTTACGATGGTATAGATGAATCATATATTCATCATATCAACTTTGGGCTATTTGAGTCGTTCTCAATATACAATGCTGATAACACATTACCTTTACCCAATCGCTATTTTTTGTTTTTTGGTCGTATTACTCCCTATAAAGGTTTATCCTTATTCGTTGAAGCAGCAAAAACAATATCAAGGAAATACCCGAAGATCAAATATGTCATTGCTGGAAGCGGTAAGGATCCTGTTCTTTATACGCTTAAAAATGATGATAGATTTGTTATTTTAAACCGATTTATTACGAATGAAGAATTAGCAAAATTGATAAGGAGTTCACATGCAATAGTATGTCCCTATACTACAATGTCACAAAGTGGAATCCCTCAAACGGCTTATGTTTTCAATAAACCAATTATTGCATCGAACTTGGATGGGTTTAGAGAAGTTATTTCAAATAAGGTTAATGGACTATTATTCGAAGTGAATTCTATAGAGCAGCTGAGCAAGGCAATGGAAGATTCATTAAATCCAGATATTTACACAAAATTAGTTAATGGTGTTAGCGATTTCCAAAATCAATATCCAGCATATTCTTGGAGTTGCATCGCAGAACAATATATAAATCTAAAATAGTCATGTTTATATCAATAGTAACAGTTGTTTTCAATGGGGCTATGACCATTGAGAGAACGATTCAGTCAGTTCTAAAACAAGGATTTAAAGACTACGAATACATCATACAAGATGGTTGTTCCAAAGATAATACTCTCGCAATCGCTCGTTCTTATGAGGATAAGTTTGAGGGGCGCTTAACGATATATTCAGAAAAGGACAAGGGTATCTATGATGCGATGAATAAAGGTATCGCACATGCAAAAGGAGAATATATCTGGTTGGTTAATGCTGATGACTATATTACTGATAATGCACTACAGGCGTTTTACGACTTCTGCAAACTAACTGGCTTCAAAGAGGCTGTTATTTCGTCAAGAATGAACCTTGTAGATGCGGAAACATTACAACTTAAAAGTACATCTTCTGGTGGTTCTCTTGAAAGTTATAAGAACTCATGCAGCAAGTTAAAAATGGGTATATGCCATCCTGCGTCCATCGTTCATCGTAATATATACAAAAAAATTGGAGTGTTCGATGATAGATACTATATTTCCGCTGACGTTGATTTCTGTCTGCGATGCTATTATGCCAATGTTCCTGTCTTATTCACAGATTTGATTTTAACAAATATGACAGATGGAGGGATTTCTAACCAATTGCCAATAAAGAAGTGTATACACGATTGTAACCTTCGCACTTCCAAGTTCTGCAAGAATTGGTTTCATAGGATTCAATATACAGTCTGGTACTTCATTCGCCTCCTGATTGTGAAACAGATTGGGTATAGAACAAAATGATGCGATTTATATTTGTTCTGTTTTTGAATCTAACAGTTTGTGTTGGATTATCGGCAAAAGATGTCATCACAATTAATAACCGTTTGGATTTACGAGGTGACACTTTGAAGTTGAAGAAAGGTACTGTGGTCCGATTTGCAGATGATGGTATTATTGTTAACGGTATGGTCATAGGTGATAGTTCGGAAATCTTAGCAGCCAAACGTCAGATATTTGGCGAAAACGTTACAATCGGGGGTACATGGCATAATAAGAGTGTATATGGGCAATGGATGGGATTGCAAGAGAATGCCGACAATACTCAGCAATTTCGAAACCTGTTGGTTCTCTGTACAGGTGATAATATGACTCACCTGTATACCTCCTCTGGAATATATCCTGTTCATGCCATATACAATAGTGCACCTTTGTTATTCCCATCAAATGTGTATTGGCACAATCTATCCACTATCCGTATATTGCCTTGTAGTTATACGCACTATAGCATTGTACTCCTTCATAGGGTGAAAAATGTAACCATTGACGGTGGTTCTTTTGTAGGAGACGTTAATGGACATATAGGAATAGAAGGCGAATGGGGACATGGCATAAAATGCGGTGGTTCAACTAATATCACGCTTAAGAACCTAACTTGTTCATATTGTTGGGGAGATGGCATAGATTTGATAGAGGGTCGCGATAATATGAATCAACCTACTATTGTGTGCAACAAGATTACTATAGATAACGTGAAGTGTTTGCATAACAGACGTCAAGGGATGAGTATTGAGGCTGCCCATAATGTCAAGGTATCAAATAGTGAATTCGCATATACAGGCCACCCATTTATGACCAAGCCTGCTGCTGGTCTTGACATCGAGGAATGGAATGCAGATGGACACAAAATGAATTATCTGACGTTCAAGAATTGTACATTCCATAATAATGTCGGTTTTGATATGCAGTCGGAACCAAATTGGAAGATGGGACGTGAGGAATATAGGAAGTTTAAGAACAATATATCTTTTGAGTTGTGCAACATGGATAGTTGTAGGGTAACTTATACAAATGGTATTTCATTTACAGATTGTACAATTCAAGACATGTGTGTACATTTCTCCAACGATGTTAGTTTTAATAACTGTAAGATAGAGAAGCTTATAAAATCTAAAAATGATTCCGCAGTCAAAATAACAAGTTGCAAGGGCAAAGCCTTCTTGTCATCTTATGCACTCCCAATGGGATTCGTAGGGATGCCCACTATAATTGGACTCGTATTATTTGCATATAAATATTACATTAATGAGAACGATAGGCATTATAACAATTCATAAAATCAATAATTACGGCTCTGTATTACAAGCATACGCCTTGCAGAAGGTGTGTGAAGAGATGGGATATAAGGTCGAGATTATTGATTACAACTTCCCAAATCAGGCTCATGCTGGCAATAGGTATGCCACCCATCAGGATACCCAACCCACAGAGCCTCGATGGATAAAGCTGCTGTATGCTTTTGAGCTGATGCGTCAGCATAAAGGCATACAGGCTTTCGTGAAAAGATTCCATCATCTGTCTGAACGGCAATATGATTCTCCCGAAGCATTGATGAACGATGCTTCTCGATATGATGTTTACATTACGGGCAGCGACCAGTTGTGGAACCCTCGCTATTGCAATGGAGATCCAGCTTTTATGCTCCATTTTGCGCCGGACGATGCGCTGAAAATTAGCTATGCGGCAAGCGTTGGTACGAATGCTATACCAGAGGATTTGAAACCCTTATACAAGGAATTGCTATCACGATACGCGCATATCTCCGTACGTGAAAACTCTGGTGTGGATGTTGTTAAGGCTGTTTCCGGAAAGGATTCAACAGTGGTACTAGATCCAACGCTCCTTCTTAATAAAGACCATTGGAATACGGTCGCAACTTGTAAACGTCAGTTCAAGAAAAAGTACATCCTGTGCTACTTTTTGAACTATACCTTTAATGCTTTTCCATATGTAGATAAACTTGCTCAATATATGCAGATGCAGACTGGTTATGAGTTAGTTCGTGTAGCACGACCTCCTCAATATTTAGGGATTCCGCATACGCATTATAGAATAGGCGCTTCGCCTGAAGATTTTCTGGCTTTGGTGCGAGATGCAGAGATGGTATTGACAACATCTTTCCACGGAACCGCCTTTGCCGTGAACTACGGAAAGCCTGTGTTTACTGTTGTAAAGGATAAAGAATCAAGTGATAGTCGACAGGTGAGTCTGATGCATAATTTAGGGCTGGGTGCGCAGGTGCTATCTGTCAATGATGCTATGCCGGAGGTCGACCGTTTCTCATATAATGTAACAGAAGAACAGGTGCGATTGAATAATCTAAGAAGAGTATCAATGGACTATTTACGTAAAGCCATAATCAATGAGTAAGATACAATTGTGTGACCAATATAATTGCACCCAATGCATGGCTTGCGTGAATGCATGTCCTAAGGGGTGTATTTCGATGATTGATGCGGGGGAGGGTTTCTATATTCCGCAGATTAGTCGTGAAGCATGTGTGGAATGTGGTTCCTGTATGCGAGCATGCCATCGCATAGACCCAAAGTTGGGCTATAATCAACCCATGAAGACATTGGCTTGTTGGACGAAGAATGATAGTGACCGAAAGAAGAGTAGTTCTGGCGGTGCTTTCAGTGTTTTGGCGCGAAAGACCTTAAATAAAGGAGGAGTTGTGTATGGTGCCACTATGGACAGAGACCTGACAGTTAAGCATATTGGTGTTGATAATATAGATAACATCCGTCTGTTACAGGGAAGTAAATACGTTCAGTCTTTTTTAGGCGAAACTTATAAATCCGTTCAAGAACAATTAAAGGGGGGCCGTGAGGTGTTGTTCACTGGAACTCCGTGTCAGGTGGGAGGCCTTCTTACTTTCCTACGTAAGAAGTACGACAATCTGATTACTTGTGATATGGTTTGCCATGGCGTTCCCTCGCAGAGGGCTTTCAACGCCTTCTGCGAGAGAACGCATTTAAGCGGGACCTGTGATAGTGTCAGCTTTCGTTTTACGGAAGGTTGGGGATTCCAACTCGCACGCGAGTTGGTATCCCCAACCAAGGACGGGGATTCCAACTCGACTTCCGTGCAACGCAAACCTATATTACCTCATAATGCGTGGTATATGCGGGCTTTCAACAAGAGCTTGATGTTCAACGAGTCGTGCTATACCTGCCCATATGCAATACCACAGCGAATAAGTGACTTTACGATGGCTGATTATTGGGGCCTCGGTTCTCATGCCCCATTTAATCATCCTACCTTCAAGGGTGTATCGATGCTTTTAGTCAATAACGAAAGGGCTTGGGCGATGATTCAGGACTGCCCAGAGTTGTTTTATGAGGAGCGTACACTTGAAGAAGCTATAGAAGGAAATTATAATTTGTCGCATTGCTCTTCTCGCCCTAAAGGTAGAGATTCTTTTATTAAGGACATGGAGAATATGCCTCAAAACAAACTGGTGGTTAAATATGACATTAAGGCAAATATGCGAGATTATCTGAGAATACTAAAACAATGGATAAACAGTAAACGAGTATGAAAGTAAGCTTTATATTACCTGTCTATAAAGTAGAGAGATATCTAGACGAGTGTGTTGAGAGTATTGTAGCGCAAACGTATCGTGATATTGAAGTTATTTTGGTAGATGATGGTTCACCTGATAATTGTCCATCTCTTTGCGAACAGTGGGCAAATAAAGATCAGAGAGTCAAAGTAATCCATAAGGTCAATGGAGGTTTATCAGATGCTAGAAACGTGGGGTTGGACAATGCGACTGGCGATTATATTATTTTCGTCGATAGTGATGACTTTTGGGTTTCTTCCTCAGCATTACAGGAGTTAATGGATACGGTACAGTCATATCCGGAATGTGATTTTGTCGGGTTCAATTGTTCATATTTTTTTAATGACACACATACATATAAACCTTGGGTAAAGTATGATAACTCATTAGGTAAGCCTGTAGATAAAAACACAGCCATGCGTTTATTGGTGGCGTCTGGGACGATGCCAATGAGCGCATGTCTGAAAGTGATTTCTAGGAAATCACTTTCAGACATAGGACTTCGATTTATAAAAGGAACGATATCTGAAGACATCCCTTGGTTCATTGATTTGCTGGATGGTTCAAAGGAGTGTATGTTTGTCAATCAATATGTTTATGCCTATCGTCAGAACAGGGCAGGCAGCATAACGGCATCTGGTGGAGAGAAGAGCTTCAACGATGTCCTCAATATCATTAAATCTGAACTAGATAAAATAGAGAACCGTTCTTTCTCACAAGAGGCTAAGAACGCATTGTATTCTTTTCTGGCATATGAGTTCTGTATCTTATTATCATTGGCTTCAAAAATGCCAAAAGAGAAGAGACAAGATCTATTGGAGTATAAATGGTTGCTTGATTATACAAATAATCCAAAAGTACGAAAGGCTGCATTTGTAAACAAGCTCTTTGGCATCAAAGCAACAGAATGGGTGCTGAGGTATTATAATGACAAGGTGCGGAAGTAATATGGAAGGGGGAATTCCTGTTACTCATTATTGTCCCTTAAAAGGTAGTTTCCTTCATTCACATTCAGCGATACTGAAGAGATCGGCAAAAACAAAACGAGTTTTTCTTTTGCAATTCCATATCGGGACATGTTTTCCTAAATGCCGCCACTATTTTCAATGATCACCTCATAAGAATGACAAAGGAGCAAAATTGTTTACAAATATGGTCATAGAAGGATTCAATGAATAGCCTTTTTTTCGAACTTATCCAAGTCTCGCTGCATAAACGAGATTGTCTCTCCCATATTCCTCTCCCAGAGGAGTGGAGTATACTCTATCGTTTGGCGGAAGGGCAGGCTTTAGTGGGTGTATGCTTTCATGGTATTCAACTTTTAGAAGAACAAAAACAGTTGATATACATACCTGCGTCACTGAAGATGCAATGGATAGCATCTGTGCTTCAGATTCAGCAAAAGAATAAGACAATAGAAGTCCACTGCAAAGAATTATCTGAATCAATAGGTAAAGACGGCTACGAGAGTTGTCTTTTAAAAGGACAGGCATTTGCGAATCGATATCCTTTCCCACTAAATCAATATCGACAGCCTGGAGACATTGACATGTGGATGATAGCCGAACCGAAAGAGGCTATAGAGTGGGCACGAAGAACGAGGAAGATGCATTATTATGACTATCATCATGCTGACATAAGTATTTTCCCTAATACTGAGGTAGAACTGCATTATCGTCCTTCCATCAGCCGAAATCTAATCAGGAATAAACGTTTGCAGAAATGGTTCAAGGGAGAAGGGAAAAATCATATAGTATTTAATGAGACATTGGGCTGCAGAGTACCTGACGATGTATTCAGTGTAATCCTTGCATTAAACCACAACTTCTGGCATCTGTTGTATGAAGGCGTTGGCCTTAGGCAGATGATGGATTTGTATTTCATTCTTCAAAATGTGAAGGAAGAGGATAGAAAAACAATCGGTGTATTAATCAGTCATTTCAGGCTGGAACACTTTGCTGCGGCATCTGCATGGGTACTTTGGCATCTATTTGATAATGAGAAAATGGATTCCATATTCGTTAATGAGTCCACTCCCTTGCCGACTCCAAACGAGAGGGCTGGCAGATTTCTGCTGGAAGAAATAATGCAGGCAGGGAATTTTGGCCATTACGATGCACGGCTTAAAAAACTAAATAAAGGGAATAAACTTCAACTGATGTTTCAATGGGCGAAACATACATTCAGACTTATTAAATATTACCCCGCGGATGTCTTATGGACTCCAGTAGGAATCTTACGAATTTCGTTATGGCGAAGAGTCAGATACATAAGAGAAAAAGAACTGAAATAACGTTATCAAGATAGTAGATATGGCAGAAAATAAGAAAAAAATAATTCGAGCGACAACGGTGCCGAAGTCCTTAACAAGTTTTTGTACAGGATTGCTGAAAGAGCTTTCTGAACAATATGAAGTAATTGCACTTTCTTCTCCGGGTAAGGAGCTTGAGCAAATAAATACTACAGATGGAGTGCGAACTATTGCGGTTCCAATGGAGCGACACATCTCGCTCTCAAAAGACATCATTGCACTATTCCGGATGATTAGAGTTTTCATGAAGGAAAAGCCATATATGGTCCATTCCATGACACCGAAGGCTGGTCTTCTATGCATGATGGCCGCTTGGATATGTCGAGTACCACGTAGGGTACACACTTTCACTGGGTTGGTATGGCCTACAACTACAGGTGTAAGGAGGTCTATTCTTATGCTAACGGATAAGATTCTTTGTCTTTGTGCCACTCATATTATACCTGAAGGGCAAGGCGTTCTTCAGGATCTACAGGCGCATATTACGAAGAAACCCATGAAAGTCCTTGGCTATGGAAATGTTAGGGGAGTTGATATAAACTATTGGGATAAAACGGAATCCGTTAAAGAGGAAGGACATAAGTTGAGATGCAGGTATGGTATAGACCATGAGTTCACATTTCTGTATGTGGGTAGGATTGTCAAAGATAAGGGAATCAATGAGCTAGTGGAAGCTTTCAATGAGTTGTATTCTTCTCATCCTGAATCTCGCCTCCTATTGGTTGGATCTAAAGAGGATAATTTGGATCCAATCAGTGAGAAATCAAAAGAAATAATAGAACATTTACCCTCCATTATAATGACAGGTCCAGTATTTGGCCGAGACCTGGTTAACTATTATAGCGCTGCTGACTGTTTCGTGCTACCTAGTTATAGAGAAGGATTCCCGAATACTCCAATAGAAGCGGGGGCCATGGGACTTCCTTGCATTGTTACGGATATAAATGGCAGCCGAGAGATTATTGAAGACGGAAATAATGGAATCATAGTGCCATCAAAAGACTCTTCGGCTTTATGTAAAGCTATGACCAATCTTCTTGAGAATAAGTATCTTTGTAATTCATTGGCTGAAAATGCGCGGCCGATGATAGTGTCACGTTTTGAGCAAGGTTTTGTACGAAAGTGCTTATACGACTTCTATAATGAAATAATGTAATTCAGAAGAATATGTTGACAACGAAGCAAAAGTTTTACATTAGAATTGTTAAACGCCTTATCGCCTTCATTGGTTTTCTCCAGTTTTCCTTGCAACGATGATTCTTCTCTTCTTTACCAACAAGAATGGATTCCCGGGCATCTTCTTCACGCACATAAGTGTATGTAATTTCATAATCCTTAACATTAAAAAACTACATAACCCTCATCCGCCCTTGCGCTTGTTACCGCAATGAGTGCTTCTATGGGCTTGTCAAAACTGATAAATTTCATGTTAATCGCCTTATATTAGGCATGTTATAACCGTTTCTATTTGCGTATGAAAACAATTATTGTATTTGGTGCAACAGGAAATCTTGGCGCATATATTTCCCTGCATATGAAAAACCAAGGTTATGATGTGATTGCTGTCGGTCACAGAAAAGATGACAATCATTTTTTTGCCGATAGGGGTATGAGATATTACTCTGTAGATATTAAAAATCCAGACGCCTTTGATATTTTGCCGAAAGAGAATATCTATGCAGTAGCTCACTTTGCAAGTTCTCTACCATCGAGGTATGCTTTCAATCCTATAGATTTATTTGAAAGCATTACAATCGGAACTCTCAATGTGCTGAATTGGATGAAGAGTATTGGCTGCAAGAAGATTGTATTCCCTCAGACTCCTTCGGATATGGCAAAGTTCCATAACAATGGATGTGTAATTCCGTGTGATGCTCCTCGGCATTTCCCTTTGACGGGCGACCATGCTATCTATACCATTGCCTAATGAATTGGAAAAAAATTTGCGCGGTTATTTAGGTAACAATGCTAATTTCGTATATGAGTATGTAGATAATATTCCTGTTTTATCATCAGGTAAGCGTAAGATGATAGTCAACAATATGAAATGACATAAATTTTAAATTATGGTTAAACTTTTACTTTATATCAAACATCATCTGACATTTATATGGAGTATAGTTGAATGGTGCAACTCTATGTTATTCTATGTCCTTTATGGTAAAAGACTGAAAAATACAGTTAAGAATATAGGTACATTGTCAAATAGACCTGACCTGGTATTCAGAAGCATAGAAGCCAATGATCTGAAAGGGCTTGAAACTTTTTTTTCAGAGCAGCCTAAAGAAGCTTTCAAGTTTTTCAATCCTCATGGATTCGATTTGGAATCGTTGCGTAAAATCAATAGAAACAAGGCTTTCCTTATGATAGGCTGTTATAAGGATAATGTTTTGGCAGGTTACTGTTTCCTGCGTTTTTTTGCAAATAAGCAGGCATTCAGAGGTAAAATAGTCGATCCGAGGTTTCAAGGTCAAGGAATCGCTAAGGAAATGGGGCGTCTGACTACTGAGATTTGCCGTAAAATGGAATTCCGGTTATTCGCCACGATTTCTAAAGATAATGTAAAATCAATAGCATCATCCAAAGCCGTTAATGATGTTAAGATTGTCAAAGAATTGCCGGACGGTTATTATTACGTCGAGTATCTAAATAAGAAATAAATGGTTATAAAATTCCTATTTGACAGGGTGGTAGCCTTTTTCGGACTGCTTTGTTTGTGGCCGGTCATTCTGGTTACTGCGATATTGGTTAAAGTCAAGATGCCGGGAGGTCCGGTCTTTTTTGTTCAGAAAAGGGTCGGCAAGGACGGGAAACTGTTTGATTGTCATAAGTTCCGTTCTATGACTGTAAAACACAGCGGATCAACGGTTAGTGTTGCCGGTGATTCCCGCATTACACCGTTCGGGGCAAAGTTAAGGCACTATAAGATAGATGAACTTCCAGGTTTATGGGATGTCCTTGTCGGTAATATGAGTTTTGTCGGTCCGCGTCCGGATGTTCCTGGGTATGCTGATAGACTTACAGGCTCCGATAGGGATATCTTGAATCTGCGTCCCGGGATTACCGGTCCGGCTACTTTAAAATACCGGCTTGAAGATGAGATGATAGCGGCGTTTGTTGCCGATATCAGGGCCGGGAAATATGAAGAGTTGAAAAAGGCGGTTGCCGTTGTTCCGGATTTTTCCGGAATGAGCGATCAGGAAATAGCCGTCTGGTACAACGATAATGTCATTTATCCTGATAAAGTACGCCTGAACTGTTATTACTATCATCATTATAGCTTTATTAAAGATATACAGATGATCTTGGCTACGGTTACCGGGAAAAAGATTCACTATGCAGGAGAAGAAATATAATCTATAATATACATAAAAGCTATGTCAGAAGAAAGAAAAACGATTTATCTCTGTCTGGCGCATATGTCAGAAGCAGGGCTTGAGCAGAAATATGTGAAAGAGGCATTTGATACAAACTGGGTCGTTCCTCTCGGCCCTAATGTGAATGCCTTTGAAAAGGATCTTGAAAACTTTGTCGGAGAGGGTAAGAAGGTCGTGGCTCTTTCTGCCGGGACCGCTGCCGTACATTTGGCATTGCTTGCCTGCGGGGTCGGTCCTGGAGATGAAGTCTGCGTACAAAGCTTTACTTTCTGTGCATCATCGCATCCGATAACATATCTTGGGGCGACTCCGGTATTTATCGATTCTGAGAAAGATTCTTGGAATATGGATCCGGATCTTCTTGAAGAGGCCATTAAGGACAGGATTGCCAAGACGGGGAAAAAGCCTAAGGCGATTGTTCCGGTCGCTCTTTATGGTATGCCGTATGATTGCGACCGGATTATGGATATTGCGAACAGGTATGATATCCCTGTCATTGAAGATGCCGCAGAGGGATTCGGTTCACGCTGGAAAGGCCGTGTATTGGGGACCTTCGGAAGATTCGGAGTGCTCAGTTTCAATGGCAATAAAATGATTACCACTTCCGGTGGGGGAGCGCTTATCTGCGCTGACGATGAGAGCAGGAACAACATCATGTGGTATGCGACACAGGCCCGTGATGCTTATCCTTATTATCAGCATTCGGCAATCGGTTACAATTACAGGCTCAGTAATATCTGCGCGGGTATCGGACGCGGACAGATGACGGTCGTCAATGATCATATAGCGCATCATAAACATGTTCAAAAGCTTTATGAGGAATTGCTGGCAGATATTCCTGGAATAAAGATTCACAAGGCACCGGGTCCGGACTATGATGCCAATTTCTGGTTATGTGCAATGACTATTGACCCTTCTGTCAGAATAAAGGGACAGGAGAATGCATATAAGACAGTCATCAAGACTGCTGTAGGCGGTGCAGCGGGTGTTATCCACGCGGTTGACAATCCTGTTACGGACTGCCAGCCGAATGAAAATGTAGAGGCTCTCCGGATATATATGCTTGATCATAAGATCGAGTCTCGTCCTGTCTGGAAGCCTATGCACAAGCAGCCGGTATATAAGAGTGCTCCGGCTTATGTCAACGGCATATCCGAAAGTATTTTCAAGGTCGGTATGTGCCTTCCTGCCGGCCCATATGTAAGTGATGAAGATGTCAGGTATATAGTAGATACTATCAAGTCGGCGATAGAGAAGTAGCATTTACATGGAATTTACCAAGGGCTTTATAGAAAACCTGTTTGCCGAGGCTGCGGGAAATCCGCGGCTTCGGACAAATGTGGATTTGCGCAATTCCGGCTCAGACAGCTCCCAAAGGATGCTCAATGCGCTTCTTCCAGGAACGAAGGTGGATATCCATAGGCATCCGATGTCCTCAGAAAGCGTGGTTTGTCTGTGCGGCAGGCTGGATGAGGTGCTGTACGATGCCTGCGGCAACGAAACTGACCGTATCACCCTCTGTCCTTCAGAAGGTCGCTATGGCTGCCAGATTCCTGCCGGAGCCTGGCACACAGTCGAAGTCTTCGAACCGAGCGTAATCCTCGAAGCGAAAGACGGTAAATATGGAGAAGATGGGAGTGAAAGGTGGGCGCAAAAGTTAGCTCAAAAATTCATTTTTCTGAATGGCTGCGATACTGATGCCTGTGATTTCTGTTCATATCAGCCAAAGTAAGCGTCGGTTCTGTCCGGATATGACTATATCACTTTGAATGTACCCGCTGTAGCGTTTTCAAATGTACCACTTCAAAAGTGGTCACTTGAGGCTCGCAAAGTGCGCTCTCTTCAGAAAATCGTAAGCCTCCGATAAAATGCATATTGTAGCCGGGAATTCTTCTGGCTACATTTGCATAAAAACGGAAAGGATATGATGACACGGGAAGAAATCAATGAGGTAGAGCAGTATTGCTCGGACCACAAGGTCGG
>JADIMH010000006.1 GCA_017694885.1 Candidatus Cryptobacteroides faecipullorum | reverse complement strand
CTTGGCATAGTCAAGTGTAAGGTCAAAGGTCTTCTTCCTGGATGACGGAGCCTCGTACATGGCATCGGTCATGATCTGCTCGCAGATGGAACGGAGACCGCGGGCCCCAAGTTTGTTTTCTATGGCGGTATCTACAATAAGATCAAGCACTCCAGGCTCGATTTTCAACTGTATGCCGTCCAGTTCGAACATCTTCTCGTACTGGCGGATAATGGCATTCTTGGGCTCCGTGAGTATTCTTAAAAGGGCGGCCCTGTCCAGCTGGTCAAGATATGTGATTACCGGAAGTCTGCCTATGATTTCGGGAATAAGTCCATAAGCCCGCAAATCCTGGGCGGAAACATACTGCAGAAGGTTCTCCTTGTCGACTTTCTGCTTGTTCGCGGCCCCATAGCCGATAACCTGAGTGTTGAGCCTCTGGGCGATACGGCGCTCGATCCCTTCGAAAGCCCCGCCGCAGATAAACAGTATATTCTGCGTATTTACCTGAATGAACTCCTGTTCAGGATGTTTCCTGCCTCCTTTCGGCGGCACGTTTACAACGTTCCCTTCAAGAAGCTTGAGCATGGCCTGCTGGACACCCTCGCCTGAAACGTCACGGGTAATTGAAGGATTGTCGCTTTTCCGGGCGATCTTGTCGATCTCATCTATGAAGACTATTCCCCTCTCAGCCAGAGTCACATCGTAATCCGCTTCCTGAAGCAGGCGCGTCAATATGCTCTCGACATCCTCACCGACATATCCGGCCTCTGTAAGCACTGTCGCGTCTACTATCGTAAACGGCACTTCGAGAAGTCTGGCAATCGTCTTCGCAAGCAAAGTCTTGCCTGTTCCCGTAGGACCCACCATCAGGATATTGGACTTCTCCAATTCAAGATCCCTGGTATCGTCCAGATTGTGGTTTATGCGTTTGTAATGGTTGTATACCGCGACTGAAAGAAGTTTCTTGGCCCGGTCCTGGCCTATTACATACTGGTCGAGAAAGGCATGAATCTCTTTCGGCTTCATGATCTTCTCGAGACGGCCGTGTGCCGGAACCGAAGCCGGCTGCATATTCTTTATGTAGTCGTGGCACAGCTTAACGCAGTCGCTGCATATGCATGAATCAAGGCCCTGCAGCAGAAGCGGTACTTCAGACTCGCTCCTGCCGCAGAACATGCAATATCTTTCGCTGGTATTTTTACCTTTAGACATTATTTCTTTTTCTTGGTAAGGATCTCGTCGATCATGCCGTACTCGAGAGCCTCCACGGAATTCATCCAGTAATCACGGTCTCCGTCAGCGATGATCTGCTCCAAAGGCTTGCCCGTGTGTTCGGATATGATTCCGTAAAGCTCGTTTTTCACCTTGACAATCTCCCTTGCCGCTATCTCTATGTCGGAGGCCTGCCCATGCGCCCCGCCCAACGGCTGATGGATCATGACCCTTGAATGCGGCAGTGCGGACCGTTTTCCGGCCGCACCGGCACACAGGAGAACGGCTCCCATTGAAGCGGCCATACCGGTACAGATCGTAGCTACATCCGGATCGACGAGCTGCATCGTATCATAGATCCCGAGGCCCGAAGAAACCGAGCCGCCGGGAGAGTTTATATACAGGGATATGTCGGCAGAGCCGTCCGTCGAAGCGAGGTAAAGCAGCTGGGCCTGGATAATGTTTGCAACATCGTCGTCGATAGGCACCCCGAGAAAAATTATCCTGTCCATCATCAGACGGCTGAACACATCCATAGATGCCACGTTCAGCTTGCGCTCCTCAATGATGGTAGGGTTTATATATGCATCGCAGACAGACTGGTAACGATGCATCGTAAGCGAACTTATGCCATGCTCCGACCTGGCATATCTGTCAAAATCCTTTTCCATGTCCGGTTATTTCAGATCCCTGAATTCTTCTACGGTAACAGATTTCGTATCAAGAGTGACTACCCCGCGGACTGCTTCAAGAGTCTTCTGGTCTTCGACCTGCTCGAGTACCCTGCGGCCTTCCTTCTCCTGTGAGAGGATGCTTTTTGCATAAGTTTCCAGCTGGTCATCAGGTACATTGCCTATTCCGTACATGGCAAACTGATATGCGGCAAAAGCCTTTGCACTTGCCAGAAGGTCGGCCTCTTCTACCTTTACCTGATATTTGTCCATCAGGTATCCGCGTACCATGTTCCATCTGAAATCCTCGAGGAACATGTCGAACTCCTTCTCGATCTCCTCCATGGTGAACTTGCCGTCATTGGCAACGAAAATCCACCTCTTGAGGAACTTCTCCGGAAGAGCGACAGCGGCCTTTTTCACCAGATACTCCTTGGCATCCTTAGAAAAACGGAACTCGGACTCCTGGGTATATTCGGACTGCAGTCTTTCAGCTACCTTGGCATCGAACTCCTCTTCACTCTTTACATTCCCGGCCCCGAAAATCTTGTCGAAAGTATCCTGGTCCATAGGTGCCGGCACGAATGTCTTCACGTTCTTTACGGTCATCTTGAACATAGGATCGAGCCCGGCAAGATCCTCTTTCTTTACCTTAAGCATTGAAGCACGGTCAGACTCGTTGGTAAAGGTTTCATTGACATTGATTTCACGGGTTTCACCCGGCTTGATGCCGATGAAAGAATCCCTTACGGCTTCATCGATATTGCGGATAGCGACATAAGTGCCTTCCACTTTGGTGTCGCCCTGCTCGAAATCAACGATGATGAAATCATCGGCCTTGGCCTCCTGTCCGTCTTCGAGGGAACCGTACTGTTTGAGCAGATTCTCCTTCATCTCGGCCTTGGCGGCATCCTTCACTTCTATATTGTAATACGGAATCCTGTCCTCTTTTGACAGATCGAGGACAATGTCAGGAGTGGTAGCCACATCGAATCTGAATGTAAAATCGTTGCCGTTTACCCACTCTGTCTGAGGCTGGTCCTCGCTTGGAAGCGGCTCGCCCACTACTTTAAGATTGTTCTCTTTGATGAAATTGTTCAGAGAGTCGGCAATGATATCATTGACTGAATCCACCAGGGCCGACTGGCCGTAGATCTTCTCTATAAGAGACATCGGGACCATTCCTTTACGGAACCCCTTTATTTCGGCTGTCTTTCTGTGCTCGTTGAGCTTCTTTTTGCGGCGGTCCGCATAATCATCCTTTCCTATTGAAAGGGTCAATTCAAGGTTGAGATCATCAACCTTATTCTGTGAAATGTTCATATATTTTAATTATTTATCTTTTTTCTTTCGGTTACAAAGGGTGCAAAGATACTAAATCAACTGATATTATCAAAATCAGGCATTATGACCCGGACGCTGATCCGGAAGGTTCCGTTTGGGATATACGACCCTTGCATGGTGCATCTGCTGGATATAGTCTTTCAATACGCCTTTGATTGTATTCAGATCCTTCAATGTAATGTCGGCATCCTCGAACTGGCCGGCAGCCATCTTGGATTTGACCACATTCTCCACAAGTTCCGAAATGCTTTCAGGAGTATAATCCTTCAGCGTCCTCGATGCGGCTTCCAAAGTATCGCACAACATGACTATGACCTGCTCCGGGGTCTTGGGCTTCACTCCTTTGTAGTAGAAATCATCGGCCTTGTCAGGATCCCCGCCGGCATTAAGATACTTGTTGTA
This sequence comes from Candidatus Cryptobacteroides faecipullorum, assembly GCA_017694885.1. Lineage (GTDB taxonomy): Bacteria > Bacteroidota > Bacteroidia > Bacteroidales > UBA932 > Cryptobacteroides > Cryptobacteroides faecipullorum. Next base: position 128,402 of record JADIMH010000006.1, on the reverse strand, counting down.
GAAATATGCCGTACACGTAGTCCCGTGGTGCGTGACAATGAACTGCTTTATCTCTTCCGGGAGCTTGTATCTGTCCGCGAGCGCCAGTCCGTCGGAAACATGCTTTATGATCTCCTTTGCGCTTTCCTGAGGCGTAAGCCCCTGGTGATAGTTCGTCCCTGTCGAATCATTTTCAATGAAACACTGCGGATTTACAGTCTTTCCGATATCGTGGTACAGGGCACCTGCCCTCACCAGAGGGACATCGGCATCTATTGCCTTAGCAGCGGCATCGGCCATATTCATTACCTGGAGACAATGCTGGAAAGTGCCCGGAGCCTTATGGGCCAGCTCGAGAAGCGGTTTGCTGTTGGTATCGCTCAGATCCACAAGCCTTGAGCTGGAAACGAGCATGAATATCTTCTCGAAAAGATAGACCAGAGGATAGCCCGCCACTATAAGGAACGACCCGAGGAACATGAAGAATATTGTCGTATAATCGTCAAACCCCTTGACCCCGTCTATGAACCTGAAGCCGAGATAGACTATAAGAAGGGAAACGAATACGCACAGGGCGGTCACGAACTGCTGCCATCCCTTGTTGAAGAACATGAAGACGTATATCGCCACGACGCCTGCCACCAGATTCATCACGAAAAGCTCCAGGCCGTTGTGCGAGAATACCAGAAGCGGCAGCAAGGATATTATGTATACCGGCAGGACAACCCTTTTCTTGAAGAAGGCCCTCAGATAAAGTGCAATCAGAACGAACGGGGTCAGATACAGGAAACTCGGGTCGGCCTTTTCGACAAATATCGCCATCATGAACGATATGAGGAATATCACCAGCAGGTAGACATACTTGTTGAACGATCCCGGATTGAAGATCGTCCAGTTGGTATAATAAAGCGAAAGGAAAAGTATGACGACCAGGGCGAGCGCTATGAGCGTGTCCCCGAGCCACAGAAGGAATCTCGGTCCGGTATATCCGAAACTGCTTTCATACTCGGCCTTATAGGAATCCAGCAGCTGCTCGATTTCAGAAGTTATCATCTCGCCTTTGGATACGATAAGCTGGCCTGAGTTGACTACTCCGGAAGTAGGTGAAATATAGTTGACCGACTCTTCATGGACAAGATCGGTAGTCTGTTTGTCAAATATGAGGTTCGGTATCAGCAGGTCATATACGCCTGAATACCGGCATAGCGAATCGACATCGTATCCGGCCTTGATCTTTCCGGCCTCACCGGCGAATCTCTCCCTTGCGGTAACCGTACTGAACACTTCAGAAGCAGGAACTTCAGAAGCCCTTTTTTCCCTCTGGACGAAAATCACATCGGCAGCCTCTTTCTCCTGTCCTTCAGACACGGTCTGTTCGATAATGCCTTTCTCATATATTTCAGCCATTATCATGGAGAGCTGCGACTTGATACTGTCGCCCTTTCCCAGACTGGTGGCACGGAGGGCGGACTGTGCCTCGTTCACTATATTCTCCGAATATCTGTAATACGGAATCACATTGGCGCTCGCCTGTTCCTTTTCTTTCTGCAGCTGCTCGCTTGTCTTCAATACCGGAAAATCGAACTGGGCGACAAGTGTCTCATACATCCATGGCATTCCTTTCCTGTAGTCGTAATTGAACTTCCCGCTACGGGGCATGAGAAGTACAAATACGGCCAGCAGTATCAACATTGGAGCATAGACCTTCCATCCATGAGGTAAATTGGCTTTATCCATTTTCTTCAGCGAATTTTTCAGGTGAATATCTTATCTGCGTAAACCGGAATTCATCGGAAATGAATGCAGGTATGTCATATCTGTTAAGCAATTCCACGAAACTGCGTGCTCCCGACATGTCCCCCTCGCTATCGGTAAGCGTTATTACCATATCCCCTTTAAAGTTCACCACAGAAAGAGAATTCGCATAACTTCCCGGAGGGACGACGGGATAGAATTCGACCAGATACTGCTGGAGGGACTCCGGCATGGCGATATTGCCCAGATTGCATATGGAGAACGTGGCAGTTTCGGCTGCCATATCCAGACTTCTGCCGCACCTTTCTATCTTCTGTCGTAACGTAAGGGAATCATCGCAAGAAGCCGCGGCAGTCTTCATCATCCTCTTGGCGCTGTACGCCAAAGCATCCTGCTTGAGCTGGGCGTCGAGAAGCTTTTTCCGCGACATGAGCACAGTGCCGAAAGGATACTCGTCTACCTTACGGTTGTAGGCCAGGGTCATCGGAGAGAAATACGCTCTGAGCGATGCGGTCGGGAAATGAGGCCGCAGATTCTCCTTGATGGTGGAAACGATATATTCCCCCTGGGGGATCATATCGGAGAATCGCCCGTACAGTACATGTGAATACAGCGGAGATATGAATGATTCAGGCTGTGAAAGGTATTCCCTGACAGGTCCCTTGACCTTGGATACAGGTACTCTTATCTGACGGACATACACCAGTCCTGAAGATACAGCATCGTCCGGCTTGGGAGCGTTGAACGCTTTGGCATCCATATACCACACCGGCCTGGAAGCAGGTATGTCATCAAGTCTTTCATACGGATCTGCGCCCTCTATCGCATTTGCCGGTTCATCAGGTTCCTTTACGGTACCGTCATTTTTCACCGGAAAACCGCTCATTTCGATATACCTGAATATTACGGACTTTATGAACTCGAGCATTCCTTTCCCGTCTGAAAGGGAAAGATGCCAGTCAAAGAATATCGTCTTCTGCGAATATGAAATACGGAACAGGTATCCCCCCAGTTCCTTGCTGCCTATGTCTGGCAGCCTGTCCGAAGCAAAATCTTCCGAAGACCGGAAAACAGGGACTTTAGCCGTCAACGGGAAAAACACGAGTTTCTGGCCTTCTTTCCTGATGCCGGCAGCGAACTGCGGAAACCTCGGCATGAGTTCATCCAGGGTCTTCTCGAGCTGCGTCCTGTGGATGTGCATTGTCAGAGTCACGACAAAACGGTGCACCGACCCGGATTTCCTGCTATCCTGGTAAAGGAATATTTCTCCGGCCGTACCGGGTGTAAGGTTATTCGGCATAGACATCGTCTAAATCATTTATGGAAAGGACTGTCTGGTTCCTTGGCCATATAGCTGAATTCCAGCCTGTCCGTCAAACGCGGAAGTATATTGTGCATGAAAACCGTAAGTTTTCCTATCGGAGTCAGTATCATTTCCGACTTGCGTTCCACCAGACCTTTGGCCATATATTCCGCCACTTTTTCGGCAGTCATCATCTTGCCTTCATCCCTCGGGGTCTTGCCCTGTTGGTGTCCGTCGGCCGTAAGGGCCGCGTTGCGGACGTTGGAGGCGGTGAATCCCGGAGCGAAAACCATCACATGCAAGCCGTCGTACAGATGCTCTATCCTCAAGGTATCAAGGAATCCCCTGATAGCATACTTGGAAGACGAGTATCCCGTCCTGCCCGGAAGGCCCGCGAATCCGGCGATGGAAATCACTCCCACTACCGACCCTTTGGCATGCAGAAGATAAGGCAAAGCATATTTCGTACAATATACTGTTCCCCAGAAGTTCACATCCATGAGCGTTCTGATTACCGACAGATCCAGATCCCTGAACATTGCCCTCATCGAAAGCCCGGCATTATTGACCAGGATATCTATCCGTCCGAATTTTTCTACAGTCTTGTTGATCAACTTCTTACAGTCTTCCTCAACAGAAACGTCCGTCTTCACGCACAGAATGTCATCCTCAGGATTCCTGGAAATCTGCGCCGCCAGGGCCTGCAGTTTGTCCTCCGACCTTGCCGCCAGAGCCAGCTTTGCGCCGAGCGATGCGAATAATTTGGCAGAAGCCAACCCGATTCCCGAGCTGGCTCCCGTTATAATCATTACTTTATCTTTAAAGTAATCTCTTTTCATAATCAGTCTTTGTCTGCCATATCTATAACATCATCCCCGTCATACTCTCCCCTGTTGAGCTTGTCACGCATCTCGGTGAAAGCTTTCAGAGTGTATTCGACATCTTCCATGGAATGGGCCGCCGTAGATATGATGCGGAAAATAACCATACCCTTAGGAATGACAGGATAGACCACGATAGAGCAGAAAATCCCGTAGTTCTCACGCAGATCCACAGCCATGCGGGTAGCCTGTCCGACACCGCCCTTGATAGCCACCGGAGTGACGCATGCCTGTGCCGGCCCGATGTCGAAACCCAGGTTGCGGAAACCGTCCTGAAGGGTACGTGTGATGGTAAACAGCTTCTTGCGGAGCTCATCGCCTTCGGCACTGCGGATGATCTCAAGCCGTTTGAGACCGCCCTCAACGAAAGCCATCGGGAGGGATTTCGCGTAGATCTGGGAACGGAGATTGTAGCGGAGATAGTCGATGATGACCTTAGGTCCTGCCACGAAACCGCCGATGCTGGCCATGGATTTCGCATATGCACCGATATAAAGGTCAACTTCGTCCATCACGCCGAAATGCTCCGATGTACCCCTGCCGGTAGGTCCCATATTACCGAATCCGTGCGCATCATCTATAAGTATCCTGAATTTGTATTTTTTCTTGAGCGCCACGATTTCGTCAAGGTTGCCCAATGCTCCGGTCATACCGTATACACCCTCGGTAATCAGGAGTATGCCGCCTCCGGTCTCCTCGCAAAGTTTGGTAGCCCGCTTGAGCGTAGCCTCGCAGCTTTCTATATCGTTGTGACGGTAGGTCATTCTCTTTCCCATGTGCAGACGTGCCCCGTCGATAAGGCAGGCATGGGCCTCTGAATCATAGACTATCACATCATGCCTGTCCATCAGTGCATCTATGGTCGATATGATTCCCTGGTAGCCGAAGTTGAACAGGAAAGCATCCTCTTTCTTCTCGAAATCAGCAAGCTCCCTCTCGAATTTCTCATGGAGAGAAGTATGGCCTGTCATCATACGGCTGCCCATAGGGTATGCGAGACCCCACTTGGCCGCAGCCTCGGCATCCGTCTTTCTCACTTCCGGATGGTTCGCCAGACCGAGATAGTTGTTCAGGCTCCAGTTCAGGACTTCCTTGCCTCTGAACTTCATGTGCGGGCCGAGCTCACCTTCGAGCTTCGGAAACATGTAATATCCGAACGCCTTCTGTCTGTACTGGCCGAGAGGTCCGCCGGAATCTCTTGCTATTCTGTCAAAAATATCCATAATATTTAAATTTTAGTACTATTTTCTGTTCAGTATGTTAAAGTCAGATAAGACGAGGGATTTTCAGGCGGACGAAGTTCTGAATACCGGAGTTACCTTAGAGGTAATGAGGATATGAAGAACGAGTCCAACGACAAAATCACCGTTTTATCTGATTTTAAGCATCGATGTTGGCATAATGGGCATTAGCCTCAATGAACTCGCGACGAGGAGGCACATCGTCTCCCATCAGCATGGAGAATGTCCTTTCCGCTTCCGCGGCATTATCGATGGTTATCTGGCGGAGAAGCCTCTTGGCCGGATCCATCGTGGTATCCCAAAGCTGCTCGTCGCTCATCTCACCGAGACCTTTGTACCTCTGTACGGTAACTCCCTTGTCCGAACCTTTGCCCAATTTCATGGCTGCATCCTTGCGCTGCTCTTCGGTCCAGCAGTATATTTCCTCTTTTCCTTTCTTTACCAGATAAAGAGGCGGCGTAGCCAGGTAGACATATCCGTTTCTGATAAGGTCCTGCATGTAGCGGAAGAAGAATGTCAGGATAAGAGTGGCGATATGGCTTCCGTCCACATCGGCATCGGTCATTATAATCACCTTGTGATATCTCAGTTTGGAAAGATTCAGCGCCTTGCTGTCCTCTTCGGTTCCGACGGTCACGCCGAGAGCCGTATAGATGTTCCTGATTTCCTCGCTTTCGAACACTCTGTGCTCCATGGCCTTCTCCACATTCAGAATCTTACCCCTGAGCGGAAGTATGGCCTGGGTCATACGGTCACGTCCCTGTTTTGCCGTACCGCCTGCGGAATCTCCCTCGACCAGGAAAAGCTCGCACTTCTCCGGGTCGCGTTCGGAACAGTCTGCCAGTTTTCCCGGCATTCCGGCTCCGGACATGACGGTCTTGCGCTGCACCATCTCGCGGGCCTTGCGTGCCGCATGACGGGCGGTAGCAGCGAGAATGACCTTGTCTACAATGGCCTTCGCATCTTTCGGATTCTCTTCAAGATACGTTTCAAGTGCGCTTGCCGTAGCCTGGGAAACCGCAGAGACGACTTCACCGTTGCCGAGCTTTGTCTTGGTCTGCCCTTCGAACTGCGGCTCAGCCACCTTCACCGACACTACTGCAGTCAGGCCTTCGCGGAAGTCGGATGCATCCAGGTCGAATTTCAGTTTGGCCAGCATGCCGTTCTTCTCCGCATAGTTCTTAAGTGTCCTCGTAAGGCCCATCCTGAAGCCCTGAAGATGCGTACCGCCTTCTATGGTATTGATATTGTTTACATAAGAATAGATTTTTTCCGTGAAGCCCGTATTATACTGCATGGCAATCTCGATAGGGATGATCTTATCCGTCTCGAGACAGATCGGGTTCTCGATAAGCTTCTCGGAATCCGCGTCCAGATACTGGACGAACTCTTTCAGCCCTTCTTTCGAATAGAAGACATCCCTCCTGTATGATTCTGTCTCCACACCGTTGTCATCGGTCTCTTTTACAAGTTCACGTCTGTCTGTAAGCGTAAGGGTGATGCCTTTATTAAGGTAAGCCAGCTCACGGAGACGTCCGGCCAGGGTATCATACTCGTAAACGGTGGTGACAGTGAAGATTTCGGCATCAGGATGGAAGGTGATGGTCGTCCCCGTATCCGAAGTCTCGCCTGTGACTTTCACGTCAGACAGGGGTTTGCCTTTCGAATATTCCTGGACAAATATCTTCCCTTCCCTGTGGATTTCGGCCTTAAGGTAGTCTGAAAGGGCATTCACGCAGGAAACCCCGACACCGTGCAGACCTCCGGAAACCTTATAGCTGTCCTTGCTGAACTTGCCGCCGGCATGGAGGACGGTCAGGACCACTTCAAGGGCGGAGCGGTGTTCCTTCTCGTGCATTCCGGTCGGGATGCCTCGGCCATTGTCGCGGACAGTTATGGAATTGTCTTCATTGATTGCAACTTCAATATGGGTACAGTAACCGGCCAGGGCTTCATCTATACTGTTGTCCACCACTTCATATACCAGATGGTGCAACCCCCTCTTCCCGACATCCCCTATATACATTGAAGGCCTTTTCCTTACGGCCTCAAGGCCCTCCAGGACCTGGATACTGTTGGCAGAATACTGATTCTCTTCGTGATTGGTATTTTCGCTCATATAATAATGACAATTAAACGGGCAAATTTAATAATTTTATCACAAATTCAAGCAGATTCCCATCGTAAAATTGATTCCGCTCTCGGCATATGCAGGTGCCCTCTGGACAGTCATATTCAACATGTTTCCGCCGCGGAGCCAGAAGGAAAAAATCCCTGCCGTCCTGACCTCGACATAGATTCCGAGATCGGCATAGCTTCCGATACTGCACAGACTGCTGTGCCTTGCCAGCGATAAATCGCAGTCTGCACCGGCATAGACACGCCTGTGCCAGTTATACATGGCTCTGACATTGCCCGAGAATGAAGCAGGGGCGAAAAACGCCATGACTCCCTCCTGTCCGACAGACCTGACTCCATTGTCCCGGATAGCGGTGTTCCTGTAAGTGAAATTCCCGTCTAAAGAGAACGCATCGGATTTCCATCCGTAATCCAGGGATGCATAGAACATCTGCATTCCGGTATATGCCAGTGTCATAAAATACCCGGGTTCAAGCCTTCCGGATCCTGAAACGACAGCATAAAGGGGAACACTGGAGAAATTCCTGTAACCGGCACTCAGGTCATAAGTGAAGCGCGATGCGATATTTCCACGCAGACCGGCAGACGCCGAAATGCGTTCTACGGTATTGTCAAGCAAAGGCCCCGACACGCCGTAAGTGTAAAGCGGGGTAATGAAATGGAAGCGTCCGAGCATATCGGAATACTTTCCCAACCTGTCGCCGCCTCCAAGGGCCGCATACAGCTCCATATAATTGCGGACGAGTTCATATCCGACAGAAATGTCAGGATAGACATACTGGCCTTTCTTGGAGTACTGAGACGGAAGGAGACCGTCTGCACCGCTGTTGAACATAGCGGAAAACAGCACGCCGAGCCCGAGCCGCCATCTGCCCTTGTCAAGGGAGTATTTCGGATTGAGAGATACCTTTCCGGCCATGGTCCCGAATACATTGCCGTAAGACACCATATCGAACCCTATTGCCGCCGTCAGGCGCTGTTCCTTGGAGAATACCGGGCCCAATGCGGATTTAAAAGAAAATTCATGGCCCGACAGATCAGCCTGGCCGGAAAATCCGGAACGGTCCAGACGGTCGGCCCCATACCTGTATGCCGCATCTATATCATAAAGGAAATAACGCTCCCTGTTTTCCTCTGAACGGACACGGACCCTGGCATCCAGGGCATTGTACCCTCTTGTGGTCAGAGTGTCCCCCGTGGCAAGACCGTAATAGCCTACATCGAAGGAAAAAACGCCGCTGCCCCAGCTGACACTGCCGTCTACCCCAGCCCTGGTAGAAAGATCATGGCCTTTCCACCCTTTGTCAGGGCCTGTCCCGTCCTGGAAAGAATCCAGATACACCTTTCCTGCAGCTTGGTCCGAAACAGGAGAAATGTTCCTGTATCTGCCGACATATGACCGGTGGGTGACATACGTGCTCATACGGAACCTGCCTTTGAGACCAGGAGACCAGACAAGATCGAAGACGGGATGCAACGGATATCCGGCGCCCGCTTTTATAAACAGCCGTCGCCCGGATCCGGCATCAGGCTGCGGCTTCATGTTCTGTACGTACGGGTTGAATTCATAAGTGCCCTTATACGGATTGTCGAATACCGAATAGTCGAAATCCAGGTCAAAACGCGTCACGCTGTCCGGCACCTGCATCTCTATCATCGGCTTATGTACCTCTATCATTTTTCCCTGATAGATGCGGGAAACCTCGACGGTAGGATCTATGTCCTGAGCCGAGGCGGAAAGTGCGGCCAGCATGAAGGCAGGCATTATATATAATTCAATACGGTGCATATCTTTTCGTTTTTCAGGTCCATTGTTTTCTCCGGCAGGATAATCCCGTCCATCATAGTGTTCCGATGCTGTCAGCCGCAGGCTCCTGTCCAGTTTCTGTCTCCGTGGAGGACATCATTTCCTCTATCCGGGAAAGCCGCATTCTGACATTGTCGAGAACATCGTCTCCGCCAGGAAGCGGAGTATACCCGTCGGCTATGCTCTGGAATGTAGCCTTGGCCTGCTCTAACTCACCCCTCTCTGCAAACGCATCACCGAGGACGATAAAGGACTTTGCAAGCCAGTATGTCTGTCCCGTGCCAGTATCCGAAAGGCTGTATACCCTGGTTTCCACTTCATCGAAAACGCCTCTGTCATAGCAGTCCTGGATCAGCAGCCATGCAGCCTCGGCCCCTTCGGAAGAATACGGATCCGCCGACAGGGTGTCCAGAATGGCAAAAGCTTCGTCACGGCGGCTTGTAGCCAGATAGGATTTGGCTGTTATCCAGTCGGACTCCCGGACCGTATCGCCATTGCTGCGGCGGTCGGACCTGACATCCGAAGCATACTTTATGGCATCGTCATAGCGATGGGCCATATAGGCGGAACGCATCATGCCCAGCATGGCTTCATACCTGTTGTTCTCGAGACGTGCCGAATCCAGCAGGGACGCATACCCGCCCAAAGCGTCTTCATAGCGCTGGAGGTCGTAGGAAATCCTCGCATAGTTGAGTATTGCCAGCTCCCTGAAAGAGCCTGTTCCGTCGTCAGCCGCCTTTGCATAATAATCGCATGCCTTTTCCATCTGTCCGATATTCCTGAAACATTCTGCCAGATAGAACTCCGCCTGGCTGACTTTGGTCCCCGAAGGGTATTTGTCCATATAGGACTGCAGAGAAACCACAGCCTTCTGATAGTTTTCAGAAAGATATATCTGCTCGGCAGCATTGAAGATCATCATTTCCTTCTCATCTTCGGTCTTGAGCGAAGATTTTCCTATACTGTCTATGTATGCAAGGTATTTTTCAGGCTCGTTGGCGGACTGATAAACGGACTCTACAGCCAGAAGGGCATCGTCGGCATATCCGGAAAAAGGAAATTCCTCGACCACCTTCTTCAAATACTCCAAAGCCTTCTGCCCGTCTCCGGCATTCCTGCAGATCATCCCGAGCTCGATCATTGATCTGGCTATGAACGTGCTGTCCTTGACCGTCCCTATAAGTCTGTTGAATGTAGAGGCGGCCTTTGCAGGGTCATCCGCCGCGACATACGAGCGGCCGAGTTCAAAAAGCGCTTCCGGATAGAAAGCGGACGAAGGGTCAGCCTTGTTTACATTGTCAAGCAGGGAAATTTTCCTTTCATTATCTCCTTCCAGCCCGTATGAAATGGCAGCCTGATAATAAGGATAGATATCATTGACATCGAAATAGTCCTTGAGGACAGTGTTGTATGCACTGATTGCACCGGCATAGTCCGACATCATGAAAAAACAGTCGGCATACCTCAGGGCAGCCTCTTTCCTGTATAATACGGAATCTCCGGAAAGGTACTCCTTAAACCATACGGCGGCTTTCTGATAGTTCTCTTCCTTAAAGAAGCAATAGGCGATATTATAAGGAATAAGATAGCCCTCTTTCATACGGTACAGGGCCGAAATATTGTAGAGTTCGGTATAAAGGTCTATCGCCTCGCCGTACTGGTCGTTCCTGTAATATGACTCCGCAATCCAGAAACGGGACAACTGGTTGAACATCGACAGCCTGTCAGAATAATATGACGCAGCCTTGAGATACGGTACGGCATCCCTGTATGAACCGCTCGAAATGAGCTGGGCGGCCCTGAGATAATTGGCCTTCATATAATTGGACGTCATGTCCGGATCCATGTCATCGATCCTGCCGTAGGCGTCTATTGCCGTTTCGTAATCATGGTTGTAGAGAGCTGCCACGGCAATATAGCTGTTTATCTTGTCCCCTCTCTCCATATCCGCATACTTCTTCAGGTAATCATTGAAGACAGAAGAGTCATTGTTGAGGTCGAAAGCCAGCTTCGCATAATTGAAATAGGCGTCTTCCGTAATGTCAGGATCATATTCTACCATGGAAGCATCCTGGAAAGCCTTCATCGCAGCCACTTTGTTCTTGGTCTGGATATAACAGTATCCGAGATGGTAATTGGCTATCTGCCCGATTGAATCGGTACGCTCCGTCATCATGGAATATTTGTCTATGGCACCCTGATAGTCATCCACTGCATAGAGGACCGATCCGGCATAGAAATAATCGCCGCGTGAACGCAATTCCGAAGAATCCTGGTTCCGGTCGAACCAGTATCTGGCCTTGTCCGCATCGCCGAGCACGAGCCACGATTCGGAAATCATCCTTATGACATGAGGCCTGCGTTCCTGCGGAATATATTCCATCAAGGCAGGAGCCTGACTGCATACGGCCTCATGGTCTCCGAGCATATAGAGGCATTCCACTATGTAATAGTCCGACATCGAAGTGAACCTGGAATCCACGGCAGAAAGCCTGAACCATTCAAGTGCCTTCCCGAAATCCTTCTGTCTGTAGAGGATGTACCCTGAAGCGAATCGTGCCGGAGCCGTATAGTCAGAGTCCTTCCGAGTCTCGAACTCCTTGAACCTGAGAAGCGCCCGCTCATAGTTTCCGAGACTGAAATCGCAATAGGCCCTCTTGAAAAGGAACTCGGGTACCTTTTCCCTTGCTATCCCGTGTCTGGAGATGGCATCGAACTGAGACAGCGCTCCGGCATAGTCGTCATCATCGAAAAGGTTCAGCGCATACCGGTATCTGATAGCAGGTATCAGCCATGAATACGGATAATCCCCGATATACTGTTCCACAAGACTCCCGTAACCTTCGGTCCTAAGGTTTGCCGAACACAGGACAGCATATCCTTCAGCCTCGTAGTCGCCGTACCTTCCGGCAATGGAACTGAACAGGTGCCGTGCCCTGTCATACATTCCGCGGTCGAACAGAGAGACTGCCGTCCTGAATTCCTTCCTGGCCTCCCGATCCGTTTTCCATGAGGTCGCAGATGCATCCGGACCGGTGCCGGAGAGAAGCAGCAATGCCGTCAGACACAGAGCTGCAAAAACCTTTTTCATCATCTTCCAGAAATTTTTCTGCAAATGTAGCAATTTAATGATTAACTTTGGAAGTTAAATGCATTTACAGATGGAAGACAGCAGGGATATCATCATCTCATTCAGAAATGCCGAAATAGTCAACGGGGAAAATCCGGTCATCTACGGACTCGACATGGACGTCCGTAAAGGAGACTTTGTCTACATAGTCGGACGGGTAGGCTCCGGAAAGACATCTATCATAAGGACAATCATAGCTGAAAATCCTCTCTGCTACGGAGAAGGCCGCGCCTGCGGTTTCGACCTCGGTACAATCCGGGAAAAAGACATACCGTACCTGCGCAGGAAAATGGGGGTGGTATTCCAGGACTTCCAGCTGCTGATGGACAGAAGCGTGGAAGACAACCTTTCTTTCGTACTCAATGCCACAGGCTGGAAAGACCGCAGACAGATATCCTGCCGGATATCGGAAGTGCTCGAAGCCGTAGGGATGTCAAGCAAGGCGCACAAAATGCCGCACCAGCTTTCAGGAGGGGAACAGCAGAGGATAGCGATAGCCCGTTCCCTGCTCAACAGTCCGGAAGTAATCATAGCGGACGAGCCTACCGGCAATCTGGACCCTGACACGGCAGAAGGCATAATGCAGCTTCTGACAGGCATCAACAGGGAAAGGGGGACGGCAATAGTGATGGTCACCCACAATAAATCGATAGTGGAACGTTATCCCGGCCGGGTATTCGTATGTTCCAATGAAGAATGCAAGGAACTTGTCCGGAAGTCTCCGGACGGACAAGACACCGGATGCGTAGAAGAACCGGAAAACAATCCTGAAGGAAATGAACGGTAACGACAGGGAAAAACTGTATTCGGACATACTGTCATGGTTCAGCGACAATGTCCCGGCTCCGACCACAGAGCTTCATTATGACACTCCTTTCCATCTGCTGGTTTCAGTCATCCTTTCGGCACAATGCACGGACAAAAGGGTGAACATGTATACTCCGGAAATATTCAGGGAATTCCCTGAACCTGAAGATCTGGCCTCAGCTTCTTTCGAGAAAGTGTACGGCCTCATCAAATCGATATCGTTTCCGAACAACAAGGCCCGCCACCTCATCGGAATGGCACAGATGCTGGTCCGCGACTTCGGAAGCAGGGTCCCGGAGGACCCGGACGAACTGGTAAAGCTTCCCGGGGTCGGACGCAAGACTGCCAATGTCATCGCATCCGTCGTATATGACAAACCGGTGATCGCAGTAGACACACATGTGTTCAGAGTATCGCGCAGGCTGGGACTGTCTGACGGAAAGACAGTGGAAGCCGTAGAAAAAGACCTGACTGAGAACATCCCGGAAAGACTCAGGGCGACAGCGCACCACTGGCTTATACTGCACGGGAGATATGTCTGCACTGCGAGAAAGCCCAAATGCCGGGAATGCGGGCTGAAAGAATGGTGTACGGAATACAAGACTGCAAATGTAAAGATACAATAGACAATAAGATTTTCAACAGGCAAAACAATGCATTTCACATCAGAAAACATCCTCCTCATCAGTTCGGTACTTATTTTCTGCAGCATACTCATAAGCAAGGCCGGATACCGATTCGGGCTTCCGTCCCTGCTCCTGTTCCTGATAGCGGGAATGCTGTTCGGCAGCGACGGGCTCGGACTGCAGTTCAACAATATGAACCACGCTCAGTTCATCGGAATGATAGCCCTGTGCGTCATCCTGTTCACCGGCGGTATGGAAACCAAATTCAAGGAAATCAAACCGGTACTCGGAGAAGGCCTGGCACTTTCCACAATTGGCGTCCTGCTGACAACGGTATTTACGGGTCTCTTCATTTTCCTGCTCTCGGAGTGGGACATGGCTCCTATCTCCCTGCCTCTGGTAACATGCATCCTTCTGGCCGCCACAATGTCTTCAACGGATTCCGCTTCGGTATTCAACATTCTGAGAAACAGCAGGATGAAACTGAAGAACAACCTTCAGCCCCTTCTGGAACTCGAAAGCGGAAGCAACGACCCGATGGCATATATACTTACAATAGTCCTGATCCAGATAGCGAACACCATATCCGGAGCCGGAAGCATCGATGCCTGGACAATCACGGCAGATGCACTCAAGACACTCGTCCTGCAGTTCGGAGTCGGCATAATCTCCGGCATAATCATGGGCTACTTTGCCGTATGGGTGCTCAACAAAGTGCATCTGACCAACGCCCCGCTTTATGCCATCCTGCTAATCAGCATCGTATTCTTCACTTTCACCGTAGCGACAAAACTCTATGGCAACGGTTATCTTGCAGTATATCTGGCAGGAGTCATCATAGGAAATCACAAGATAACTTTCAAAAAGGAAATATTCTCTTTTCTGGACGGAATGACATGGCTGGTCCAGATAGTGATGTTCGTGGCGCTCGGACTTCTGGTCAATCCGCACGAAATGCTGCAGGTAGCCCCCATTGCGCTGCTGATCGGTCTGTTCATGATTCTTGTCGGCAGGCCGCTGTCGGTATTCCTGACCCTGATCCCGTTCAGAAAAGTCTCTCTCCCCTCAAGGATATATATTTCCTGGGTAGGACTCCGCGGGGCCGTTCCGATAATTTTCGCGACTTATCCGGTAATTGCGGAGGTCGAAGGCTCCGGCCTCATATTCAACATCGTATTCTTCATTACACTGATGTCCCTGATCATACAGGGCAGCACCATCACATCTGCCGCAAGGAAGCTCAACCTGAGCCTTCCCATACCTGATGACGACAACAAATTCGGAGTAGAAGTCCCGGAAGAAGCAGGAAAACTGGTAGAAGTGACCCTGACGGAAGAAGCGCTGCATCTCGGCAATACCCTCAAGGAAGTAAAACTCCCTAAAGGTATGTTGGTGATGATGATAAAAAGAGGGGAAAAGTTCATCGTCCCTAACGGAAGCGTAGAACTGCATGCCGGCGACAGGCTCCTTATAATATCCGAGAACGATGACGAGGACTGATGACCCTCTGATACACAGGTTTGATACCCGGGAGAGCAGTCTGCCGATACCGGAAAGGTTCAATGATCCGTTCAGATACACTCCCGCTCCCGTCACCGCTGAAGCAGCGAAAACGGTACTCGGATATATCTCGGTCTCGGAAGGGCTCAGGCAGGTCTTTTCAGAAGGGAAAATGCTGGGTGTGCTGACCGTAAGGGATCCTGACGGGAAACTCGGTTTTCTGGCCGGATTCTCCGGCCTTGCCGGAGGGCGGGGCGTGCTGCCGTATTTCGTGCCCCCGGTACTGGACCTGACTGACCCGTCCGGGTATTTCAGACAGGAAGAAGCCCGGATAAACGGCATCGGTACTTTGATAAAAGAAGCAGAAGAGAACCCGGAATTCGGGTCGGCCATCCGGAATGCAGAGGCTGTAAAGGCAGGATGCGAAGAGAAGATAAGGCAGTGGAAAGAGAGGATGGCAGAATCGAAGGCCAGGCGGGATGCTCTGCGCCTCTCAGGAGCGGACAAGATGACACTTGCGTCCCTGATAAAGGAGAGCCAGTTTGAAAAGGCCCAGCTGAAAAGGATTTCCGCAGAGTGCAAGGCCGCCATGGAGGATGCAGAATCCGAATACAGGAAGTTTTCCGCCAGGATTGCCGCACTGAAACGGCTGAGACAGGAAAAGTCTGAGGCACTGCAGGAATGGATATCCAGGAACATGGTGGTAGAGAATGCGCTGGGTGAACAGAAAAGCGTATGGGATATCTTTTCCGGTGAAGGACTTGTCCCGCCCGGCGGGACAGGAGAATGCGCCGCTCCCAAGCTGCTGCATTACGCTTATACTCACAGACTGGAACCTGTAGCCATGGGCGAATTCTGGTACGGAAAAAGCCTCGGAAACGAAGTCAGGCAGCACGGAAGGTTCTATCCATCATGCAAGGGCAAATGCGGACCGCTTCTGAAATTCATGATGCAGGGTCTGGATGTGGAAACGGAGCATCCGGAACCTGTTTCAGGAACTGCGGACTGCAGCACTGCCATCCCGGCTATAATATACGAAGACAGCGACATCATTGCGGCAGACAAGCCTTCGGGCATGCTTTCCGTACCCGGGAAAACAGGAGGAAAATCCCTGCTGGAGATACTGTCGGAAATGCTCGGAATCAGTCTGTTCGGTGTCCACAGATTGGACATGGATACTTCCGGAGTGATTGTCTTTGCGAAAAATCCCGGTGCCCAGAAAAACCTGCAGAGACAGTTCGAAACAGGACAGGTAGAAAAAGAATACATCGCGCTTCTGGACACTGCCGGCAATGGCACTCCTGATGCCGTAAGCCGCCTGACGGTTTCACGGCAGGCGGCAACGGCCCTAAGCGGGACCATATCCCTGCCCCTTGCACCTGACTATCACGACCGGCCCCGTCAGAAAGTGGATTCCGGACACGGGAAAAAGGCCGTAACCGAATACAATATCACAGGAACCGGTAAAGGATGGGCGAAAGTACTGTTCCGCCCTCTGACAGGACGCACCCACCAGCTGAGAGTCCACGCGGCACACCCGATGGGACTCGGTTCCCCTATCAAAGGAGACAGGCTCTACGGCAGCGCGGATTCAGCCGGCAGGCTATGCCTGCACGCCTCCCTCATAAAATTCCGTCACCCTGCCACGGGCCTCCCGATGGAATTGGCATCCTGTCCGGAATTCTGATACCGAAGGGACATTTACCAGAAAAGGGTATAACCCAGTCAATCAGGAAAGACCATAGCTAAAGCTCTTGTAATTGCAATCCTTATATCATCAGCTTCAGTCTCACCTTGCCCCTCTGCCGTGCATGTACATAGAACCTCATGTGTGTCAGCAGAAAGAATCTGGAGAGTGACTTCTATCATATATCCGAACAGACCGCCTAAAATATATCTTCGTCCTGTTTCTCCATAATTTACGATTACAGTCCTGTCCCGTATATTATCTTCGATCTCAGGAAGAAGTATATATCCGTTTTTCATCAGAATGCCGGAAATCACATCAGAAGGGTTAATACTCTTGCTTACGGTAGTGTCGTATATGCCGAATTCATTTCCATAGACCCCTCCGGAAGACGAAGACAGCCCGGAAGTCGGAGTAATATACGCATACTTATATCCGACCAAAGATGTATTCCCTGCATAAGTTGCAGGTCTTAATGATGCGCAGCTGCTTAATGTAAACAAAGAGAGTAGAATTGCAATAAATTTCATCGGTTTCATAACCACATCCAATAATAGTATTCTTACAAAAGTAAATAAAATCTCAAAATAATGTCTGTATATTAGCAGTTGTATCAAAAATAGCAGTATGTCACTCATCATAATAGCGATCTTCCTTTGCCTTCTGATATTTGTCTTTCGTCTCCGTAAGACAAAAGGGAAAATCGGAGAAAAGAAAGTCGCACATATCCTGACCCGGCTTCCCAAAGACCAATACCGGATAATAAATGACCTGCTTATCCGGACTCCATCCGGGAATACGACACAGATAGACCATATAGTCATATCAGAATATGCCATATTCGTTATAGAAACCAAAAACTATCAAGGGATGGTCCATGGAAGCGAATATAGCGAATACTGGACACAGAACATCTTCGGCAACAAATATCAGCTGCGCAACCCTATAATCCAGAACCATGGACACATCAGAGCCTTAAAGTCCCTGTTACAAGACTACGGAAATATCCCATACATATCGATAGTAGCCTTTTCAAGGCAGGCAAGTCTGGGCGTAACGGCAAATTCTCCGGTTATCTACTGGGACCAGATACTAGCAATCATCAACCAATTCGAAGAAAAACGCATATCACATATTCAGGTAGTCGCAATCTACAACAAACTGATTGAATCCAACACGGACTCAAAAGAAACCAGAAAAGAACATATCCGCAATGTCCGTTCAAACGAACAGAAAAGAGACACTGCAGTCGCATCCGGAAAATGTCCGGTATGTGGCGGAAGCCTGGTACTTCGTAACGGCAGATATGGAACATTCTACGGATGTTCAAACTATCCGAGGTGTAGATATACACTGAAACAATTATAGGAACAAATTCTATTGTGCTTCTCAGCAATTCTACTATCCTGTGTTTGTATAGCCCAAACGAAATGTAACATACAAACAACTTTTTGGGGAACGACATTCGGCGACTCAAAAGGGAAAGTGTTAAGATATTAAGACGCCAAGACTTTTATGCCGATATGCCAGATCGAAATACAGTTTTGGCGATTAATTGTAATTATCAACTCACTCCGGTCGGTCGAAATGACAAAAAGGTTGCAGGTCTCCGATAAACCATTAAAAACACTTACACACCTGCAGTTGGTATTTTCTTGGATATAGATGATTATCAATACATTACACACCACACTCAATCCCAGGTGTAACATTTTCAGGCACACCTGCGGTAACGGAGATGCCTCTGAGGACCGTAGAAAGCCATTCTGCTACTGCGGGTGTGCTCCATTATGTCTTACCTGCAAAATAAGAACCTCAGCAATATCCTAATATTCAGACATTTATCCATTTTACCCAACCGCAGGTGTGCGGGAGAGGAACGTTAGCATCCGCATTTGCAGGAATCCAGTAATCAAAAATTTGCCCGTATGATGTATTCCCAAGTCGTACCTGAGAGATGATTGCCTGCCGTAATCGGTTCGGACGGCGTGGCCGCCCGTGGCCTCGTGAACGGGAGGGGCCCGCACTGAAAGTGTGGGAGGGATTTACTGTCCCGAACTGATTATGGCAGGCAATAACTATAAATATAACGATCGGTATAAACTAATGACTTATACCGGACAATATTGATGATGATACGATTATTTCTTGAAAGGTATAGGAATTTTATGTAATTTCGGAGTTCAATTCCGAAATTGCATAAACCACGGATAGAGATTATGTAAAAAAACAAATAGGACGAGGTATTTCAGGTCAAGCTTAACGCAGAAATAGCCGTCCTATTTGGTTTTTTTATTTCTCGTCGGGAGCATAAAGATACTGATTCAACGGAGACGGATACTCGCAGTAATCCTCCGAAGAGAAGAACCTGTCAAGTTCTATCCTGGCATTCTCCACTGAATCAGACGTATGGACGATGTTCTCCTGGGCGCTGAGGGCATAGTCGCCGCGGATAGTACCAGGTACAGCCTTGCGGGCATTGGTAGCTCCCGCCATTTCGCGGACAACCTTCACCGCCTCGAAACCTTCCCAGCAGCAGAGGATTACAGGGGCAGCCATCATACCGCTGCACAGCCAAGGGAAAAACGGCTTGTCCTTAAGATGGGCATAGTGCACGTCAAGAATAGCCTGGTCGAGCTGTTTCATTTTGAGGGCAACCAGTTTGAGCCCCCTTTTCTCGAAACGTGAAATGACTTCACCTACAAGTCCCCTCTGCAGGGTCCCAGGTTTCAGTATTACAAGTGTCCTTTCCATAATCAAGTGGTTTTATTAAAGTTAGTTTAGCTGTTGATAATATTGTCCTACAATGTCGTGAGACGGAGATTCCGCCAGTAGACCTTGATGCCTCCGCCGTCATGTATCTGAAGAGCGATCCGGCCCTTGCCTTTACCGATTTCAGAATCATTGATGTTTACCATCTCCTGACCGTTGAGCCATGTCCGGACATTGTCTCCCTGCACTTTTATACGGAGGGTATTCCAGTCGCCGAACTTCAGTATGTTCTCTTTCTCGTCAGGAATCCGGACAAGCCATCCTCTGCCATAGGACTCATAGATACCGCCGGTATCGCAGTTGACCGGAGCCACCTCCACCTGCCATCCATGCACTCTGGCCACCGGCTCCACCCAAGAGCGGATGAATACTCCGCTGTTGCCGTTGGCCTCCTGCCTGAATTCCACAGTAAGGTCATAATCATCATAGTACTCCCGGGTAGCAAGATAGCCATATCCCTTGTCCGGACCGCTTTCGCAGACAAGCAGACCGTTCTCGACATACCATTTTTCGGTGCCGTATGCTTCCCATCCTGAAATGTCCTTGCCGTTGAACAGATCCACGGTCTTTCCCGCCTTGCGCGGAAGTTCCTTTATCTTGATGTTCTTGAAAGAAGCGGGATAGCCATGATCCTGCAGGCAGATCACTCCTTTGCGGGCAAGCCCGTATTCAGGGGCATGCGCCCATTTGCCGCTGTTTTTCCTGGCGAACCAGTCATCGGTCCATGCCTCGAACTCCAGGATCTTCTCCCCGTTGAGCCAATGCTCGACATGGCCGTTGTCGAAGACAATCATGGAATTGTTCCACTCTCCGTAAGGGTTTACCTTCATTTTCGACTTGTCCGGAAGGTACATTGCATAGTCCACTCCGAGTTTTTGCCATTCTTCCAGCTTTTCAGGGAAATTCGGCTCGTCGATCAGCTGATATTCCGGACCTGTCACGTATGGGACATCGAATTCCGGTCTCTCCACTACATGATAGAGCATACCGCTGTTGCCGCCTTTGGAAAGTTTCCAGTCCCAGGAAAGGATGAAATTCTCGTACTCCTTGTCTGTGACTATATAGCCGCTCGCATCGCTTCCGGATCCCTTGGCCTGGATGCAACCGTCCACGACATGCCACGGGACAGTAAGTCCAGTACCGTTATAATCACGCCAGCCGTCCAGGTTCTCCCCGTTGAACAAAAGTTCCCAGCCTTCCTCTTTTTCTTTGTTTGTAAGGGCGTTGTCCCTGCCTGTGCAGCAGTAAACAAGCATTGCAGATGCCCCTATCATGACACCTGCAATGAATGATCTTTTCTTTATGGACATAACACCGGTCATTTAATGAACTGACCGCGGAGTTTCTCTATCTTGGCATCGGCTGAATCCCCTTTCGCCCCGAAATAGAATTTGATCTTAGGCTCAGTTCCTGAAGGCCTTACGGAAACGACATCGCCTTCTTCGCTGAAGAATTGGAGTACGTTCGACTTAGGCAGTCCGGTTTCTTCCGGTTTGTTGTAGTCCACGACTTTCACTACAGGAGAGCCTGCAAGGTCCTTAGGAGGATTGTTCCTCATGTCCGTCATGATGGCAGCGATCTCCTCGACTCCGGCCTTTCCTTTACGTACAAGTGAGGTAAGGGACTCCCTGTAATAGCCGAATTCCTTGTATATCTTCTGCATGAGCTGATAGAGAGTAAGTCCCTGCTCTGCAGCCCAGCACGCGCATTCAGCTACCATGGAGCAAGCGATGACTGCATCCTTGTCGCGCACGAATTCACCTACATTAAAACCGTAGCTTTCTTCGCCGCCGCAGATGAACTCTCCCTTGCCTTCATTCTGCTTTACGATTTCTGCAATATACTTGAATCCGGTGAGCACATTGTAGACCTTCACCCCGAATTTCTCTGCAATGGCACGGATAAGTTCCGTAGTGACGATAGTCTTGACAACATATTTGGAAGGATCCAGTTTCCCGAGCTCTTTCCAGCGGTTCAATATATAATAGGTAAGCATCGAACCGGTCTGGTTTCCGTTGAAAAGTACCATCTTCCCGTCATTGTCGCGTACGGCGATTCCCATACGGTCGGCATCGGGGTCGGTAGCGAGAACGATATCCGCATGCTCCCTGTCCGCAGCCTCGACGGCCATCTTCAGGGCTGAAGGCTCCTCAGGGTTAGGAGACATGACCGTAGGGAAGTCCCCGTCATTCACATCCTGCTCGGGAACATGGATAATGTTCTCGAACCCGAGTCTCTTGAGTGCCATAGGCACCAGACGCACACCTGTACCGTGAAGCGGGGTATAGACTATCTTGAGGTCCTTGTGCTTTTCCCTTGCCTCAGGAGAAAGCATGAGGGAAAGGATGTCGTCAAGGTATGAGTTGTCGACCTCCTCTCCCATGATCTCGATCCTGCCGGCTCCTTCCCCAGGCACGAATTTTACCATTGAAGGGTCAGAAATGGCATTCACCTCGGCTACGATGTCCTTGTCGACAGGAGATGTGATCTGTGCCCCGTCTGACCAGTATACTTTGTAACCGTTGTATTCCTTCGGATTGTGGGATGCCGTAACCATCACTCCAGACTGCGCTCCTTTTTTCCTTATAGAGTAACTGAGTTCAGGCGTAGGGCGGAGGCTTTCGAAAAGATACACATGAAGGCCGTTTGCGGAAAAGACATCGGCGGTAATCTTCGCGAATTCCTTGCTGTGGTTCCTGCAGTCATATGAAACGCAGACCTTTATGTCATCGCCGGTGCAATGCTTCCTGATATAGTTCGCAAGGCCCTGTGTAGCCATTCCTACAGTGTATTTGTTCATTCTGTTGGTTCCGACTCCCATCACTCCGCGAAGTCCTCCCGTACCGAACTCCAGGTTACGGTAGAATGCGTCTTCAAGACCCGCAGGGTCATTTTCCATAAGTGCCTTGACTTCGTTTTTGGTCTGCTCGTCATAATTTCCTTCGAGCCAGCTCTGGGCAACCTGTCTGAAATCTCTTGTAGTTTCCATCGTGTGTTATTTTAAGTTAATTTATCTGTTTCTCTGTTCGAATGTAACCCTTTCAGTTACAAATCTTACAAATTTATAAAATTATCGGACACGAGCGACATATCCTAACAATAAAAATCGAGGATGGCCCATAATGAACCACCCTCAAAACCTATTCTTAAAAAAGACTTTCTTAGAAGCTAAAATTCATACGTATATGTCACCGGTCCAGAATAACTGCAGCTGAACGGTTCAGGAGCCAGATAATTTCCGGCTTCGGAATCATACCGGGATGCAGTGCCGTTGAATTCGAATGAATAGTCATTGCCTTTCCGTCCGACAGTCAGGGTTCCGGAAACGATTTCCACTTCTTCGGTAACACCGCTCAGATTTGAATTGTATTCACCGGTTTCCAGAATACCGTCTTCCATCGTATAAGTCCCGGCAGGGAATTCTTCGAGCGAACCTTCAAAATAAAGGTCGAAATAGACTCCTCCGACATGCAACTGTTCAATGTCCGAGCCTTCCAGCATAAGATAAATCTCGAAATTCGTTTCCGTTGCTGTTCTTTCATAGACGTTGATGACAGCGCTTGACACATCATTTGATACACCGCTGAAGGAAACTTTGCCTCTCGCTCCGTCATCCTTGTTGCATCCGGTCATTAGCAGCCCACCCCAGAGGACGAGGAGCGGGAAAATAAGTTTTTTCATAACTCACTTGATTTTAATTGATTGGGATTTGTTTGAATTTCAGACAAAATTAGTGAATTCTTCCATAACGGCAAACTTTCCGTCCGATTTCAGATGTTATTGGCTATATTTGCCCCCGATGGAAAGGGACAGCGGATTCTCCGGATTCGTTCTGGAGCATGAAAATGACGATACCTCAAGGCTTCTGCTCTCTAAGGGAAAGTGGAAGGGGATAGATATTGACCTGGCGGTCAATACCATACTTTCAAGGAAAAAACTCAAAAACAAGGTTCCGGCATGGTACTCCGAACCTGCTCTCGTCTTTCCGGCGAAACTGTCAGCCGAACAGTGCAGTTCGCAGGATACAGCAGCATATAAGGCGGGAATTGCCGCAAGGCTGTTGTCCGAAGCAGGCCTTCCGGAGGGAAAAGGACGTATCGCCGACCTCACCGGAGGTCTCGGGGTAGACAGCTGGGCATTTTCCGGAATAGCCGGCGAGGTGCTATACAATGAAATGAACCCTGCCCTTGCACGTGCCGCCGGACATAATTTCGCCGCTCTCGGTGCAGTGAACATACATGTTTCATGCAGGGAGCTCGTTTCCGGTTCGCTCAGGGATATCCTTCGGATTCAGTCAGGAAACGGAACGGAACGCAAGGAAGAGTTCGCACCGGACATCATATTTCTCGATCCTGCAAGGAGGGATTCAGCCGGCAAAAAGGTGTTCCTTCTGGAAGACTGCCGGCCGGACGTACTGGAATTGAAAGACGAACTGCTTTCAGTATCCCGGTTCCTGATGCTGAAGCTTTCTCCGATGGCAGACATATCGATGGTCACAGACAGGCTTGGTGCGGTCTGCCGCGAAGTGCATGCGGTTTCTTCCGGAGGAGAGTGCAAAGAACTTCTGGCCGTACTGGACCGGGAATACGACGGGGAATGCCGAATCACATCGGTCAATGAAGCGGGGGCCCCGGACGGAATGAACGGCAGTTTCACATTCTTCCAGTCGGAAGAAAAGACCGCCAGAGCCGCCTGCCCCGCATCTGAAGAAGAGGCAAAAAATGCCTCATATCTTTTCGAACCGGGGAAATCACTTCTCAAATCCGGAGCTTACAACCTGATCTCAAGCAGATTCGATACCGTCAAGATATCCCGCAACACGCATCTCTACCTTTTCAACGATCCGGGGCAGGCCGATGTCCTGAAATATTTCGGGAAAGTATTCCGCATCCTGGATGTCTTCCCGATGAACGGACGCGGCATCCGCCAAGCCGCTTCTGCATATCCTGAAGCGGAAGTGACTGCCAGAAACACGCACATGACCAGCGAGCGTCTGCGCCTGAAATTAGGCGTAAGGCCGAGTGACAGATATCATATCTTCGGGTCCGAATACCTGATAATAACGGAAAGATACGATATGCCCGAAGCGTAGGGCATCCCTCCCCTCAACGAAGAGGATACGGGGACGCCCCGGCGTTTGCCCTGTAATGAGGGGCATACATGCATTCGACTTCAGGCACTGGAGACTGATACACCCCATCCTGGGAAAGATAGAATACCTCATCAATCACCGTGACGCCTTCAGGCAATACATCGAAATAGTATTCAGTCCTGTCATCCAGTACGTTCCTGTATGATCCGACTCCTGGACGCCGCCCGGAAGGCAAGGGGCTCCTCCACCATCCGGTCATGCCGGAAACCTGGTCGACAGGCCTGAAGGAGGCATAGCGCGGAACAGTAAGTTTCACGAAACTCCTGTTGTCGCCGCTTTTTACGGTATATCTGCAGACAATCCTGTCACCAATGGAAAGGGAATCTCCGGCGTGCAGGACGGAAAGCCCGTCCGAAACTCCGGCTGACCCGCCGCTGCGGCTGACCAGAAACTGCCGGGCTACTTCGAAACCGTTGCCGGATGCCATAATATCGTCAAACGGCTTCTCATACCTTTTGGACATTACGACTATCCTCGTCGCAAGCACATCCGGCGAACCGTCGAGCACCGATGCCATCGCACGGACAAAGGCGGGATCGTTTTCCCACTGCTGCGTTTCTTTCTGGATCATCATCCAGAGCCTTACTCCATCTGCTACTGCACAGGCAACAGAGGCATCGTCCTGCCCGGAAGAGCTGCGGGAACGATCCGATGCATACCCGCCAAGTACATCGCAAATAAGAGAATGTGCATACAGTTCACTGTCAAGAAGACCTCTGAAAGGCATAACCGCATTAGGAAAATACATTCCTCCAGAGCCATGTTCCACCGAATAACTGCACAGGGAACGGATATCGGCCCGCAGCGTGCGGGAGAGCTTCTTTATGAAAGAGCGTCCTATGCCCAGGCTTTCGGCAAAGGCTGCATCCTCCCCGTCCTTAATAAGATTCATTATGACCGATGCCCTCCGCGCCTTGTCTATAAGTCTGCCTTCGAAGCCTTCCGACCCGGTCGGAGATACAAGCCATGACTTCACGGCCTTCAACAAAGCCTTCCTCTCTTTTCCGGACAATCCGGAATCCGCAGCCGGGACTGCCGGCACAGAAGGATACATGCTGCGGACATAGAGATACTCCGGAAGCGAAATTCCTGCAGTCCATACGGTCTTTTCAGGGAACAAGACTGCCGGATCAGAGGAAAAGACAGCCTTGTCAAGGTATGACAGTGCATTTTCTTCCTGTCCGGCGGTAAAAATCCTGACATGCGTACGTCCGTATATTCCGGCGGCACGCTCAAGGACAAGGGCCGTCACCGCAGGTGAGGACTCCATACCGCTGAACCACGCGAATCCGCCGTCTCCGTTGCGACAGTCCAGCAGCCTGGCCACCAAAGAATCCACGCACTGTCCGTATGCACACCCCGAAAGCATTCTGACAAACAATGCATCCGAAACGGATACAGCATCCTTGCCTTTCAATTCGGACTTAAGGGGAATGGCGGACTTGACCATGTCCAGCAAAGAGATTTCCCGGGTTTCCGCCCCGTACGGGAGAGTATTCACGAACTGTCCCGAAAGCTCAGCCTCCAATGAATCCGCAGACATTCCCGGAAGCAGGGCTGCAGAATGGGTTTCCGTCAGGACCTGGGTATCAGGAAGTACCGGTACCGTGACAAAGACACCGTCAGACCAGCATACGCACTCTGTGCCGTCTTTCATGCAGCAGTTTTCCGGCACCCCTTCATATACAATCTTAAAACCGATGACATCAAGGCCTTCCGGAACTTCCAGGCTGAAGTCTGCAGGAGAAGCCCCTCCTGCAGCCACCCCGACAGGCAGGCTCTTTACCAGCATGGGAACAGAGCCATCATAATCTTCGGAGTCATAGACGAACATCTCCAGTACTCCTGAAATATTCTCCGGCGTCCCGTTGGCTACGGATGCAGAAAGGACGTATCTGTCGCCTTCCCTGAGGAAACGAGGTTGCAGGACTGACACCATAACAGGTTTCGTAACAGTCATATTCCTGCTGACAGCATTGTTACGCATTGTCCTGTCATGGGAGAAAACCGAGACCTTATAGGTGGACAGTTTATCCGATGTCCTGAAAGAAAAAGTCAGTGTACTGTCGGCTTCCGGTCTGGCGAAAGGAATGAAAGCGAGCGTGTTTGCAAAATCGGACCTGATTCCGGCGTTTCCATAGGACTGCGTGCCGGAAGATACCGCCTCGTCTTCTTCCAGAGTCATGCCATCGGAAGCCGTGGCATCAGACTCCGGAACGGCCGCCTTAGCCGCCATAAAACCGTTTGCCCCTCCCCGGAAAAGCATCCGGCGGCAGCCGACAAAACCGTTGTCAGTCTGAATCCTGACATCCGGCACGTACATACGGCGATACACGGCATTCCAGAAATTGGGCATTATCCTTTCCGTGCCGATATCGAATACCGATATGACGGCCTCCGCGTCCGGGACAGTCTTCAGAGTCATGGTAACTTCTTCTCCCGGCCCGGCACCGGCGGTAAAGGAACTGAAAGCTACAGGCAGATCCAGGCCGGCGGCCTCCCTGTGGTAATCCGCACTGTACCTGTAATCCTTTCCGTCACGGAAATACAGGACCACCAGCCTTACATCATCAGGATAACTGTCCTCGTAGCTGTATCTGAGAGTGGTTATGGAACCCGGCCGTCTCTTTTCCCCGTCCAGATACACAAGCCCGGTGCGAAGCGGAGAATCCTCTTCACCCCACAGTTCGGCAACCGCCCACATCGGACCGTTTCCAGTTCCGATCTGAAGGGTTATGTCTCCGTCCCTTATCACTTTGAACAGGTTCTCCACATCGGAATTCAGGACCGTATCGCTCTCCGCTGTCTTTATAAGATCATATGTATATCCGTATACAATCAGAGAATCCTCGCCGTTTTCCAGTTTCATTGCTGCCGAAGCCTCGGCCTCCAGCCTGTAAAGTCCTGATTCCCTTCCGGACAGATCGATGTCCAGGGTATCGCAGGAAACGGCTTCTCCTGCCTGTAGCAGTTCGTTCCCATGATAAAGGGAATACCTGACAGGAACGGAATTTACAGGCTGGTAATCAGAGTTTCTGACCGTAAAGGCCAGCTGTACCGGTTCATCCCCGACCATGGAAATGCCGTATCCCGATACCGGGGAATAATCCCATGGAGACGAAGGAGTCACCATAGCCTCCGGCGCATCGGTCATTTCCATATCAAGAAAAAGTCTTGGAGCTGCCGTCAGGCCTTTGTGGAACCGGTATGTCTCCCCTGTCAGGTCCGTGACCGTCACAGCTATCGAATAATACGAGTATGAAGAGGACAGGACGGCACTGTCCCTGAAAGAGAACGAAAACCTTCCGTCGCTGCCTATAGCCGATGTACCTTCCAACGGTGCCGCAGTTCCGGTCACTTTCCACGAAAGCGATGCTGAAGAAAGCTGGTGGCCAGTATAGCTGGATACCGTTCCGCTGACCGTAATGCTGTCTCCGGGAAAATGCAACAGCGAATCCCTGTCGAACTCAAGATCGAAAGTCGGTGTATCTATCGCTCCGGCAACCAAAGATGAAGAAGCTACCGTCCCGTCCGCGTAACGGATATCAAGCATATATCTTCCTCCAAGACCCTTTTCGGGAATGATAAAGGAACCGGAAACGGATCCGAATTCATTGGAAGCCATAACCAAAGTATCCGATACGGCATTTCCCGGTCCGGTAAGCACCGCCTTTACTGTTTCCCCGGCAGGAAGGGGCTCCAGTCCGGTAGCCGTGTCTGATGGACGGTAAAGGACTGCCTTGAACCGGAGAGTATCCCCGAAATCATATACTGCCCTGTCCTTGAATATCTCCGCACGGACGCCATTGTCATGGTTTCCGTAACGGCGGAATGCCCTGTAGTCTATGCCTGCCCTTCCTGAACTGTGCAGCCTGCCGTTCCCGTCCCTGAACGAACATTTCAGAGAATATATCCTGCCATTCTTTTCAATCCCGTCTGTGAAATCTGCGTGAAATGGGGTGAATCCGCCGGTAAACGAGACATCACCGAAACTGCATACAAGACTGTCTCCCAAGAAGAATTCTACATCGGCCTTTTCCAAAGGGCGGCCGCTTTCCATGTCAGCCGCGAAAACGGCTATTCCCCCTTCCGCCTTACGGTAAGCCACGGATATTCTGTTCCGCACATAGTCTGCGGATGAAAACGTCTTTCCCGCACTGCATTTCAACAGATATGTACCGTCATCCATATCCGGGACAAGGACCCTTACAGTGTCCGTCACATAATAGCTGCCCTTACTGTCGAGCGGGTCTGCGGTAAACACGGGAACGGCATCTTTTCCTGCATCAGGAAGGATTTCCAGCCTGCAGCTGCCGATATTTTTCAGCAGTACCAGGACAGTATCGCCGCGGCTTTCCAGTCTTATACTTTCTGCATCAAGTCTTGCGATAATACCTTTAACGAGCGTACACTCTTGCGCAATCTCTTTTTCGCTTCCGGAAAAACCCTTCCGCATTTTTTCGAAATCCGCGCACTCTCTCCTGAATTCCAGGAAATCCACGGATCCGCAAGAGGACTTGCCCGAAAGCATATCTTCCATGCGGAGCGAAAAAAGATCCTGAACGGCATAGCACGAAACCGCCTTGCCGGAGTATTTTTCAGCAAACGACTCGAGGGCCTCCTGTCTGCCGCCCCGGTCTTTATACGCCGCCATACGGTATTCCATATATGGAGCGGAAGGATATCTGCCCGAAAGGGATTCTGAAAGCATGTCGGGAATTTCCGCATCCTTTCCCTGCGATCTGAAAAGCATGGACCAGAGTATATACTCATAATCATTGGCGATATCCTTTATTACGGATTCCGGAAGACGGCCCGCGACGCTGCTCATTACAGTACTGTACCCTTCTCTGTAAAACATGCCGTTACGTGAGGATTTCAGTCTGGCTGAATCCTCCTTCAGGCTTTCCTTAATTACGGCCAGGTCAGTACCAGCGTACAGGACATTGCAGGCAACGGCATAAGTCACCACCGGTTCGTCGAATTTACGGACAGACTCCATCAGGGCCGAATCCACCGCTTCCCGCCTCTTCCAGTCCCTGGAAAGCACGGCATCCCTGTATTCTCTCCATGCATCGTAGAAATCCCATGGAAGATGGCGTCTTTCCGCCTGGGAAATTATCCTTTCCAGCACTTCCTCCTCCTTATCTGGACGATCTTCATCCTGAAGCCTTCCGTACTCTTTCCAGAGCGACACCAATTCGTGACCGTCAATGTCCGCCTTTGCACCCTTTCCGTATGCCGCCGTACCGGACGACAAAGCAGTCACAGCCATGACTGACAGAACCGCAGCTATTTTCATCAACATCTTTCCCATAGTTTTTGCGTATTCGATTGTTTTCGGGACTCATCTGCGGAGTCGAAGTCTATCGACAGCTTCGGAAACGACATAAGTGCTGCCGCCTATATAGATCAAAGGTTTCGTGCCGTTTCCGGAACATTCTTTCCGATAAAGGTCAAGTGCAAGATCTACGGCCTCTCCTACAGTAGAGGCACAATATGTATTGTCCGACGGTCTGCCTGACCATCCGCAGAAATCCGTATACTTCTGTTTCAGGTCACCGGCCGGAAGGGCCCGTCTGCCGGAAGCGTTGGTAAAGACATATGCGGCATTCTCAGGCATCAGAGGGAACACAGACTCATAATCCTTGTCAGACACGGATCCGTAAACTATTATCAGGGAAGTGCATTCTCCGTCAGAAAGCATCCGTCCCAGCTGATGGAAATTGTATTTGAGACCGTGGGCGTTATGCCCTATGTCGCATATGATGTGCGGATCATCGGAAAGAGTCTCCCACCGGCCATGGAAACCGGTCCTTGCCGCTGTATGAATGAGTGCATCCCTGATCCCGGGCTCCTCCATCCGCAGACCGAGCCTGTCCAGGGCAGACATGGCGGTCCTGAGATTCATTTTCTGATATTCGCCTTTAAGGTCCATTGCCTGAAATATCTCTTCGCTGTCTTTCCATAAAGAAGGTTCTGCCTTGTCCGCGAAGGACAGAAGAGACATGATCCTGGCCCGGTCACCCATAAAAACAGGAGAAGAAAGATTGGTATACAGCACCTTGCGTTCGAATACCGGATCCGTTTCAGGATTGCTCTCCCCTATCGTCACAGGAACTTCCGGCTTTATGATCCCTGCCTTCTCGAAAGCGATTTCCGGGAGAGTTTCCCCGAGTATGTCGCAATGGTCCAGACCGATATTGGTAATTACGCACAGCTGCGGAGTTATGATATTGGTACTGTCGAGCCGGCCTCCCAGACCGGTTTCTATGACGGCGACATCCACGCCGCGGTCGGCGAACCAGCTGAAGGCCATAGCCGTCGTTATCTCGAAGAAAGACATCTCCAGATGGTCGAAAGTCTCGCTCCACCGATTCACATAATTCCATACGTATTCTTTCGGTATCAGTTCCACCGCCGATTCATGCCCCGGCGTTCCTATTACCCTGATACGCTCCCGGAAATCGAGTATATGAGGCGAAGTGTAAAGCCCCACCTTCTCCCCGGAAGCGGCAAGGACTGAAGCCAGCATATTGGCCACAGATCCCTTACCGTTAGTGCCGGCTATATGTATTGTCCTATATCGTCTATGGGGATGACCGGCAAGGGAATCAAAGAACTCCATCCTGTCGAGCCCGGGCTTGTAGGCTCCGGCCCCTATTTTCTGGAAAGAAGGGAAGCGGACAAACAGCGCTTCGACCATCTTTTCGTAAGCGTCCTCGGAGAATACCGTTCCGACTGCAAGATTTTCCATAAAATTTCGATACAATTTCTAAAATGATGTCAAATTTAGTTAAATTTACCGGAGTTTATCTTTTGATATGAAAGACATCGACGTCATCCTGCATTCTGAGTATATCATAGACGGGCAGAGGATGGAGGCCACGCCTGCGCAGATGCTGAGCGAATGCATGCCGGCAGACAATCCGCCGCTCCCTGAAAAGAACGGCTACCCTCCTATCGTCGACGAACCGTCCGACCCGGCTCCGGGATATGTAAGGTACAGTCCCGACAAGATAAAGGGCTATCTGTCCGCCCTCGGCGATGCTCCCCACATGAAAAGAGACATTCCGGTAGAATATTCCGGTCCTTTGACCAGACTGGCCATTGCAAGGACCCTTCTGGAGACCCTCTGGAAAGAAGGGCATTTTTCTCTGGAAAACATCGAGGCGAGAATCAGATGGGAATGGGACTGCACTCCGGTGGGCAATATGGCAGCACTTTATTTCTCTGCGGAAGCCGCCGGCAAGTACCTTTATGATTTGGGAATAAGGCTGTCGGGATATTCCATTACGGAATCTTCCGAAGGAAACAGGATATATATGGACCGGCTGGAAGTCAGGAAGGATTCCCTGTTTACCGCCGCCGTGGCGGAAGACCCGGAACCTGTTATCGAAGACGGCTGCCGCGATGCAGCGGAAGACTATCCGGAATATACCGGAAGCGAACAGGATATCTCCATGAAGAGGAAATGCCCTGAGACCCTGGTTGCGGACAACAGAAGCTGGATCATTTACATTCCTTTCGACACCTGCCCGTTCAAGCTCGGAGGGTCGATGCTTGCCGAAAGGTTCGGCAGTAACGGGGACAACGCCCCCGAAATCCAGGATCCCGATTATTTCATCGACTGTTACGAAGTATTGCGGGAGCTGGTGGAAGACGGAGTCGTCATCAGCGGCATTACGGTATCCGGAGGAGGACTGGCTTCCGCTGCCGGCTTCCTGTGCCGCAGGACCGGCTGTACCATTGATGTGAAAGGACTCGAAAACGCCTATCGGGAAAAGGATATCGTACGCATACTGTTTGCCGAAGTGCCGGGAGTGCTCATCCAGATCCGGGACAGCGACTATGACTATGTAGATGCTCAGCTGCTCCTTCAGGAAATCGCATATTATCCGCTCGGGCATCCGGACACGGGAAAGTGCGGAATAGAGATATCCGAAGGAGGAAGACCGGACGTGTTCTCCATCCTGGAGGCGCTTCTGAACAGTCCGACCGCATCCGAAGGAGAAGATTGACACCAAGTAACACCGCATAATCATGACACAGTACGCAAATATTCCCGAAAAAGGGCAGAAAGGCAAACTGCCGAAGATATTCGTGCTGGACACAAACATTATCCTGCATGACTACAGGGCCATAAGGCATTTCCAGGAAAATGACATAGTCGTTCCTGTTGCAGTTCTGGAGGAACTTGACAAATTCAAGAAAGGCAACGACGCCCTCAGCTTCAATGCCAGAGGTTTCATGAGAGAAATAGACCGGCTCTCCGACAGGAGGATGTTCGGCAAGGAAGGCATTCCGATCGGCCCGCATCTGGGGAACCTTAAGGTAGAACTCTACCATCCGTTCCCTGACGAACTGAAGAACTGCTTCCAGGACGACACCCAGGACCACCGTATCCTCGCCACTGCCATGTGGGTGAAGAAAGAGCATCCGGGCAGGTTCGTAGCCTTAGTGACCAAGGACATAAACCTCCGGATGAAAGCCAAGGCCGTAGGAATGGAGGCCCAGGACTACCTTACCGACAGGATCGACGAGTCCAAAGTGGAATATACCCGTAATGAAGTCAATATAATTTCAGACCTCCCTCAGGAAAAGGTCCAGAGTCTGGCTTACGGCCAGGGAGGACTGGACTACCGGGATGTCAGCAGGGAAGAGCCTAAACCGAACCAGCTCTACAAGTTCAGATGGGAAAAGGGGGAAAACTCATACTGCACTTGCGCAAGATACAACGCGGCAAGCCGCCGCATCGTCCTGGTCAAGGAACGCCGCGCCTACGGTATTTCCCCGCGCAACGATGAACAGAAATTCGCTCTCGACGCATGCCTGAACCCTGATATCAGGCTGGTTTCGCTCACCGGAGGGGCCGGTACAGGAAAGACTCTGATCGCATTGGCCGCAGCCCTGGAACAGGAAAAGGACTATGACCAGATAATCCTGTCCCGTCCGACAGTAATACTCGGAAATCAGGAAATAGGATTCCTGCCCGGAGACCAGAAAAGCAAAATGGGGCCATTCATCCAGCCGCTCATGGACAACCTCAACGTAATCCGG
This sequence comes from Candidatus Cryptobacteroides faecipullorum, assembly GCA_017694885.1. GTDB lineage: Bacteria > Bacteroidota > Bacteroidia > Bacteroidales > UBA932 > Cryptobacteroides > Cryptobacteroides faecipullorum. The sequence goes on along the minus strand of JADIMH010000006.1, from coordinate 94,563 downwards.
GGTTGTTTCAAGGAAGGCAGCAGACAGGCAGACAGGATCGATGCCATGATCAATGACGAGAAACTTCTGATATCCCCTCTGGCCTATATAAGAGGCCGCAGCCTGGGGAAAGTGTATTTCATAGTGGACGAAGCCCAGAACCTGACTCCGCACGAGGTAAAGACCATCATCACCCGCGCCGGGGAAGGTACGAAAATGGTGTTCACAGGGGATATATTCCAGATCGACCAGCCTTATCTGGACATGTATTCCAACGGGCTGACGCATCTGGGAGAGAAAATGTCCGGACAGGCACTGTTCGCGCACATCAACCTGAAAAAAGGAGAAAGAAGCGAATTGTCTGAAATCGCAAGCAGATTGTTATGATAAATTCGGCAAACAACGAATTTTTTTAGTAAATTCGCCGCGATTTCTTATAACCTGAATATTTAATCAACAAAACAAACATATATTATGGATACCAAGAAAAAAAGAGTCTACCGTTTCGGCGGAAAAGACGCTGAAGGCGATGGAACAATGAGAAACCTCCTGGGAGGAAAAGGAGCCAATCTGGCTGAAATGTGCAGACTGGGCATTCCTGTCCCGGCCGGATTCACGATAACAACAGAATGCTGTGCAGAATACTATGAGCTTTGCGGAGGCTACACCGATGCTCTGAAAGAGGAGGTAGCCGAAGCCCTCAAGGCCACTGAAGCCATAATGGGCAAGAAATTCGGAGACAAGAACGATCCTCTTCTGGTCAGCTGCCGCTCAGGTGCGCGCAGTTCTATGCCGGGAATGATGGACACCATCCTGAATATCGGTCTTTGCTCTGAAACAATCCCGGGAATGATCAAGAAGACCGGCAACCCGCGCTTTGTCTATGATGCATACCGCCGTCTTATCATGATGTACTCGGATGTGGTAATGGAAAAGGCTGAAGGCATCGAACCGGCAGACGGACAGGGAATCCGCCAGCAGCTCGACAGGATGATGGAAAACCTCAAGAAAGAGAAAGGCTATGCATCCGACACCGACATCACCGCAGACGAACTCAAGGACCTGTGCGACCTGTTCAAGGCAAAGGTAAAGGAAGTACTCGGAGTAGACTTCCCTGACTCTGCGGAAGCCCAGCTTTGGGGAAGTATCGGAGGCGTGTTCAAATCTTGGAACGGGAAAAGAGCAATCGCCTACAGGAAAATCGAAGGCATTCCTGACGACTGGGGTACTGCAGTGAACGTCCAGTCAATGGTATTCGGAAACATGGGCAACACATCTGCGACAGGAGTCGCTTTCTCCCGCAACCCTGCAAACGGCGACAATAAATTCTACGGCGAATGGCTTATCAACGCCCAGGGAGAGGATGTCGTAGCCGGCATCCGCACCCCGAACCCTCTTAACGAGGCGACAAAGAACCCACACAACGCCCATCTCGAATCTCTCGAGAAAGCCATGCCTGAAGTATATAAGGAGCTCGATGCTATCCGCGTGCATCTTGAAGACCACTTCAAGGACATGCAGGACATCGAATTCACCATCCAGGACGGCAAACTCTGGATGCTCCAGTGCCGTATCGGAAAGAGGACTGGTCTTGCAGCCCTGAATATGGCAATGGACATGGTCGAAGAAGGGATGATAGACGAGAAAACGGCCGTAATGAGAATCTCTCCGTCCCAGCTCGATGAAATCCTTCATCCTATCCTTGACCCGGCTTCGGAAAAGAAGGCAAAGGCCGTGGCTACAGGCCTTCCTGCAAGTCCGGGCGGAGCTGTAGGAAAACTCGTCTTTACTTCTGAAGACGCGATGGACCTGAACGCCAAGGGAGAAAAGGCCATCCTCGTCAGGGAAGAGACTTCTCCTGAGGACGTAGAAGGAATGAGGGCTGCCGCAGGTATCCTCACTGCCAGAGGCGGTATGACTTCACATGCCGCACTCGTAGCCCGCGGATGGGGAAAATGCTGTATCGTAGGATGCGATACCATGACCATCGACCTGGCAAACAAGGTACTGAAGTTCAAAGGAGCTGAGTTCCATGAAGGAGACGTCCTCAGCCTCAACGGATCCAAGGGCCTTGTCTACGGATGCGCCATCGACACTATGGACGCAACCGAGAACCCTCGTTTCATCCAGTTCATGAAAATGGTGGACAAGTTCCGCAAGCTCGGAGTCAGGACCAATGCGGATACTCCTGAAGACGCAGAAAGGGCTCTCAGTTTCGGAGCGGAAGGTATCGGACTGTTCCGTATCGAGCACATGTTCTACGGAAAGAACTCCGAAACTCCTCTTGCAAAACTCCGTAAGATGATCCTCTCAAAGACCGATGACGAGAGACGCAGTGCGCTTGCCGAACTGGAACCGTTCATCAAGGCTTCCGTCAAGAGTACGATGAGAGTGATGGACGGAAAACCTGTCACGTTCCGTCTTCTCGACCCTCCTCTCCACGAATTCGTGCCGCAGACCACTGAAAAGAGGGAGGAACTTGCCAAGGAACTCGGCATCTCCGAGACCGATATCGAAAAGAGAGGCGAATCCCTCCATGAGGTCAACCCTATGATGGGACACAGGGGCGTGCGTCTGCACATTACATACCCTATGATTTCAGAGACTCAGTTCAGGGCCATTTTCACTGCTGCGGCAGAACTTATCGAAGAGGGATTCCACCCTATGCCTGAAATCATGATACCTGTGACCATTTCCGACAGGGAGCTGAACTTCCAGAAAGCCATCTGCGACAAAGTCAAGGCTGAGGTTGAAGGGGCTACTATCAGAAGGCCTATCGACTACAAGTACGGTACGATGATCGAAATTCCTCGCGCCGCCCTTATCGCAGACAGGATGGCACGTACTGCAGAGTTCTTCTCATTCGGCACCAATGACCTGACCCAGATGACATTCGGGTTCTCACGCGATGACGTCGGAACATTCATGGGCGACTACCTCGGCAACAAGATTCTCGATGCGGATCCGTTCCAGACCATCGACACGAAGGCTGTCGGAAAACTTATCGAAATCGGTGTCAACGGAGGACGCAGCACCCGCCCTGACCTGAAGGTCGGCATCTGCGGCGAGCACGGCGGCGACCCTGCGTCCGTAGAGTTCTGCTACAAGATCGGGCTCAACTATGTTTCCTGCTCACCGTTCCGCGTGCCTATCGCCCGCCTTGCTGCGGCGCAGGCTGCGATAAAGGCAGAAGCAGAAAAGTAACCTGTAAATCAGCGCAACAAAAGGGATTTGCTCAACGGAGTGAATCCCTTTTTGCTTTACAATGCGAAACCAGCTACACTGGATTTGGAAAGCAATGAATTACAGTGTTCTTAACATCTATAAAAGACTAAATTTGTCAGAAAAAAATTAAAATAGAAATTTGACATTCAATACTCCATAACACAGGTTCACTTCAATACAACTTCTTATGCCGAATACAAAAAATGCAACTATCCGTTATCAGGCATTAGACAAGTGCTTCAGGGACTTTCGCCATAGGCGAAACAGATAAATTTTCTACATAATGCTGAACTTAAATAGTGTTCACTAAAAATCGATAATGTTTCAGGTCGGTATAATGAATTTTTCAGTTATTAAGAGATCTGTGATTATATTGACCGCTTCCGCAGCATTCCTGCTTCTCCTGTTCCTCATCATAGGCCACGCAACGCCTAAAGACCTTGATGAAAGGGCTGAGGAAGCACTGGAATACTGCAAGGGAAACGGATACAGCACTGAGTATTGTCTGCTGGTGGACTATGGCAGGCATTCCGGAAGGGTGAGGTTCTTCCTCTATGACTTTGACAGTGGGAAACCTGTTCTGAAAAGCCTGTGTGCCCACGGATATGGGAAAGGGAGTACGGCAAGGAAACCTGTTTTCAGCAATGAATCTGGCAGTTTCTGTTCATCACTGGGGCATTACAGGATAGGAAAGGAGAAGACCATGAGCAAGCCGAAGGGAAGAAAGGCACTTTTGCTGTATGGCAGGGACAAGACCAACAGCAACGCACTTCAGAGAGGAATTTTGATTCATCCTGTCAGTCTGCCGAACTTTTCGATATATCCTCTTATGATACCAGTCAAGGTGCATAAGGTATTTGGACACAAGATAAGACCAAAGAGTGAGGGCTGCATTACAATCCCTTTCAGAAAGTATTCAAAAGTAGTGGAAACAGTGGAATCCAGCTGCAAGCCGCTGATGCTGTGGGTGTATGAATGATTGTATAGACTTTTCCGCTATGGTAGGATATTTTCTTTCCTGCTGAATAAGATAGAATCGGTAATGTTGCCAACTATTTTTGGCAACATTACCTAATTTATTGCCGGTCACAGAGCAGGGAGCGTATCGCTACCACCGGTTCAATGGCATGCCGCTCATTTTCATGCGGACTTTCTTGCGGACCGATTCGAGTGCCGCCTCATGCTCGGCTTTGCCCTCCTCGGACTTGCCCGTAACAAAATCGAGATGTGCAGCAGCACTGGTAAGCACCGTATCTATCAGATCGACGATAAACTCCATATCCTTCTCCAGAAGCCCGCGGGAAGTAATGGCAGGAGTTCCGACCCTTATGCCCGATGTAAGGAAAGGGGAACGGGAATCGAACGGTACCATGTTCTTGTTGACTGTGATATCCGCCTTGACAAGCTCCCTTTCGGCCACTTTTCCTGTAAGGTCCGGGAACTTGGTACGCAAGTCTATCAACAGCAAATGGTTATCGGTACCTCCAGAAACCACCTTGTAGCCCCGTGAAGAGAATGCCTCCGCCATCGCAGCAGCATTGGCCACCACCTGTTTCTGGTACTCCTTGAACTCAGGCTGGAGAGCCTCGTAGAATGAAACGGCCTTTGCCGCTATGCAGTGCTCCAGAGGTCCGCCCTGCTCTCCTGGGAAGACACTGGAATTAAGTATCTGTGACATCTTTTTCACTACACCCTTAGGAGTAGTCAGCCCCCACGGATTATCGAAATCCTTTCCCATGAGGATGACGCCGCCGCGAGGCCCGCGGAGCGTCTTGTGGGTAGTCGAAGTGACTATATGGGCATATTTGACAGGATTGCTCAACAGGCCGGCCGCAATCAGGCCTGCGGTATGAGCCATATCTACCATGAGGAGTGCCCCTACCTTGTCTGCTATCTCCCTCATTCTGGCCCAGTTCCACTCCCTCGAGTAGGCTGATGCACCGCCGATGATAAGTTTAGGCCTGCACTCGAGCGCTATTTCTTCCATTCTGTTGTAGTCGACCATTCCGGTCACTTCATCCAGGCCGTAAGGCACAGCATTGTAAAGTATTCCGGACATGTTGACCGGAGACCCGTGGGTAAGGTGGCCTCCCTGGGCAAGATCAAGTCCCATGAAAGTATCGCCGGGCTTCAGACATGCCATCATCACAGCCATGTTAGCCTGTGCTCCGGAATGCGGCTGCACATTGGCATATTCAGCCTCGAAAAGCTGGCAGAGACGGTCAATGGCAAGCTGCTCTATCCGGTCCACCACCTCGCATCCTCCATAATATCTTGCACCCGGATACCCCTCAGCATATTTATTGGTACATACAGACCCCAGCGCCGAAAGGACCTGATCGCTGACATAATTCTCAGATGCTATCAGTTCGATGCCGTTAGTCTGCCTTTCTTCCTCTTTTTTGATAAGATTGAAAATCTGAAGATCGTGTTTCATATATATTAATTAAATTTCGCAAGTCAAGGTCAAGAACTACACACACGGCAAAAGTAGTCAATTTTTTATTTTTCCGTAACTTTGTGTTGATAACTTTTTCCGAAATCGCACATAAATGGAAACAGGCAACAGAAAACTTCTCAATATCGAACTCGGAAGGATGACTCCCGAACAGTACAGGGAATCCCCCGAATCCGGCATCGTCATCATTCTTGACAACATACGCAGTGCACACAACATCGGATCCGCATTCCGTTCAGCCGATTCTTTCAAAGTCGACAAGGTATACCTGTGCGGGATATGCGCCACTCCCCCTTCTGCGGAAATACACAAGTCGGCCCTCGGCGCTGAATTCAGCGTAGGATGGGAATATTCGGACAGTACGCTCTCTGTCATCGGCCGGCTCAGACAGCAGGGATATACGATAATAAGCGTCGAACAGACAGTCCGGTCGGTATCGCTTGATTCTTTCCGGCCGCAAGACGGGGAAAAATATGCCTTTATCTTCGGCAATGAGGTTTCAGGCGTGTCCCAGGATGCAGTCGACGCATCGGACTTCTCCTTAGAAATCCCGCAGTACGGGACCAAACACTCGCTGAATGTTTCTGTCTCCATCGGCATAATTCTCTGGGCCGCCCACAGGAAAGCAGGCCAAGACAACAGATAAACACAACATTTAAATGAAAACGGATATTTCTGAAATAAAGGAACGTGCAGGCGGCCAAGACTATGAACTCATCACCGGAGATACAATAGCAGGAATGCTCAAAGGCCGGGAGAAAGACAGTCACAAGGGAACCTACGGCCACGTCCTGCTGATAACGGGCTCTACAGGAATGATGGGAGCGGCAGTACTGTCTGCCGGCGGGGCGCTGAAGTCCGGATGCGGACTGGTGACAGTACATGTCCCGTTTCAGGAAAGGCATGTCATCCACATAGCCCATCCTTCGGCAATAGTCGACTGCGACCACGGGACATCATTTTCCGAAGTTCCAGCTAATCTTATGAAATACAGGGCCATAGGAATAGGCAGCGGTCTTGGGCAGTCGCAGGAATGCATTTCTGCCCTGAAATCCACGTTAGAAAGGATTTCACTCATGGAATCAGAGAAATCCGATACGGATGCCTGGCAGGAAGGGAGTCCTGCCGTGATTCTGGATGCCGATGCCCTCAACATCATATCCTCCCATCCTGAAATGTTCGGCCTGATCCCGAAAATGTCAGTGCTGACTCCGCACGCAGGAGAACTTTCAAGACTCATATCTGGAGCCGTATCGTCAGGACTAATCGAGTGGAAAGGAACAACAGGAAACCCGAGAGCCGGATATCCGTGGAAAAACCCGGCGGAACTGACCTTGCTGGCAAGACGGCTGGCCTCAGCCACAGGCTCGGTCATCGTAGTGAAAGGCTGTAATACCATGATATGTCCGCCGTCAGGAAAACTTCATTTCAACACTACCGGCAATCCGGGCATGGCCAAAGGAGGAAGCGGGGACATCCTCACCGGCCTGCTTGCCGGAATATGCGCCAGAGGCTATACAACGACTGAAGCATCTGTTCTGGCGGTATGGTTTCACGGCAAGGCAGGCGATGACGCAGCGGCAGGAACCGGTATGGAATCAATGTGCGCATCCGATATTCTGGAGCACATATGCATCAGATAACAGCCTGACGGCACACAGTCAAATCACTTCGATATCCTCCGTATGTATCCACCCCTGACGGCCGTCGGCAAGTTCGATATTCCTCCAGTCCCCTACGGCATCGAGGATGGTCACCTTCGTACCCTCATGAAGTATGAACAGGTCCTTGGACACCTCTTCTGACGGAGAACTCTTGACTGAAGTGACAGGCGACATGACTATGGCTCCGTCCGCCCTCATATAGTCATTTTTCTGCCATATGGAAAAAGAGAATGAGGATGCCGCAAGCAGGAAGAATACTATTGCCAGAGAAAATCCGGTCTTTCTCGCAGCGGAAGTCCCGGACAGGATGAACAGCAGCACCATGGCCACTGTAACCGCCAAGAATGCCAAAGACAGCCATGCCCATGCATCGGAATCCAGAATATAGCATATGGACCTGGTCCAGCTTTTAAGAAGGAATTCGGGAACGGGGTCGATCTTGTCCTGGACAAGTCCCGACGCTATATGCAGATTGTATCTTGCATCCGAACATGACGGGTCAAGTTTCAGCGCCCTTTCATAATACAGTATTGCATGCGGATAATCCGCCAGCTTGAAATATGAATTTCCGATATTGCAGTACAGATACGGGGACTCGAGTCCCAACTTGTCGATCGAGGCATACACCGAAAGCGCATTCTCCCAGTTTCCGGCAGCATAGGACTGACCGGCGCTCGTCCAGAGCGAATCGACATAGCTGTCATTGGCCGCCTGTGAAACGGACGGCAGCGACATCATGAGTATGACGGCGACGGCCGCTCCTCCCGCAGCCTTATGGCTTTTCCTGTTTTTCATGCTTGAGTCTATTGATGATATGACATCCAATGCCTGCTGATAATGTTTTTTCATCGCCTCATGCCCGGCATCAGGCGAATAGCGTGCGAATTCGCAGGCATCGATCACCTCTATGAGGGAATCCGCCAGCGTGCTGTCGACTCCACCTGAAACGAGCGTGCTGGAAATCTTCTCCTTGGAGAAGTCTGCCGCCGACATGTTCAGCTTGTCTGAAATGAAACCTACAATCGCCTTGTGGAGTTCTTCATAGAATGCGGAATAAAGATTCTGGTTCAGATAGTTCTCGGCCGACTTGAGGCGTTTCATCGCCATCTTTGTCGCCCTTCTGGTCTTGGTACCGGCTATGTCCGCCCTTCTTGCCGCCGCTCTTGCAAGAACAGCCCATAACAAAGCGCCTGCAAGCAGTATGGCAACGGCCAGTATCCGGAACAAAGAAGAGCTTACGAAAAAGTCACCCTTGGAAGAAAGGACAGGAAGCTTGGTATGGATATATCTGACATCTTCTCCAAGGCTCTTTACACCCTGACGGTTTACTGAAGGAAGCGCTGCAATGCTTCCGCCCGTATCCTGATCCTGGACCTTGCCTTTCTTCACATGCAGCCTTATCGGGTCTGTGGAAAGTGTCACGTACTTTCCGGCATTTATGTCGTAGTAGGAATATTCTATAGGACCGATCGTAAAATCTCCGTGACTTCTCGGTATGAACGGGAATTCATATACCTTGCTGCCGGAAGTCCCGCCCGACGGCTTTGATGTATTCTCGGACGACTTCGTGTCATAAACCTCGAAATCCGGAGGAAAAACGACATCCGGCGCTTCAAGAAGGGATACGTTTCCTTTTCCGGTAATGGTCACCACCAGAGAAGAAGCCTCATGGGTGGTCAGGGAATCCTTGCTCATCCTTGCCGAGATGGAGAAATCACCCACTCCGCCGCCGAATGATGCCGGAGCTCCGGCCGGAAGAGGCGAAACATTGACCTTGTATGAAGAAGACGACACCCTCTTGCGGATAGTCCTGTATTCATCGAAAAAGCCGTCGAATATGCTTACCCCTCCTCCTGAGGAAACCCGTATGTTGACCAGGCAGACAAGCTCCGCCGGATCAATGGTGATGGTACCCGTCTGCTGCGGGATCAGAACATATTTTCTGAGAACGGCAGTGTTGTAGATCTTGTTGTCGTAGCTTTCACGTCTGAATTCGATATTTGTCGGAGCTTCGACCTCCTGGCTCCAGAAACCGTTGAAAGACGGGAATCTTGCATCTTCGAATCCTGCTATGTTGACCCGCTGGTAAAGCTTGAGCGTAGCCGTAATGGGTTCTCCGACCACTACTTTCGTCCTGCTCAGGGTCAGACGGAGAAAAATGTCCTCATCCTGGATTCCTGTCACATTGTCGGAAGAAGCCCCTCCTGCGGAAGAAGCCGGCCGGCTGCCGTTTCCGGAACCGGACGATGAATCAGAGACAACCTCTATCGTCACTCCCGATGAAGTTATTTCCTTGCCTTTGACCTTGGCAGTCGCCCTCGGAAGGGTAAACGTACCTGTCTTCTTAGGCATCAGGATATAAGTGTAAGTGAACTGCGATGACCTGGACTTTTTGCCGTTGATGATCTGTACGCTTGTCGAACGCCCTTCCTGCGGTCCCCACACAAGCTGGAAATCATCTCCCTGACTCCACTGGAAATCCGAAGGAGAATCGTCTCCTTCAAGAATGAATGTGACATTGAACTGCTCGTCTGCAGCCACCACATTCGGAGCCTCCACCCTCATTGAAGTCTGGGCGGAAAGGGACACTGCCGCGAAAAATACAGGTAACAATATAGCTATCAGCCTTCTCATATATATTCTCCTTTACCAATTCTTCTCTTTCTGTCTTGATTTGAGGATCTGCGCCTTCTCTTTATTCACCTTATCCTGGGTCTCTTTCTCCTTGGCCTGTATTGCCTGGAGCATCTGCTGGGCAGCCTGAGGGGTTATCTTCGGCTGCTGGCCCTGCTGCTGATCCTGGGAATTACGGTTCTGATCATCGTTGTTCCGGTCATTCTGATTCTGATTCTGATTTTGATCTTCATTCCGGTCCTGATCCTGATTATCCTGGTTCTGATCTTTATCTTTGTCCTGATTATCCTGGTTCTGCTGGTTCTGTTGATTCTGCTGATTCTGCTGGTCTTCCAGCTTCTTCTTTGCGTAAATGTAATTCTCCTTGGCATCCATATCCGAAGGATTCTTCAAAAGAGCGAGCCTGTAGGCATCCACTGCAGACTGCCAGTTCTCGGCTCCTGCCGTTACATTTCCTACATTGTAATAATAATCGGCTGCATATGGTGAGGTCTGAGCCGTTTCCTGCAGTTTGTCATAGATTTTTCCGGCCTGCTCATTGTCCCCCATCCTGTAGAGTGTATTTCCGAGATTGTAGCCGGCCGCAAATGAAGCCGAATCCTTTACGAGCGCCTTGCGGTAGTCTATCTCGGCCGCCTTATAATCCTCTTTCTTGAAATCACGGTTCCCCCTCCGCACGTCCCTGCGGTCCGGATTCTGGGCGGATGCATATACACAAGCAATGACTGAAAAGACAGCCGTTAAAAAAATATATCTGATTGATGCAGTCATAATCGCCAGTCGTTTTTAATTGAACAAATGCCTTTTGGACCTCCTTTCTCCTATCAGCATCTCTATTATGAAGAATACAAGTGCGATAGCGAAGAAATACATATACTGTTCATCGAACTCCTCGAACACCACGGAACTGAATTGCTCTTCGTCCATCTTCTTTATGCTGTCGACAATGGGATTCAGGCCGAACTCGCTGTTCCCGGCCTTGACATAGACTCCGCCGCCGGCATTGGCTATTTCCCGGAGGGTCTTTTCATCAAGTTTCGTCACCACGATGTTTCCATCCTTGTCCTTGAGAAGTCCTCCTTCCATCGGGATCGGCTCGCCCTCCGGAGACCCCACGCCTATGGTATATACCCTTATCCCCATATCGAAAGCCTGCTTTGCGGCAGCGACCGGATCATCCTCATGGTTTTCTCCATCGGTAATGACTATTATGGCCCTGCTTTTCTCGCTTTGGGCGCTGAAACTCCTTATGGCGGTATTGATGGCGTCTCCCATCGCAGTTCCCTGGATCGGCACCGATTCGGTCGAAATCGAATTCAGGAACATCTTTGCGGAAACGTAGTCTGTCGTGATAGGAAGCTGGACGAATGAACTTCCGGCAAAGACTATCAGCCCGATACGGTCATCCCTGAGCCTGTCGACAAGTCTGGATATAGCCAGTTTCGCCCTGTCGAGCCTGTCCGGGGAATAATCTTCTGCAAGCATGGAATTCGATACGTCCAAAGCAATCATTATCTCTACCCCTTCCGTCCTGTGCTCTTTCAGTTTCGCCCCGATCTGCGGTCTCGACATGCCTATTGCGAAGAAAAAGAATCCGATAGAAAACATGACCAGCCTCCACCATCCTTTCGGGCGGGAAACGGAAGGCATCAGTGCGGATATCAGGACAGGGTCGCCCAGCTTGCGGATCTTTTTCTTTTTCATATGCAGCAAAAGGGCATAAGCGACAAAGAAAAACGGGATCAGCAGAATCAGAAAAAGGTATTGTGCCTGTGCAAAATTGATCATATCATTTCCTCCCTCATTATGGCAGCCTTCTGATAACAAACAACTTGAATATCAGCTCAAGCATAAGGGCAATAAGGGCTGCGAGAGCGTATCTTCCGAAAAGTTCCTTATAGACAGGAAAACTGTCGATGGTAGTACGATCCTTCTCCATCTTGTTGATCTCACTGTATATTTCCATAAGTTTGGTGTTGTCGGTAGCTCTGAAATAACGTCCTCCTGTCATCTCCGCTATTTCAGAAAGCAGGTCTTCATCTATCTCCACCTTCACATTCTGGACATCCACGCCCCAAGGGGTCATGACCGGATAAGGGGCAGTGCCCATTGCCCCCACGCCTATGGTATATACTCTCACCCCATACGTCTTGGCTATCTCGGCCGCAGTCTGGGGAGTAATCTCTCCGCGGTTGTTCACTCCGTCCGTAAGCAGGATCACGACGCGGCTTTTGGCATTGGAGTCCTTAAGCCTCGCTACCGCTGTAGCAAGTCCGTTGCCTATGGCCGTACCGTCTTCTATAAGGTCTGTCTGAACCTCTTTCATAAGGTTGATAAGAGTGGACCTGTCAGTAGTGAGCGGACACTGCGTATAACTTTCGCCGGCAAAGACCGCTATGCCTATCCTGTCCGATGGCCTCTGGGAAATGAACTCTATGGCTATGTCCTTGGCCGCACTGATACGGTCCGGCTTGAAATCCCTGGCCAGCATACTGGTAGAAACATCCATCGCAAGCATTATGTCTATGCCTTCGGTATCTATTCTCTCCATTGCCTCCGATGAACGGGGTCTTGCAATCGCTACGATTATCATGGAAAGCGCAAAAATCCTCAGTACGAACGGGAAATGCCGCAGCCAGCCGAAGACAGACCCTCCGGAAAGCTTCCACGGAGCAGAGACCGACACCCTCAGATGCGGTCTTCTGCCGGCCAGCTCTATATATAGGTAATGCAATATAAGCAATACCGGTATTATCTCAAGAAAAAGTAATTTCGGATATTCAAAGTACATATTCCATCAACTTATTTGCTTTCCGCTTCTTCCTCTTTGCTTTCTGTATCTATTTCACTCTGGTAGGTCTGCGTCACGAACCGGACTGCGACAGGCACCGCAGAGGAATTTTCTTCATCGGTAGCGACATACTTGGCGAACTTCACGAAATCGGCACGTTCAAACAGGGACTTGGCCTCGTCATACAGATCTGCCGGGATGTCCTTTCCCGAAAGTCCGTCAAATATCTCCTTGGTAGTCATTTCCATCGCCGATACGCCATAACGGGAAACGATGTATTCACGCAGGGCATCGGTAACTCCGGAATAGAACTGCTTCTGCTTTTCCGGAGCCCAGAGCTTGCTGCCGCGCAGATGGTCGAGCTTTCTGAGAGCGACGATATGGGCCGGCTCTTTATGAAGCAGTCCCTGAAGGCCTTTCCTGCGCCTTTTTATTATCAGGTACACGACAAGGGCGATAAGGGCGGCTCCGGCTATCCCTGCCGCAAGATAAGGAAGAATCTCTTTAAAGGTCACAGGATAACGTATCTGCCCTTTTATGTCATGCAGTTCAAAAGTAGCCGTGTCTACCGGTATCGTCTTCACTTCCAGAGTCCGGGCATTGAACACCAGGGTGTCTATGCTCCCGTCCGTTCCCTGCCGGAGAAGAGAGATCGGAGGAAGGGGATACCTGCCCTCGTCAAACGACGTTATGACTATGCTTCCTTCGAGAGTAAAGACACCGGGCTCCCCTTTCCTGCCTTTTCTGAAATCCAGGGTATCCAGTTTCCATGGGGAAACCACCTCGACGCTGTCCCTGAACCCTTTCGAATAATCAGGGAACGCGAATCCCGTACCTTCCTTCACATCCTCAAGACGGAAGCCGTATCTGAGCTGGTCCGCTATCAGGACGGAATCCCTTTCCTGCAAGGGCAGAAGGAACGACCCTTCAAGTCCGGTAACCGTACCGGGGCGTATGTCCCGCCCCTCGGTTCCGTCCGCATAGGCCGCAAAGGAAGCCAGGCCCAACAACACAGCCGGCAAACAAGCAAATATCTTCATACTACATTATTAACAGTTAAAAACCGTAGAGTCATCTTTTCTGGAAAAAGGACATCAGTCCCCTGACGTAATCCTCATCCGTAGAAATGCTCACATTGTCGATACTGTACTTATTGAACAGGTTAACGGCACATCTGGAAACGTTGTCGAACCATTCGGAATACATTCTCCGCATCTTTTTCGAGGTATTCACCCATGATGAAGCACCGCTTTCCGAGTCTTTTATATGTACCAGACCGACATCAGGCAGTTCCCGCTCCCGCGGATCATACACCTCTATCACTGAAATGTCATGGCGGTTGGCCGCTACCTTGAGGGCGTCTTCGTACCTCGGAGAGCCGTCCCTGTCCACATCCAGCATGTCCGACAGCAGGAAAGCCGTGCATTTCTTCTTTATGGCGTTCGTCAGATAACGAAGGGCCGCACTTATGTCGGTTCCGTTCGATTCCGGTTTCAACTCGATGATTTCCCGGATGATATGGAGCAGATGGCTGCGTCCTTTTTTCGGAGGGATGAACTTCTCCACCTTATCGCTGAAAAAAAGTGCACCCACCTTATCGTTATTGATGATGGCAGAAAACGAGAGTACGGCTGCAATCTCCGCTATCAGATCGTTCTTGGTCATTCCGGCCGTCCCGAACAGACCGGAGCGGCTGACATCGATCAGCAGGACAACGGTGAGTTCCCTTTCCTCTTCAAAGACCTTCACATACGGAGATCTCAGACGCGCGGTGACATTCCAGTCCATATTGCGCACATCGTCCCCATACTGGTACTCGCGCACTTCACTGAAAGCCATTCCGCGTCCCTTGAAAGCGGAGTGATACTCTCCGGCGAAAATCTGGTGGGAAAGGGCACGGGTCCTGATCTCTATCTTCCTGACCTTCTTGAGCAGGTCGTTTGCACTTCTGCTTTCCATTATGGAACCTCTACCGCATTGATTATTTCAGCTATGATATTCTCGGTCGTTACATTCTCGGCTTCAGCCTCGTAAGTCAGGCCGATCCTGTGGCGGAGCACCTCATTGCAGACGGCCCTCACGTCCTCAGGTATCACGTAACCTCTCCTTTTTATGAACGCATAGGCCTTGGATGCCATTGAAAGGGAAATGCTTGCACGAGGAGACGCCCCGTAGGAGATAAGATTCGAAAGTTTTCCAAGACTATAATCCTGAGGAGTCCTGGTGGCATATACTATATCCACTATATACCTCTCGATCTTCTCGTCCATATAGACATCGCGAACCACCTGCCTTGCACGGATGATATCCTCCGGCTTGAGGATCGGGTTCGCCTTAGGGAACTCCCCGGTATTGTTCATTCTGACAATCAGCTTTTCCTCCTCCTTTTTAGGGTAGCCCACGACCACCTTCAGCATAAAACGGTCGACCTGGGCCTCTGGAAGAGGATAGGTACCCTCCTGCTCTATAGGGTTCTGGGTAGCCATTACCAGAAACGGCTCGGGAAGCTTGAAGGTCTCGTCGCCGATTGTCACCTGTCTTTCCTGCATGGCCTCGAGAAGTGCGGACTGCACTTTGGCCGGGGAACGGTTGATCTCATCGGCAAGTACGAAATTCGCGAAGATCGGACCTTTCCTTATCTGGAACTGCTCGCTCTTCTGAGAGTATATCAGAGTACCGATAACATCGGCAGGAAGCAGGTCCGGAGTAAACTGGATACGGCTGAACTTCGCGTCTACGGCTGAAGCCAATGTGTTTATGGCCAATGTCTTTGCAAGTCCCGGAACACCTTCGAGAAGGATATGTCCGTTCGCAAGAAGCCCGATAAGAAGGTTCTCGACCAGAGACTTCTGTCCCACAATCACTTTCCCCATCTCCATCGTGAGGAGGTCGACAAATGAACTTTCCTTCTGAATGCGGTCATTAAGTTCTTTAATGTTTACGCTCTCCATAAAATATCTGTTTGCTTTTTAACTTCTTTATCTATTTTTGCAGATAAATCTTTCAAAGATACAAATTTTCAAAGAATTATCATGAGATTTACCCTAAGGCTTTCATACAACGGGGCCCCTTTCTGCGGATGGCAGCTGCAGAAGACCGGCACAAGCGTCCAGAGCGAACTGCAAAAAACGCTTTCAATGCTTCTGGGATGCGATATTTCCGTCACCGGAGCCGGCCGGACAGATGCCGGAGTCAATGCCGTGAACTACATCGCACATTTCGATGTGCCGGACGGGATTCAGGCAGACCCGGAATTTTTGAAATACAAATTGAATGCCATCCTGCCCAAAGCGATTGCCATACACGAAATCGCCCCGACAGACGGGGATTTCCACGCAAGGTTCTCTGCCGTTTCAAGGGAATACCGTTATTTCCTGCACAGGAAAAAAGACCCGTTCATGGAGAACTTCTCCTATTTCTGCGTATACCCTCTGGATATCGACAGGATGAACAGAGCCGCGGCCATGCTTATAGGCGAACACGATTTCAAATGCTTTGAAAAGACCGGAGGGAACAACCTCACCTCGCTCTGCACAGTGTACGAAGCGAAGTGGGAATACTATTCTCCCGCACACGTATCCTTAATGGGGTACACTGCCGAGTCCGGGGACTATCTTGTATTCACGATCAGAGCCAACAGGTTCCTGCGCAACATGGTCCGGGCCATCGTCGGCTCCCTGATAGATGTCGGAAGGGGGAAAAGGGAAACGGAATGGTTCGGGAACCTTATCATGAACGGCAGCCGTTCCGACGCAGGGGAATCAGTCCCGGGAAAGGCCCTGTTCCTGAGTGAAGTGTCTTATTGAGTAAATTTTTCTGAATTCCCGTTTTTTTTATCTAATTTTGCCACGATTTTGCGCCAATGTGCAGAACCGCCCATATATTGAAATAAAAACATAAGGAAGATATGCTTTTCAATCTTTTACAATCCGGTATCGATGCGCTGGAGACCGTCGGAGAGGCAGTACCCCAGCAGCAGGAGATGACAATGTCCCTATTTGACCTGTTCCTCAAGGGAGGGGCGCTGATGTGGGTTTTGCTGGCACTGTCCGTCATTGCCATATACATTTTCGGAAAGAAATGGTGGATACTGCGTGGCGCAGGAAAGATAGATCCGAATTTCATGAAGGACATCAAGGATCTTATCATAGACGGGAAGACCAGGTCGGCCACAGCCCTGTGCCAGAGATACGACACCCCTGTGGCAAGAATGGTAGAAAAAGGCATCGACAGGATGGGCCGTCCGCTCCAGGACATCCAGACTGCAGTAGAGAACACGGGCAATGTAGAAGTGTCCAGACTCGAAAAAGGGCTTCCTATCCTGGCTACGATAGCAGGAGGGGCACCTATGATCGGATTCCTGGGAACAGTAACCGGCATGGTCCAGGCATTCTTCAACATGGCCAATGCAGGGAACAACATCGACATCACCCTGCTTTCGGGAGGTATCTACACTGCAATGATAACGACAGTGGGCGGACTGATTGTGGGCATTCCCGCATACTTCGGATACAACTACCTCACATCCAAGATATCGGACATCGTTTTCAAGATGGAGAGCGTCACGATAGACTTTATGGACGTCCTCAACGAATCTTCTGAAAACAAATAGGTCAGACCATGGCTATTAAAAGAAATACTCGTATCACAGCGGAATTCTCGATGTCATCCATGACAGACATCGTGTTCCTGCTGCTTGTATTCTTTCTGGTGACTTCCACTCTCGTAAACCCTAATGCGCTCAAGCTTCTGCTGCCTAAAAGCACAGGCCAGGTAGCAGCCAAGGCGACCGTAAGCGTATCAATAAAGCACTATCTGGAGACGGATACTTTCTCTTACCATATAAACGGTGACCCGAAACCCGTAAGGTTCTCGGAAATAGAAGACGATCTGGTAGAACTGTTGCAGAACGAGCCGGATCCTACCTTTTCCATATATGCAGACGAAAGCGTTCCGATAAAGGAAGTGGTACAGGTAATGAATATCGCCAAACGCAACCACTATAAGGTAATTCTGGCCACTTCACCCGAATAGGGACAGTTTTTATAATCAAAGGCATGGCTGATCAGAATCAGAACAAGACGGACTTGAAGGCAAAGATACCGGATCTTATCGGTATCGTGTTTACGGTGGTCGTACACATAGGGATCACCGTAACGGGTTTCGTATCCGGCCTCAAATACATGTATCCGCCTCCCGAAGAACAGGCCATGCTGATCGATTTCTCGGAAGATGTCGCAGAAATACCTGAACAGGAAATATCAAGCCAGCCCAGTGCACCGGAGGCAAACCTTGACGAGGACATAAAGCTGGTACAGGCATCCCAGGCCCAGGAACAGGGGACAAAAACCAACGAAGCGCCGGAAGCGGTAAATGACGATTTCGGGGACGTCGAGAAACCCCAGCCTCCGCGCAAAAAGGAAATAGACCGAAGGGCGCTTTTCCATGCGGCGGACAACAAGACGGAAAAGGATACTTTGGCAGCCCAGACAGCCGCCAAAGTCTCCGAAGCCCTGAAAGCCGGACACGCCCGTGGAAACATCCGGACAGGAAACACAGACGACGAGCCTGTAGCCCACCTTGCCGGAAGACAGGTTTTAGGAGGGCTCCAGAAACCTGATTTTACAGTCCAGCAAGCAGGAAAGGTAGTGGTGAGAATTAAAGTGGACCAATATGGCAAGGTACTTGAAGCTGTGCCGGGCGTCCAAGGAACGACCGTAACCGACAAGACGCTGTGGGAGGCAGCAAAAACAGCAGCCCTGAAAGCCTCTTTCAATATGAGCAGCGATGCTCCGGCCGTCCAGGAAGGGACGATAACTTATATCTTCAGGTTGACAAAAAAATAAAAAGTATGGCGTGAGCCATTTATACGTTAATATTTATAAAATTTTAACACGCCCCGCGAAGGGGTAAAGACAATGGAAAACTACAAAAACGACGGCTTCGACAGCCAGTTCAGCGACCGTAGGGATTACGGAAGCGAAAGACATTCGGAAAAAAACTACACAAGCGGCTATTCTCAGGCCGGGCGGAAACTCCGCCACAGAAAGAATTACACGGGAGGATCAGACGAAGAGCGCAGCGGACGCACATTCCAGGACAGGAGAAGTTCAGGATACGGCGAACGCAGGAGCTATGGCAGCGGCAGGTATTCTGACGGGAACCGCGGATACGGAGAAAGAAACTTCGGAGAAAGGTCTGAAAGAAGCGGATTCGGATCAAGAAGACCGGCGCAGAGAAGGCCATATGGAGAAAACAGTGAAGGCCGGCGCTCCTACGGCGAAAACGGCAATGAAGGAAGAAGGTTCTTCGGAGGAGAGACCGATGACAGAAGAAGCTTTTCTGCAGGAAGACCTGCCGGAAGGAAGGGTTTCCAGGGAGCGCGGAAAGGCGGCCCTGCAGCAGGAAGGAACAGAAGGCCTGGCGCCCCTGCCGGAAGGAACAGCATGAAAAGACAGCCGGATGCCGCTGCCGCCGGCATAAACAGGATGATCAGCAGGAAACCGCAGCTTGACGACATCAGGTTCTCGGACAACGATATGGTGAATATTCCGGTAAAGGAAGAAGTAAGGCTCAACAAATTCATAGCCAATTCCGGAGTATGTTCCCGCAGGGAAGCCGATAATCTCATACTTGCCGGAGTGGTGACCGTCAACGGCAAACTTGTCACCGAACTCGGTACGAAAGTCAACATCTACACGGATGACGTAAGGTTCAACGGTGAAAAGCTCAGAGGTGAAGAAAAGGTATATATCGTAATGAATAAGCCTAAGGGCTTCGTCACAACGGCAAGCGACCCTCACGCGGACAAGACAGTCATGGACCTTTTGAAAAGCTGTTCGGCAAGGGTATTCCCTGTAGGTCGCCTGGACAAGAATACCACCGGAGTGCTCATGTTCACTAACGACGGTGAAATAGCCGAAAAGCTCACACATCCTTCATACGACAAGAAGAAGATCTACCAGGTAACCCTCGACAAGGATCTCGCTAAGGATGACTATGACCGCATCATGAGCGGAATCGAACTTGCCGACGGCGTTATCGCCGCAGACGAACTCGAGTACATCGATGACAAGGACCACAGGAAACTCGGCATAGAGATACACTCCGGCAAGAACCGTATCGTAAGAAGGATATTCGAATCGCTCGGATACAGCGTAAAAGGTCTTGACAGGGTATATTTTGCCGGACTCACCAAAAAGGGACTCAAGAGAGGAGCCTGGAGATATCTCTCGCAGGGGGAAGTGAATATCCTGAAAATGGGAGCTTACGTTTAGCCGTACATTATGAGTGAAAAGAAACACCGCGCAGGATTTGTGAACATCATCGGCAACCCGAATGTCGGCAAATCCACTTTGATGAATGCCCTGGTGGGAGAGAAACTGTCCATCGTGACAGCCAAGGCACAGACTACGCGGCACAGGATAATGGGAATAGTGAACGGGGAAGACTATCAGATAGTCTACTCCGACACTCCCGGTATCCTGAAACCGAATTACAGGCTGCAGCAGAGCATGATGAACTTCGTGGACACCGCCATCGGCGATGCAGACATTATCCTGTATGTGACCGATGTAGTGGAGAAAAGCGACAAGAATGCCGAATATATCGGAAAACTGCGCAATATCGAATGCCCCGTAATCCTGGTAATCAACAAGATAGACATCAGCACCCAGGAAAAGGTACACCAGCTGATGGACTGGTGGCACGAACAGTTGCCGCAGGCCGTCATCTACCCGGCGTCAGCTCAGGAAAAATTCAATCTCGAGAATATCTTCGATGCCATAATCGAGCATCTGCCCGTTGCTCCGCCATGGTACGACAAGGATGTCTTTACGGACAAGAACCTGAGGTTCTTCGCTTCCGAAATCATCAGAGAGAAAATCCTGCTGAACTACAGTCAGGAAATCCCGTACAGCTGCGAAGTAGCCGTCGAGGAATTCAAGGAAGGGGCTGAACGCTATGAGATAAGCGCCGTAATCTATGTAATACGAGAATCCCAGAAAGGGATAATCATAGGCAAAGGCGGCGCCTCCTTGAAAAAGGTAGGGACACAGGCCCGCCTGGAAATGGAGGATTTCTTCCAGAAAAAGGTCTTCCTGAGACTTTTCGTCAAGACAGACCCGGACTGGAGGGAAAACAAGAAAGAACTTAAAAGGTTCGGATACGAATACTAAAACTTTTGGAGAACATATATGGAGATGGACGACATGGATCTGCCCGTAGAAGGGCAGGAGGATGACTACAGCGACACTCCGGTAGACGAAGGGACACCGTCTACCGGCAGATTCGACAAACTGCTCAGCGAGAACAGCCGGAAATACAAGCTTTCCGGAATGTTCAAGGAATGGTTTCTGGACTATTCCTCATATGTCATTCTCCAAAGAGCCGTCCCCCACATCATCGACGGACTCAAACCGGTCCAGAGGAGAGTACTCCATGCCATGTTCAGGAAAGACGACGGACATTACACCAAGGTCGCGAATCTGGTCGGAGAAGCCATGCAGTTCCATCCTCACGGAGACGCTTCCATTCTGGGGGCACTGGTACAGCTGGGGCAGAAAAATTTCCTGATAGACTGCCAGGGAAACTGGGGAAACATCATCACTGGTGATCCCAATGCAGCAGCCCGTTACATCGAAGCCCGCCTTTCCAGATTTGCAAAAGAAGTTGTCTTCAACCCGAAAATCACCAACTGGATGACCTCCTACGACGGCAGGAACCAGGAACCTGTAGAACTGCCTGTAAAATTTCCTCTGCTCCTTGCCCAGGGAGCCGAAGGTATTGCCGTAGGCCTTGCATCAAAAATTCTCCCGCACAACTTCAATGAACTGATCGACGCATCGGTATCCATTCTCAAAGGAGAAGATTTCGAGCTTCTGCCGGACTTTCCTACCGGAGGGTATGCCGACTGTTCTAAGTACAACAAAGGCCAGAGAGGAGGGACTGTCAAGGTCCGCGCGAAAATCGAAAAGATCGACAAGAATACCATAGCCATCACCGAAGTCCCTTACGGAAAGACCACCCATATGGTAATCGAATCCATCATAAAGGCCAAGAACAAGGGCAAAATCAAAATCAAGAAAATAGACGATCTGACTACTGTCCAGGCCAATCTGGTGATTCATCTTCCCAACGATGTCTCACCGGACAAGACAATCGATGCTCTGTATGCGTTCACAGACTGTGAAGTTTCCATATCGCCTAATGCCTGCGTAATCGTAGACAACAAGCCCCAGTTCCTGAATGTCAACGACATACTGGTCTATGACACGATGCACACCAGAGACCTTCTCGGTCAGGAGCTGCAGATAAGGATGGATGAATTGGAGAACGAATGGCATTACAGTTCGCTGGAAAGGATATTCTTCGAGAACAAGGTCTATAAGATCCTGGAAAAGGATTCCCGCAGCTGGGAGGAACAGCTCGATGAGGTGTTCGCTACCATGAAGACCTATCAGGGCCTGTTCAAGAGAGAGATCGTAATGGAGGACATCAGCCGTCTGGTGGAAAAGCCAGTAAGGAAAATATCCAAATTCGACGTCAGGACACTGGATGAGAAGCTTAAAGGCATAGAAGCGGAAATAGACGAGGTCACCAACCACCTGGAGCACCTTACCGAATTCACCATCAACTACTTCAAGAACCTCAAGAAAAAATACGGAGGTGAGTTCCCGAGACAGACGGAAATCGTAAACTTCGAATCCATCACAGTTTCCCGGGTAGTGAACAACAACGCCAAGCTGTATGCAAACATGTCGGAAGGCTTTGTCGGGATCAATCTCAAGAAAGAGGACAATGCGGATTTCATCTGCGACTGCTCCGACCTTTCAGAGATCATCGTGTTCCGTAAGGACGGTAAGTACAGCGTCACTAAAGTCAGCGACAAGGCTTTCTTCGGGAAAGACCTCCTGTATGTCGGACTGTTCGACAGAAACGACTCCAGGACCATCTACAATGCCATCTACCGCGACGGGAAAAGCAGCGTGACATACGCCAAAAGGTTCGCCGTCACCAGCATTACCAGAGACAAGGAATATGACCTTACAATGGGCACTCCCGGTTCTGCCGTCCTGTGGTTCACGGCCAACGGGAACGGTGAGGCGGAAACGGTCCGCATCAACCTCAGGCCGCGCCCGAAACTGAAAAAGTCTTCCTTCGAATACGATTTCTCGCAGCTTGCGATAAAAGGACGTGCTTCCAGAGGAAACCTCGTCTCCAAGAATCCTATCCAGAGGATATCGCTCAAATCCAAAGGCATATCGACCATCGGCGGAAAAGACATCTGGTTCGACCAGGACATCAACAGGCTGAACGAAGACGGAAGAGGCCTGTATCTGGGTCAGTTCAATACCGGAGAACACATTCTGGCGATATTCAATGACGGAACATATTACACCACTTCGTTCGACCTGAGCAACAGATATCAGGACAATCTTCTGAAAGTCGAAAAGTTCGACCCCGGGAAAACATATACGGCCATCTACTACGACGGAAAACAGGAATGCTTCTACATCAAGCGATTCTCCTTCGAAGTGAGCGAAAACACGTTGCAGTCTTTCATCTCCGAAGAAAAAGGCTCATATCTGGTGGCTGTAAGCGATGACAGGCACCCTCAGATCGAAGCCGTATTCGGAGGAAAGCACGAATACAGGCCTGCCGAACACATCGATGCGGAAGAATTCATAGGCAAGAAAGGCTTTCAGGCCAAAGGGAAAAAAGCCAGCCAGTACGAAATAAAGGAAATCAGGTTCATAGAACCGCTGCACAAGCCTGAAGACGATCTGGAAGAAACCGCTGGCGTACAGGACACAGACCGGTCCGATAAAGATGAGATTTCCGGCAATGACACTGCCGAAGGACATGATGACGCCGACGGAGAAGAAATGGATGAACAGCTCAGCCTGTTCTGACGGATCAGAACCAGCCGGATTGCATCCGGAAGCTTACCTACAGTTATGATCATATCATTGACAGGATTTATGGGATGCGGCAAAAGCAGGGTCGGCAAATCACTTGCCATGATGCTGCACTGCCCTTTCGTGGACCTTGATGCATTCATAGAAGAACGCGAGGGAAGGAAAATTCCCGATATTTTCGGAACAGACGGAGAAACAGAGTTCAGAAGGATCGAAAAGCTCGCCCTCGGAAAGATAGTTGAAGCCGGACATCCGGACATGCCGGGAGCGGAAAACCTGCTTGTCCTATCTCTTGGCGGAGGAACGCTCACTACACCGCAGTGCGCCGGACTTGTGAAAGACAGAACCGTCTGCATCTATCTCAAGGCCTCGGTCGAAACCCTGGTACATAACCTTGAGAACGACTTCGAAGGCAGGCCGATGCTCAATACCGCCGGTGCAGACACCGGAAAATTACGCGCCAGGATAGAGCAGCTGATGAAACAGAGAGAACAAACATATGAAGACACGGCCCGGTACATCATAGATACCGACGGAAAAGAATCCGATGAAGTCGCATCGGAAGTTGCCGGATTACTGAAAGGAGCCGTTTCACAGCACGGAAATCCGACAGCCGTCCGCCGGCAGAAGACCGTCCGGGACCCTCTCAGGAAAAAGGAAGTCGCCCTGACGCCGGAAGAAGCCGTAAGACAGTGGTGTATCAATGAACTGCTGCACGGACAGATGAAAATACCCATGCACATGATGATGAGCGAGACAGGATTCCGACTCGGAGACAAGCAGTTCAGGGCAGACATACTGGTATATGACAGACAGGCAAGGCCGCTGGCCGTAGTAGAATGCAAACGGCCTGAGGTCAGACTGGACAGGAATGTCCTCGAACAGGCCATAAGATACAACATGGTACTGTCTGTCAAATACATCATTATCACAAACGGCGCCCGTACCGTCATTTTCCGCAAGGGACCGGAAGGATACAGGGCGGAACAGACGGCTCCTCAATATGAAGAAATGCTGAAATAAACTGCTAAATTTGCATTTCGGATCCGGACATACTAAAATTTACAAACCTGGAACAGGATATGAGCACCATTACAGAAGGATTTCTCGACCACAAGATATTCGACATAGTCTCCACCGCTGCGCAGCGGATGGGCGTAAGAGCCTTCGTCATAGGAGGATACGTCAGGGACTGCTTTCTGGGCAGGCCGTGTAAGGATATTGACATAGTGGTAGAAGGAAGCGGCATAGAACTGGCCCGGGCCGTAGGTGAGACCGTAAAAAGCAATGTCTCCGTATTCAAGAACTTCGGGACTGCAATGCTGAAATATCACGGCATGGAAGTCGAATTCGTCGGAGCAAGGAAAGAATCCTACAGAAGGGATTCCCGCAAGCCGATAGTGGAAGACGGAACGCTTGAAGACGACCAGCTCAGAAGGGATTTCACCATAAACGCCATGGCATTCAGCCTGCAGAAAGAGGATTTCGGAGCTCTCGTAGACCCTTTCGGCGGTATCCGGGATCTGGCTTCAGGAATAATACGGACTCCTCTGGATCCCGATACCACCTACAGCGATGACCCATTGAGAATGATAAGGGCGATACGGTTCGCCACAAAGCTGACATCAGGTGAAAGGATATTCAGGATCGTTCCTGAATCGCTCGAATCGATAAAAAGGAACAGGGACAGACTGTCGATATTGTCAAAAGAAAGGATAACGGAAGAAATCAACAAGATTCTCGTATGCGAGAAACCTTCAATAGGTTTCCGGCTGCTCGACCAGACCGGTCTTCTGGAATACATCCTGCCTCAGATCACAAAACTCAAAGGAGTGGAAACCGTCGAAGGCAAAGGACATAAGGAAAATTTCAGCCATACTCTGGAGGTAGTCGACAATGTCGCGGAATACGAGAACGCAGCCATTGCCGGAGGCAGTCTCAACGACTATGAATATGTCGACGGGACAGAAACGGCCAGCCCCCGCACGGAACCATGCCTGTGGCTCAGATGGGCGGCTTTGCTGCACGATATAGGGAAACCTGCCACCAAGCGCTATTCTCCGCAGGCCGGCTGGACATTCCACGGACACGAAGTCGTAGGGGCAAGGATGGTCCCGAAACTGTTCCAGCAGATGAAGCTTCCACTGAACGAAAAGATGAAATACGTCCAGAAACTCGTAGGGCTGCACCTCAGGCCCATAGCTCTGGTAACAGAAGAAGTGACCGACTCCGCAGTCAGGAGGCTCCTCTTCGATGCAGGCAACGACATAGACGACCTGATGCTGCTGTGCAACGCAGACATCACTTCCAAGAATCCCAGAAAAGTCGAGCGGCTGAAAAAGAACTTCGATCTGGTAAAGCGGAAACTTGCAGACGTAGAAGCCAAGGACGCCATAAGGAATTTCAAGAACCCGATTACCGGAGAATACATCATGAACGTCTACGGAATTCCTCCTTGCCGTGAGATAGGAATCATCAAGGAATATGTAAAGAACGCCATTCTGGACGGAATAATCGAAAACAGGTTCGAAGAAGCGGACAGGCTGATGAGAGAAAAGGCCGCCGAACTCGGCTTCAATGAAAAATAGTCCCGAAATGTCCCTGACAGACAAATATCTGGAATATATTTCCGCCATCCACCGGTATTCACCGAGGACAACGGAAATATACTCCGATGTCCTGAAGGATTTTACGGAATTCGCAAAAGGCGGGGACGGAAGTCAGGGAAATATGACGGATGAAGAAATCACGGAATCGCTCACTCCTCTGATGATCAGGGGATATGAAATGCATCTGATTGAAGACAAGGAACTCAATCCTGCAACCGTAAACATGCACATCTCTGTCCTTAGCGGATTCTGCAGGTTCCTTCTCAAAAAGGGCAT
The DNA here is from genome assembly GCA_017694885.1 of Candidatus Cryptobacteroides faecipullorum. Taxonomy (GTDB): domain Bacteria; phylum Bacteroidota; class Bacteroidia; order Bacteroidales; family UBA932; genus Cryptobacteroides; species Cryptobacteroides faecipullorum. The sequence continues at coordinate 68,008 of JADIMH010000006.1, read as the reverse complement.
TATAACCTCAAATCCGGCAAAGACGGTTTTGCGTCCCAAACAGGAAAAAAGGCTTCCGGTCTTCTACAGGAAAGACGACATGAACGGATATTTCCGGAAAAGCGACATCTTCGCCGGTGAAGAAACCGCACCGTCTCCAGGCAGATTCATGGAAATGTATCTTCAGGACAGATCCTCGCCTGGATACAGGCCTGAAAACGATCCGGTCTATTCCCAGATGTCAAAACTGTCGGACAAACCTGAAAAATTCGCCGCATGGCTGTTCGGCAAACGTCTGAAAAGGGTTATTGTCGCCACTCTGTATGCGACCGGGATCCGGCGGGCCGAGCTTGTATCGCTCAAAAGGAGCAGCATCGATTTCAACAGAAGGATCATGAAGGTTACAGGCAAGGGTGACAAAACAAGAGAAATTCCGATAGTTCCTTCGCTTTGTAAAGAAATTTCATTATATTTACAAGCAGTTGAAGCGACTGTTTGTGAAAACCAGGGGTGGGACTCGCCGCTGTTTGTCACATCGAAGGGAAAGGCGATCTATCCCGAATATGCAGACAGGGCAGTCAAAAGCGAACTTGGAGAAGCAGAGGGGTTCACTGCAAGGAAATCCCCGCATGTCCTACGACATACATTAGCTACAGAGCTGCTTGAAGACGGGACAGACCTCAATTCCATAAAAGAGCTTCTCGGTCACTCCTCACTCGCTGCCACACAGGTCTATACCCACAACACCATCGCCAAACTTAAGAAAGTATATGAAACTGCCCATCCACGGGCAAAAAGCGGAGGTAAACATGGAGATTAGAATTCAATCCATCAAGTTTAACGCAGACCAGAAACTCCTTGATTTCGTAGAGAAGAAAGTTTCGAAACTGGAGAAATTCCATGACGGTATCATAGGGGTAGATGTAGCACTTTCATTACTGGCGGAGCACCAGAACAAGAACGTCAAGGTGCATGTGCAGATTCCTGGTAATGACGTTGTAATCGAGAGAAACGCAAAAACATTCGAGGACGCGCTCGTAGATTGCGTCGATATCCTCAAAGACAAACTTGTCAGGGCAAAGGAGAAAAGGAACAGCTAATATATAGGTTTCAATAAATCGGAAAAGCGGGTGACCCGAAGCTGAGGGACACCCGCTTGATTCATTTTACCAGCCTTTTGCAATATTGTCGGCAATCATCGCCACAAGACGTTCTCTGGCCTCGACTGAAGCCCACGCCACATGAGGCGAAAGACTCAGACGTTCCTTATGGCTAACAGCCAAAAGCGGGCTGTCTTCCGGAAGCGGTTCCGACGAGAAGACATCCAGAGCGGCTCCGGCTATCCGTCCGCCGTCAACGGCTTCTGCAAGCGCCGATTCATCGACAATGCCTCCCCGGCCCATGTTCACGATAATGGCCGAGCTTTTCATCCATCCCAGTTCCTCCTTTCCTATCAGTCCGGCAGTCCTATCATTATAAGGGGCATGGATGGAAACGACATCCGACTCAGACATCAGCCGCTGCAACGGTATGCTCGGATATTCCTTGCAGTGAGAGGTTCCGGAAGTGGAAAAATAGCTTACCTCCATCCCGAAAGCCTCCGCGACCTTAGCTACGCGGCTTCCGATATTTCCCATGCCGACAATCCCCATCTTCTTTCCCGAAAGTTCATGATAAGGAACAGTAACATCAGTGAAAATGCCTCCACGGCTGTACTTTCCCGACTTGACGCTGCTATCGAAATACGCACATTTCCCGGCAAGGTTCAGAATATGCATGAATGTAGTCTGAACTACAGAATCCGTAGAGTAACCTGCCACATTCCTCACCGGAATGCCCTTGGATGCAGCATAGTCCATATCAATGTTGTTGACTCCTGTAGCGGCCTCGCATATGAGCTTCAGGGATGGGGCTGAATCTATCAGTCCGGATGTGACACTGACTTTATTGATGATGAGCACATCGCAGTCTGCCACACGCTCTACGGCCTCCTGCGGAGTCGACGTCGGATAACATACAAGCTGTCCGAGAGCCTCTATCGGAGCAAATGAAACATCGCTGCCCATGGTGGCGGCATCGAGAAAAACTATTTTCATATCCATATCCGTTAAAAACGAAAAGAGGATGATTTCCTGTACTTCAGGCTCATCCTCTTCTACGTGCGCAGGATCAGAGTCGAACTGACACGCCATTTCTGGCACTACCTCCTGAGAGTAGCGCGTCTACCAATTTCGCCACCTGCGCCTCAAAAGTGGTGCAAAGATATAAAAGGTTTTTGAATTTGAAACTATTTTTTTCAAATTATTACATCAAACGAAACGGTATCCTGCCAATCATTGACCCTGAAAGTAACGTCTACCTTAGTATAATCCACTACAACCTCAACATCTTCAAGATCCTCTGCAGTCCAGTCATAGCCGCTTTTGATGATATACTCGCCCAAAGCGAATTCACGCAGGACATCCTCGTTCTCCGTTATGCTCAATATGAGAGATGCATCAGACTGCCTCGGAATCCTGACACTGCACAAGCCATGTTCATCAGGAACAAGCTGATATATGAAGTTACCCGGCACAGGATTCCCTTCTTCATCATACCCGCAAACGTTTCCCCTGACGGCAAGGGAATAGGGATAAACGCCCTCCGACCTGACGTCTATGGTAACATTACAGTAAACCTTGTGCAGATCCGCCGTTACAGTCACCGACTCCCTGTCGGTTGCAAGAAACTCCGTATCCAGATAAAGTTCAGGAAACTGTTCCCCCTCCCTTACGGTAAAGCCCGTTTCCGCACCATTCCTTTCGGGCCATCCGCTGGAAATATCGACGACGGTGGAAACTCTCTTTACCCTGAATGAATACTGTTCCCCGTATCTTTCAGAAGGAACCGTTTCATACAGGACAGGGGTCCCGTCCGTGACTGCAAGCACATCAGCGGCACTGTGCCTGACAGCGTCCATCTGCGTGAAGTCAATCATTACAGTACACGGACAGCTGCTCCTGTCTTCCTTTACTGAACACCCTGCAAGGGCCATAATCAAGGCACACTGAAACAATATATTTCTCATACATCAAATGGTAACGCTCTCATCGGAACCGTCCTGCCAGCCATTGACATACACCGTAAAGGTCACCTGAGAGTAACTTACCGGAATCTCCGGACTCTCAGATCCCAACCGGGTGATTACAAGTTCGTTGATATTATACGTATGGTTATTCTCAATTCCTTTGATATCAAGAGGGTAATAATAGATATTATCATTAATGAGCGCCTCGATTACAAGCCTGGTCACATGTGCATCTGAAGAAGCCGTTCCGGTCGGATTCGGGTAGCAATAGAAATAATGGGACTTTTCATACGAAAGCTTGCTTGAAGCCACTGCATCCGAAAGCTCTCCGCTGTTAAGGAAAGACGGCAAATCCCCTTCTTCCTGCGGCTTGGTCAGATTATACCATTTCTTCGGTGCATAAGTACTTCCCGTTTTACCGCCCGTCTCATACCGCGTATCTCCATACGGAAAATCGCCTGCGGCATTCATAATATACATGCGCTTGATATGTATCGCCGTATTCTCATACTGCGACATGGACAGTTTGTTAGTTATTTTTTTGATGGATATCCTTGCCACGAGTCTGGTCACAGGAACCGAAATCCTCCTTGTGTATGAAGTTACCGACGTGGACTATGAGCCGTACATGACAAACGAGCCTAAAGAATTATCCTGCAGATCCGAGATTTTGACATCAATGGAATCCTTGATCAGGACATTCTTGATTTCCGGGGCGTTGGCCAATGCCACTACGGTCTTTTTCCCTGGAAGGCACTCCAATTTCAGAGAATTCGAAGACGCATTTCCATATGCTTCCAGCGCACCGTTTTCCCGAAAGACATAAATCTGCAATGAATTTACTTTCGATTCTTCAGGTATTTGGGTGACCTTGGTGGCAGACTCCGGAACTGAAATCTCCAACATGAACGGGCTCTCATCGATACAATCCGCTGAAACATTTTCCTTTGAACAACCTACTGCCAGCAGCGCTGCCAGGCCTGCGGCAAAAAAACAGAATTTTCTTTTACAAATCATAACTTATCATATTTAAATGTGAATTTTTGAATTTCCGGATCCAACCGGCCGCGATGCAGCAATGCCGGGTCCAATTCCACGCACTTTCCATAAACCGCTTCCGCTTCACCGTCCCTGCCCAACCTCGACAAGGCTACTGCCTTCAGGTAAAGCACTCTGGCAGAATAATGGCCGAGAGTACATATGATTTCCAAAGCCTTGCTGTCATACCCGGCAGAAAGATATGCAAGGGCGGCATTGTAGTCTCTGTATTTCCCAAGCAGCTCTACGGCCTTCGGGTATTCAAGGTTCTTCAAGGCTTCGACACCGGCCATATAGGCCGTATCTATCTCTGACGTATATACGGTATCCTTTACCATGTCTTTCCTGTGCATATGGAAACCGAGCCTTACCGTTCTGAGCCTCGGATATACTTTCTCTCTGAAATACCTGTATTCCGGCAGACTCTGCAGAACCGTCTCGGAACTGTCAGGACACTCTCTGTACGGCAACTCAAGTATCCTGTCGCGAGATTCCCGTGATACCGACGGATCGTGCGATATGACAGTGAGGAACATTTCCCAGTTTTCCGGCACCGCAGCCTTCCGGAAGATTTCCTCATGGCCTTTGTCTGTGCCTTTTTCAAGAAGGCCGATGACTGTCTCCGCTCTTCGCAAGGCCAGAGATGCATTGTACCTGTAGCTTCCTTCCATCGAACAGGATGCGGATACGACAACCGAATCCATTACGTATTCGCTCATTCCCAGCATGCCTTCCATGTTTTTCCTGATTCTGGAGAGCTCTGCGGCATTGGGACCTGAAGCGGTGTCCAGATCTGCCGACCCCTGCCGGAAATCCAGTATGGCATTCGTGTAGTCATAAACGTTCCTCTCTACTATTACCGACCTGTAATGCGGAGATGAATCGACCAGGGAGGAAAGAGAACTCACATAAAAGTCTATCCCGTTTTTTCCGGGTATCTCATATATGAGTCTTCCGTCTTCATACAGGCCTCCTGCGAGCTTTACCGGAATCTTTTTCACACCGGGACGGCATTCGATCATCTGGACGTACCTGTAATGTATATCTGTACCCGAAACTATCACCGTATCAAGCCTTATCCTGCCTTTCAAACCTCCGGTAAGCTTCTCGAGCATCATTTCCGACCTGATCTCCTTCCGTCTGTTGCGCAGGGCCAGTCCGTGCCTGGTATAGTGGCTCAGTACTTCTTCCTGTGTCACACCGAATATGTTCGCAGCCTGCGGATCTGAAACGAATGACGTATCATTCTTCATGGCATAGATATCAGGGTAATTCCTCTCAAGGAAAATCTCAAGCGGTCGCAGCTGGACAAAAACCGAACTGTCCCTTATTATGGATGCAATGAATTCCCTGTAGCGTTCATATCCCCGTATCTGTCTCGTCCTGTACTTCGAACCTGTCACCAGTATGGGATCAAGACGGAAAGAGCCGTCCGGCATGCTCACTTCGGGAAAAAGCCTGAGCTGCCATTTAGAAGCCACCAAAGATGACGGTACGGAGACGTCGAATTCGACAGTCACTTTTCCTGACCTTTCCGCGACATTGCGGAATCTTGCCACGACTTTCGATGCTCCGATCACATCGGTAGCCACCATCTCACCTGTCTCAAGGTCCTTTACGGCATTCATGATGAGAGGCCCTCCGTCATTTTTCGGTGTTTCCTCTTCCTTTAGAATCTCCGTTACATCTTCTTCCTCCACAAATGGAGGTATGGAAACATCCACATCCGTTTCCGTCCGGCTGATTCTGGCCAGCTGTCTGGACGAAGTGCATGAAACCGTGAAGATCAGGACAGACACGGCACACCACCTTATAATATCAGAACACATATGAGAGTGAAACCATAATATCGTTGGGAAGAATGAAAAAACCGTCTCCACGGCCGACAGTCAGACCGCATGAAGGACAGCTGTAACTTACATATGTCCCGTATCCTCCCCACAAACCTATCCCGAACTCCATATTCAAATGAGGATGGATCATGTATGTATAGCCGGCACCGACTCCTACACCGTATCTGTCCCCTTCGTCCGCAGACCGGTCAATGATTCCTCCGGTATTGTACTCCTGATACTGCAGTTTTCCTGAAAACCACCAGCCCGAAAACGTATGCCACAGCCAATACCTTCCTCCGACAGCATAGCTCTGCTGTCTGCGCTGGAACTGCTTTCCTGGCCTGCCGCCGTTGAAAGTCCATGGATTATACCTGAAGGCAGCCACCGCACTCCAGTGTCTGGAGCAAGCATACGAGGCCTCGGCGTTAAGCGTAGCTAAATCCAGATATCCGACAAGATTCGTCGAGACCGAAACCCTCTGTCCGAATGAAACTCCGGAACCCCAAACCGACATAATGAATATCAGAATATAACGTACTGCCGTCTTCATCGCAAATTCCTGTATCTGTTGAAAACCTGATTGATCACCACGGCTTTATCCGGATATAAAGACATCATGCGCGTTTTCAGAAGATCGACATCCGTAACATCCGGCTGCATGGCGGCAAGTATGTCCGAGCGTGTAATCCCCCTTTCATCGAGCACTCTCAATATCTGCGGAGAAAACCAGTGCGAACTTCCGAAAGACGGAACGTTTCCGCCGTAGCGCTCCTTATACATGACGCTCTCGAGATAGTAGGCCCACATTTCTCCAACGGCACAGTATCCGGCATCGGTCTCATTCCCGTTTCCGTATGTCATGCCGCCAGATGACACAAAGGATTTCATGATATAAAGTATGTATCTGTCCCAATAATCCTTTCCCGTCTGGGCGAAATGGCTGGTATGGGCAAGTTCATGACATACTGCGCTGTATATGCTGCTGTACTCGTTAAGATACTTCGTTCCGACAGTAACGTCAGGAGCGAAAAAGGCAATCACCGATGAAAATATCCCGAGAAATTTCTTGATATATCCGCTTTCTACGAAAGCTCCATGATGGATCATTACCGAGCTGCTGACATCCAGGGACGGGAAAAGCCATATCCTCAGATCGGAAGGCGGAGGAGTGATGTCCATATCATCGCCAGAGCATCTGGTTATGTAATCATACGCAGAATTGTTTACGGCGCTTCTTGTGAACATCGTCCTGTCCGAATCCTTGGTTATGGTATAGTTCAGGCCTTCAGGAGATGCCTTGCCGAGTGCGGATGTAGATGCAGGGACAAGCAATTTATTGAATCCCAACGCAAATCCCTTTTCATTTTTATATATAAGGCGATACCTTACCTTCGCCGAGTATTTTTGCGGGATAGTATAATAGCCGTCCCTGTCGGTATAGGTATGCGAATATTTTACAAAAGTGTTGCACCTGACCCTTACTCCTGCCACACCGAAAGGCTTTCCGCCATTCACACTGTCATCTACAATGGTAATCCGGCCCGAAGGATTCACTTTCCCGGAGCGGGTCTGCGCCCCGGCCAGCATATCGGCGTTTCCTGTAAGCCGGTATGCCTCTCTCTCTACAGCCTCCCAGTCTATGCCGTCAGAAGAACGGCCCGGAGCATCATTCTCCGTAATGAAGCACTTGTCAATGATTTCATAGTAGACATCCGGGAATTCGTAGTCATGCGGAACGACGGCATACTGCCAGGTTGCCTTATCGTCGTCTATCTGCGGATCATGATAATAGTCCCCGTCCTTTACGATAGCATAGTCAAGAGGATAGTCCGAAAGATCCAGATCCGAAATAAGATCGAAGTCGCTCTGGTCCACAGGCAGGAACCTTACATAAAGATGCGTAGGTTCCACCTCTACCCTGCCTTTGGTCGGATAGACCGAAGCGAGCGCGGCAGATATGTTCTCTGTCGTATACGGGTTCTCCAGTCTTTCCCCCAAGACTATCATGCCATGCGAAAGCTCTTCCCCGTCCGAAGCACCGGAAGCCAAATCCACCCCTCCTTTGCTGCATGACATTACAGCCATAAGCAGCACTGCCAATCCAAATAATCTGTCCATAGTTCGTGTCTTTTAAAACCGGGGACAAAATTATCTGGTATTATCCGTGTTCCGGAATGAACAAACGTTTAATTTAAAAAAGTGCCCTGCAGATACCTGCAAGGCACTTTTCATTGGCTTTATAGCTGAAAAAATGCAGCAAAATCAAAAATAGGACACCGTTTTCTGCTCCAGTTCGGATATGATATTGTTGGCCATACGGCTTACTCCGAACCTGAAAAGGCTCTTGTCCAGCCATTCCTCCCCGAGTACTGTCGAGACAATCGTATAATACGATACGGCATCCAGGACAGAGGATATGCCTCCTGCCGGCTTGAATCCGACCTTCCTGCCTGTCTTCCTGTAATACGCGGCGATACATTCGCACATCGTATATGCGGCGGCCGGAGTAGCATTGACGCTTACCTTGCCTGTAGAAGTCTTTATGAAGTCCGCTCCTGCCTCCATTGCCAGGAATGAAGCCTTGGCAATAAGGTCCGGCGACATCAGCAGTCCGGTCTCCAGAATCACCTTGAGACACACTTTTCTGCCTTGCTCTGCGGCCTTCTCGTCGATACATGAGCGTATCTGTCTGATCTCTTCCGATGCAGCCGAATAGTCCTCATCAAGAAAATCATTCAACGCCAGAACGATATCAATCTCGTCCGCTCCTTTTTCCACTGCCATTCCGCACTCCAGCAGTTTCACCTCCAGGAAACTCTGCGATGACGGGAAGCACCCGGCAACGGCCGTTATGTGTACGTCATCGCACCTCTTGGATGCTTTGACGGTCTCTACGAAATCCGGATAGACGCAGATAGAAGCCGGCATAGGATAATCGGGATACTCTTTCTGAAGGTTGTTTACCTTCTCGACAAGCCTGCGTATCGAAGTCCTGGTATCGTCCGTCTTCAATGACGTCACATCCATCATGGAAAAGCATGACAGGAGAACAGGTCTGGTCACCATATTTTCCAGATTTGCGGCAATCAGATCGAGCGCCCTGCCCATCGCCTCCTTGTCAGGAGTATAGCCATATTCGGCGAAAAAATTCTTCATTGTATCTATTCCTTTATTTTTGAATCAATTATAATCGTTACCGGTCCGTCATTCAAAAGAGAAACCTTCATATCCGCGCCGAAGACACCCCGCCCTACCGGCTTTCCGAGTCCGGCCTCGATACAGGAACAGAACCTTTCATAGAGAGGGACAGCCGTTTCCGGTCTGGCGGCCCTGATATATGACGGCCTGTTTCCTTTTACAGTAGATGCATACAGCGTAAACTGGCTTACCACCATGACTTCGCCTCCGGTATCCCGGACCGAAATGTTCATCACGCCGTCAGCATCGTCAAAAACACGCAGGGCGCAGATCTTTCTGGCCATCCACTCGAGATCCGGTTCCGTATCATCTTCGGTAAAGGCAGCCAGCACCAGCAGGCCTTCTCCTATTTCCGAAGAATAGCCGGTAGCTGGGATATCCACCCTTGCCGTCTTTACTCTCTGAATCACCACTCTCATGCGTCAACCCCTTATCTGTATATTGAATCCTTTGTCCACCAGCGGCTTTACCAGTCCGGACATCTCTTCCGCCGAAAGCTTCGCAAGTCCTTTTTCCGGAGTCTCCCTGTCAATGGTATACACCATGACCTCACGTGGATGCAGTTTCTCCACAATCTCCATCCAGCCTTCCAGCCACTCTTTGTCGGCAGGATCGCACCCTCCGCCTCTGAGGAACATGGTCTGAAGGATGAAATCTCCCCCGAAAGCGGCAAGATTGGCGACAATGTCAGCCACATGGTAACCGGGGAACGGCCTGTTCACTATCCCGGCACCGGCATCCGTAGGAGCGTCTATCTTCAGGATCGGGTTGTCCACCTTTTTAAGGGCGGAAACAATATCAGGTCTGTAAGTCATGGTAGCGTTCGAAAGCACCGATATTGCGGCTTTCGGAAAATACCGGTCGCGCATCCGGACGGCAGTATCGATTATTCCGGCAAAATCAGGATTCAGAGTCGGTTCCCCGTTACCGGAAAATGTAATGGAGTCGACCCTTGTACCTTCCGTTGCCAGAGCAGGGAATCTGGTTTCCATCGCGGCACGGACAGCGGCTTCATCCGGCATCCGGCCTCCGCCGGCCCCGTCCCTGTTCCATCCGCATTCGCAGTATATGCAGTCGAAATTGCACAGTTTCCCTTCGGGAGGAAGAAGGTTCACACCTAATGATGCGCCAAGCCTTCTGCTGTGTATTGGGCCGAAAACTATGTCTTCAAATCTAAGCATCAGTCATTATCTGTTTTATTTACGGGTCTTCTGCAAAGCAGGCCTCCGGGCCATGCATGAGGGCCGCTGTCAGATTATCCGTCCGGAAAAGCTTCCGTCAGTAAGCCTGCCATCGGCATCGAGTCCTTCAATCAGTACTATGCCGGGCCGCTTGCCGGGAGCGATTGTCCCGAGTCCTTTTTCCTTACCGAGGAACAAGGCCCCGTTCCTGCAGGCCCATGTCAGTATTTCCCCCAGACTTATATACGGAAAAGCTTTTTGGAGGCAATGCATTTCTCCGACGATATCAAGAGTATCGTTGCTCGAAAGAGAATCCGTACCTACCGTTATCTTCATCCCTTTCCTGCGCATAAGAGCTACAGGAGGCAGGGTATCATGTATGAAAATATTCGACATGGGACACAGGGCGACAAAGGCATTCTTCAACTTGTCGTTTACAGCATCCGCGGCCTCCTCGGTCAGACATACTTCATGGACGAGCAGTATGTGTTCCTCAAAAGGGGCAGGATGAATCTTCCCTATCCTGTCCAGGAAATAAAACAGCGAAGGACGTCCGGTTACAGGCGGAGTGCTCATGCCAAGACGCTTTCTGTTTTCATACAGGGCTCCGCTTCCTGAAACAAGCATCTGTTCCTCCTGGAGGCTTTCCTGCGAATGGTACGACAGATATCCGGAATCCAATGCGGCCCTGCTTGCGGCAGTCAGCAGTTCAGGACTCATCGTATAGCAGGAATGCGGCGTAGGTGCGGCATCAAGTCCGTACCCGGCCACTTTTTCCTGCAGCTGCCCTACGGACTCCATTACTTTCGCGCAATCTTCGGGTTCAGAGCCGAAGACTTCGAGGAAAGTCCTCGTATACATCGGAGAAGCCGCCTTGGCAGGAAAACTCTCATCGCCGTTGCTTATGTCCCCCATCGCAGATACCCCCTGACTCCACAGTCTGTCCATCCATTTCCGGATACACTCCATGCGGGAAGTCCTGTCGGAGATGTCCCTCAAGGCATTGATCTGGTCGATGAAGCCGGCCATGCCCGTCTTCTTTGCGAACTTGCCTTGCAGATGGGACAGTTCGATGTGGCAATGCGTATTGACAAACCCAGGGACCAGCGCCCCTTTGTAAAAGGTTTCCTCCTTTCCGACATCTTCGCACTCTCCCACAGAAACGATTGTCCCGTCATCGTCATATTCCACAAAACCGTTCACTAACGGCTCATATGAATCCAGAGTATAAAGATATTCTGCAGCAATACGTTTCATAATTCTATTTTCTTGACTTCCGCCGAAATCATCTTCAATGGCTCGGCCCGGTCGCCCGTCCGGTCCGATATGCGGGCTTTCCTGCCGTCGAGTTTCATATCTCCGGAAATCCTGCCGCCGACTGCGGTTTCTCCCGGAACTTTTTCCGGCACCGGCAGCACGGGAACGGAATCGGATACGGAAAGCGTATCATTCAGGATACATATACGGGGACCGGAATATAATGTATCATATCCTTTTTGCACATCGAAATCGAAAGACCCTCCGGTAGAGTCTATATAGAATGCCAGACTGTCGACGGTCAGCCGGTCCCTGTTGGCAAGTCCTGACAGGAAATATATCCTTTCCGGGCGGAAAGACTCCGTGATTGCCTGAGACTGCGAGATGGATTCGAGTCTGGCCTTTTCCGACTTCAGTTCCTTTCTCCGGCCGTCAAGTATATCCACGGTACGTTTGAGTATCCTCACATACCTGTCCGGATCCTGTATATAATAGGCCATACTGCTCCTGTAATCATCTGCAGTATAGCCATATTTCCTGAATACCGGCTCATACACGAAAAGGGTATCCGCCTCTCTCCTGATATCCGGATCTCCGGCAATCTCCTGATCCAGAACGAACATTTCCGCATATATTTCAGCCATTTCGCCTCGCGGTATCACCTTGCCTTCCCGCCTGCAGGAGACAAAAGCTGAAGCCAGTACGGCCAACACTGAAATGTATACTAACGCTGTCCGCATACGGATTATCTCAAGGTTGCGCCGAACTCACCGGCAAAGGCAGACAGGAGTTTGGACATTACTTTCTCCACTTCATTGTCCGTCAAGGTCTTTTCAGTATCCTGAAGGGTAAAGGCAATGGCATACTGTTTCTTGCCCTGAGGTATCTTGTCCCCTCTGTAGACATCGAACAGGTCCACCTGCCTGAGAAGTTTCTTTGCGGTCCTGAACGCTGTCTTGCGGATCCGGGCGTATTCTACATTCTCATCGAGAAGCAGAGCCAGATCGCGGCGCACTTCAGGGAATTTAGGAAGCTCCTTATATTTGATCTTGTCCCTCTTGACAAGCTCGAAGAATACAGGCCAACTTATTTCAGCCGCGAATACAGGCTGCCTGATTCCGAACTGTTTCAGCCGGGCTGGAGCCACAGTACCCATTACGGCAAGCTGTTCTCCCGTACCCGGCAACCTGTATACGAGCCCTTCGGAGAACAGGTCGGACGGGGCGGCATCGTATTCCATTGAATATATGTCGGCGCCGAAACGTTTCAGAAGCAGTTCCAGATAGCCTTTCAGCTGGAAATAGCTGCCTTTGTGCGCTTCAGCACACCATGATTTCTCACCTGGACCGGAAACGAGCAGGGAATAGGCAGTTTTCTCGTCATAGGACGAAAGCACCTTAGGATCCCCGCCCGGTTTCAGGGAATATACGGAACCGTATTCGAATATGCGCAGATTGTTCGTCTGTCTGTTGATATTATAGGATACGACCTCCAGTCCGTTCAGAAGAAGTGTCTGTCTCATTACATTAAGGTCGGAACTGAGAGGGTTGACAATATGTACGCACTTTTCCTTCGGGAAAGTGACGAGTTTGTCATAATAATCTTCCTTTGTAAGGGAATTGTTCATGGTCTCGACGAAACCGTTGGCCGCAAGGAAGTCGGAAACGGCATTGCGGACAGCCTCAGGCTCCGGCCTGGCTGAAGCATTGACGGACATGCGTACACCGGAAGGAAGTTCTATATTGTTGTAGCCGTAGATCCTGAGGATTTCCTCGACCACATCGCATTCCCGGTAAACGTCTACCATATATGACGGTACGGCGACCCTTGCCCCTGAAGGGGTCCCGTCTGCAGCGGTCCTGCGTTCGATGAATTCATAGGCGAGATACTCCAGGATCTTCTCTATGGTATCATGCCCTATCTTCTTGCCGATGAAAGACTCGATCCTGTCATAATCGAGATCCACTGCTTTCCTTTCAATCTTTTCAGGATAGAATTCCTGTATTCTGCCTGTTACCTTGCCCCCGGCCAGCTCTTCGATGAGCAGGGCAGCCCGTTTGCCCGCATAGTCTATGACAAGAGGGTCGGCCCCCCTCTCATTGCGGAAAGAAGCATCGGTCTTGAGTCCGTGGCGCTTGGAAGTTTTCCTTATGGATACCGGGCTGAAATACGCACTCTCGAGGAAAACATCGGTAGTCGACTCTGTCACGCCGGACTCTTCACCGCCGAAAACGCCCGCAAGGCACATTGCTTTCCGAGGATTCGCAATCATCAGATCTTCGGAAGAAAGTGTTCTTTCCACCCCATCCAGGGTAACGAATTTCTCCCCTTCTTCAGCCCTGCGGACCACTACTTTGTGCCCGATTATCTTCGCCGCATCGAAAGCATGGAGAGGATGTCCTGTCTCCATCTGGACGAAATTGGTGATATCCACCACGTTATTTATAGGACGAAGGCCTATCGAAAGCAGTTTTTTCTGCATCCATTCAGGAGAAGGGCCTATTTTTACTCCTTTTATGGTTATTCCGGCATATCTCGGAGCCCCGTCGGCGGCAAGCACCTCTACAGGGATCGCGCCGTTGATTTCATCTTCGGAAGTGCAGATGCCTTCCGGACCTTCCTCGAATGCGGAAACATCCGGAATATTAAGTCTGCAAGGTATATCGTTAAGTTTCAGGTATGCATACAGGTCGCGTGCGACGCCGATATGGGAGGCGGCATCCACCCTGTTGGCCGTAAGGCCGATTTCTATGACATAGTCTGTCGCGAGATGCAGATAATCCTTTGCCGGAGTACCCACAACGGCAGAAGGGTCCAGAACCATGATTCCGTCATGGGACGGTCCTATCCCGAGTTCGTCTTCCGCACAGATCATTCCGTTGGACTCCACGCCTCTTATCTTGGATTTCTTTATCTTGAAATCTTCTCCGAGCCGCGTCCCTACGGTAGCCAGCAGTACTTTCTCTCCGGCCGCCACATTAGGGGCTCCGCAGACTACCTGCAGAAGATCAGGGGCGCCGGTATTCAGTTTTGTCACATGAAGATGGTCCGAATCCGGATGGTCATAACATTCCACGACCTCTGCCACTATCACACCTGCAAGCCCTCCGGGAATCTCCTCCACCTGCTCTAATGAATCTACTTCAAGACCTATGGAAGTAAGGGCATCGGCCACCTGCTGCGCTGAAAGATCACACTCGATATAATCTTTGAGCCAATTATACGAAATAGTCATATCTTATTATTTCCAAGTAATTTTCACCAACTTGCAAAGATAGGACTTTTTTGCTTAATTGATATGCGGCAAAGCCTGAAAATCCGTTTTCAGAACTTCACGCCGAACATCAGACCTGCATCATAATGGTTTACCCCGAATGAACGGTCAAAGAATGCAGTCTTGATTTCAAAGAAAGCGAAAAGTTCAAAACGTGCACTGCCGATAATATATGCCCTTATAGGAAAATCGAAGCCCACATGATGGCGGCCTTCGTGCGTAAGCCGGTGATATGAAACCGTTTCACCGTCATCCTAAACTATAAACTGATTGCCGTTCGACTTCCACATTGCATTTCTGTATTCATATGTCAAACCTACACCTATTTCTATCCAGTCGAGCCATTTCAAATATGCAAAAGGTGAAACCATGTACCTTAGGCTTACACCTATTTTATTGATATGGTCATCTGTGGTATATCGCAGACGGGCCTGGTCCGTATGAAGGCTCAGTCCTGCCGAAAAGTATCCGTTGATTTCCCTGTTATACTCTATGAACTGGGACGGACCGGCTGAAAGCCCGTAATAATGCTCGTGGACATTTATCCCTATGCCGGCTCTGAGCGAATTCATTTTCTGATTCCGGGCATAGAGACCTGTCGGGCTTATCAAAATGAGAAAAACAATTACAGGTTCAAAGGAGAAAAGGCGGCTGACTTCCCAGCGAGCCGCCTTCGGATCAATATTTATGTCCATACGGCCTCTTTATCTGAGAACTTCCGATGCGCCTTGGCGCACAGGAATCACAGGCAAAGAGACGGTTTCAAGCTCCACAAAAGCCGGCGATGCCGATGCGGCCTTGCGGGCACGAGTCTGTTCAGACCCGGACTTGGTAAGCACATAAGGACCTATACTATAATCGCTTACAGTATATCCAGGCTTGAACATATTTTCCACTTCATAGAACTTTCCTCCGCTATACAGAAAATAATCCATACCGCTGACCTGATAGGTATTGCCGGATGCAGGATCGGTGAATCCGGACATCTCTATAGTCACGGTACCGTCATCCCCGAATGTTCCCGTTGCCAGATCTTCGTCCGTCGTCCAGACATAATACAGGCCGTCCTCCTTCTTGAACCGGTATTTCAGATAGACATAATACAGGTTATACATTCCGTAATACCCGTAAGTGGACACGGATACATTGCCGCCCGAATAATCCATCAGGAACGGTGCGATATCCCTTGAACCGAAACCGGTTATACCCCATCCTGAAACACGGAAACTTTCATTGACCCTGTAAGGCTCTATTTCGACAGTAAATGTCTGGGGCTTTCCTGTTATTTCGGATGACGCCGATGTCACCGTCCAGGTACCGATATACCTTTCATAACCGGCTTCGCCTTCCGGAACATCACCGGTAACAGCCACACATGTCTCTACCGTATTTCCGTGCACATTGCCGGCCATGACTACGAGCGTGTATTCCGTAGCAGGTTCAAGATTGTCGGAAGAAGATACAGTATGGCCTTCCGGCGAGTTTATGTTCCCGATTACCGATGAACTGAAAGCTGTTCCGTATCTGTTGCAAAGTTTCTCATAGTCACCCATTTCTTCCAGACGGGACTGGACAGTTTCCGTTTCACCGAGAACATACCTGCAGGACTTCACATCGGCACCCTTGATACTGATGTCGAAGCGGAAATATTCCTCTCCTTCAGAAGGCACCATACTGAGTTCAAGTACAGGTACTCCCGTGGTCCCGTCGCTTATACCTCCCCATGATATCGGGATATAAGTATAATCCGCCATCTTCCCGCATCCGGTAAAGCAGTCGTCATATCCGGTTATCTCAGTAAAACCGTTGTCCGCACTTCGTTCATAAAGATGTATCTTCCTGTCACCGACAATGGTATATGGAGACTCTCCGGTAAAGGCGGAGCAGCCTTCAAAAGTGTTCTTGGCTGTCTTGATCTTTTTCATATTGTCGAAAATCCCGACAGGAAGAGACTCCAGGGAAGTACAGTTCTGGAACATCTGCGTGATGATGGTAACATTGGAAAAATCATCGAACAGGCCTTCCGGAACAGTCTTTAAAGAAGTACAGTTCTGAAACATATATGCAGTAGTAGTGCCTGTCGACACGCTTTCAGGGAAATAATCGGCCGGAACGCTTGCAAGGGTAGCGCAATCCTTCCACATGGCATTTACCGTCTTAAGGGACGTCATGTTCTTGATCGGCGGGAAATCCGTCATGCCTACGCATCCTTCATATAGATAACCGGCAGAAGTTACGGCCGACATATTCCGGAATATACCGGCAGGAAGATTGCCCAAAGAAGAGCATCCGCTGAAAAGACTGGATATGTTGGTCACTTTGCCGAACGCATCGAAAAGTCCTTCCGGAACAGTCTTCAATGCCGAACAGCCTTTAAACATCGTTCCCGCAGCCGTAACGGCATCGAGATTCTTAAACAGCCCGGCCGGCACGGACTCCAGAGAAGAACAGTCGGTAAACAGGCTCCCCAGATTCTTGACCTTGGACTGGTTTGCGAAAAGATCTTCCGGAACAGTCTTCAGAGCAGAACAGCCTTTAAACAGATTTGCCAATGAAGTCACCTCCGTCTGGCGGGAAAGAAGGCCGGAAGGAACTTCCTCCAATGACCCGCAGCCCGCAAACATACTGGCTACATCCGTTACCAGAGGACATGATGCAAGCAGATTCTCCGGTACCGACTTCAGGGATGAACATCCGTTGAAAAGGGATCCTGCATCCGTAAGAGCCGTCGCAGAAGCAAACAGGTTTTCCGGAACGGAAACAAGAGAGGTACAGCCGTCGAACATCCCGTCGGCGGTAGTGACAGCGGCAAAGGCCCCTTCTTCGGGCTGAGGTACGGATGTCAATGATGTATTGCCCTTGAAAGTGTCCATCAGAGAATTGACCCCGAGACTGCCCCACTGTATGACACCTGTAATGGCAGGAGCGATATTCTTGTTTACATTCGTTCCCTTGAGGGCTTCCGCGCGGCCTCCGACTGTAACATAATATGTACCCGGTTCCGCGTATTCATGATAAATGAGAGACGTTGCCCCCGATACCTTCTTCTGGATTTCCTCCCTGCTGCCGTCGCCCCAGTTGACTGTCACTGCAACTTCGCCGAAAAGAGGCAGGTAAACCTGATTGGAATATTTTGAAGCCGAAGAAGAAGTGTACTCTTCAGCCTTGACCCTGAATACCAGAAGGTCCTTATCATAATCGATAATCTGATATACAAGAATGGTCTCCACTACAGTTCCCGATGAAACAAGCCTGACTTCCGTCTGGCGCAACATGCCTGTCCCGTTGGCGGAAACCTGGAAACTGACGGTTTCCGTCCTCATGCCGGACCTGGTCTCGACAAACGAAATCCAGTTCTGGGCATCCTCCGGTATTTCCACCTCATACTCCATATCGGTCTCCACTTCCACGGACACGACTCCTCCCGTTGCAGGGGCTTCTACCGAAGATGTACTGATATTCAGAGTTCCCGAAATGAAAGTCAAGGTACGCATGATGGTCTTGTAGCCTCCGTCATTGACAAGGACTATCACCTTTCCGGTCGAGCTTTCCCCCGGAGCGGCAACGATGACCGATCCCGACTCCATACTGTCATCCACCTCGACTTCAGCCGTCCATCCGCTGCTTGCGATAGTTTCGATTACAGTGTTTTCATCTGCTCCTGTAAGCACAAACGGCACGGTAACGCTCGCGCCTGCCTCTACATATCCTTCTGCAGAATCGAACAATATCCCGAACTGACGGTATACTTCAAACGTAAGCACCGTATCGTCCTGCAGGGTGATATATGCAAATTTGCCGTCATCGCTCAGTACGGCAGACTTGAAAATCGAAGGTTCGGCTTCCTCCTGCGCTTTTCCGCACTCCTGCCATTCCCCGCCATAAGAGACATACCACATTCCGTCTTCAATCTTGAATTCGGGTGTAATGCCGTCTTTTCCGGATACCGGGAGATAATTCCCTTCCCCGTCCTCAATGAATTCTCCGTCAAGAGTCCAATACATCTCCCCTTCATAATCCGCCACACCGATCCGAGGAGAATGACCGTCTGCGCCGTCCTGTACTGTAATTTCCGACTGCACACCTGTATCCGTCACGAGTTCAAGCGTGAACCCGCCGTCTTCATTAGTCCTTATGCCGGAAATGAACTGTTTCCCTTCAATAAGGGATTTCAGGCCGGAAATTTCAGTGTTCATAGCTTCGACCTGCGCCTCCAGGGCTGTCAGCCTTTCATCCAGTCCGTCTATCCTGTCCTGTAATTCATCGACACTGCATGCGCACAGGCACAAAAGCAGCGGCAGCAGAAATTTTTTCATATCTGATAAAATTTGGTTAGTCCAGTGTCTTCAATAGTGCATTTCCCGCCGGGCAGGCCATGCCCGGCCTCAGAAAATGCATAAAGTCTATGAAAAAGCCTTAGCGGGTAAGCTTCGTCATTGAAGTGAACAATGACCAATAGCCCACGACATTGCTTGATGAAGCCTGCTGGCTTGAGAAGACATACAGTGAAAAGCCTGTTATGTCCTCACCGTATTCGCCGTCGCTTTCGCAGACCAGTTCAGGATTCTTGTCATCCATATTGTAGACCATATCCATTCCGGCTTCTTCCGCCCATGTGACATACTCTCCATATGTAGCACACCACCAGAAATAATATCCCGGAATAAGACCTTCAAGCAAAGAAACATACTGTGCCTTAAGATTCAGCGATGCCGTACTGCTGTCATAGGTCACATAAAGCGGAAAGGCTCCTAACATACTGTCTTCTATCAGCATGGTATAGCTTTCGCCCGGGACGTTCTCCTGGAAGACTGCACGCACCGGCCCGAGTTCATCATTGGAATACAGCGTCCACTGTCCGAGGAAATAGTCATAATTCCATACTCCCTGCCGTATTTCTATGGAAGTCAAGGCAGAGCCGGACTCATCGGTCACATTGATCTTTCCGGAGCGGGTAGCGCCGGACTCATTGGACGCCAGTGTGAATGAAAGATTCCCGCCCGAAGTCTTTTCAGCCGTAATCCAATCGGAATCAGAAGAGACAGTCCAGCCGATACCGGAAAGAGACTCCGTAGGCTCTATCTCATAGCCTGTCACCGCATCCTTGGAAAAAGAGAAGGATTCCTGAAGGAAATAATAGATCCTGGCCTGAGAGACCGTCAGTTCCAGGGTTTTCCATCCCGCAGCAATGGTTACGGATACAGTCCTTTCTTCCTTGGAGTTATTCCGTCCGGCAGTCAGGATTATATTTTCAGAATCGACTTCGGCAGTCAGCCAGGAATTATCCGACAGGGTAACCTGAGGAGTACCCGAATTGGTCGAATACGGAATAGTCAATGTCTCCCCTTCAGGAGCCAGGGACAGATCCGAAATCATATCCGCACCGATGTCGAAAATGACACCCATCTGGGATACGGTCACTTCCTGGGATACACCGCCCGCAGTAATGGTGACAGAAGCCACTCTGGAGAATTCATCCTCGCTTTCCGCCACAGAAAACAGAACCGACTCCGTATTTTCAGAAGTAATTGTAAGCCAATCCTTTCCCGAAACCGCTGAAACTGAAGCCGCATTTGTGGAAATAAGGATCTCCCCAGTACCGCCCGCAGCGCTGAAATCAACGTCCGAACGTTCTATCCTAAGATATGTTTCCTCGGCCTCTTCCTTGCTGCAGCCGGCAAGGGCAGCAACGGCAAAGGCCATCGACAATAATATATATGATATTCTTTTCATGGCATGCTCATTTAATTGTTCTTGACTAATGTCGTAAGCGACGGTACCTGCTCCAGATAACCGAGACCGGTACTGCTGCTTGCCGTCTGAGAAGAGAATGCATAAATCAGGATCGAAGTCGCCTGGTATGACCCCCATGCACCGTTGTCTTCAAAGGTCAGCACCAGATTGTCCGGATCGGTACCGTTGTTGACGAGGTTGAATCCTACCGACGTGCTCCAGGTATAATATCCTGTCGCACCGTCCCACGGGCAAAGCCATACGTAATAAGAACCATCCTGGCCCAGATACTGGCACAGAAGCGACAGAAATCCTGAAGGAGTCCAGGAAACAACAGGAGTATACCCGAAGAATCCTTCCATATAATATGTAGAACCGTATTCCGCAGGAGTAAGGGTTACCTCAATGGAGGCATTGCGGTTGTAATTCAACGTATATGTTCCCAGATAATCCTCATAATCCATAAACATAGGGTTTCTCTCGCCCACAAGCTCTACGGAAGCATCTTCCTTGGACACGAAACACTCCTTTTCTTCATTCCAGGCGAAATCCTGTACTGAACCTGCCCCGACGGGAACTGGCTCGTAGAATGTCAGGCCGTCGACGGAATAGGCGAAAGGAACTTCCTGAACGGCATAAGGATTCTGCGGATCAGGGGTATAATAAAGGTTATTGTACCCGTTAGGATCGCATTCCATCGCGATAGAGCCTCCGAGATTATATGACATGAAGTACTGGTTCTTCATATCGAGTACATTGTTTATGGCGGAAATTATATCCGTTTCAGCGTCGAGAGCGATGAAGACGATCCTGTTTCCCGTCTTGATCCCGCGGAATTCGATTCTCTCGCTGCTTCCGTCTATGAAAGCGAATTCGAAGTCGCCTTCAAACGCATTGCCGCCATAGAAGTCAGGATCCGAAAGGGCGTGGATATAGTCGTTGTACGTATCGAAAGTCAGGGTCACGCTTGAAGATCCATTGATGGAATAGTGGCTCGTAACGGTCACTTCCGGGTCAGAAGCCTGTTCGAAAGCTACTGTAACATTACCGTCTTCCCCGAACTTCATCGCATAGGCAAAGCCTCCGTAGGTTCTGCTTGCCGACGGATAATATTGCACGAGCCATCCCTGCTCTGACGACAGGAGAAGATCGAGACATTCCTGCTCTTCCTGTGTCAGTCTTTCGGTAGAACTCTGAGGAAAGACATCCTCGATCTCGTTGAAGCATGAGCTGAGGGATACCGCAGCCAATATGGTTGTAAATATGTAAGAAAGTCTTTTCATAATCATTCCTCCGTGCTAAAATCCGACCAGTCGATGCTTTCCACCTCGCCGTACCTTCTTGCGAGGACAGAACGGAGCTCATCGATATCTATATTCCAGGAATCCATCATATAGTTGGATACTATATTGAGTTTGCGCTCTATGATTTCCGACCCTTCATTTCCGGCAATGGCCAGACGCGCATTCCATTCCTCATCGGACGAAGTGATGTAATATGACAGGACCTCGACGAAATCCTCTCCCGGCTGGCTGGATGCATAAGCGCTTATGAATCCTCTCGGAAGAGCCTCTTCATCCGTTATCGAATTCCAC
Organism: Candidatus Cryptobacteroides faecipullorum; assembly: GCA_017694885.1. Lineage (GTDB taxonomy): Bacteria > Bacteroidota > Bacteroidia > Bacteroidales > UBA932 > Cryptobacteroides > Cryptobacteroides faecipullorum. Next base: position 45,851 of record JADIMH010000006.1, on the reverse strand, counting down.
TGGGCGACATACTCGTTCTGGGAAATGAGGTTGAAATCCGTAGGATAGGCCTTGTTCTGGTTCAGGATATGTCCGAACTCATGATGGGCAGTATGAAGGAAGTAGTAGTTGATATCATCCATACTGTTGATGGTCACGGTATAGCCTTCGGTTGTATCGACACCGTTGTTATAATTGATTGTCAAGAAGTTCTGTGTAACGAGCCAATTGGCTACATAGAAAGTGATCTTAAGGCCTCCCTCGGCAGTACCGAGCTGGAGAGTACCGTTGGTATTCCAGGCTCCGGAACCTATCACAGGCATGACCCTCGGAGAGTTCTGCCTCATGAAATTCGCATCGGCCACTTCAGTATAAGGGTCGAGCCAAAGGAACTTGATAAGCTTTGCAAGTATCCTCGAACAGGTCTCGTCGGCAGGGACGAGATCATAGGTCATATCGCTTTCTATGTCCTCGTATCTGTAGAGGAAGCGGATGTTGTACGGAGCCCTGAAATTCTCTTCAAGCCACTTGTCGAAGTCCGTCTCCGGATTGATAGGGTCTACGATGACGCTTGTCGGGCTGAGCTTGTCCTCGCTGCAGGCCACTGCAGAAACGACAGCCGCGACAGCCAGTATCATATATTCAAGTATTCTTTTCATAATGGTTCTATGTTATCGTTTCGTTAACGCGGATTTTCAGCAAGCCCTGCAGCCACTACGGTATTCGGCAACTGGATGGCAAGACGTTTGTCATAAGGAGTCACCTCGACCGGAGCCTCTCCGTCAAGTGCATGGGTATAGGATACTCCATAACGTTTCAGGTCCTGAAGACGGGTGCCTTCATGCACTGTCATGATCCTGCGCGCGTGCAGGCAGGCGCGTACCATATTGGCCGTCTTGTCATCGAGAGTAAGGCCTGCCGGAGCAAGCGGAAGGGTATTGTACTCATTGTCAGCATAGTAATCGGCTATCTGATCATCAGACAGGGTGAGTGTAGACCCGAGGCTGTGATAGAAATGGTTGAGATCCGCTGCAGCTGCCTGGAAGTCGCCTTTCAGAGCATTGGCTTCAGCCCTGTCGATCATGGTCTTTTCCGATGAAAAGACTACGAAAATGTTGTACGGCTGTCCGATTCCGGCGACTATATCGCTATACACGAAATTCTCGGTAAACTTCGGAGTAAAGAACGACCTGTTGCCATAACCGTAAAGGATATACACATACGGCATGTTGGAACCGGCTCCCCATGGGGAAGAAGTAAGAATGGCACTTTGCATCAGTTGCTGGGTAGGGAAATAACGTCCGTTCAGATATCTGAAGAAAAGGGAGTTGGACGTCTGCAGCATGAAGTTGGCAGACTCTTCGGTCGATACGAAAGCATTTGCATACTCCGTAGCGGATGTCCCGGTATACAGAGACCAGTCGCGGAAAAGACCTGTAGGATCTTCTCCTATGGCATCCGTAGCATACGCGACAGCCTTGTCGTAGTCCCCGTAATAGAGGAAGAACTGCGCTGCAAATGAAGCTGCCGCCGCTGAGTTGAAATGGAATTTGACCTGATCGTATACGGTATCGTCTATAAGAGGGTAACCCTCTTCAATGTCGGCTGCGATATGGCTGTAGACATCAGCTACCGACCCTCTCTGATAGTCAACGAATACAGTGGTCTCCGGCTCGGTGGCATACGGCACTCCGAGGTCGACGGTACTCGTAGCGGTGTTATATGCCTGGCAGAATGTATTCACAAGTATGAAATGCCCGTATGCACGGCACAGCAGGGCCTCTCCCTTGAAAGGATCGAGATCTTCTCCGCCCCCGAGCTTTTCGATGGCTTCAAGCGCATGGTTGGCCGCAGCTATGGCCTGATAGGTCCTGTTCCATACCTCGGACGGCGAATCGAAGAATTCTCCCGTTACGTCGATCAGACGGTATGACTGGTCGAATATGGACTGATAGATATCCATGTCGCTGCCATAATCGGTAACATTGTCCGACATGAGTTCCTGCATCGTCACAGGAAGGAGCGTTGAATATGCGGAAACCAGGATCTGAGATATCTTGTCCGGCGTATCGAGCTCGGTACGGTTGTCCGGCATCTCGTCCAGGAATGCGTTGCAGGAGAAGAGCACCGGAAGGAGAACAGCAGCCAGGACTGTTCTGTATATTGTTGATAAAATCTTCATTTTCATATCCGTAATGGTTTAGAATCCGAACTTGAGTGTCAGTGTGAACTGGCGGGCTAAAGGAGATGACACACCGCCTGAGAAATAGTATTCAGGATCCTGTCCTCCCAGAGCCTTGTCAGAATAGATAAGGAACGGGTTGGTCACCTGTATTTTCAGAGAAAGATTGTCGAACTTGGCCTTGCTGATCATCTTCTTAGGGAACGAATAGGTAAGGGATATTTCCTTCATTCGGATGAAATCTCCTTTAGCAACCCTCGCACTTGAATAATTGTATGCGTTATACCCTGTGCGCAGACCTGTAGAAGTATATTCCTGGATCTGGCGGCGGCTGGCGATTACAGGGATATCGGTCGTATTCTCGTCTCCTGAGACGGTCCAGCGGTTCTTGAATTCGTTCGACATGGCGTAGAAGTCAGAATACTGGGACTTGAATACCTGGTTCAGCCTTATGACATTTCCGAAGCCGTAAGTCATGAAGACATTCAGGCGCAGGTTCTTCCAGGTAAATGTATTTCCGAAGCCTCCCGTATAGATAGGGTCGATAGGGCCCTCATATTTCAGCGTCTTGAGGATATCTTCCTCCGTGGTCTGGAAATCGATCGAGCTGTAGTTGGTCTTGTCATAGGTAACGCCTCCTATCTCGAAAACAGGGAATCCTTCGGAATCCAGTCCTTTGAACGGAACGGAGAACAATGATGACGGAGCATATCCTTCAAGGTTGTATCCCGTACCGGAAACCAGCGACATGATGTTGGCGTCAGTATCGAGGTTCGTGATCTTCTGCTCGCTCCACGAGAATGTAAGGTCGGTAGTCCAGCGGAAATTCCTGGTGTCTATATTCCTGGTAGAGAGCGTGAACTCGACTCCTTTTGACTTCATGTCGGCGACATTGGCGTATTTCCAGATTTCACCGCCTACTCCGGCAGTGTTGGTCCTTCCGAGGAGGTCGAAGTTGTTTCTCCAGTATGCATCCAGTTCGAGGTTGATCCTGTTGCCTATAAAGCCCGCAGACATACCGACATTGAGCTCATGCTTCTTTTCATATGTAAGTCCGTCGTTTCCGAGCATGCTGATCTGCAGTCCGGTCTCATTGTTGTCTGCTGAAGGACGGCCGGTGGTGTTATAGCTCGCAATGATTGCGGTAGCATTGGAAATCCAGTCAGGACCGGCATCTGCCGTCAGAGAGTATGACCCCCTGAGAGTGAAGTGTGAAAGCGCATCGGAACTCATGTTCTTGAACCATTCCTCTTCATGCATGTTCCATGCGACTCCGACATTCCAGGTAGGAAGCCAGCGGGCGGAACGTGAACGGCCCAGACGGTTGGTTCCTTCATAACGGAATGTACCGTTCAACGAATAACGGCCTTTGTAGGAGTAGCTGGCCATGGCGAAGAAAGCGGCTGTCTTGCGGACGGTATTCTCAAGCGTAAAATAATTTTCACCCTGCTCGGAAGCCCTCTTGAATGCAAGATAGTTGAAGAAAGCCTGCTCCCCCTGGTCATACTGCATGCCCCAGCCGCGGAACCAGTCATTGGACCTTCTTACCTGTGTGATCTCCATACCTCCATAGAGGTTCACCAGATGGGTCTTGTTGAACTCATGGTTCCAGGTAAGGGTGTTACGTATGGTATAGCTCGGAGAACGGTACTCCCTCTTCTCGAAGATACCTCCGTCGGGAAGGATGGTCACAGGCAGCTGGTTGAGCTGGTCAGGATCGTCATAAAGGAAAGGATTGCTCTGCTGTATGACGGCATCGGACATTTCCCTGTAGGCCCTTGCCTGGTTGGACTGGTCCATAATGTGATGCTGCATCGATGTCTGGGTATAGCGGAACGATGCCAGGGAATTGAAATCGAGACCCGGCACGATGGTCCATTTGAGCTCGCCCTGGAAACGGATGTCAGTCGCGTTTATGGACATGTAGTTATTTTCCAGTTCGTCGAAAATATTGAACGAAGTATAGTTGCGCACATAGTCCTGATCAGGGTCGAGTGCGCGGGAAGTATTCATAGCAAAACTGAACGGGTTGATATCGAAATCCCTGTTCACTTCACCGAACACCGCGTCCTCCTCCTGGCTCAATGTACCGGGAGCTTCCTGACGGCGGTAGCTTCCGTTTGCAAGCAGGGTGAAACTGAGGTTATCCAATATGCGGAAAGTGGTATTCGCGTTGAAGGTATAACGTTCTACGGAACTCCTCTTGTACCAGCCCGGATCGTCCATGACGCTCATCGAGATATACGATGAAGCCTTCTGGCTGCCGAGAGAAACGCTTACGGAATGGTTCATCATGACAGAGTCGTTGAACAGGAGATCGAACCAGTCGGTGTTGAGATACTCCGCCTTGCGGAGATAGCTGTTCATGGCAGCCTGAGTGTAAGGAAGGCCGAACTGTCCGGTTGTCTCATTGTAGGTATTGATGAGTTCGTACATTTTACCGTAAACGCCGTACTCGCTGGAACGCAATGTCTCGGCAAGTCCGAGGAATCCCTTGTCGGCCAATTCCGAGTACACGCTCATCTGGTCCTGGGAATTCATGACATTATAATCCCTGTATGACGGCTTGAGACGCATGGTAAACTCACCCATATAGTTGATTTTGGCGGATCCGGGACGTCCTTTTTTGGTAGTGATGACGATCACGCCGGCCATGGCCTTCGCCCCGTATATAGATGTCGCCGAACCGTCCTTAAGAATATTTATGCTTTCGATGTCGTCCGAGTTGAGGCCGGCTATGGCCGAGCTGACCATGGTAATTGCGTCTCCGGAAGACAATTCATCCGTATTGACCTCGGTTACATCCTCTATGATGACTCCGTCGACAACCCACAGAGGTTTGGAATTTCCAAGAATCGAAGTTGCGCCGCGGACCCTGATCTTCGGTGCGGTACCGAAAGTAGAAGAAACGTTCTGGACAGATACGCCGGCCGCACGGCCCTCGAGAGAACGGCTGACATCGGCGACTCCGCCGAGCATCATATCCTCTGCCATCAGCCTGTCGGAGGCTCCGGTAAAGAGACGCCTGTCGACATTGGTCATACCTGTTGAAATGGTTGCAGCCTCAAGGGCCTCGGAATCAGGTTCAAGGGCAACGTCAACCCTTGCCGCCACATTGACTTCCTGAGTCTTGTAACCCAAATAAGAAATCTGAAGTACCCCCCCCCGATGGAGCGGTAATAGTAAATTTACCCTCAACATCAGTAATGACACCGATGTTATCAGCCCCGACAAGCATAACGGCGGCCCCGACAGCCGGGTTGCCGTTCTCGTCCACGACACGGCCACGCACATTGACGTCCTGTCCTTGTGCGGACAGACATGCAAATGATAGTGCGCAGAAAATCAACAAGAAGATTTTTCTTACCATAGGCTCGAATTTGTTAGTTTATAATAGTTGTTAATAGCGATGTGCTTAGTTAGGCCGTAAACTTCTGATAAAGTTAGAAATAGAGAATGACAAATCAAAGCAAAAAAGTCAAAAAAAATGCCCCGCATAACAGTTTGCGAGGCATTTTAAAAATTTTGCTTTCAGATTATAAGCAATCCTATTTTTCCTATTTACTTTTAAAACGGGGCTATTTTCGGACTCAATGGAAATCTTCTTTCGAAAACAGCGAATCCACGAATTCTTTCTTGTCGAATACCTTCAGATCATCAACTCCCTCTCCTATGCCGACAAACTTCACGGGCACTTTGAACTGGTCCACTATCCCTATGACTACCCCGCCTTTAGCCGTTCCGTCGAGCTTGGTGACGGCAAGGGCCGTGATGTCCGTAGCGCGAGCGAACTCCTTGGCCTGCTGGAATGCATTCTGTCCCGTGGAAGCATCAAGCACCAAAAGCACTTCATGAGGGGCGTCCGGTATGACTTTCCGCATGACATTACGGATTTTCGTCAGTTCATTCATAAGGTCGATCCTGTTATGAAGCCTTCCGGCAGTGTCTATAATCACTACGTCCGCCCCTTTGGCCACCGCCGAACTGACAGTGTCATAAGCCACCGAAGCCGGATCCGAACCCATGGCCTGCTTTACGATATCCGCCCCGGATCTTTCCGCCCAGATGGTAAGCTGGTCCACCGCGGCGGCCCTGAACGTATCGGCGGCTCCGAGAACGACTTTCTTGCCTTGGGCTCTGAGCATGCCTGCAAGTTTTCCGATAGTGGTCGTCTTCCCCACTCCGTTCACTCCCACCACCATGATTACATACGGCTTCCTGGAAAAATCGAACGGGGCGACACTGTCCTTCGCCTCTTCGGATATATCCAGAAGCTTGCTTATCTCATCCCTGAGCATTTCAGTCAGTTCATCGAGAGACACATATTTGTCCTTATGAACCCTTTCTTCAAGATTGTCAATGATTTTGAGGGTCGTTTCCACACCCATGTCGGAAGCTACGAGCGCCTCCTCGATCGCATCGAGCAGATCATCGTCCACCCTGGACTTTCCTACTACCGCCCTTGAGAGCTTCTCGAAAAAGCTGCGCTTGGTCTTCTGGACCCCTTTGTCGAATATACCCATTATATTTAATGTGTTACAGGTTATAAATCTGGCAAATATACGATAAATTTTCATTTGCCGCTCTTTCCGGGCCGACGGAACCCGGAAAGTCATGAAACGGTATAATAATAACCGGACTGAAAACGGAAAATATAGAAACCTGGACCATGAAAAGCGAATTTTTGACAACAAATATTTTCAGGACACGCGACATATTGCATATTTCTTGCTTATGAGTAAAATTTTTGTGACAATATGACATGCAGAAATATCGATGGAAGGGAATGTTGAGGTAATTTTCGTGCTTATCACACTGTTAGGAATGCTGGCTGTCCTGGTCGCCGACCTTATGCGACCGGGACTTGTGATGTTTTCCGTATGCGTACTTTTCATGTGTACGGGAATCCTGTCGCCAAAAGAACTTCTGGCAGGGTTCAGCAATGAAGGGATGATAACCGTAGCCCTGCTGTTTCTGGTAAGCGAAGGCATCCGCAGGAGCGATGCCCTGGGGCATATGATAAGCCATATACTGCCTGTGCGTCCCGGGAAAAGGCAGACGGCAAGAAAAGGATACTCGAAGCTTATGCCGACGATAGCCGGGATCTCCGCATTTCTGAACAATACTCCCATAGTCGTGATTTTTATCCCGATAGTAAAGGAATGGGCGGCAAAAGCAGGACTGAACGTAAAAAAGTTCCTCATACCTGTTTCCTATGCGGCAATACTCGGAGGAATGTGCACGCTCATAGGCACTTCTACGAACCTTGTCGTCCATGGAATGATGCTCGAGGAAGGATATAAGGGATTTTCGATGTTCGAACTGGGGAAAGTCGGAGGAGTGATAGCCGTAGTCGGAATACTGTATATCATATTGTTCGGAAACAGGCTTTTACCGTCCGACAAGACACCGGAAGAAACGGCAGTTGCAGGACAGAACAGGAACCTGCATAAAACAGAAGCAGTCATCGGACCGAGGTTCAAGGGAATAAACGTTCCTTTCAAGGATTTCGATTTCGACAAGAGATACGGAGCCCGTATATTGGAGATACGAAGAAACGGGGAAACGCAGTCCGATACGGAAAACCTTATCCTGAAAGAAGGGGATACGCTCATAATCGAGACTGACGATTCATTCTTTGCAAACTGGGGGGATTCGAGCGAGTTCCTGATGCTCAGCAACGGAAAGCCCCACAAAATCCCTTGTCCGAAATGGAAGAAATGGGTATCCATAGGGCTTCTGGCAATAATGATAGCAGGAGCTACTTTCGGACAGATGCCAGGAATAAAGGCCCTTATACCGGGAATAGAACTGGATATGTTCTTCTGGGTATGTGTAGTGACCGTCATCATGGCCGCCCTGAATCTTTTCCCTGCCAAAAGATATACGAAATTCATCTCATGGGATATTCTGGTTACAATAGCCAGTGCCCTGGCAATCAGCAAAGCCATGACGAACTCCGGTCTGGCGGACATGCTGGCAGGCAAACTGACTTCCGCCATTTCCGGCAACGTATCTCCGCTGATGGTTCTGGCCGCCCTCTATATTACCACCAATATAATCACCGAACTCATCACCAACAATGCGGCAGCGGCATTCGCCTTTCCGATAGCAATGTCCGCAGCCACCCAGCTCGGAATCGATCCGATGCCATTCTTCGTGGCCATAACAATCGCCGCATCGGCAAGTTTCTCCACCCCTATAGGTTACCAGACCAACATGATAGCCCAGGGAATCGGAAACTACAAGTTCCGGGATTTCACCCGGTTCGGGTTGCCGTTGAACATAATTGCATTCATTATTTCGATGATACTCATACCGGTCTTCTGGAAATTCTGATATTATGGAAAACAATATTTATCCGATATTCTCTAAAATGCAAAGCCGCCGTGAAAAGGAGGCGTTTCTGGGACAGAGAGGTCTTACTTTATGGTTCACAGGTCTTTCCGGTTCAGGGAAAAGCACCGTGGCGGTCGCTCTTGAAAAGGCCCTTTCGGAGAAAGGGATATTCTGCCGGATCATAGACGGGGACAATGTCAGGTGCGGGCTCAATGCCGGTCTGGGATTCTCCCCGCAGGACAGGAAAGAGAACATCCGCAGAGTGGCTGAAGTGTGCAGGCTGTTCACTCAGACTGGAATAGTCACCCTGGCTACTTTCATCAGTCCCACACGTGAACTGCGGGATATGGCCAGAGACATCATAGGAGCCGAAGACTTTATGGAAATATTCGTGTCGACTCCGATAGAAGAATGCGAGAAAAGGGATGTAAAAGGCCTCTATGCCAAGGCCAGACGTGGAGAGATAAAGGAATTCACCGGTATTTCCGCTCCTTTCGAGGCTCCGGAAGCCCCTGACGTAGATACAGACACTTCCCGTCTCAGCGTGGAAGAGTGTGTAGACCGGATCCTTGATGCAGCATTCCCCAGAATAAGGCTCTGACCGGGGTTCCTCTATGTCATACCGGAAGAAGCCGAAGAATATATAAAAACAAAACAATACAATATATAATGGAAGAAAGTTACAGTTTGAGCCATCTGAAGGCTCTTGAAGCAGAATCCATCCACATCATCAGGGAGGTGGCGGCCGAGTTCCGCAACCCGGTGATGCTCTATTCCATAGGAAAAGACTCGTCCGTAATGGCAAGGCTTGCCGAAAAGGCATTCTATCCAGGAAAGCCGCCTTTCCCGCTCATGCACATCGACACCAAATGGAAATTCAAGGAAATGATACAGTTCCGCGACCGGTACGCAAAGGAACACGGTTGGAATCTCATTGTAGAGTATAACAGGAAAGCATACGAAGCCGGCGTCGGGCCGTTCACGCACGGCAGTAAGGTACACACCGATCTGATGAAGACGCAGGCCCTGCTCGATGCCCTGAAAAAATACAAATTCGATGCAGCGTTCGGCGGAGCCAGAAGGGACGAAGAAAAGAGCCGGGCAAAAGAAAGGATTTTCTCGTTCAGGGACGAATTCCAGCACTGGGATCCGAAGAACCAGCGTCCGGAACTGTGGGACATCTACAACACCCGTATACGCGAGGGTGAAAGCATCCGGGTATTCCCTCTGAGCAACTGGACCGAACTGGATATCTGGCAATATATCAGACATGAAAACATTCCTATCGTGCCTCTGTACTTCGCAAAGGAACGCCCTGCCGTAGAGATCGACGGAAACCTTATAATGGCTGACGACGACCGGCTTCCGGAAAAATACAGAAGCCAAATAAAAATGAGGAAAATCCGCTTCAGGACACTGGGATGCTGGCCTCTGACGGGGGCCATCGAGAGCGACGCAGACTCGATAGAGAAAATAGTGGAGGAAATGATGGTCACCACCAAGAGCGAACGTACCACACGTGTCATCGATTTCGATCAGGAAAGCAGCATGGAGCAGAAAAAGAGGGAAGGATATTTTTAATTTTCATACAATGGAAACGAAAAGACTCAGCATAGAAGAATACCTGGAACAGGACGAAAAGAAGGATCTGCTGCGCCTGCTCACGGCGGGATCCGTAGATGACGGGAAGTCCACACTCATCGGAAGGCTCCTGTATGACAGCAAACGGATATATGACGATCAGTTACAGTCTCTGGAGAGGGACAGTAAGAGAATGGGGAAAGCCGGCGACCATATCGACTATGCCCTGCTGCTGGACGGGCTCAAGGCGGAAAGGGAACAAGGTATAACCATTGATGTAGCATACCGTTACTTCTCTACCAACAAGAGGAAGTTTATCATAGCGGATACGCCAGGACACGAACAGTACACCAGAAACATGATCACCGGAGGTTCGACGGCCAACCTGGCGATAATCCTGGTAGACGCCAGAAACGGCATACTCACCCAGACACACAGGCACACATATCTGGTCTCGTTGCTGGGAATAAAACACATAGTCCTGGCCGTCAACAAGATGGACCTGACAGACTTCTCCAAAGAACGGTATGACGAAATAACATCCGAATATACAAGGTTCGCAAAGAACCTCGGCATAGAAGACATCCGGTGCATTCCGCTTTCCGCCCTGGACGGCGACAATGTCGTGGAGAAAAGCGGCAGGACACCGTGGTATGAAGGTCCTGCGCTGATGGAATACCTCGAAACAGTCAGGATAGACCGGGACATAAACATGGACGACTTCCGCTTCCCTGTGCAGTATGTCATGCGTCCGAACCTGGATTTCAGGGGATTCAGCGGGAAGATATCATCCGGTACAATCCGCAAAGGAGACACGGTCATGGCTCTTCCTTCAGGAAAGACCTCCAGGGTAAAAAGCATCGTGACCTATGACGGAGAACTTGAATACGCATTCGCCCCGCAGTGCGTCACCATTACCCTTGAAGACGAAATAGACCTGTCCAGGGGAGAAATGCTGGTAAGGCCTGACAACAGACCTGAGACCGGGCACCATTTCAAGGCAATGGTCGTATGGATGGACGAAGAGAAGATGGACAGGAGCAAGGCGTTTTTCCTGAAGCAGACGACCAACACTTCTCGTGCACATATAGGAAAGATAGACTACAGGGTAGACGTAAACACCCTCGATCATCTTGAATCCGACGGTCTTTCCCTCAATGAGGTGGGACTTGTGCACATTTCCACTTCCAGTGTACTCATGTATGACAGCTACAAGACCAACAGGGCGACCGGTTCATTCATAATCATCGATCCCGTCAGCAACTTCACATCTGGCGTCGGGATGATTATCGGACCTGATGAAGAGCCGCAGGCTTCCGGCAGTGAACTGGTGATAGACCTTGAAAGTCTGGGGATCGGGGCAGAACATCATGAGGCGATAGAAAAGGCCTGCGCCTTTCTGCGCAGCAGGGGCATCGATGTCAAATGCAAGGGATAATCTGCAAAACGAAGTCTAAATCAAGAAAATATGGGATTGCTTAAATTCGAGACCCTTCCTGTGAATACTCTTGTAGGTGCGGATCGCGCCACTTTCGACAAGGTATGCAACGGAGTCCGCATAGACCCGGAATTCCGGGGCAGATTCCGTACCACCAAATGTATAGAGAGGATACTGGATCCGGTCTACAGGATAAACGGCAGACACTGGGAAAAGCTTCCTGAAATCAAGATGGAAGCCCCTGTCTTCATACTCGGGCACTGGCGCAGCGGGACGACATTCGTCCATAATGTACTTTCCGGAGACAGCCGGTACGGCTACTGCACTACATACCAGACGGTCTTCCCTCACATAATGCTTTGGGGATACGGCTTTTTCAGGGCGTGCACGAAAGTACTGATGCCATCGCACAGGCCCACCGATTCTGTCGAACTGGGCCCCGACCTCCCGCAGGAAGAGGAGTTCGCCCTGGTGAACATGATGCCGTACTCCTTTTACAATTTCTGGTTCTTTCCCCAGCTGACGGGAATCTACAGGGAAAGGTATCTTCTGTTCAACGGAATCACGGATAAAGAAAAGGAAACATTCAAGTACAACCTCGACAAGCTGATAAGGATTTCCCTCTACAGACAGGGCAAGAGCGTCTACCTGAGCAAAAACCCGCCCCATACCGGAAGGATCAGCACATTGCTGGAGATGTATCCGGACGCCAAATTCATCTATCTCGTCCGGAACCCGTACACGGTATTCGAATCTACCCGCAGTTTTTTCAGGAACATATTGCAGTCGCTCCAGCTGCAGAAGATATCCGACCGGCAGCTTGAAGAAGAGATCATCGTGACATACAGCGAATTGTTCGACAAATACGAATCCGAAAAAGGACTCATTCCGGAAGGCAATCTGGTGGAAGTGCGGTTCGAAGATTTCGAAAAGGACCCTCTCGGAATGGCGCAGGAAATATACGGCAGACTGTCCGTCAGCGGTTTTGAAAATGCCCGCAGCGGAATGGAAAAATATGTCCTGGGCCATAAGAGTTTCAAGAAAAACAGGTACAACTACTCGGAAAGGACGGTACGGCTCGTCGAGCAGAACTGGAACAAGGCTCTGGAAAAATGGGATTACAGGCTATGATTCCTTTCAGGACATTCAACAGGACTCTGATGGTACTCTCTTGCCTGAGTCTGCTTTTCCTGAACGGTGCCGATGCGTCCGCCGGAAAGAAGAAACGTGTACGCGATCCGGACAAGGTCTGGGTATCTGTGCTGGGAGGGCCGTCCTATACCCCGGAAGCATCCTTAGGAGTGGGCGGGGCGATGCTGATGTCATTCAGGATGGATAAGAAGGATACCGTCTCCCAACGGTCCTTTCTTCCAATAGGCTTCAACCTCTCCCTTAACGGGACAATCGTAGTCGCCGGCTCCGGGACTTTCTTCTTCAACGAGGACAAATACCGCCTGTATATGAAGTATTCATACAGGAACGAGCCGGCCAATTATTACGGTAAAGGAATGGAAACCATCGAGAATACGCCCCGCGGAAGCGAAACGACAGGTTTCCACAAGACTCTGTTCCAGCTTAACCCGAGGTTCGTATGGCAGGCACGGCCGGGGCTGTTTTTCGGAGGACTGGCAGATATAAACTATACCAGATCCACTGACATGAATCCGGTAATGCTTGCAGACCCCTATGTGAACAGGTTCAAACCTTCGTATCTGAATGTCGGTCTCGGGGCGCTGCTGCAGTACGATACCCGGGATGATGTGGCCACGCCGTCCAGAGGCTTCCTTGTCAGCGGATCGGGCAAAGTATATGGCAAGGCATTCGGCGGAGCATATGATTATCAGATAGTCGAACTGGAATACAGGCAGTTCGTTCCGCTTTTCCGCCGCCGCAGCGTACTGGGATGGACGGCAAAGACCCAGATCGGGTTCAACGAGATACCTTTCACCGAACTTCCGATGTTCGGCTCCCCTTTCGACCTGAGAGGCTACTATTGGGGAAAGTACCGTGACAAGTCCATGGCCTACGGCATAGTGGAATACAGGCACATGTTCGGCTCCAACGAGGCTTTCGAGAGGGGCACCTTCTGGTCCAAACTCGGTTTCGTAGTCTGGGGCGGGACAGGCACAATAGGAAACACCCCTTTAGACTGGAAGAAATGGAAACTGAACTACGGTGTCGGCATCCGGATACAGATCCAGAAGAACAAGAATTTCAGGATGGATTTCGGAAGGGAGCCAGGAGTGAAAGGCATACTCTTCTACATGAACATGACGGAAGCATTCTGATATGATGTTACCCGCTCTCAAAAGGGAATACCGGGTATCAGTAACGTAAAAAGGCGGCATTTCAGCCGCCTTCTTTTCGTGTATCGTATTTATGTTACAGGAAGCGTTCTGCTCCGTATGAAGATGCTTTTGTCAGTGCATCGGAAGCGGCGCGTACCTCTTCCGGGATATCGGTCTTCGAGTATACGCTTACTTCATCGGACCCTGCAGTCATGGTCAGGGTTTTGCCGTCAGCGCTCACTTCGTAGGCATATCCTGTTCCCCAAGGCTCTCCGTCGGAATAGCTTCCGGAAATAGAGCCGTTTTCTGCAGTGAACCTGCCGGAATATTTAACGAATACTGAAGTCTCGACTTTCTGGTAGAGGTCGAATCCGCCGTCTGCGCGGAATTCGATATACACATCGAAGTCCTCGGCCGGAGCAATTCCGGTCCACGAAGTCAGGTGCCATTCCCCTATTACACCTTCGTCTACCACAGGCGTATCATCTTTCGAGCATCCTGACAGAAGCAGCACAAAGGCTGCAGCAAATAAAGAACAGATATATTTTTTCATATTATCCATATTATCGTTTTTTACAGCCATCCGCCATTGGAAGCAGCAGATTCCCTGGCGATTACAGCAAACTCCTTGGTCACTTCAATTCCACCCATGACAGACTCCGACCCTGGTCTTTTACCTCCTGCCACAGCGCTCACTTTTATATGGGCGACGCCTGGTCTGGTACATTTGATCATAAGCTGGCCATTATACATCTTCGGTTTTGCAGGCATGCCGAGCTTCTCGATGTCAGCATCGGAAATCTCCAGCCCGGTATATGTAAGATCCTCTGCGGAACCGCCGAAATACTGTGTAAGGGTTATGAGTTCCAGATTTCCTGTCGGGACCTTCAGGCATGGCGTACCTTCTATCTGCATAAGCAGCTGGTAGGCGTCGACAAGTCCTGACCCCATCTTTCCCCGGTAATCTTCAAGATTGAGTGTCGCACCGGTAGTCTTGGTGCCTTCGAATCTGGAATCTATCTCGTTTACCGATGTAAGGAGCATGGAGATGAAGTCCTCCCTGGATATCTTCTTGTCTTTCTGGAGCATGTACGAAAGTCCGAGGGCAGCGACACCCGATACATGAGGGCAGGCCATGGATGTACCCTGGTTATAGCCATAGTCGGTCCCGCTTATTTCCGACACAAGGGTAGAAAGGACTCCGGCCTTTTCCTTGCCGGCATGACCTGTGGTTTCACCGCCGGGAGCGGCTATGTTGCAGCCGTCGCCATAGCATGTGTAATATGCAGGAAGCCCGTCCGGACCTATCGATGTCACGGATATGCATTCCCTGTAACCGCCCGGATAGTTGGAATACGGCTGGGAATCATTGCCGGCAGAATAGATGGCGATGCCGCCGTCTATTACAGTCGAAGTATTGTATTCAGGATCCATGAAATACCTCAACGCTTCCATCTCTACAGGAGAGAATTCCTCATACTCGCGGTCCGATGTAAAAGGAGGCGTACCGGCATAACCGTACGAGCACTGAAGAATGGAAGCGCCATGGTCTGCGGCATATTTTATCGCCTGGCCTACAGCCCTGTCGGTAGCATTCACGTCACCGGAGAAAATCTGGCAGGACATGATGCGCACACCGTCGCCTTTGCCTGTTCCTCCTGCGACTCCGGCCACGCCTATGCCGTTGTTGTTAACCGCGGCTACCGTTCCTGCCACGTGGGTGCCGTGTCCGGAATCACCTGACACCTTTCCGCTGGCATCGGTCGTGAATTCGGCCCATGAAACCGGCTTGCCGGCAGCGAAATTCCATCCGTGGATATCCTGATAGTCATATGCCTCTGACGGCTCGGGGTTTGTCCACATATTCGCGGCAAGGTCAGGATGGGTGTACTTCACACCCTCATCGACTACTGCCACTATTACGCGGGGATCTCCGCCCGTGAGTTTCCATGCCTCGGCCACGTTGATATCGGCCCCTGCATGTGCGGTGGTTGAAATGGCCTGGTCGGCATTATTGATATAATGCCACTGCCACTTGAGTTCCGGATCATTGAAATCGGCCCTTACGATAGCTTTTGTCTGGGGAGCAGGTACATTCCCGGACACCAGAGGATAGGTTTCGCCGGAGAATGCCTTTGTGCGTTCCTTGTTGAACTGGACTTTGGATACCTCGGCCACAGAAGCAAGCCTTGCCGCCGCCTTTTCCAGATCCTGGTCAGGAGCGAAAGTCAGATAGTACCATCTGTGAAGGCCTGCCGCGCGGGTATTCTTTTCATATTGTTCCGTTTCAGGAAATACCCTTTCAAATGAAGTAACACCGATTTCCGAGAAAATCTCATCTACGGATGCTATACCCGAGCGCGTCACGGCTGAGCGTGTAGCGATATTACGCTGCACTGCAGCCTCGATGGAAGGAACGGCAGCCTCGCTGAACTTGGCGAGCAGGACTCCCTGTTCGGCATAGGATGACGTATTGCATATTTTCTGAAGTCCGGCTCCGGTCCCTTCGCCGCCTGCCTTCTCGACGGCAGGTTCAACGGTACATGAGACCAGGAGCACTGAAATGATTGTCAGAAATGTATTTCTGTATTTCATGATTATATTCTAACTGTATGATTGTTCTTAGTTTATTCGATTGGCTTTGACTCCGGTCATGGCAAAGGTTCCGTCGCCCCCATCCGATACAGGTTCGGAAGTGCTGATTTCAGCCTTTACCCTCTTTGCCGACGGTGCGGATGCAGGAACAGGATCATTCACCAGATTTACAGGAACAGCCTGGCCGCCCTTTCCATTCCGGGTGTCTGAGAATTCAGGCAGCTCGACGAAATTCGCAGGACGGAAACCGTGCATGGCCTTGCTGCGCATGGACGCGATCTTATCGACGGCAGCACCAGGAAGGCCGCCTTTATCCTTGGACGGATCGACAAGCAGCATCTCTGTCATCAGACTGTATGGAGTGCCGGCAGAACCGGTAAACAGGTAACTGAATGTAAGACCCTGATCCTGTGCCACCGGAGATGATACCAGATACATGTATCCGTCATACACCTCACCCATGAACATGCAGTATCCGGATGAATAGATATATGTGTTCTCCAGAGGGATGAATCCCAGAATCACGTCCGCCCCGTCATAGACGCCAGAAGTCAGGTCTTCACTGACATAAAGGGCCACGGCTCCTTTATAACCCTCGAAAGTGGAGGTGTTAGGCATATAGGCTCCGATCATGTCTCCGCCAGACTCAAATTCAAGTCCTGAAAGACCCTTGATATTGAAAATGACCGGATTGCTGCCCAGACTTTCGTTGATCTGCATGGTCACCTTGCCTATCTTCCTGCGGCTGATATCCTCGCCCATCAGATCTATCGCATAATAATTCCATGCGATAGATGTCAGTTCGTTAACCGAAGGCTGCTGTGATGACGGAAGGAAATCGCTGTAATAGTAGACTTCTTTTCCAGGGTTGAATTCTCCCGTAGTCGTAGCGGAGACTGTCTTGATCTCAGTAACATAGCCGTTGAACGCCTTCACGGCAAGCGTATATTCGCTGCCTCCGTTAAGGCCCTGAAGCATTGCGCTGAAATGTCCGCCGTTCAGTTTTTCAAGATCGGAGGCAGACATGACGGTCCCCTGTGCGTCAAGAGTCGCACCAAGATCGGCCCCTGCCAGGCGGGAAGTTCTGAAAAGCCCGTATACAAGAGACTCGACTCCTTCGCCGTAAGCATAGAACTTGACTGAATTATCAGATGTAAGGCCCTGGCCTGCATATTCATTGGTCTGTTCAAGCCCTATATTCAGGATAACCGGACGCTCATCCCCTTTCGCGACATAGCCGAACGGAAGATAGGCATATCCCTGCATGACGTTCTCTTCATCGTATATACAGCCCACAAGAGTATATTTTCCGGTGCCTCCTTCGATATTCTCGATCCTGATCGAGCAGGAAGAGCTTCCTTCTGAAGGAGATGCCGTTGCATCGAAGGACTGTGCCGCATCCATCTCCTGGGCCTGCAGGCTCGCAGTACCTTCATCGAGCGTACCCTCAAGGATCGAATATTTCAAGGACTTGGCGTCTTCAGAAAAAACAGCGGTGACATTCACCACGCCATCGGAAGGCTCGCTGCCTGAAAGAGTAACGGCATAATCCTTCTCTACAATACCCGGAAGCATGATACGCAGCATGCCTTCCCTGTTTCCATAATAGAACGTACCTTTTTTGCTTCCCTGTTCCAGCATGACGCTCTGGGCCGGGAAAGTGATGACACCGTCCTCCAGTTTGCCGTACTGTCCGGCACTTTCATCCATGGAAAAGTTTTCGGATACGTCGGAAGCTATCCAGAGCTCACCGTCCTCATCCACCAGGGTAAGTCCTGTAGACTGGTAAGGGATATATACCTTTTGAGGATCACGCGCATCAACTATTGTCCAGACATCGCGCGACTCGTAATAAACGTTGCTGCCGCTCACCAGCGAACTCATAAGATCGGCTCCATAGACTTTCATCCTGTAATATCCCGGCATATCCTCTCTCTGGTATATTTCAGTGGAAACGACAGGATACGGGTTGAAAGAAGACGAGGAAAGGGAATACATGTTGCTTATCAGGTTGTCCCTCCACTGTCCTTTAGTCTCGCCGCCGTCCCCTTTGACAAGCACCCATCCGGCACGGATTACAGAGAATGACAGACTCGTAGACTTCTTGCCGTAGACTTCGATATAATGAGGATCCTCGATACGTATGTCGCAAGTGTATTTCGTCCCGACTTCCGCTTTAGGGAACTTCACTTTGAATTCCGTTTCCTGCTCGCCGGGGCCGAAAACTATCGGCGCTATCTCGAAAATCCCTTCTTCACTGGCATTCACCGTAACAGGGACAGTAATGGCATCGGTGTATTTTGTACGCCGTACCTTATATGAGACTTCCGTCTCAGCCGAAGGGTCGATCTCCAGCTCGGTAGAAGATGTCTGGGCCGGGAAATACACCCCATAGTTGTCCGGATCTTCCCCGGTTCCGGCCGTATAAGTCAGTTCTTCCGTACATCCGGCAGCCAGAAAGGCGGCCAGAAACGGCCATAGAATATATTTTGATATTTTCACAATGCTTATATTTTACAATTTTGACAATAACCGATTATCATCAACCGTTCCATGGCTCTATCCGGCCTGATGGATCAGGATTGTTCTGGGTAGCTATTACCGGATTGTTCTGGGTTTCGCCACGGGTAATGACAAAATTCCAGTACGGAGCCCGTCCGTCTACATTCAGACGATATGAAGCAGGAGCGTTGGTCCCGACATACCCGCGTTTGCTGGACATGTCCAGACGCTTCATGTCGAACATCACGATGCCTTCTCCCCAGAATTCGATACGTTTCTGAAGCATAAGCTCATTTATGAAGCTTGAAAGGGTCGTGGACCTTGCCGAACAATCATATGAGGCCCCGTCCATCATCCTGTACGAGGTCATGAAATCATTCAGCAGGCTTATCCCGCCAGCGAGATCCCCTGCCTGCGCAGTAGCTTCAGCTTCGATAAAATACATTTCCTCGACACGCATACAGCAATGGTCTGCCGCCCCGCCGACGTTATATGCTTCATAAGCGCCCTGGGCCGGACGGAACTTGATATTTGCATAGTCGGCAAGAGATTCGGCGAAATACTTATCCGCATCATCCCTGCAGCTCTTGTAATCATAGCTGCCGCGATCCGGATCAAGCCATGAATGACGGCGGAAATCCTTTAAATTGATACTGTTATACAAGTTGCGGCTGATGCCTCTTCCGGCATGGTATGGAGCCCAGTCATTCTCGCAGCTCATATGGGCCGTAAAGCAGAACAGATTGGTAACGCTCTCGCTCGGAAGGGCGAGTCCCCATATCCAGGCATTGTTCGAGCCGGCATTGTTGAAACCGTTGATAGGGTCTTCCCACTGGTCCTGTGTCAGAGGAGTGCATCCGCTCGCAGTTATCGCCTTGCGGGCATATTCCGCAGCCGACTTGTAAGCGCTTACGGATTCTGCAGTGTTGCCTGCATCATTGAAGGCTGTACCCCTTTCCAGATAGGCCCTTGCCTTCATTCCGTATACGAAAGCAAGACTGATGGTATATTTGTCCGGCGCGGCATAAGTGGCAAGGAGCTCTTCCGCCATATCGAGGTCAGGGAAGATGACAGTATCATAAATATCATCTACCTTGGCTCTCGGATTATTCTTGGCCTGTGCCTCGGTGGTTTCCGGCAGTACGATAGGGACACCGAGTCCCAGTACATCGTCAGCCTGCGTTACAGTGTTTTTCTTGAATTCATACAGACGCACCAGATCGAAATAGAACATGGCCCTGTAAGCATATGCAAAGCCCAGATATGTCTTCTCGTCCGACTCGAGGGATGACAGGTCCGAAGCATCGATCTGGCTGATGACGCTGTTGGCCATCATTATCCAGGTATAGTAGTTGTCCCATGTCAGGGCGCCCACAGCATAATCCGCTCCGAGAGCATCGTTGGTACCCCACTGGGAGAACCAGTCATACCCGATATTTCCCGTAACCACCAGATCGCCGGTCATGGACTCTGTCGCAAGGTGTATCGCCGGAAGCGCGAAATCCCATGCTGCTCCCTGGTTTGCATAACCGGTAGATCCGGCCTGCACCAATGCGGCAGGAATACCGCGCACCGTTGTCTCCAGGGATACCTGGTCTTCTGTCGCGACATCCGTAGGTGTAGCCTCTTTTATGCAGCCTTCGAGCAGAAACACCACGGAAACCGCCGCAGCTGCTGTTTTGAAAACGTTATTCATATATAGATTTCTGGTTTTATTGATCATTTAGAACTGAAGATTAATGCCTCCCGAAATGGTACGGACAGGAGAATAGGCGGCCTGCGTAGTCGATCCGCTGTAAGAATAGCGCGGGTCGAAACCCTGACGTCTTGACCAGTACCAGACATTCTCGCACGCAAGGTACACGCGGAGCCTCTCTACACCCGCCTTTTTGGTGATCCGGGACGGGATCGTATAACCTAAATTGATATTCTGCAGATTAAGATAGCTGGCATCGGTAAGGAACCTGTCCGACTGTCCGTTCTGGTTCTGGTCTTCGTACTGCAGCCTCGGAATATCCGATGAAGTGTTGTCCTTGGTCCATGCCTTAAGGATGTCTACATGCCAGTTCATACCTGTAGACCTGTTGGCCGGAGAATACATAGATGAAGCGTAACCGGAGTCATATGCAAGACCTCCTATCTGATACGTAAAGGCTATGCTGAAATCGAAACCGTAGAAGGACAGGTTCGTTCCGAAGCCGCCGTAAAGGTCAGGAATAGGATTGCCGCACAGGTAATCCGAAGCCTGGGCATACTCTGTAGTCTTGACACGGGTTACCGTTCCGTCCTCGGCTACTTCATCCTTATACCACATGGAAAGACCTTCTTCCGAAACGCCGGCATATTTCTTCATATAGAATGTATACATAGGGAGGCCTTCGCCATAGAAAGTAGTACCGCTTACATATCCGGAGTAGCCTTCCACCTCTTTGGTGCGGCGCTCGGCAGGCAGCATGGTGATCTTGTTGCGGAGGTGGGTCATGTTGAGATTGATATCCCACTGCACATGATCGGTGCGGACAGGCGAGAAATTGAGTTCGATCTCTATACCGCTGTTACGCATATCGCCTACATTCGCATAATACGATGAATATCCCATAGACGGAGCTACAGGGAAAGACAGAAGCATGTCCGTAGTCTTGCGGAGGAAGTACTCGATGCCTCCGAAAACACGTCCGCGGAACAGGCCGAATTCTATACCGGTGTTGAAGTTGGAGTTGGTCTCCCAGGTTATGTCCTCGGCACCTTTGCTGCTGAATACGGTAGAGACTTCACCGTTTGCATTCTGTATGGAATAAGTATCGGTATAACGGAAATTACCGATGTTGTCATTACCCTGGGAACCGATGGATGCTTTCAGTTTAAGGTTGTCGAGCCATGCCTGGGTACTCTCCATGAAATTCTCGTGGGAGATGATCCACGCTCCTCCGACAGACCAGAAATTACCCCATCTGTGCTTAGGATGGAACCTCGATGAAGCATCGCGGCGGAAAGACGCGGATGCGAAATACTTGTCAGACCAGTCATACATCAGTCGGGCAAAATAACCTTCGTTGAAATATTCGACCCGGTAGGAGCTGGCTCCCTGATTGTCTATGATGGCACCTGCAAGTTCGTCATTGTCCTGGGTGAGCATGTGGCTCTTGCTCGCAGCCAGGGAATATGTGGTCGCACTGTAGTATTCATGGCCGAGCATGACATTGATATTGTGCTTTCCTATCTGCTTCGTATAGTTCAGTATCTGCTGTGTATTGAATTCGAACTGCCTCTGATGGCCTTTTGAAATGAGACCCTTCTCGCTCGCGAACTGTCCGAAATAAGGGTTCTTGATGACAGTGGTGCGGGTCTCGTCCAGGGATACTCCGGCATTTACAGTGAATTTGAAATCCTTGAGGAAAGATATGTCGAGATATCCTGTCGCATTCAGGGCGTTGCCCTCGGAAGCCTGGGTATTCAGAAGGTTCTCGGAGAGAGCGTTGCTGTTGGTGAACAGGGAGCGTTCCATTCCTGCATTCTCACCATAGTCATAGCGCATAATCCCGTCTTCGGTATAAAGGATCTGACCGTCTCCGCCACGGATATACAGCGGATAGATAGGTCCGATGGTAGAGGTATATGCGAAGATATTTCCGGAACTTGCGCTTGAACCGCTGTCATCGATCTGGTTGTATTTGAAGCGTGCGTAAGTGGCGTTGATACCCATTTTCAGCCATGACTTGGCATTGTAGTCCATTTTTGCCCTGGCTGTAATCCTTTCCATATCAGAATTGTAGACAATACCCTTGTCATTCAGGTATCCTATGGATGCATATATTGAAGTCTTCTCGGTCGAGCCGCCGATGCTGACATTGTATTCCTGCCTGAGGGAAGTACGGTAGGCGGCGTCGGTCCAGTCATCCGGCTGGATGTAATATTCCTGGCCCTCATATACGAGTCTCCTGCCGAGCGTAGCCGCAGGATTCACCTTTCCGTTGATACCGATAAACTGCTGTCCTTCCGGAAGATTATAAACCATATATCCAAGTCCTCCGTCATTTGCCGGTCCGGTAAGGTTCTGGTTCGCCATGTTATGGGCTTCCATATCGCTCATTCCTGAATCCAGATAATAGTTTTTCAGGGCACCGTAGTGTATCTCATAGAACTGCGCAGGATTCTTTATATACTCGTAATCCCTTACCGCACGTGAATTGACGCCCCATTTGGCATCGACATTTATGACAGCTTCTCCCGATTTGGCCTTTTTGGTGGTGATCATCACGACACCGTTCGCACCTCGCGCTCCGTACAGGGCATTGGAAGCGGCGTCCTTAAGGACGGTCATGCTCTCGATGTCGCTCGGGTTGATGTTGTTCAGGTCACCGGAATACGGCATTCCGTCCACAACCCACAGAGGATCGTTGCCGGCATTGAGGGAA
This sequence comes from Candidatus Cryptobacteroides faecipullorum, assembly GCA_017694885.1. Classification (GTDB taxonomy): domain Bacteria; phylum Bacteroidota; class Bacteroidia; order Bacteroidales; family UBA932; genus Cryptobacteroides; species Cryptobacteroides faecipullorum. Next base: position 22,532 of record JADIMH010000006.1, on the reverse strand, counting down.
CCGAAACCCCTGATACGGATCTGAGGGCTGGAACCGGGCTGTCCGGATGCGTTTGCCAGCTGCACGCCGGCTACTTTTCCTGCAAGAGACTGTGCCACATTGGCCTGCTGTGTCTTGGAAATGTCATCCGACTTGATGACTGTCGCAGATCCCGTAAAGGCATCTTTCTTGGCCGTACCGAATGCCACGACGATTACCTCATCGATCAGCTGGGTGTCTTCTTCCATGACAATGTCGATAACAGAACGTCCGTTAACGGCAACCCTCTGCTGCTTGTAGCCGATATTGGACACTATCAAAGTCCCGTCAGACGGAACTTCGATGGAATACCTTCCGTCCAAATCGGTAGTAGCTCCGGTCAGCACCCCTTCTATTTGGATAGCTGCGCCTATCACAGGCAGACCGGACTGGTCAGTAACTGTTCCCGTCACTTCTATCTCCTGCGCAAAGCCTGTAAAGCCGGCGCACAAAGCGACTGACAGCGTAATGAGAAGTTTTTTGAACATAAATATTGGTAATAATGATATTTGAGGAAAAGACAGTCCGGACGGCACGAACCCTAAAATAACCCTCCCGATGCAGGCATTCAGCCATGCCGGTATCGGGGAGGGTTATCAGTTTCAGTGACCGTGGTGCGGTCTCTTCATGGATTAATAGTCAGCTTCAGGATAATCGTTGGTCTTTGCACCTGAATATTTGGTCAAAGGTCCCTGCCACTGTATGAGAAGAAGGTTTTTAGACCCTGAACCGCCATAATTAGTATTGACAAAATCCGTTGTCGAAAATGACAAATTCCAGGTCTTGTCATCGTTTCTGACCACAGTGGCTTTCGCATCCTCAGGACAATATCCTGACGTCATTCCATACATTGTATATGTATTTGAATACTCCGGGATCTGAATACCTGACTTCGAGTATTTCATGCTCCAATTCAATCCTTCCGGAGCAGTAGCCAGGGAGAGATCTTCAGAAGGAACGTTTGCAACAGGGAACATAAACATAGGGACATTAGCCCGATCCCCTTCTACTCCTTGCCAAGAAATCTCCGTATCTACAGGGACAAAATAGAAGAAATATGCATCAAACGTCGCTCCGCCGTATTGAGGATCACCGCCACGCAATTTATAATTTTTCTCCATACGCATCTCGACCCTGTCCAATTCAGCTTCGAAAACGATCGAGCCGTCCGGAGAGGAAATGGTAATCTTAGGCTTCACAGGCTCTACCGGTGTGAGGTCCGTATTCTCTTCTGCTGCAGTCGCAGCACCGAACCATTCGGCCTCAGCTACGGTACCGTCTGCAAAAGTGACTGTAAAATAAAGATATAAATCTCCGTCCACATGATCCGTCACTACTGTTCCGGTAACGCCCTCGCCTGCGGTAAGAGTGGTGTAGGTCTGATAGTCATACAGGTTGAACGCACACGAAGTGACAGGAATTTCAGAATCGATGCTCATGTCGCTGACAGCCAGCTTTACGGCATATCCTGCCATAAGGTCGGCCGGAGATGCAGGCTGCTCTGCAGTACCGAGCATGAAGACATTGCTGGCAGCAGGATTGTCATAGAAGAATACGGTCGGAAGAGCCGCCTCTACAGGATCCTGTCCTGCCGGAGTCACCTTGAATTTGTTTGCAGCGACATAAGTATAGGAGTAACGTTTCTCGAATTCGGCACGGAAAGTCCTGTCTCCTTCCGCTGCGTTTACAGAAAGAATCAGGATTTCCATTCCGGACCTTTCGGCTACAGACAGGGACAGAGTTCCTGTCACGGCTCCGGCCTCATTGCTGAAATCACCGCAGACGAGCGACACGCCCTCTGCTGCAGCGAGATCGATATTCTCAGTGGATTCGAGCCCCATAGGAAGGACAACCGTCAGGGCAGGAGTCTTGTCCTCTGCCACTGCAGTCACTCCGTCTTCCGTATAGAAATAATATGTAGTCGTGCCTTCCGCCCTGTTCTTCACTGCAACCGCACTTCCGATAGCGTAAATGGCATCATCGAGCTCATATTCGTTCTCAAGCTCTACCAGAGCCGCTGCCGGGCAGGCTGATCCGTAGTCGGCACGGAGAGTTTCACCTGAGGAAAGGGTTGCATCAAGAGTGAGGTCAAGGACAGATGCAGTCCCGTCGAGATCTACCGACAAGGAAAAAGCTTCGAACATGTTCGTAGCACCACCCGAAACGGAGATATCGTCATACCGGATTTCAAATTCGTCTTCTACCTCAACCGTTCCCTGCGGAGCCCTGACTGAAACGAGCATATAGTCATCCGCCTCGAGCATACCGATAACCGTAGCCACCCCTGCGGTAGGCGAAAGATAGAAAGTATAGAGATCCGTATCGGTGACCTCATAGATTGCGGACTTGATATCTACCGGAGTCCCTCCGTTAAGCTCAATCTGATTATCAAGCACTACAGGAGGCTCTTCCGTTTCGTTTTTTTTCTCCGTGCAGGAGATGAATCCGGACAAGGCCACCATGGCCGCACCGGACAAGACGGCAAGTCTTGTGAAACGATTTGTTTTCATAACGCAATAGTTTTATTGTTATCTGCCGAAAGAGACTCTTCTGGCAGGACATGTACTGAGCCCTGCCGATTTGAGCATTCCTAAAGCGGATACGTGGTTATCATAAGAGACTGACGAAACTGCCGGCATTCCCGACGGAAGTACAGGAGACGAAGTGTCGCCGTTCAGATAGACAGGTCCTGTCCATGTTCCTGAGATGGTATGTTTCAGGACATCTTTTCCGTCGATGTCGAATGTATACCAGTTCTCGCCCTTGTCAGACTTGGAAATAGTGACTGTACCTTCATAGATGCAGGCGAACTTGTCCACGGAAGCTATATTGAGAGGTCCGTCGATCATGAAATACTCATCGCGGTATTCGTCCGTCTTGTATTCATCGGCAAGACCGTAAGGGAATCCGTTTCCGATAGCATTCTTCAGGGCAAGATAACGTGTTCCGTCATTGCCTTCCGTTCCGGTATATCCACGGACGCAGACACCCGGTTTCATCTGGGCAGGATAGCGGTTTGATGTTACCGTATATGTTCCAGGAGTAATACGGTCTTCCGTACCCGGCTCCACCAGAAGATCCATACGGATTACGTCTCCTTCATGGAGTTTTCCTCTCTCAGGGAAAAGAGGATTCGGCTCGAAATACCCTGTCGCCGCTCCGATATCGATAACCTGATAGCCGCAGGCCTGACCCACAGGAGTGAAAAGCTCCGCATTGTCGATGTCATCGACATCTATCATGCCGAGTCCTGCAGCATAAATCTGGTCGCGAGGGAAGCATGAGGCGGACGGGAGATAGCTCAGATCCATTTCGACATTCTCTTCAAGGTTTGTCGAGCCGTCATTGCCGTCATCCTCTGACTGGTCTGAAATCTCGATGTCGCCGTTATATGCGCCTGTAATGGTATAGCCGTCCCTGGTGACAAGGTCGAACTCCAGCGTATAATAACCGCTGTCACCGCTCTGCGATACTTTTATGGTACCGCCTGAAGCATAGGAATAGTACCCTGTCTCGGTCTCGTCCGTATAGGAAGCGTAGGTACCGCTCGGCACTACTATCGCAAACAAAGGAATCTCCACTTCAGAACCAGGAAGTGCGGTAAACTGTCCCATAGTTTCGTTTACCTGATAGGTACCTTCAGGGATACGGAGGTTTTTGGTGTCATTGAACGTATTGGTGCAGAACGTTACGGTCATTGCATAGCCGCCAGGAATATTGTTGGCAGTCGCAGTATCGTACATCAGTACTTCTATCAGGCCGGATCCGACTCCGTAAAGGTCTCCGTAATAGTTGGCGGTAGCACCCATTCCCGGCCTTTCTTCGGTAGGGATGCCGTCGAAATATACATCCTTGCCGATCTGCGGAAGATAGGAAGTGAATGTGCCGTTCGAAATATTGAGCTCGCCGGTAAATGTTATTGTCCTGTCGTTTCCGTCGACATCTATGAATTCCGCGGTTACGGTAACCGTGCCGTTGTCGTTGCGGGTGACGGTCACAGGCTCGCCGGTAAGCTTCAGATCGGTAGAAGTGCCGCTTGCAGCGCAATAGGTAACGAAACTGTAGGCGCTTGCGCTGTAATATGTCTGGGCTTCATGTCCGGAACTTTCGGTAAATGTCCCGTCCGGGAAGGCTGTCCAGTCGTCTCCTTTCTCCCCGTAGAAATCCAGGGTAAGGATATATCCCTCTGAAAGCGGCTTGAAATTCTCGCCGGACCCCTGCCAGTCTTCAAGATTCGTTACCGCGAGGTAATAGTTCGATGTACCGGCCCCGTTCTCCGCATCTCCCATGTAATAGAAGAAAATCTGCTTGTCCAGAGTAATGGCATCGGCCCCTGTCTCACCGTTGAAACAAAGCCCGTCGTACGCTGCCAGCAGGGACGTACCGTCCGTCATGGCCACGTCGAGGTTCATTTCAAGGGTCGTTGTAGAGGTAAGCTGCAGGGAAAGTGATTTTCGGGATACCTTGTCCGCAGTAGCGGAAGAAACTTCCAGATTTTTGTAAACGAGGCTGTTGCCTGCTGATGTCAGATCGATTTCTCCGGTCGGAGTATTGGTAACGATTTTGATGTAGTCATCTGCAAGAAGCATCGCATCAAGGTCTACCAGACCTTTTGTAGGAGAGAAATAGAATGTGTACACTTTATCAGCATCTACAGTATAAACTACGGATTCGATGCTGCTTTCGGTGTCACCGTAAACAAAAGCGTTCCCCCCCCTTAAACCGGGAGCAGGATCTTCGTTGGATGTACATGAAGAAAGCATTCCGGCCAGAGCGGACACGGCAGCCACCATGTACACAAGGAAACATGGGTAATTTTTCATAAATGGACAGTTAGATTGATCCTAAAAACCTATACATTCAGGCAAAGTTAACTTTTTTTTAATATCTTCCAACACTTCAAGCCCCGTATCAGACGAATTCCGGACCTGCAGTACAGATTGAAATTTATTATTGATTTCTCCGGTCATGATATGATTCCACCCGTCATTTTTCCGATTCCGTAACAACAGAAAAGAAAGACGGCCGTTTTTCCCGGGAGATTATTATTAAAAAAAATTGCTGTTCCTGAGCCGGAACAGCGATTCAATCCAGTTTTCTTATGATGTTGAGACCGTCTCGCAGGGGAAGTATGACAGATTCCACTCTCGGGTCGGAAGAAACCATGTCGTTGAATCGGGCTATCCCCGCCGTCTGCCTGTCGTTCGGCAGGGGATCTTCATATACTTTCCCGTCCCAGAGGACGTTATCGGCGAAAATAAAGCCGCCCGGGCGGACAATATCGAAGACCAGATCGTAATATTCGCAGTATTCCCGCTTGTTGGCATCGATGTAGACCAGATCATAGAGATTTTCAGGTGATTCTGCGGAACCGGCGATGCCGGAGCGCAGATCCGCCAGAATACTTTTCGCATCACCTATATATAAGGAAATCCTGTCGCTGAGACCAGCCCTTTCGAATCCTTCCAATATGAGATCTTCCAGCTCGTCGTTCACTTCCAGAGTATCGAGGTGGCCGTCAGACGGAAGTCCCATCGCCATACAGACGGCAGAATAGCCGGTGAAGGTACCGAGTTCCAGTATGCGGCGGGCTCCGGACATCTGTACGAGCATGGTCATGAAGCGGCCCTGAACGGGTCCGGTGAGCATCCGCGCATGGTTGGTCCTGATATTCGTCTGTCTTACGATCCACTCCAGGGCATCCGTCTGGGGTGTGGAGTGTTCGCGTATATATTTTTCCGATGGGGTCATATTTCAGAACGGATCAATAGACATAGCTGCGGACATCATCCGCCGTTATCGTATCGCCGGAGAGGATGAGCAGACGCTCCACCACATTGCGGAGTTCACGGATATTTCCGGTCCAGCTCTTGTCTATCAGCATCTGCATGGCCTCGGGAGCCACTTCCCGGCGGGCAAGGCCGGTCTCTGCGGTAATCTGACCGATGAAATGGTTTACCAATAATGGTATATCGGATTTGCGTTCATCCAGCGACGGTACCTTGATCACGATTACACTGATCCTGTGATAAAGGTCCTCCCTGAAGTTGCCTTTTGCGATTTCCTCCTTGAGATTCTTGTTGGTCGCAGCCAGCACCCTCACATCCACCTGGATATCCTTGTCGCTTCCGACACGGGAAAGTTTCTTCTCCTGAAGCACCCTGAGCACCTTGGCCTGGGCGGCAAGGCTCATGTCTCCGATTTCATCCAGGAACAGTGTTCCTCCGTCCGCCTGCTCGAATTTGCCCTTATGCTGCCTGACGGCAGAAGTGAAGGCGCCTTTCTCATGCCCGAAAAGTTCGCTTTCGATGAGTTCCGAAGGGATGGCCGCACAGTTCACCTCTATGTACGGCATCGAACTCCGGTGGCTCTTCTGGTGCAGGCTTCTGGCCACGAGTTCTTTTCCGGACCCGTTCGCTCCGGTGATCAGGACCCGGGCATCGGTAGGAGCCACCTTTTCTATCATTTCCTTGACTTTCATGATAGGTCCGGACTCGCCGATCATCTCCTGACCGTATACCTTCTTTTTCAGTATCCTGGTTTCCTTCACTAAAGAAACCTTTTCAGTAGCATTCTTTATGGTGATAAGTATCCTGTTGAGATCCAGAGGTTTCTGGATAAAGTCGAATGCTCCTTTCTTTATACATTCCACTGCCGTATCGATATCGCCGTGGCCGGAAATCATTATGACGGCAGAATCGACACCATCCTCGTTAAGCTTGTCCAGGACCTCGATACCGTCCATATTGGGCATCTTGATATCGCAGAAAATCGCATTGTATTTTTCTTTCTCGGCCATCGCGCACCCTGTGGCTCCATCTTCGGCCACATCCACTTCATATCCTTCATCCATAAGGATTTCCTTCAGGGAATTGCGTATGGAACGCTCGTCATCGATTACTAAAAGTCTCATAATAGTCACTTTACTGGGTCTGCAAATATCGGACATTTTACAATCTGTTGTACACTTTTTTATTTACTCATCCGATTTTTCATTAATTTTGTTTTTTAAAACGTGTACTGATGCATATACCTGACATCATAATCGCGATAGACGGATACTCCTCTACCGGAAAAAGTTCGTTTGCCCGGCTGATCGCGTCAGAATTTTCTTTTCTATACCTTGACTCCGGAGCCATGTACAGGGGCATTACCCTGATGGCTATCGAAAACGGGTTCTTCGATGCCGGCGGCAATGCGGATACCGGCAGGCTTTCCGCCGCCCTGCAGTCATTGGACCTGCACTTCAGCAATACTCCGGACGGGAGCAAGACATTCATCGGAGACAGGTGCATTGAAAAGGAAATCAGGACAATGGAAGTATCAGCCAAGGTCAGCCCCATATCCGCAATCCCTTGCGTAAGGGAATTCGTCGACATGAGACTCAGGGAATTCGGAAAAAGGAAACGAGTGGTTATGGACGGACGGGACATCGGGACGACAGTATTCCCTGATGCCGAACTCAAGATCTTCATGACGGCCGACCTTGCGGTCAGGGCCAGAAGAAGAGCCGCTGAAATGGCCTCCAGAGGAGAAACCGTATCCCTTGAAACAGTAGTGGAGAATCTCAGGGAAAGGGACTATATCGACTCGCACAGGGAAACCTCCCCGCTGACAAAGGCTGCCGATGCATTGGTGCTCGACAATTCCCGCATGACCCTTCAGGACCAGATGGTCTGGATCCGGGGAATCATAAGGGAAAGGTTCGGTAATGTATCTGATTAAATGGATTCCGAAATGGGACTGACAGTAGAAATAGACAGTGCATCAGGATTCTGCGCGGGGGTCATAGGAGCCATAACCAAGGCAGAGGATTTCCTGGAAAAGACCAGAAAAGACGGAGAAAACCGCAAACTGTTCTCATTGGGGGCAATAGTACATAACGACCAGGAACTGCAGAGACTCGAAAGACAGGGACTGGTATCCATAGACAAGGATGACCTCGATGAAATCAGGAAAGTGGACGGCGAGACCCTGCTGATACGTGCCCACGGCGAGCCGCCTGAAACATTCGCACTGGCCGGAGACAAGGGATTCAGGATAATAGACTGCACTTGCCCGGTCGTCCTGAAACTCCAGGAAAGGATCAGGGAAGCGCATGCACGCCTGACCATGGACGGCAGAAAAGGGCAGATAATCATCTTCGGGAAAATCGGGCATGCGGAAGTGCTCGGTCTCGTAGGTCAGGTCGGAGGCAATGCCGTAGTGATCGAGGATCTGAAAATGCTCGAAGACAGGATTGCCGACGGGACCATCGATCTGACACATCCGATCGAAGTGTTCTCCCAGACGACAAAAAGCCCTGCGGAATATGCCTCCATATGCAGCCGCCTTGAAGAGCTCATGGCTGAGGCAAGGGAACTCTCGGTAGAGAGATTCAAAGGCACCCACATGCTGACCGTACATGACACCATATGCGCCCAGGTAGCGTCCAGGCATGCCAGGCTTTCGAAGTTCGCACTCGAGCACGATGTAGTAATATTCGTCGCAGGCAAGGCCAGCTCTAACGGAAAAGTTCTTTGCAACCTATGTAAGTCCGTAAATATCAGGACTTACTATATCGGAGGCCCCGGAGATATCCGTAAAGAATGGTTCAGAGACGATGACAAGGTCGGAGTCTGCGGAGCTACATCTACGCCGAAGTGGCTGCTGGAAGAAGTAGCCGACTATATCAGGTCTCTGTAGTACAATAATTTTGCAAAATCATGACTGTTTTATAATTTTGCAGGCCGAAACGGAAAAACCGTAAACGGTTACACCTTATAGAATTAATTTAGATTTAGATATTATGGCAACAACAGCTGATTTCAAAAACGGACTTTATCTCAACTTCAACGGCAAGCCATGCTCGATAGTATGGTTCCAGCATGTAAAACCCGGTAAAGGTCCTGCTTTCGTAAAGACCAAGCTCCGTAACCTCGAAAACGGACGTATCCTTGAAAACACATTCACGGCAGGTGCAAAAATCGAGACCATCAATGTGGAAAGGAGGCCTTACCAGTTCCTCTACAAGGACGAGGACGGATACAACTTCATGCATGAAGAGACTTTCGAGCAGATCCACCTCGACGAGGATCTTGTAAGCAACGCAGACCTCATGAAAGAGGGACAGCATGTAGAAATGATGTTCGTTGCCGATGAGGAAAGATGCCTCACTTGCGAGCTCCCTACATACGTAGAACTGGAAGTGACCTACACTGAGCCTGCAGTAAAAGGCGATACGGCTTCCACCAGCGCCCTCAAAGAGGCTACGCTCGAGACCGGTGCGACAATCATGGTCCCTCTTTTCATCAACCAGGGAGAAAAGATCAGGGTCAACACTACCGACCGCTCATACGGAGAAAGAGTGAAATAGTTCTCCGGCAAAAGTCCGGACCATTATTATAATGAAGCCGGCCCGATCGGGCCGGCTTTTTTATTCGTACTCCTGATGTTTTATTGTCTTGTAATGCTGGCGCCAAGAGCATTGAGCCTGATATCTATATCTTCATAACCCCTGTCGATCTGCTCGATATTGCCGATGACGCTGGTACCGTTTGCAGACATGGCAGCAAGCAGAAGAGCAATCCCGGCACGGATATCCGGCGAGACCATATTGCCCGGGCGAAGGCGGAAATTGTGATCATGTCCTATGACCACGGCCCTGTGAGGATCGCAAAGGATTATCTGCGCCCCCATATCTATCAGGCGGTCGACAAAGAAAAGCCTGCTTTCAAACATCTTCTGATGTATGAGGACGCTTCCCTTGCACTGAGTGGCGACGACAAGCATGACGCTAAGAAGATCCGGCGTAAGGCCTGGCCATGGAGCATCGGCTATCGTCATGATAGATCCGTCCAAAAAAGAATCGATGACATAGCTTTCCTGCTCGGGGATGAAAATATCATCTCCCCTCTGCTCCAGATTGATGCCCAGACGGCGGAAGGCTTCCGGAATTATGCCGAGATTCCGGTAGGACACGTCCTTGATGGTAATGGAACTGCGGTTAAGGGCGGCCATACCGATAAAACTGCCGACTTCAATCATATCGGGAAGAACCACATGGTCGGCCCCGTGGAGTTTTTTCACTCCGGTGATGGTAAGGAGGTTGGAACCTGTACCTTCTATCCTTGCCCCCATTGCAGTCAGCATGCGGCAAAGCTGCTGGATATAAGGTTCGCATGCGGCATTGTATATGATGGTCCGGCCTTCGGCAAGAGAAGCGGCCATGATGATGTTGGCCGTTCCAGTCACAGAAGCCTCATCCAGAAGCATATAACATCCTTTCAATGTCGATTTCCCCGGAACGGTCAGTTTGAATGCCTTCATCTCCGGGCTGTATTCGAGCTCGGCCCCGAGACTGACCAGTCCCGTAATGTGCGTATCGACCCTGCGGCGTCCGATCTTGTCTCCGCCGGGTTTCGGGAAATATGCCTGCCCGAAGCGGGTCAGAAGAGGTCCTATGACCATCACGGATCCCCTGAGGGAAGCGCACTTGCGGACAAAGTCCTCGCTTTCGATATATGTAGTGTCGATTTCATCGGCCTTGAAAGTGTATCTGCCTTTTTCGTGGCGCGTTACCTTTACGCCCATCCCTTCAAGCATGAGGATAAGGTTCCTGACATCCAGGATTTCAGGTACATTGGAAATGGTGACCTCCTCATCTGTCAGAAGGACCGCGCTGATGACTTCGAGCGCTTCGTTTTTGGCGCCTTGCGGGCGGATGGCTCCGCTTAGCTTGTGGCCGCCTTCGATTACAAACGAACTCATATTTTTATCAGTTTGACAAGGTTTGTCTCTTTTTACTGCTTGTTTCTATACATGCTCCACTTCAGGAATGAGGGTGATGCCGAACCTGTTCTGCACGGAAATGACTATCTTGTATTCAAGAGCCGCTACCTCTTCCGGAGTCGCCTGCCCCGTGATATTGACAATCACCAGCGGCTGCTTTTCATAGACACCGACATTGCCTTCCCTGTACCCTTTCCATCCGCACTGTTCGATGAGCCATGCCGCAGGTATCTTTATGAAGCCCGAACCTGCATCGAAATGAGGTACAGAATAATCCTTGCCGTATTTGCCTTTGGCGTAATTTTCGACAAACTCATATGAAGATTTCGGGACAACAGGGTTCTTGAAGAAGCTCCCGGCGCTTCCTATGACGGCTGGGTCAGGAAGTTTGGCATGCCGTATATCGAGTATGACCTTGCGGACAAGCGCCGGTGACAGATTCCTGTCCGGACCGCTGCGGACAACCTCTTCAACTGCATTGCGGACATGACCGTACTCCAGTCTCGGGGCCGGCTCTTCAGAAAGGCCGAAAAGGACGGATGTAACTATATACCTGCCCTTGGCAACATCCTTGAACACGGAATCCCTGTAGCCGTAGCGGCAATCCTTCACCGACAGGGTCTTCTCTTCACCGGTCACGACATCGAAGCACTTTACTTCCTTTATGATATCCTTTGCTTCGACTCCGTACGCACCTATGTTCTGGACAGCTGCAGCCCCTACCTCTCCCGGTATTCCAGAAAGGTTCTCCGGCCCCCAGAGTCCGTGCTGCGAACACCATCCGCAGAAATCGTCCCACAGCACTCCGGACCCGACTTCGCAAAAGACAGAACCGGACGATTCCGAAGTCTGTCCGGACCGGGACGAAGCATTCGTGAATTTTATTGAAGAATGAAAGACAGTACCAGGGAAATCCTTGGTAAACAACAAGTTGCTTCCGCCTCCCATATGAAAGAACGGATGAGGGAATCTGTTGTCCGAGCTGTCTTTATAGATTTCAGCCAGTTCTCCGACAGAATCAAATTCCACATAGCACGCACAGAACACCTTCATCCCGAAAGTATTCAGGCGGGTCAGGTCTTTGTTGTATTCTATCTTCATTCACACATCTTTTTTATATGATTAACCGATTGCCGAACCGTTGGCAAGGACTTCCTGAGGAGTGATGAAACGCATTTTTCCGTCACTCTGACGGGCCATGAGGATCATGCCCTTGGACTCGATGCCGCGGATCTTGCGCGGAGTAAGATTGGCAAGTATGCATATCTGCTTGCCGAGCATCTGCTCCGGAGTGTAGAATTCGGCTATGCCGGAAACTATCACGCGCCGGTCAATACCTGTATCTATGGTAAGCTTCAGGAGCTTGTCTGTCTTAGGGACACGTTCCGCCTCAAGTACCGTTGCCGTCCGGATATCCATTTTCTCGAAATCTTCGAACGAACATTCCGGCTTCTGCGGCTCTACCGTATGTGCAGCAGCTTCTGCAGCAGCCGCTTCATTAGCTTTTCTCGTATCTTCAAGCTTCTTTACCTGAGCCTCTACTGTACTATCTTCGATTTTGCTGAAAAGAAGGACCGGCTCGCCGAGCTGATGTCCGGCAGGGAGAATGGCAGAAAGACCGAGGTCGGCCCACGAAAGGACCGGCCGGCCCTCCGGTTCGGATCCGCTCTGCCCGGAATGGCAGGAGACGGTATGGAGAGCCGCACCTTCTTCCGGCTTGAAGATATTCGCTCCGCAGGAGCCTTCTTCCCCGCAACGATGGTCATGACCGGCAGTTATGCCCACATTAAGTATATTGCGCAACTTCTCTGCGGAGAACGGCAGGAACGGTTCGAATACTACGGCAAGGTCTGCGCATATCTGCAGGGAAACATTCAGGATCGAAGCCGTCCTGTCCATATCTGTCTTGGCCGTTTTCCACGGCTCGGTATCCGTCAGGTATTTGTTTCCGAGACGGGCGATGTTCATGGCCTCCTTCAGAGCTTCACGGAACTTGTAGTTCTCTATATTCTCTTCGACGGCCTTTTTCAGTGCCGGGATCTGCGAAAGCGTCTCACCGTCTATAGCCTCAGGCTTAAGGTCTGCAGGGACCTTGCCTCCGAAATATTTATGAGTAAGGACAACAGCCCGGTTGACGAAGTTGCCGAGGATAGCCACCAGCTCACTGTTGTTGCGCGCCTGGAAATCCTTCCAGGTGAAGTCATTGTCCTTGGTTTCAGGAGCATTGGCGCACAGGACGTAGCGCAGGACATCCTCCTGTCCCGGGAACTGTTCCAGATATTCGTTGAGCCATACGGCCCAGTTCTTTGAGGTCGAAATTTTGTTTCCCTCCAGATTGAGGAATTCGTTGGCAGGTACATTATCAGGAAGGATATATCCTCCATAGGCTTTCAGCATGGAAGGGAACACGATGCAGTGAAAGACGATATTGTCCTTTCCTATGAAATGCACAAGCCTGGTATCTTGGGATTTCCACCATTTTTCCCAACTTTGCGGCAGAAGCTCCTTAGTATTGGATATATATCCTATAGGAGCGTCGAACCATACGTAGAGCACTTTTCCTTCAGCCCCTTCGACTGGCACAGGGACGCCCCAGTCGAGGTCGCGGCTGACGGCACGCGGCTGGAGCCCGCCGTCAATCCAGGACTTGCACTGCCCGTAAACATTGGTTCTCCATTCCTTATGACCGTCGAGAATCCATTCCTTCAGCCACGGTTCATACCGGTCGAGAGGGAGATACCAATGCTTTGTCTTTTTCTTTACCGGCGTGCTCCCGCTCAGGGCCGAATGCGGATTCAGAAGTTCGTCCGGACTGAGGGTGCTTCCGCATTTTTCGCACTGGTCGCCATAAGCCCCTTCGTTACCGCATTTCGGGCAGGTGCCTACTATATATCGGTCCGCAAGGAATGTATTGGCTTCAGTATCGAAATACTGCTCGCTTTCTTTCTCGATGAATTTCCCTTCGTCATACATCTTGCGGAAGAAATCTGATGCGACTTCCGAATGGATTGCCGATGAGGTGCGTGAATATATGTCGAAATTGATTCCGAACCCTTCAAAAGATTTCTTTATGATGCCGTGATACCTGTCTACCACGTCCTGCGGGGTACAGCCTTCCTTTTTCGCCTTGATGGTGATAGGCACTCCATGCTCGTCCGACCCGCAGATGAACAGGACATCTTCTCCCCTCATTCTGAGATACCTCACGTATATGTCCGCAGGGACATAGACCCCGGCCAGATGCCCGATATGTACCGGACCGTTGGCGTATGGCAGCGCACAGGTCACCAAAGTCCGCCTGAAATTCTTGTTTTCCATATTTATCTTCCTAATTTATTGTTTATCATCACTTTTGCCCTATTCCACCGAGTAATTTCACTCAAGATGAAAGTCTGTCTCTCCACATCGTCTCCGGCCTGGACAAGATCAGAAGAAAGGGACTTCAGCTTTTTCTCTATCCGTTTCACCTGATACGCCATGACCGCCTTCGGTACAAAGATAACCAATTGGGTCCCGATTGACGTCAGAGAGTTACGGTAATTCTCTACCGTTATCATATATTTCTCTACCAGTATGTCGGCCGCCACCATGGAGGTTTCCCTGTCCATGCTGTTCAGCAGACGGCGCTGTATCCTCTCCTGAGAAAGCCCTTCGTCATACATGACGAAATACTCGTCGTAGACTTTTCTGTAGGCTGTATTGGAAAATTCCGTCTCGTCTGCCGCAAGTGCACTGTCGATGAACTCTGCAACCGTCGTCTGGCGCCCGTCTTCCTGATAGAACTCGGAATCGCGGTCAAAGTCAATATACTTGTCCCCGTGTTCGAGGATGAACCCCAGCAGTTCTTTCTCGCAAGGGGCCAGAAACGGATCGTCCAGGACAATGCCCGCCACAGACCCGCTGTCTTCCTTCTCCCGTGCAGGATTTTCCTGCGGGAAAGGTTCTCCGGCCGGCTCCGGGCCGGTTTCATGTTCTTTTTTCTGTCTTGCCTCACGCTGTTTCTGCTCCGAGACAAGCATTGCGGTACGTGTATGGCTGATCCGGTCGAAAAGCAGCTGCGACTCTATGTTGAACCTGACACTGCAGGCTTCCACATACACAGAGCGCTTTACAGCATCTGGAATCAGGGATATCGTATCGGCTATGTCATTTATCAGTTCAGCTTTCTTGAGCGGATCATCGCCCGCCTGGCCCAGAAGCATGTCGGTCTTGAAACTTATGAAATCCTGTTCACGGGTCCTGATGAAATCCCGGACCTCTTCCAGGGTATGCTTGTGCGAATAGGAGTCCGGATCGTCACCGTCGGGGAGAAGCACTACCTTTACATTCATTCCTTCTTTCAGGACCAGTCCGATGCCGCGCAGGGCCGCATGTATGCCGGCAGAATCCCCGTCATAAATGATGGTGATATTCCGGGTGAATTTGCTTATCAGACGTATCTGCTCGACAGTGAGCGAGGTTCCGCTGGATGCCACTACGTTGGTGATTCCGAGCTGGTGCATGGAAATCACATCCAGATACCCTTCTACCAGATAGCATCTGTCCTGGCGCGAAATTTCGTTCTTGGCGAAATATATACCGTACAGGGAGCGGCTTTTGACGTAAATTTCAGTTTCGGGCGAATTCACGTATTTGGCTATGGCCTTGTCTGTCCTGAGAGTACGGCCGCCGAAGGCTATCACCCGTCCGCTTACGGAATGTATGGGAAACATTACCCTGTCATAGAAACGGTCCTGCAGGGTGCCGTCGTCCTTTCTGACGCACAGGCCGGTATCGAGCAGGAATTCTTCCTTAAAGCCGGCCGCCCCGGCGGCATCGGACAATCCATGTTTTCCGGAAGGAGACCAGCCAAGTCCGAATTTATCTATGGAAGCGTCCTCCAGCTTTCTCGACTTGAAGTACGCATAGCCTACGGCCCGCCCTTCTCCGGTCCGGAGACAGTCCCTGAAAAATCCGGCAGCGAACTCCGACACCAGATGAAGGCTTTCGCTGCGCTGTCTGTGGGCGATTTCCTCGGCGGATTCTTCCTTTTCGACGATCTCTATGTTATATTTCCGGGCCAGGTATCTGAGAGCCTCGACATATGAAAGGCTCTCATGCTCCATTACAAAACCTACCGCAGTGCCAGATTTGCCGCACCCGAAACATTTGTATATTCCTTTGGCCGGAGAGACATAGAACGACGGCGTCTTTTCGTTGTGGAACGGACAGCATGCAACAAAATTCGCCCCGCGCCTTTTCAGCGAGACGAAATCACCGACGACATCAGCAATCTGGGCCGTGTCAAGAATCCTGTCGACTGTCTCTTTTGGGATCATCCGGAGAAAAAACTTTATTTGTCTTCCCCGACTTTCTCGTAATCAACGTCTTTTACATTATCCATCGGAGATCCGCTTCCTGAGGCGGATGCGGAAGAAGATTCATTGAATCTGATTTCATACTCTTTCATGGCCTTGCGCATCTTCCATGTGGAAATCAGATCCGATACTCCGTACACAAGCAACGCTATCCCGGCAACGAGGGTTATGAACTTGCCGAGCCCGAAAGGATGGAAGACCACCAATGCGCCTCCCACGGTACAAAGCGCCGGAAGAACGAATGACCAGGCCCCCATCGGAAACACCCTGCTTGCACTGAAAAGCGCAGACATCTGGAATATTCCGAAAACCATGAGGAACACCCCTATCAGAAGCATGACTATGCTGGCGACCTCCGCCGGGAACATGAAGACGATGATACCGAGTACGATATCGACTACCGTATTGGTAATCATGAGGGACAGGCCTCCGTTAGCCCTGTTCACGATTCCGAATATCAGGGAAACCACACCTGAGGCTATCAGGAAAGCGGCTACGATTTTCACTATTATAACGAGAGATGTCGCCGGGAATGATACCATCACCGCTCCCAGTGCAATGGCGACCACTGCTCTGAGCAGTCCGCCGAATTTATTTCTGAATCCGAAAGTTATCATATCATAAAAACACTTTAGCCCGCTAAGTTAGCAATTATTCCTCAAATTATTGTTACTTTCGCAATCCGTAATCAAACCATCAGCACATGAAGCCGGATATCGAAATCGCAAGAAACGTAAAAATGAAGAAAATCACCGATGTAGCATCGGAGACAGGCATTCCTCAGGAGAGCATTGAACCTTACGGGAAGTACATGGCCAAAATACCAGTCAGCTTTATAGATGAAGACAAGGTAAGGAAAAGCAGGCTGATACTCGTTACTGCCATTACCGCCACCAAGACCGGTATCGGGAAAACAACGGCATCGATAGGTCTGGCGCTGGGGATGCACAGGATCGGGAAGAAGGCTGTCCTCGCCCTCAGGGAACCGTCTCTCGGCCCTTGCTTCGGAATGAAAGGAGGGGCAGCCGGGGGCGGATATGCCCAGGTGGTTCCGATGGAAAAGATAAACCTTCATTTCACAGGGGATTTCCATGCCGTCACTTCGGCGCACAACATGATAGCGGCTCTGCTGGACAACTACCTGTACCAGCACCAGTCGGAAGGCTTTGCTCTGAAGGAAGTGCTATGGAAACGGGTTCTGGACGTGAATGACAGATCACTCAGAAACATAGTCACAGGACTCGGACCGCGGACCAACGGTCTGGTGCAGGAGTCGGGATTCGATATCACCCCGGCTTCCGAAATCATGGCGATACTCTGCCTTTCAAGCGACATGGATGACCTGAGACGCAGAATCGGCAACATTCTTTTAGGCTACAGGTTCGACGGCAGCGCGTTTACGGTCAGAGACCTGGGTGTGGAAGGAGCAATCACGGCACTGCTGATGGATGCGCTGAATCCCAATCTGGTACAGACGACGGAAGGCACTGCGGCTTTCGTTCACGGAGGGCCTTTTGCAAACATAGCCCACGGATGCAATTCGGTCATAGCCACAAAAATGGCCTTGACTTTCGGTGATTACGCCATTACCGAAGCCGGTTTCGGCGCCGATCTCGGGGCGGAAAAATTCCTGAATATAAAATGCCGCAAAAGCGGTCTGAGGCCTTCCCTCACCCTGCTGGTCGCATCGCTTCAGGGGCTGAAGATGCACGGGGACGTCCCTGTGGAAAAGATAAAGGAACCTTCTTTGGAGGGTGTCAGGAAAGGATTCTGCAACCTCGACAGGCATATAAGGAACCTGCAGGAATTCGGTCAGACGGTACTGGTATGTTTCAACAGATTCGCATCCGACACTCAGGAGGAAATAGAGCTGGTACGGCAGCACTGTAAGGAAGCAGGAGTCGAATTCGCAATCAACGACGGATATGCCCACGGCGGGGAAGGAGCCGCTGACCTTGCGCGAAAAGTGGTGGAAATCATTGACAGGAACCCGTCCGGTCCGCTGGAATTCACATACAGTGACACCGACAGCCTGAAAGACAAGATAGAAAAAACGGCAAAGGGCATATACAAGGCCGGGAATGTGATCTTCAGCAAAACGGCGGCCAAAAAGATTGAAACGGCCGAAAGACTCGGTTTCTCCGGCTTCCCGGTCTGCATCGCAAAGACGCAGTACTCTTTCTCGCAGGATGCCAAGGCTTACGGAGCTCCGTCAGGATTCGATTTCGAGATCAATGACATAGTAATCAATTCCGGGGCTGAAATGATAGTGGCAATCGCAGGGGACATCATCAGAATGCCCGGACTGCCGAAACATCCTCAGGCTCTCGATATAGACGTGGAAGGCGGATTCATAAACGGACTGAGCTAACGGACATGAAGCTTTTCGACAATCACAACCACAGCCAGTTTTCTTTTGACGGGAAAAGGACAAGCATAAGGGAATCGGCCCTGTCGGCCTTTGAAAAAGGACTTTCCGGCATCTGTTTTACCGACCACTGCGATTTTTTCGTACCTCCGATGAAGGCCATGCATGAGGATCTGGCATCCGAGGTTTTCGATGTGGAAGCCCAGCAGCAGGAAACAGACAGGGTAAATGCGGAGTTCCATTCCCTCAGGACTGCGGAAGGAGATCCGTTCAGGATATTCAAAGGAATAGAAATAGGCGTGCAGAAAAGCTGCCGCGAACAGATCCGCAAACACCTTTCCACGCATTGCTTCGACCAGATAATAGCTTCCGTACATTATCTGGACGATACGGATCCTTTCTATGGAGGATACTATGAAGGGAAAGACTGGAAAACCGCTTACGGACATTATCTCGAGACCCTTTACGAAGAAATGGTCTGGTTAGGGAAGGACTTTGACATAATGGGACATTACGACTATGTCGCGCGATATGCCCCCTATCCCAAGTCAAGCATATTCTACAGGGATTTCAGCGATATTTTCGATGCCATGCTGAAATTTCTCGCCCAGGAAGGCAAGGCACTGGAAATCAACACCAAGACTTATAAGGACTATAACGGCAGAATCCCCGTACTGGACACAGATATACTGAAACGGTTCCGGGAATTCGGCGGGGAAGCCGTCAGTCTCGGATCCGACTCGCATGATGCCGGCAGGACGGGGGACGACTTCATGAAATACGTACAGATCATAAAAAATGCGGGATTCAAGTATTCCGCACACTTTGAATCCCGCAAACTTTGCATGACAGCTGTGTAGACCTCTATTCTTCCGCACCGGAGGCATCTTCCCCGGTAATATCGGCAGGAATGCCGTCGACCCTGACATAGACCGACACATCGGAAGGGTCATCTGTTGCCGTCCAGACCATGCGTCCGGCGGCTCGGAGGAAGCGCCAGGCCTTCGAGTATTACAGGCAAAGTATCAGGAAGAGCGGTTTTTAGCCGTGCCGGATCAAATCCTATCACCAGGTCGCCTGTCTCCCAGGGCTGCAGCACCTGCGGTTCGCACCTGAACGTCAGCCCTTCCGGGAGCAGACCTTCCATGGCCGTTATCTCCAGCGGCGAATCCCCTGCATTCATACAGGCCACCCGCTCTACCTGCGGCGCATTGCCCGCTATATTCACTTCTGTCTGCTTGAGCAGCAGAGCGCCCATCCTGTGAGGATACTGCCACACCGGCATGGAGGAAGGTTCCACCTCCCCGGTCACATACAGGACAGCATCCGGTCCGGATGCTTCAAGCCCGGCATAGACGAATACCTTCCTGCCTATCTTTCCGGGATGGCCTTTCGGATAATAAGTCAAAACCATACGGCCTGTTCCTCCCGGAGGGACAGGAGTCCTGTCGTACTCAACGGCAAGACAGCTGCATGTAGTCTTTGCCATAAGGACCGCTACAGGAGAATCTCCTGTATTCTTCCATTCGACGGAGGCAGTGACCATGGCACTGTCTTCACTGACAGTGCCGAGATCTATGCTCCGTGTCCCGAAACTCATCCTGCCGGGAACCGGCTGCGCGCCGAGAGGCAGGAAGAGGACCGCGGCAATCATTATGGCCGTTATTCCATGCATTGCTTAACCGGTAAATATCGTATAACAAGGCTAAAGCCAGCCTGTACCTGCAGTATTGCGTACAGTAACGGCAAATGCCTGGGATTTTCCGTCATATGTTATCGTAGCGGAAGTACTTCCGGCCTTCACACCCTTGAATACGACATTACCGTCTGAAAGTACTTCTGCAGCAGCTATCCCTGTATCCGATATGGAAACCTCAAATGAATCTCCGTCCAGATAAAAAGCAGGGTTAACGGTAACCTCTGCCCCTGCAGCCACATATATGTTAGGGAACTTCATCGGTACACCTGCCCCTCCGTCGATCATATCCAGAAGAGCCCCTGCATCGACCTGGCCGGCACCCATCTGCCACTTGTAGTCCGACATGTTGAAATATGTCCTGTGCGCAAGGCCGAGATCCGCCAGGTAGCGGTAGTAATACTTGCGTCCTGAAGCGGCATTGTTTACCATATCGCCGTTTGCCGTATCATAAAGCATCTGTCTGAACTCCTCCGAGGTGAAATGACGGTGCATCCTGGCGGCATAGGATATTCCGAGAGCCACCACGCCCGATACATGCGGACATGCCATGGACGTACCCTCCATATAACCGTATCCG
Organism: Candidatus Cryptobacteroides faecipullorum; assembly: GCA_017694885.1. Taxonomy (GTDB): domain Bacteria; phylum Bacteroidota; class Bacteroidia; order Bacteroidales; family UBA932; genus Cryptobacteroides; species Cryptobacteroides faecipullorum. The sequence continues at coordinate 1,743 of JADIMH010000006.1, read as the reverse complement.
CTCGGGCTGACATTTTCAGGCAGAGTCGACAGAACCGTACCTACGGTCGACCTTGAAGATGCGCCTATGCCGTCATCCTGCAGGCCGATATACTCGAAATAATAGTCCCTGTCGCCGCCAGGAGCAGAAATGGTAGTTCCGGTGCTGTAGTTGGTGTACGGTGCCGGAGTAGCGTCTCCTGCAGTCGCAGCTACAGATACGCAGAAATCGGCGGCTCCCGGAAAGCCTGCTGCCGGAGCATATTCATTGCCTGAAGCGAATACCGCGATGCCTCCGTATATCGGGCCGTTCGGAGACCCTGCATTATGTATGAAGTAATCCAGGGCTATCTTTTCGAGAGGACACTGCTCCTCCCATTCTTCCTGAGTCCTGTATCCCTGGCCGTACTCCTGTGAATTGGCCTCGCTGGAAGTATAGCCGAAACTGCACTGCAGGACTACGGCGCCGTTATCCGCAGCATATTTGATAGCCTTGACCAGGTCTACGCTCGAGTTCGCCATATTGCCGGAAAACACCTGGCATGACATTATCTTAACGCCTGGAGAGTCCGGTGTACCGCCTGCTATAGAACTGATACCGGTACCATTGTCATTGACAGCGGCTATGACTCCGGCCACATGCGTGCCATGACCGGTATCTTCCGCTGCATTCCATGTAATGTCAGGAGTACCGACAATGAAATTGTACCCGTTGATATCATCGACGTAACCGTTTCCGTCATCATCGATCCCGTTTCCGGGGATTTCATCACTGTTGTGCCATATGTTAGGACTGAGGTCCGGATGGTCGAGGCATACGCCTTCGTCAAGCACGGCCACAATTACAGAAGGATCGCCCGTGCAACGGTCCCAGGCTCCTTTGCCGGTCTGGTCCGATACCAGATTGACATCGGCGTCCTTGACGAACTTGTGTCCGAAATAATCCTCATCGGCGATATCGGCAAATGCAGGATTGTCCCTGTCTATCGTATACCGGGAACCGTCATCCTCTCCGTTGTTGACCATATTCCACTGATATGGCAGGTATTTGTCATTGAAATAATTGCTTGCGGCCCACGATGAACGTGTCTGTACGGAAGCCTCTGTAAAAGGAACCGCCTTGACAGATGGGTTGTATGATCTTTTTATGATCCTGTTCGGCACTGCAGCCTGGATTTCCCCGAGAGAGGAAAGTTCGGCAATGACATCATCCACAGAACACCTGCTGTCATCGAACCGTACCAGATACCACAGATTGAGGCCCGCCTCTTTTTCCCTGTCCGCGAACCTCGGATCCGAAGGAAAGACTCTTTCCAGTTCATACCCTCCCACAATGTCGAGCACCTCATCTACGGAAAGGACGCCGGAACGTGTAGCCGCAACACCCGAAGATTTCTCCAGAATATCACTTACGTAAGGAGCGAACTTCACGACGACCTCTCCGTCAAGAGATGCCGGCTCCCATACGGATCCCGGCTCTTTCCTTTCTTCCAGAGCGTCTTTTGAACATGCGCAAAGCGCTGTCATCAGCGCAAGAGCACCCAATGCGTATATGTTTACCTTTTTCATTTTTCTGTTACTGTTCACTAGTGTCCGGTAAAAAATCATGAAAGTTCTTTGAAAATATTGAAGGATAGGAATTTACAGAGATAAAACGAGCGCAACGATTTGAATTTATCTTTGCCAGACTATCGTAGAATGGCACATGAATAAAGGAAAATACGTGTTCTCTCAACTTTTATCTTTCTTGGATCCGTTTGTATTT
>JADIMH010000005.1 GCA_017694885.1 Candidatus Cryptobacteroides faecipullorum | reverse complement strand
GCACTCTGCACCACATTGATCGTATAGGTGGAAGTACCGGACTTGATGGTTATCGAGCCGTTGCGCAGAGAACTCAATGTGCTCGGCTCACACGCTACGGTCACGGTCTTTGTTTCACCTGCAAGACCTTCGGTAACATCTATGGTAAACCACTTGGCACTGGCGCTTATCGTAAAGTCCATATCCGAAGTCACATCGAAAGACACGGTATTTTCCGGAGTGCCCTCGAATGTTATCAGATTGGCGTTGTCAAGTCCGGAAACGGATATGGTAGCCGGTACGGCAGCAGACGCAGGAATTACGGAAATGTCATCAAGATAATATCTGTGATATCCCGAAACCGCATTGTCTGAAGAACCTATCGGATTCGGACGTATGGTAATGAATGTAGCATTGGTGGCGCCGCTGATCTTTACAGCAGCATCCATCCAGAACATCTGGCCTGTCTTCTGTGTAGAGACAATCTCATCGCTTATTTTCGCATCCGCTGTACCTGCATTTGTGACTACTGTACCCGGACCATCGATTTCGACAACAAGCTTGACATCATCGACTTTATTTGTTCCTCCCATATGGCAGCACCACCTGAAAGACACCTGAATATCCTGTGCACCGTCCATCCTCATCAGAGGAAGAACAAGTCCGGACTGCTTATTATTGGCACCGAACTTCAGGTAGGCATCCTGAAGATAAATGGTTTCCATATCAGGATTCAAATCAGTATATCCGCGGTTTCTGAGTTCCTCGAGTACAAGGACGTTTCCATCGGCTAGAGTAGTATAGATATTTGCAGCACCGTCAGCCGAGGTAATCACATTTCCTACGCAATCCGAAATCTGCTTGTCAGCAGGAAGCATTGCATTTGCAGCCTCAATAAAAGGAGTCAGCCATGAGAAGTCATCATTGAATGGAAAGTCTGTTCCTATCGTCCAGTCCTCACCGTTATCCTTTACGGAAGTCACGACTATATTGATATTGCCGTTGCCGGAAATACCAACATAATATCCGGTCAGCACGACTTTGTGCACATTAAAACCAGAAAGGTCAATGCTTTCATGAGGAGTCACTACAGTAACACCTGTTTTCGGTGAATCAGGAATATTTTTCAGTTCCGTTCCTACCAAGGTCCCCTCAACACTGACGTATGCGACTTCTTTCGATTTGTAGGAATCCAGATCAGCGGTTATGTCGGTCGGAGTCGGGTATTTATATTCCTCATTAGACAGGACAGTAACTTCATCACCTATAAATACAGGAAGGCCGTTCTCGGTGGATCTGGCTCCGTTCAGGCTGATGATGTCGCCTGCCGTGACATTTCCAGCATCTTTAACATAAAGGCATGTCGTACCGTCGGTAACGATACAGCCGTCAGATGACAAGGCTATGACATGCGCCTCGCTGATTTTTGCCTTGTCTTCGTCATTAAGGTCATTAGCCACTTGTGTAACAGTGTACTCGCCTACTCCGAAATAATTGTCACCTTCCTGAATAACAGTAGTGCTGACGCTGGAACCCCGCTCGCTATAAATGGCTATTGTCCCTTCTCTCGGAGCATTCAGGACTCCATTAGCACCAACATTGTCAGTAACGGTAACAGTAACATCAGCCGAACCGGTACCGGACATCGGACTCACCGTAATCCAGTCTTGCTCCACATCGATCATCCAACTGCCGTTGGATGCGATGGTAAGGGTCTGGGGCTCTGCCGCTTCCGCTTCAAAGGTTATGCTCTGTGCAGACATCAGGGCATCGGGCTCGTAAAGCTCCTCCTGTTTGCATCCGAAAACGGAGCAGACAGCCATGGCAGCGGCACAATATCCAAATATGTTGTTAAAATATTTCATATTTCCATTATTAAGTTTTTCCATTAAAAGGCCCATCAGAAATCAAGTCCGTCGTTCCATCCCGGATTCTGCGTCAGCTGCGGATTGAGGGAACGCTCGTTTATAGGAATAGGATAGAGATAATCCCTTTCTTCATTGAATCCGTTGCGCGTTGCATTGTAGTGCCGGTTAATATAGCCGCTTGTGCCCCCGGTCAGGTAAATGTCGCTGTCCAATTCATAAACAGTTACGCCTTCCGGCATGTTAGGCTTTGTCGCCCCTTTGGCGACAAGTACCAGATCGGTCTTGCCGTCTCCGGTCAGGTCATATTCGCCAGGTCCAGGGAAATACATCCCGTAAATAGGTTCGTCGATACATGCCCCCGCCTTCCATCTGCACAGATCATAGAAACGGAAACCTTCCATAAGAAGCTCAATGGTACGTTCGCGGCGGATCTCGAGGATCACTCCCGTATTATTCCCTGAAACGCCAGGATATCCGGTCTGATCCTTGTTGTCTACCCCGTCCTTCCACATCAGGTACGGATCAGGATTGGCATTTGCTGAAGCCAAGTCAAGACCCGATGTGATTCCTGCCCTGTCACGGAGAAGATTTATGGACATGTCCAGATCACCCTGCTCCAGAGTACCGAGCTCCGCTTTTGCCTCTGCATAGTTGAGAAGCACTTCAGCATAGCGGAATACAGGCAGGTCGCAGTCCGAAGAGTTTGTACGGTCGTTATTTCCGCTGTTTGCTGTAGGGTCCTGGACAAACTTCACAGGCTGATAGCCGGTAGAGGAGGCTCCGAAATCAGGAGCAAGGACCTCACTCTGCCCTATGCGCGTATAGCCAGGGGTACGGATGCTCTGGGCAAGGCGTGGATCACGGTCCGCAGTTTCCTCCTTGAATTCCATAGTCGCATAATCCGGATTGACCGTAGTAAACCGGTCTCCGTTCTTCATCAGATAAGTATTGATGAACTTTCTTGTCAGGCCCGGATTCCCCTGATTCGTCAGCACAGTATATGCAGAAGCATTGTGGCGTGCACCTCCGGCATAGTCGAAGTTGATGGCCAGGATATACTCGTCCACGTCGGCTTCGCTCTGGGAGAACAATGTAAGATAATCCTCTTCCGGGTTGCCGGTATCGTGCAGCTTGTACGGTCCGCTCGTCATGATTTCATACGCTGCATCTGCAGCGTAGGTAAGATAGTCTTCGTAAGTATGATCGCCTTCAAGCTGCAGGTTATGGTATTTGCGGTATGTCCCCTCGAAAAGGCAGAAGCGCGATTTCAGGGCCAGTGCCGACCAGCGGTTGACATAGTATGTGCTTACAGCACTCGGAAGATTGGCTATGGCGTAGTCAATGTCTTCCAGCATCTTGGTCATGACAAGCTCCCGGGAATCACGTGGTTTGTAAAGAGCCGCATCATCGGAATACAGCTGCACGTCATACCACGGGACATCCCCGAAACGTACGATCTTCTGGAAATAAAAGTATGCGCGGAAAAAACGCGCCACGGCAGTATAATGCGCAACAGCCTCCTTGTCATCGCAGTTGTCCGCATACTCGATCAGGGTGTTCGCACGCCTCAAGTCAGTCCATGTCCATCCGCTGCCGGACGCAGGCACGGTGCGTCGGTCGCCTCCCTCCATTATTTCATCGAGGATAAGCTCGACAAGGACATCGCTCTGGTCATCGAAAGGGGCCTTGTCAAGCAGGTTGTTGTAGAAAGGATTGGAGAACATCTCCAGATCGCTCTCTGTCTTGAAATAGTCATCTAAAGATACTTCGCTTTTGGGCTCGAGATCCAGAAGGTTGCATGCAGTCAAGCCCGTAGCAATCATTATGATTGGAAATATTGATCTTTTCATCGATACCTGATTTTAGAAAGTTATGTCTATTCCGAACATAAATGTCTTTGGCCAAGGATAGAATGCGTTGTTCTTGGCATCATCAACTTTTCCATTGGAATCTGTACGGGTAAATGCAGCCTCCGGGTCAACATACAGCGTATTCTTTTTCAGAGGAGACCAATAGCAAAGGTTTTCCCCAGAGAAATACACTCGGATCTTATCTATATGTATCTTCCTTGTCAATCTCTCCGGAACAGTGTATCCGAAAGTCAGGTTTTTCAGACGCAAATAGCGCAGATTCTGGAGATACCTGTCATTGACCTTGGAGAGATAGCCTCCCGTCGCGGAATATGCACGGGCACGCGGGAAATATGAATCGGTGTTGTTCTCGTCCCAGACCTTGTCGATGAAATTCTTCGGGAGGAATGACACGTATGAATATGAATACGCCCCCCAGAAATTCATGTTATGTCCGTTAGGATACCAATAGTGGTTTCCTGTACCCTGAAGGAAAACGGAAAAGTCAAATCCCATCCAGTCAAACCCGGCATTTATACCATAAGACAACGTCGGATTAGAGTTCCCGAGTTTCACCATGTCACCCGGATTATCTACAGTATCCTGTCCGATATCCCATTTGTCATTTCTATTGAGATCAAGAAACTTCAAGTCTCCTGCCTTCCAGCCTCCGGTAAGACGTCCAGAACTGTAACTCAAATCAACTTGCTGCGCATAGGCAGCAGCCTCCTCGTCAGTGGCAAAGAAGCCGTCAGTACGGAATCCCCAAATTTCGCCTATCTCCATGCCTTCATAGTATTTTTTGGCAAAGGTCTTATCCTTGTTGTCGTACCTTGTTATTATACTCTTGTAATCGCTGAGATTGAAACCGATATTGTATCTGAAAGGCTTTCCGGCAGCCATGAACTCGTCTCTCCAGTTCACAGTGATCTCATATCCTGAAGTACGCAGGTCGGCTGTGTTCATTTTTGGAGGAGCGGCCCCATAAACGGCAGGAAGCTCTACTCCGTCTGTCAGCATGTCCTTGGTATCACGGATATAGGCGTCTGCAGTAATATTGAGACGGTTGTTGAACATGTCCATATCAATACCGAGATCCCACTGGTTAACTTTCTCCCAGGTAAGGTTTCCGGCGACAGGATCATCCAGAGAAGAATACCTTCCTACACCGTTCCCGTCAAAAGTGAACGAAGCGAAATCATGATTGCTCACAAATCTCGCAAAAGTATAGTATGAAGATACGCTCTGGTTACCGAGAGAGCCGAAGGAAGCACGCAGCTTGAGGTTGTCTATCACTTTTTTGGCAGGCTCGAAGAACGGCTCCTCGGAAATACGCCATCCTGCCGAAGCGGAAGGGAACAGTCCCCACCTGCTGTCTGCGGCAAAACGGGATGTACCGTCATAGCGTCCGCTGACCTCAAACAGATATTTTCCCTTATAGTCGTAATTGATACGGGCAAAGAAGCCGAGAAGCGCGTATTCAGCCTGTCCTCCGCCGTATGCACCTTCCTCGGCAACGGTAGTAGCAAGATCAAGGTCATCCAGATCTATCGATGAAAGGTCCTGAGCAGCTACAGAGATTCCCTTGCGGGAGAATTTCTCGTAGTTTCCTCCGGCAGTCGCGGACACATGGTGAGCATCCCCGAATGTCTCGTCATAGGACGCATAGATGTTTGTCGAATAGAAATGACGGGTGGATGTGCTTTCAGATAGCTTGTTGAGTCCAGCACCTGTATTATACGACTGCAGTTCGGAATCTGGATATTCCCTGTACCACATAGGCGAAGACCTGTGTGTATCACGGGACTGATAGAACCTGTACGTGAAGTCTGCCGTAATGTTGAAAGTCTTTACCGGGGTTATCACAAGACGTGACGTATTGGAGAAGTCACTGACATGTTCTACATTACGGTGAGTACCTTCATTTATCAGTATATGCCTTCCGTTCGCCACCTTGTAATTGATGTAAGGCGTACTGTAGAGCCAGGACCCGTCAGGATTCTGCATAGGGAAACATGCAAGGGCATGGCGTGCGCTGTATGCTATGGTATCGTCAATGCTGCCGTTTCCAAGTGAAGTGTACTTTGAGCTGAAGAATGAAGAGTTGTTTGAAAATTTAGCCCATTTGTTGATGTTGAAATCTATCTTTGCGCGAAGGTTGTACCTGTTGAACACATCAGGATTTTCACGAATCATACCCTGCTGGTTATTGTAGTTGCCGGAAATGAGGTATTTTATATCCTTGTTGCCTCCGCTGATGGAGATGTCGTGTGACTGCGTAGGGCGTCTCTTCCTGTACAGCATGTCCCACCAGTCATAGTTTCCGTAATACACCCACTGCCTTCTTCCGTTCCTGATGACCTCCATCGTCCACGGACGGCTCGGGTCCTCGGTCTTGTCGTTCACACGGGCCAGAAGCTGGTACATGTCTTCATCTGTATAATTGATATAATTAGTACCGCTGTCGGCCTGCCAGAATTTGTTGACCGTGTACACAGACCAGTAGCCACGGTTTTCATAGTCGGTAGAAGTAGTAGGCTCCTCCCAGCCGAAACGCCCGCTGTACCGTACGGTGGCCTTGCCGTCCCTGTCGGTTCCGGACTTGGTAGTGACAAGGATCACACCGAATGCAGCACGGGCTCCGTAGATTGCGGCGGCAGAGGCATCCTTGACGATGGAGATGGACGCCACATCATTAGGATTAAGCCTGTTGAGGTCACCGGAGTCTCCGGCCACACCATCGATAACGACCAGAGGATCCGCAGAATTGATGGAATTGACGCCTCGGATATTAATGGAGCCTGACGACCCCGGCTTTCCGGAAGATGTGGTCACATTCACACCGGCGGCGGCACCCTGGAGCATGTTGGTCACGGAATGGTTGATGCGGTTCTCGAGGTCCTCACTGCCCACTACTGAAATCGAACCTGTCAGGTTGACCTTTTTCTGGACACCGTAACCTACCACGACCGTTTCCTCAAGCATAAGGTTGTCTTCCTGAAGGATAACGGTGACTGAATTGGTGTTTGCAGGGACATTGACATTCTGCTCTACATAGCCGAGGCAGGAGACCAGAAGCAAGGCGTCCCCGTCCGGTACGTCGAGAGAGAATTTACCGTCCACATCGGTGGTATTGCCTACCGTTGTTCCCTGCAACATTACGGCGGCACCGATAACCGGCTGTTGGCTGGAGTCAAGAACTGTTCCTGACACCGTTCTGTTCTGGGCAGCCAGAGAGACTATACTCAATGCCCCCCCCAACAGGATAACAGCAATTTTTTTCAATATTCTCATAGTTATTGGTTTGAGTAGGTGTTAATAATGATATATTTATTTTTTATATGCATCCGTTGAAAACGCTTTTGGCCGCTCCATATTCTCGACCCATGTATGGCCGAACTCGTCTGAAACCTTGATTGTCAGGTCGGTATCGGGACTGTCAGCCATAACCTTGAAGAAATGAGGGAAATCTTCGGTTATGAAATTCGGAGCCGAATCTATGTTGCTGTTGAACCTTTTTACAGATAGGGCTGCTATATGCAAAGGATCATATGCCCACACTTCCTCATATTCAAGACTTGCCCCGTGTTCATCGGTGACTTCAAGCTTCCAATGCGGGTTCCAGTTCCAGATATTTATCAGCACCGCATTGTCGCTCTGTCCAGGATAGGAATCAATATATTTCTTGAAATCCTTCTTCACTGATTCATCTTTCAGATTCGGGACATCATCATAGGAAAACTTCACATTGTTGAGGTCATAGCTTCTGAACTGGTAATCCTCACTGAAACCGGTGGACTTGTAAATCCACTGCATGTCAGTACCGTTTATGTTCCAGATAGAATAGCCTCCCGGAGTCCCGTCAAGGCTGATATGCACACCTGGAGTGAGATGACCGGACCACCACCATGAGGCACATATTGAGCCGGCGTTATGTTCGAAAAAGTCACGACCACCAGTAACGGATTCCTCAGGGACAACATTGAAGCTCATATGCGTATGCCCTGTCACAAAATGGACCTTGTAGCCATCAAGGATATTGAACAGTTCCGCCGTATTCGTCTGGTCATGGTCTATCTTGAATCCTGAGCCCGAAGGATAGAACACCTGTGCATGCATGGTAACTATCAAAGGAGTGGACTTGTCCACATAAGACAGGTCTTTGCGCAGCCATTCAAGCTGTTCGTTGGAAATTGTCTTTACATAGTTGCGCGAATTAGTGCCGTCATATTTATCGCAGTCTATATCATCCAGCACAATGAAATGAACCTTGCCTATATTAAAAGAATAATATGTAGGTGCGATGTCCCGCACATACTTGAAGGCTGCATCAAAATCCGAATATGTCTTGAAATCATTGTCATGGTTTCCCATGGTATGAAAAACCTGCAGATTGCTGATAGCGGAATTCATGGTGGCCAAATATTCAGGGAAATAATATAAATTACTGTACCAGTACAGGTCCCATGTCATGTCGCCTAAGGTAATGGCATATATTTTTTCTCCGCTCCTGGCATTTACATAGTCATTGACTTCGCTGGTGAACTCGCTGAACTGGGAAAGGTCGCCAGTCCTGTTTGCAAGATGCATGTCACCGAGCATAAGTATCTTGAATTGGTCCTGAGAAGATACGGCAGTCAAAGTAAAGTTGGCATTCTCAATGACATTAGCTTCCGATTTCAGATAACGGTGGAACTGAGGGAGAATCCCCTCCGAAGGAACCTCGTAGCCGGAAGGCACAGAAATGAACACATATCCCCATTTCTTTTCCGAGGCGATTTGATAAAACCCTTTTTCATCGGTGGTTACGACTTCCACACCATCCGACACCACAACACCTGGCACTCCTGTCCCGTCACAGGTCACATAGCCGTATACCGTAGTGCCCTCATCGATTTCCACACCAGATTCTGCATCATTTATGAAAATCGAAGTCTCCCCCAACAATTTCCTCTGAGAACCTCTCGACACATACACCTCGTATTCGCCGTTCTCAAAACCATCCGGCAAGACCACATAGACATACCTGTCTGTTATAGAGGATATGTCGCATACCACAGTACCTGACATCCCGGTGAACTCAAACTTGTCGGTGGCAAGAGGAGCCTTGCCGCCTACGACACGGAAAGAAAGTTCCATGTCTCCGGAATCGACTATTACACTTTCCGGAATATTGAGCATGACATCAAGCTCGCCTTCGGTACCGTTTTTCACACAGGACAGAATACCTGTGACAAAAATTGAAAACAGGATTATTCTTTTAAAAATATTCATACATCGGTTTTTAAGTTCGCACGAAATGATTTACAAATCGGGTCATAACTTCAGATATGACCCTGTAAAAATATCTTGATATGGTTTTTTTTAAATTACAAATTTGTTAAAAATATATTACATTTTCATTTTGAAAGCAAATATATGAATATTTCACAGAAAACGAAATAAATATTGACTATTTAATCAGAAAAACGCTTCAGAAGGCATTAAGAGAGCCCAATTTCTTTTGTTTCGAAAGAAAGATATATTCTTTCGGAAAGAAAGACGACAAGACGATATTTTTTTGTACTTTTGAAAAAGGATATATAATATATAGGTATCATGGAACCGGGACAAAAGAAAAAGAGAAGATGGCTCAAGGCGATTGCCTGGATTGCTGCAATCTGGGCCGCTATTCTCATAATTATCCAGATAGCACTGTCTCCTGTAGTACTTACAAGACTTGCCGGCAGTTTTGCCGACAGTTTCATCGACGGACATGTCTCATTCGGGAAGGTGTCGCTGTCCGTTTTCAAGAATTTTCCTAATATCAATGTCAGTTTCGACTCAGTTTCCGTGACTTATCCTTCCGACAGGTTTCTCGATATGGAAAACAGCATCGGACTCCACCGTGTGGCCGGAAGAGGAAACGGTTGCGATACGCTGATGTCATTCAACAGATTTTCCGCTTCGCTCAATCTCGGCGCCCTCACGCTCGGACAGATAAGGATTCCCGCCCTGACTCTGGAAAAGCCGAGGATTTTCGCCAGAAGCTATGACAGGGACAATGCAAACTGGAATATTTTCAAGACGACGGAAAACGGTGACAGAGACACTGCTTCAGCGGAAATGCCCAAGATCGTGCTCGGTAAAATCCTCTTTAGCGATAAGCCGCTGATTATCTACAACAGCGTCCCCGACACTACCGACATCATCCTCAACATGAGACGCATGCAGTTCAACGGGAGGATAAGGAGCGACGGAATGGACAGCAGACGTATAAACCTGAAAGTAGACAGCATGTTCGTGGCGGGAAGATTCCCGTCCGATACGGTTGCTCTTGCTCTGGATAAATTCAGGATCGGAATGTCAAAAGGCAATATATATGCCGGCGCAGAGGCGACTACATTCCTGGCTACGAAATCATACGGAAGACTCAAAGTACCTGTCAAGTTCAGTTCCGGACTTGAATTTCCGAAAGATACCGTCCGAGGCATAACCCTTAAGAAATTCAAGGCAGATGTCGCAGGAATACCGGTAAATGCCCGGGCCGACATAAGGTTTGCCGGAACAGACAGTCTGTATATCAAAGGAGAGGCGTACGTAGACAAATGCAGGATCAGCGATGTGCTGAAATATGTCAATAAGACCATCTGGAAAGATGCCGGGGAAATCCAGACTGATGCTACCATAACCCTTACCGCTTCCTGTGACGGTTGGTACTCTGCAGGCAGCGGTACAATACCTTCCTTATCAGCCACAGTCAGCATTCCCGACTCCGAAATCGGACACAGGAAATTCAACACAAGCAATATCATAGCTCTGGAAGCCTCAATGAAAGGAGATAACACCTCGCCTGTCACTCTGGAGTTGAAACGTTTTTCCGTCACCGGGAAAGCCCTGGATATAAATGCGACCGGTAAAGTCGAAGACGTTACCGGAGACGATCCTCTTATCGGCATAGATGCCGGTATGGCTGTCAGGCTCGACACACTCAGGAATTTCATAAAAAAAGGCAGCGGCATAGATGCGGAAGGAAACCTTGACGCCGAATTAAAGGGAACCATAAAGGTTTCACAGCTTGATCCTTATAAATTTGCAGCCGCCAATGTCGCCGGATTCATAAAAAGCGACATGCTGAAGGTCAGAATAGAGGAAGATTCTCTCGATGTCCATATCGACAGTCTTGATATCGTGCTCGGTGCAATCGGCAACAAGAGAGATTCGAGCATGGCACAAGGGGAAAGGATTCTTGTGCTGGCCGCCGGCATCGACAGCCTCAGACTCAAATACAAAGATGAACTGTTCGCCAGAGGAAGGAATCTGTCACTACAGGCGAAAAATGCCGCGGCGGTACTTGACAGCAGCGATTCTTCCAGATTTTATCCGTTCGGCGGACGGCTCGGCATAGGGCTCCTTACGCTGGTAGGAGCCGACACATCAGTCGTTCTGATAGCCGACTCGGACAATACATTCAGGATCACACCAAAAAAGGAAAACCGCGAAATCCCGGTACTCTCGCTCAATAGCAGCACAAAGGGAATATTCCTTAGAGGACCTGTAAACAGAATAGGCATAAGAAGCCTTGACCTTGATGCTACGGCTGCAATGAATTCCATAGAACGACGGCAGAAAGCAAAGGCTTTCGTAGACTCATTGGCAAAAAAATTCCCGGATATACCGAGAGATTCCCTTTTCAGCCATATCATGAAATTACGCGGGCCAAGAAACATTCAGGTTCCTGACTGGCTGACGGAACAGGATTTCAGGAAAAAAGACCTTCATTTCACTGTAGATTCTTCAATAATGAAAGTTTTCAGAGAGTGGGACGCCGAGGGCACCATCGCTCTCGCAAGGGCAAACCTGATAACCCCGTTTTTCCCGCTCAGAAACCGCATTGAAAACCTCGAAGGCCATTTCAGCAACAATGAGATAGACCTTGAAAGCTTCAACATAAAAAGCGGAAGGTCAAACATGGCTGCCAAAGGGACCTTAAAAGGAATCAGAGGACTGGTAGCCGGACGAGGCATGCTGGATCTTGATATGGATATCACATCCGACAGTCTGAATATCAACGAACTGCTGAGCGCCTATGCTGTAGGAAGCAAATTCGTTCCGAAAACCGTCACGGTCCTGACTGCGCCGGAAGACCTGACGGAAATGAATGACGAGATTTATCAGGAAGAGGTCGTTACCGACACGCTTGCCGATGTAACGGATGTGGAAACATCACTGATAGTCATACCTGCAAATATCAGGGCCCAGATCAGGCTCGATGCGTCAAATGTAAAGATGTCCGATCTGATGCTCAGCAAAATGCAGAGCCGTCTTACAGTCAAGGAAAGATGCGTACAGTTCATGAATACATCCGCAAGATCTGAAATAGGAAACATAGATTTTGAAGGATTCTATTCGACACGTACAAAAAAAGACCTCAGTACGGGATTCGATCTGAATATAAGTAACGTTACTGCCGAGAAGGTTATCGAACTCATCCCTGCAGTGGACTCGCTTATGCCTATGCTCAAATCGTTCAAAGGGCAGCTGGACTGCCAGTTGGCGGCAACGGCTGACATCGACACCACCATGAACATCATCATTCCGTCTGTCAACGGAGTAATACGAATAGGAGGGACCAATCTGACACTCAGCGAGAGCGAGGCATTCTCCCAAATAGCAAAGAAACTGAAATTCAAAGACAGGGAAAGCGGATCGATAGACAGGATGTCCGTAGAAGGAATGATCCGGGACAACATGCTGGAAGTTTTCCCGTTCATTTTGAAGATAGACCGTTACACCTTGGCAATGAGCGGTATACAGAATTTAGACATGTCTTTCAAATACCATATTTCCGTTCTGGATTCCCCTATTCCTTTCAGAGTAGGAATAGATCTTTATGGCGACAACTTCGATGACTTCAAATTCAGGATAGGAAAGGCCAAGTACAAAAATACCAATATCCCCGTATTCTCAAGCGTCATCGACCAGACACGCCTTAACCTGAAGGAATCGATAGAGAAGATCTTCACCGTAGGCGTCGAGAAAGCGATACGGCAGAATGAAAGCCAGAGCGCTATCGAGGAGTATAAGAAAAAGATAGACTACACCGAAGCGGTAGATACGCAACTCGATTCCCTGTCCGCCGATGAGAAAGCCCAATTAGGAGAATAAGGCAGGACAGACATTACAAGCAAGAAAGATGCTATTCCGAATATCGGAGCAGCATCTTTCTTACATAATCGGACACACGCTTTGCAGCATCTGTCGTATTTTCGAACATTTCCGCTATATTCTTGTATTTCATAAGTTCGATAGGGTTCTTCTCATTATGGAATACAAAGCCGATATATTCTTCATACGCATCATCCGCAGCATGTTCGAGTTCGGTGATCCTGTCGCAGAGAAGAGTAAGGTTGGAAAAATTTGACTTTACATTATCAAGACATACGACAAGATCCTTCAAGGCATCCGCCTCCGATTCGATATACTGGGCCAGTTCCACCAGCTGCTGGTCGATCCTGTCCGGAAGATACAGAAGTACAGACTTGGCCGAGTCATTGATATTATCAAGGAACTCGTCTATATACATAGCTATCGCCTGCAGATCCAGCCTGTCGAGAGAGGTGAACACGCCTTCATACAGCTGTTCATAGAATTCAGTCAGCATGGCATCGCCTTGCGTTTCGCAGAGCTTGACTTCTTTTTCAAGCCTTTTCCATTCTTCATGCTCGTTCGTACAGGTCATCTTCACCAGTGCTGAAGAAGCCTGCTTTATATATGCTACCTGCTGGGTATAGATCGGCAGTATGTGGGTCTTTGAGGCAAAAAGTCCTCTGATTTTCTTTAGAGGTTTCATAAAACGGATAGCTTAATTTTCAAATATATAATAAAATATGTGAGTAAAAAAGAGAAATCCCGTATAAAAACTTAAAAATCCTTAAAAAATCAGAAATAATTACCGCATTTCGCCACATAAAATATTTTAAATGAAAACCCGGCGATAGCTTTGCAGAAAAAAACGGGAACGACACGATTATGAATTTCACGACTTCACGCTGCCGCGCAGACATAATGACTAAGGACCGGAGATATCTGAATATTCTCCTTAAACATTCACAATTACACATTAATGCACAAACACACTTTATTTTATCCTCTATTATTATCTTCTTTTCTCCGGTCTTTATTTTTTCATGCTGTACTCCTCAGGACTGCCCGGGGAACAGCCATGGCGAAAGTCAGGACATCCTGGAAATAAAACTGACGGATAAGGCAATGCTTTTGGAACAGGGCTATGAATACACTGCGGACATTTTCGTTTTCAATAATGACAGGCTCCAGCGACTGGACTCGTACCAGAGGGTAAAATGCCGTTCGGGAAAAATACCGTTTGCAGCTTCGCAGAACGGGAAGAAAATCATAGCCGCGATAGTCAACCCCCAGTCGGACAGCTACGGATGGTCGCATATAAATTCGCTTCAGGCGCTTGAACAGGAAACGGCAGATCTCCGTAAGGAAACTCATGATAAAATACTGTTAAGCGGTCTGTGTACGGCAGAAGCAGGGAAAGACTCCGGGTGTGAAATAGACCTTACTCCTCTGTCGGCTGAAATACAGATTGAATCGATCCGGTGCGATTTTTCCGGAAAGCCATATCAAGGCGCAAAAATCGAAGAAGTCAAAGCATACCTGATAAATGTGAACACATCCGCACGGATATTCCAGAAAAACGGTTTCACGCCCGAAACATTGTGCAACCAGGGAGGTTTCATAGAAAACGATGTCAAACAGTTCGAAGATTCCGGCATCATTTCAACCGAAATAAAAGGGTCTGTAGGAAGCCAAACAGTTTATCCTGACATCGTATTCCGATGTTACCCTAACGAATGTGAAGAAGAAAGCGCAGGCTCTCCTTTCACAAGGCTTGTAATAGAAGGCAAGATCAACGGTAATACCTGTTTCTATCCTATCGATATAAACAGAGGACAGCCCTCAGGCAAAGGCATCGGCAGGAACTGCCGGTACATTTACAATATAACGATAAAAAGCTCCGGGTCATCCGACCCTGACACCGCAGTCACGCCTGCCGATGTCGATATAACATGCGGTATCGTTCCCTGGGACGAATCCGACAACGATGAAATAATTTTCTGACAATGAAACACATCGGCATCACCCTAACCATTTTGATGGCTGCATCGGCAGTATCATGCGTCGGGAATATCCTTCCGGCGGAAAAGTCGGAAACCCTGATAGAATTCGACACAGGGCAGTTTCTGGAAACGAAGTCTTCCGACCCTCAGGAAAATCTGGTCTCCGACATGAACCTTTTCATTTTCAACGACAGAGGCATGCTGGAAAACAGGATATATCTGACCGGCGCCCAAATGCAGAACGGCCAGGGAAGCTATTCGACCAGAACATGTCTTCTCTCCGGAGGTACATACTCCGTATATGCTCTTGCAAATGCAGGGTATCCCCTATCGATGGATAAAGAAGACGAAGTCCTCAATACCAGATATTACTTTACTTATCCGGATGAATACCGCACAGGGATTCCGATGGCCGGCAAATTATTGAATCATACAGTAAAGGAAGGCGAA
Organism: Candidatus Cryptobacteroides faecipullorum; assembly: GCA_017694885.1. Taxonomy (GTDB): domain Bacteria; phylum Bacteroidota; class Bacteroidia; order Bacteroidales; family UBA932; genus Cryptobacteroides; species Cryptobacteroides faecipullorum. The sequence goes on along the minus strand of JADIMH010000005.1, from coordinate 60,091 downwards.
GCGCTGAACATCAGGCTTGAACGGACAATGGCCAGGATATCGGTCAGCATAGACCGTAGCCGGCTCGAAAAGGACGTGTCGTTCTACGTCAACAGCATCAGCATCGGAGGGTGCCCGAAATCCGTTTGCCCGTTCAAGGAAAGTCATGCTACTTCCGGGTTCGATACATTCCTGAAAGGCTTTTCAAAAAGCGACAGCCAGGTCGCCGCACTGAATTCGGATTCCGGGTGGGGAAAAAGCGGAGAAGTGTCTGTCTATATGTTCGAAAACATGCAGGGAGATCTTCTGGAAGATGCGGACGAAGACAGTGACAAGATATTGCCGGCTACCGACCCCAAGGCGTCCGTCTGCTCATATATTGAAATCAGGGGAGACTACCAGTCCGATTCTTACTATACGCTTCCAGGGGATGAACTTGTCTACAGGTTCTATCTCGGAGACGGGCCGAAGAATTTCGATGTAAGAAGAAATACCCATTACCATATCACGGTTACGCCTGAAAATGACGGTCTTGGAGAAAACAGCTGGAGAGTGGACCAGAGCGGACTGAGCACATACTACCCGTATTATATGAAAATCAGTCCCGGGACCTTCATCCGTGGAAGAATCGGCGAGTCGTTCCACATAAAATGCGAATATTACCCTAAATCCGCATGGTTTGACATCGGCATCGAAGAACTTGAATATGACAGAAACCGGGGCATTTATGACTACAGCATAGATGAAGACGGCGATGGTGTCACATTAATGCTGAAACAGCGCGGGACAGGCATGCTGTATATGGAAACGGGACCGCCTATAAACCAGTCGGAAATAATCAACGTAATAGTGGAATAGTCCCACCGGATGTCACTGTCTGAGGTATTTTGCAGTCCACGTATTCCCTTCTGCGAGAAGCTGCTCGGGAGTGCCTTCGAAAACGATCCGGCCTCCTTCATCTCCGGCCTCAGGGCCGAGATCCAGAAGCCAGTCGGCCGATCTGATAACATCGGGGTTGTGCTCGACTACTATGATAGTATGACCTTTGGCAAGCAGTGCATCGAAAGATTTCAGCAGTTTCTCCACATCATAGAAATGCAGTCCTGTGGTAGGCTCGTCAAAAATGAACATGATACGGTTAGAAGACGACTGGCTGTCACTCATGGAAAGGAAATAGGCGAGTTTGATACGCTGGCTTTCTCCTCCGGAGAGCGTACTGCTGCTCTGTCCGAGCTTGATATAAGACAGACCGACATCGACCAAGGGCTGCAGTCTCTCCGCTATCCGTCCGGCTGTCGGATCGTTCTGCGAACCGAAAAAGCCGATAGCCTCCTCTACGCTCATATTGAGGATGTCATCTATGTTCTTTCCTTTGTATTTAACTTCAAGTATCTCAGGTTTGAAGCGCTTGCCTCCGCAGGCTTCGCATATCATCTTCACATCCGCCATGAACTGCATGCCGATCTTTACGAACCCTTCGCCCTGACATTCAGGACATCGCCCTCCGTCCATATTGAAAGAAAAATACGACGGGGTAAAACCGTTCAGCCTGGCAAACTGCTGTTCAGAAAGCAACTTTCTTATATCATCATATATCTTCAGATAAGTCACGGCATTAGACCTGGAACTCTTGCCTATCGGGTTCTGGTCTACATATTCCACCTGGGTTATCCTGTCCAGATTTCCGGAAAGGTTTCTGAAAGTACCCGGCGCAGCCCCTGTATGATTGATGTACCTGAATACTGCCGGATACAGTATATCCCCTACCAACGAAGATTTGCCGCTCCCGCTGACTCCGGTCACTACTGTCAGCACCCCTAAAGGGAAACGGGCGTTTATGTCTTTCAGGTTATGTTCCATCGCGCCTTCAACAGTAATGGAATATGCCCACTGCCTTTTTTCCCTTACATAGCGTGGACGCTTCCCTGAAAGATACTGCAGTGTCAATGACTGCTGCATCGCTGCTTGGGAAGCAGCCGTATCTGAAATCTTCCCCTGAAATACTATCCGTCCTCCGTTAACGCCAGCTTCAGGCCCGATGTCGACAAGCATGTCGGCAGCTTTCATTATCTCCTCGTCATGTTCTACTACCACAACCGTATTGCCTATATCCCTAAGCCTTTTCAGAACGGAGATAAGACGGTCCGTATCCCGCGGATGCAACCCTATACTCGGTTCGTCAAGGATATATAGCGACCCGACGAGCGAGCTTCCGAGAGCAGTTACAAGGTTTATGCGCTGGCTTTCTCCTCCGGAAAGTGTATTGGATGTCCTGTTCAGAGTGAGATATGAAAGGCCTACGTCTTTTATGCATTGCAGTCTGGAAACCGTCTCCGAAATAGCTTTCGATACGATACTGCGCTCATATTCAGTAAGTTCCAGATGCCAAAAAAAATCCAGAAGCTGGTCAACGTTCATAGTAAGCAATTCCTGGATATTCTTTCCGCCTACCTTTACATAAAGAGCGTCTTTTCTGAGCCGGCTGCCCCCGCATTCACGGCATACTGTCTTTCCGGAATACCGGCTGAGCATATATTTGTACTGGATCTTGTATTTATTGGCATCGACCCAGCGGAAAAATTCATTTATCCCGATTATCGAATCCTCTTCCGAAGCCCCTTTCCGACCCTGCCATATGATGTCTTTCTGCTCATCGGTCAGGTTGCAGTAAGGTTCAAAGACCGGTATACCGTACCTCTCGGCATTCTTTACCAGATGATCCTTGAACCATCCCATCTTCTCCCCTCTCCAACATGCGATGGCGCCGTCATACACAGACTTGCTTTTATCCGGTATGACAAGGTCTTCGCTGATGCCGATGATCTGGCCTAATCCTCCGCAAACAGGGCATGCCCCGAGCGGACTGTTGAAACTGAACATATACTCGTCCGGCTCCTGGAACGTCATGCCGTCGGCTTCAAACCTGTTGACGAAATGTCTCGTATCCACCCTTTGGTCCCGGCCTGAAGAAGCATACTCTTTTCTGACGAACAACGATCCCTGTCCTTTGTCGAAAGCCGTCTGCACCGATGAATGAAGCCTGGTCTGCAGGTCTTCCCAGTCAATCCGTGCCATACGTGTTCCGTCAGCCTGGCAGGGAACACCATCGACAAAGGCCGGGATCTTCAACCTGTCGACAAGCAGATAAAGCTCCTCTGGATAATCACCGGATTCCGCCCTGCGCATAATATCCTCTATGCGGACAGGCTCATCTGTAAAGAAACGGGAATAACCTTCTTCCTTGAGTTCCAGCATCAGTTCTACCTTGTCCCGGCGGTTTTTCCAGTCGAGGTCGGAAAGGATATAGACGGCAGACGGTTCCGCAGAAAGGATGAATTCAAGTACGTCATTAACACTGTGGCATTTGACCTCTACTCCGGATACAGGAGAATAGGTCCGGCCTATACGGGCAAATATAAGCCGCAGATAATCGAATATTTCCGTAGTCGTAGCTACAGTAGAGCGCGGATTTCTCGTATTGACTTTCTGCTCTATCGCAATGGCCGGAGGGATTCCCTCGATAAGTTCGACATCAGGTTTGGACATTCTGCCAAGAAACTGCCTTGCATATGAAGACAGGCTCTCGGCAAACCTTCTCTGCCCCTCGGCAAACAGAGTATCAAAAGCCAGGGAAGATTTTCCCGAACCCGATATACCCGTAACGACTATGAACTTTCCCCGCGGAATCTCAAGACTGATGTTCTTGAGATTATTGACTTTTGCGCCTTTTATGACAATGTTACCCGTCTCTGACATATCCGATAAAATAGAATTCCAAAGGTAATAATTTAACCTGAATCACGAATACGGCATAAAACAAAAAATAGACATTCTGACATCTTTATAAGACATATTGTCACATAATAGTGACAAAATTTCCTCCTTTTGGACATTTTTCTTCTTATCCGGCAATGGTACGTCTATTGATATACATTCCGGTGACTCTGAGAGTCGGGCAGAAAGAAAGATCCTGAAGCCGGACTTGAAGAGAATATATTGGACAAAGAAAATTAAAATAGGAGATTTGAATTATGGTACCTTCAAGAAGAAACAATCAGGCATGGTTGCCTGACATTTTCAATGACTTTTTCGACACTAACTGGATGGAAAGGATGAATGCGACAGCACCGGCCATCAACGTATTAGAAAACGAAAACGGTTATGAACTCGAGCTCGCTGCCCCTGGAATGACAAAAGATGATTTCAATGTTCACCTCGACGAGGACGGTAATCTCGTAATCGAAATGGAGAAGAAATCAGACGAGAAAAGCGAGAAGAAACACGGACATTACCTCCGTCGTGAATTCTCATACTCAAAATTCCAGCAGACTATGGTACTTCCTGACGATGCTGAACGCGAGCAGATCAGTGCACATGTAGAACATGGCGTTCTGAATGTCAACATACCGAAAGTCCAGAAAGCCAAAGTCGATGACAGCAAGAGGGTCATTGAAGTAAAATAATACCCGGAACTGAATAAGAAAAAGCCTCGGTTTGGCCGAGGCTTTTTCTTTTATGGTAATCTCCTTTTATTTGATTATTTGACTTTTCTGGAAGCCGGCTGCTGATCGTCTTTCTCAATTTTCATATCGCCTGTAACCTCGGCCGCCTTCTTGTCGAACTCCTCCGTCGTGATCATGCGGCACGTTCCATTGAACGCGACTCCCAGTTCTACGATTATCTTGTTTACATTGAGATTGCCGTCGACCTTGGAGCCTTTTTTCATCGAAAGGATATCCTTTACGAAAATATCTCCTTTCATCCTGCCCCAGATATCGGCATTGGCACAAACAATCTCGCCTGAAACCTCAGCAGTCTCCCCTATTACAATCCTTCCTTTGGAATATATTTTCCCGTTGAAACTTCCGTCTATCCTTAAATCATTGGTAGAAAAAAGTTCTCCGGTTATCCTTGTCCCGGAGGATATCCGACTGACAGAGTTGGCTATTTCTTCTGTTTTTCCCATAATAATTTTTTCCGTTTTCTTTTTTAACCGGCAAAATACGGCTTTACGATGTCGGTCTAAAGGCCTTTTCCGTGACAGTTCTTATACTTTTTCCCGGATCCGCACGGACATGGATCGTTTCTGCCTACAGTCTTTTCGACATGGACAGGCATCTTCGCCTTCGGTTCGCCGCTGTTGGTCACAAGATCCGTCCTGCTGGTCTGCATCTGGCTCATGTCCGGCTTGCGCGCAGGAGCAGGAGCCTGAACCGAATTCGCATCCCTCAAAGGTATATGGGCCCTCATAAGGAATGAAAGGATATCCTTGCTCAGAGCTTCAAGCATGGACTTGAACAGATTAAAGCTTTCGAATTTATAGATAAGGAGCGGATCCTTCTGTTCATAGGATGCATTCTGGACCGACTGCTTAAGGTCATCCATATCGCGGAGATGCTCTTTCCAATGGTCATCTATCTGGTAAAGCGTTATGGCTTTTGTCAAGGCACGGGCTATCTCCTTGCCCTCAGTCTCATACGCTTTCTTGAGGTTGACGGAAAGCGTAAGCATCTTGCGGCCGTCCGAAATAGGAATGGCTATATTCTGATAAATCGCTCCCTGCTTCTCGTAGACTTCCTTAATGATAGGATATGCCCTCTGGGACATTGCATCCATTCTTCTCTTATAGGTGTCGAGCATGTTCTGGAAGAGCCTGTCCGAAATTTCCGCAGGTTTTGCATTTCCGTAGAATTCCTCATCGAATCCCGGATCGATGGACATCGCAGCCATTACATATTCCGAGAATGAAGCATAGTCATAACCCGAGCAGTTCTCCACAATGATCTCTGCCATGTCCTGCATCATGTTCATGACATCTATCTCCACCCTCTCGCCGGAAAGGGCATTGCGCCTTCTGGTATAGATGACCTCCCTCTGGGAATTCATCACGTCATCATATTCAAGGAGACGCTTGCGGATACCGAAATTGTTTTCCTCGACTTTCTTCTGAGCCTTTTCTATGGAATTGGAAAGCATATTGTTCTCCAGAGCTTCGTTCTCTTCCATTCCCAGCTTGTCCACCACTCCGGCAATCCTTTCCGATCCGAAAAGCCTCATCAGCTTATCTTCGAAAGAGACATAGAAAGTAGAAGAACCAGGATCTCCCTGTCGTCCTGCACGACCTCTGAGCTGACGGTCGACACGGCGGCTGTCATGACGCTCCGTACCGATAATGGCAAGACCTCCAGCGTTCCTGACTTCGTCAGACAGCTTGATATCGGTTCCTCGTCCAGCCATGTTGGTAGCTATGGTCACCGTACTCTTCTGGCCTGCATGAGCAACTACCTCCGCTTCACGCGCATGCTGTTTCGCATTAAGTACCTGATGCTGGATCCCCCTGAGTTTCAACATTCTGCTGAGAAGTTCAGATGTCTCGACATCCGTCGTACCGACAAGCACCGGCCTGCCTGCCTTGGTAAGTTCCTCTATCCTGTTGATGACAGCTTCATACTTGGCCTTCTTGGTCTTGTATATCCTGTCGTTCTCGTCAATCCTGGCTATAGGCTTATTCGTCGGTATCACTACGACATCCAACTTATAGATGGACCAGAACTCCCCGGCTTCCGTTTCTGCGGTACCTGTCATACCGGCAAGCTTGTGATACATACGGAAATAATTCTGGAGGGTAATGGTCGCGAAGGTCTGCGTTGCAGCCTCTACCTTTACGTTCTCCTTTGCCTCTACAGCCTGATGGAGTCCGTCGCTCCAGCGGCGGCCCTCCATGATACGTCCAGTCTGTTCGTCGACTATCTTCACTTTGTTGTCCATAATGACATAGTCGACATCCTTCTCAAACATGGCATATGCCTTCAGAAGCTGGTTCACGGTATGGACACGCTCCGATTTCAAGGCGAAATCCGCCATTATCGCATCCTTCTTCGCGTGCTTCTCCTCCGGGCCGAGTTCCGACTTCTCGACCTCGGCTATCTCGCTGCCGACATCAGGAAGAATAAAGAACTTTGGATCCGAAAGAGTGCTGCTCAGAAGGTCATGACCGTTATCGGTCATTTCCACAGCATGCTGTTTTTCGTTGATTACGAAATAGAGAGGGTCCGTAACGACCGGCATCTCCCTTTCGTTGTCCTGGATATAGTAATTTTCAGTTCTCTGGAGCAGCTGCTTCATCCCCGGCTCACTGAGAAACTTGATAAGAGGCTTGTATTTAGGGAGCCCTTTATATGCCCTGAGAAGAAGTTTTCCGCCTTCTTTCTCGTCACCTGCAGCTATGAGTTTCTTTGCTTCATTCAGTGTATTTGTGACAAGGGTCCTCTGGTTGTTGTACAGTTTTTCCACATATGGTTTGAACTCCATGAACTGCTGGTCATCCCCTTTAGGGACAGGACCTGAAATGATCAGAGGAGTACGCGCATCATCGATAAGCACGGAATCGACCTCATCGACAATGGCATAATGGTGTTTACGCTGAACGAGATCCTTCTGTGATACAGCCATATTATCCCTCAGATAATCGAATCCGAACTCGTTGTTGGTTCCGAAAGTGATATCGCAGGCATATGCCTTTCTACGGGCTTCACTGTTAGGCTGGTGCTTGTCGATGCAGTCGACCGACAGACCATGGAACATGTAAAGAGGTCCCATCCACTCGGAGTCTCGTTTGGAAAGGTAATCATTGACCGTCACTACATGGACTCCTTTACCGGCCAATGCATTAAGGAATACCGGAAGCGTAGCCACAAGGGTCTTGCCCTCTCCGGTCGCCATCTCTGCGATCTTGCCCTGATGAAGGACAATACCTCCTATGAGCTGGACATCGTAATGTACCATGTCCCACGTAATCTCATTTCCTCCGGCCATCCAATGGTTATGCCACACGGCATAATCCCCGTCGATTTCCACGAAATCCCTGGTAGTGCTGAGAACCCGGTCGAAATCAGTGGCCCTGACCCTTATGGTCTCATTTTCCTTGAACCTTCTGGCTGTGGATTTCATCACGGCGAAAGCCACCGGCAGGATTTCATCAAGCACTTTCTCTATATCTTCATCGACTTTCTTGACAAGCTTGTCCGACTCCGTAGCAAGAGCCTCCTTCTGGTCGAGCGGAATATCCTTTTCCAGTTCTTCTTTGATCTGCGCAATCCTCGTCTCGTCTTCTGAAATCCTTTCCCGGATTATGCGTTTCAGTTCAGCCGACTTCTCCCTCAACTGGTCGTCTGTCAGTCTGTCGATTTCCGGATAGGCTGCCAGTACCTTCTGAAGGACAGGCTGCAACTGCTTCAGGTCCCTTTCAGCCTTGGTCCCGAAGATCTTCTTGAAAACATCAGTAAATGACATATCTTTCAATTATTTGTTTCAACTTACAATTTTCCGGCCGTATACCTGAAGGCACAAAACCGAAATCTTGCAAATTTAATCATAATCTACGGATAAAACAATACCGAATCCTTTCAGAATCAAAAAGCTCCACAAAATCCGAGGACTCTCCGGGACATAGTAAAAACAGGACAGCCAAAGCCGCGCTATTCCATCAATTTCTTGTACTTGAAACGCTTAGGCGTAACATCACCCATGCGTCGCTTCTTGTTTTCTTCGTATTCAGAGTATGAACCTTCAAAGAAATACACTTCGGAGTCTCCTTCAAAGGCAAGAATATGGGTGGCTATCCTGTCGAGGAACCACCGGTCATGCGAGATCACGACAGCACATCCCGCAAAATTCTCCAGTCCTTCCTCCAAAGCACGGATAGTGTTCACATCAACGTCATTTGTCGGCTCATCCAGAAGCAGCACGTTGCCTTCATCCTTCAATGTAAGTGCAAGATGCAGACGGTTTCTCTCTCCTCCGGACAGGATTCCGCAAAGCTTCTCCTGGTCCGCTCCGGAAAAGTTGAAACGCGATACGTATGCCCTGGCATTGACATCCCTCTTGCCGAGCCGGATGAATTCGCTGCCTCCGGAAACGGTTTCGTAGACTGTCTTTTCCGGATCTATGCTTTTATGCTGCTGGTCGACATACGCAAGCTTGACAGTCTCCCCTATGGCTATAGTGCCGGCATCCGGTTTCTCCAGGCCCATGATAAGACGGAAAAGGGTCGTCTTTCCCGCTCCGTTCGGACCGATAACACCTACGATGCCTGCAGGCGGAAGGGTGAAAGACAGATGCTCGAACAGAAGCTTGTCTCCGTAGGCCTTTGAAACATCGTTGAATTCTATGACCTTGGACCCGAGCCTCGGTCCGTTGGGAATGAATATCTCAAGATTCGCCTCCTTCTCCTTTCCGTCTTCGCTGGCAAGCTTTTCATATGCTCCGAGACGAGCCTTGGATTTGGCATGGCGGGCCTTTGGTGCCATCCTTACCCACTCAAGCTCGCGCTCCAGAGTCTTGCGGCGCTTGCTCTCCTGTTTCTCTTCCATCGCCAGCCTGTTGCTCTTCTGGTCCAGCCATGAAGAATAGTTGCCTTTCCACGGAATGCCTTCCCCTCTGTCCAGTTCCAGAATCCAGCCTGCTACATTGTCCAGGAAATAACGGTCATGGGTAACGGCAATAACGGTCCCTTTATACTGCTGAAGATGCGCCTCAAGCCACTGTATGCTTTCGGTGTCAAGATGGTTTGTAGGCTCATCCAGCAGAAGCACATCCGGCTGTCTCAGCAGAAGGCGGCACAAGGCCACCCTTCTTCTCTCGCCGCCGCTCAAGGTAGCGACCTTTGCATCGGAAGGAGGACACTGCAGAGCATCCATAGCCCTTTCAAGTTTGGAGTCTATTTCCCAACCGCCGCAATGCTCTATCCTTTCAGTCAGCTCGCCCTGATGTTCTATCAAGGCTGCCATCTCTTCATCCGACATAGGCTCACAGAATTTCATGTTGACTTCCTCATATTCTTTCAGAAGATCCATTACTTCCTGCACGCCTTCCCGTACTACCTCTATGACAGTCTTTTCCGGATCCATCTGCGGTTCCTGTTCAAGATAGCCTACCGAATAGCCGGGTGCCCATACGACTTCTCCCTGATAACCTTTCTCGACTCCGGCTATTATTTTCATGAGAGTTGATTTTCCGGAACCGTTCAGGCCTATTATGCCGATTTTCGCTCCATAGAAAAAGGAAAGATAGATATCTTTCAGAATTACTTTATTATTGTGAGGGAGGATCTTGCCCACACCGTTCATTGAAAATATGATTTTCTCGTCTGCCATAAAAAAAAAAAGATTTGTTGCAAAGATAGTCTTATCTGCACGTTCTTCAAAATATAACTCAATGTACCATATCGGTTTTCGTCTCCAACTCGTGTCTGATGCGCTTGCACCATTCGCCGGGGGATTCATTCGTCACCAGCCTGAAAGCCATATTGAAAGAGACAATGGTATGGAATCCGCTCGCTTCCGCAAGTTCAGTCACGCGCAATCCGGGATTCTGCCTGAATATCTGCATCGAATGCATTATCCTATAATGGTTGACATACTGGCAGAAATTCTTTCCTGTATGGTCGTTGATTGCACGGGAAAGGTAGGCTTTATTGGTATAGAGCATCTTTGCCACCTCGCCTACGGTTATGTTTTCATCAAGATATGGCTTTTTCTCTTCAAACAGTGTCTGCAGCCTCGAATATAAAAGGCTGAAATTGCCTGTTCTTGCCCCGGCCGGTCTGCCGGCTGCCATCCGGCGTTTTCCCGGCAGGACATTTTCTGATGACCTGGCCTTGCCGGTATACAAATGCGCAAAGAACATTAACGACAGTACGAACAGCACAGCCAGCAAGGTAATGCCTGGATAAAGCTTATAATATACCGCGCCGATAAGAAGAAAGAAAAAGACAGCCAGATTGGACTGCTTGACGGCAGGCTGTCCGTCGGTTTCAGAAATGACACCCACACCCAGAAACGCCAGCATTATCAGAGCCAGCAACACTGGAAAGATTTTCGTAAAAGGCAGTATATGATCATGCATATTCTTCATCATCAAGACTATACGGACAACAGGAACCGCAACGGCAATGACAGCCATAAGCAACGGGAAAAATACGGCCTTCTTTCTTGAAAGCGAAGATCCTGCCGGACAGAAAATCAGGATCATCGCAGGGACCATCATATCCGCAACTGGAGAATCGAACATGCCTGCATTAAAGAACGCATCTGACAAGACCATGCAGAATGCGCAGGCTAAAGACATCAGAGGAATCATATCGGTGAAACTGTTCTTCCCCTTCTTTTTACTTACACATAACTCAGAACAAGTAACCATGACTAACAGTATTTTTGAGCCGGCAAAAATACTATAAAAAGCCCCTCAAATGTAGGTTTGAAGGGCTTGTAAAATTAACTTTTTTATATTTTTTAATGTTTTGTCCGTTTTTTTATGCTTTTCGGGCACATCGTTACATTCATTGCACCCGATCTTCTTTCTGCTCTTTCTTTTTCAGCTTAAGACCGGTCTTTATCTCATCGAAGCCTTCGCCGTACACTCCGCTTGCAGAGGAAACCGAGACAAAAGCCTTGTTGTCGATACTTTTTATCAAAGCCACCACTTCATGCAGCTGATGCTGACGTATGACCACCAGAAGCACCTTTCCTTCCGACTGTGAATACCACCCTATAGACTGGAAAGCGGTAACTCCCCTATGCAGGTTATTTGAAATGCTGTCGGCGATTTCCTTGTACTTTGAAGAGAAGATCAGAACCTGCGCAGATGACTTCTGGCCAAGCAGCACGAAGTCTACCATGAAAGAGAACGTGACCATCACGACGTATCCGTAAATCATGTCTTCCAGGGTCTTCCCTGGAATAAGAAGCACTGATGCGATTATGAATATGTCAGAGAAGAGATAGACTTTTCCAGGTGAAACAGGCCAGTACTTGTTCACGATCATGGCTGCGATGTCGGTTCCTCCTGTGCTTCCTCCACGCAAAAGCACCAGTCCGATTCCCAATGCTTCTATGATACCTCCGACAACCGCTATGAGCAGCTTGTCGTCAAAAGTGATCACCCAGTCGAGTTTAGGAAGGACATCGAACAGGACAGTCGACAGTATTATTGCATATATGGTCTTGACTCCAAAAGCCTTTCCTAATGCAAGAAAACCTAAAATAAGGAGAATCGCATTGAGAATGAAAAATGAGACGGACACCGGTATCCCTGTAGCAAAGAAAATAATCGTACAAAGACCGGTTCCCCCTCCGCTTGCTATGCCGTTCGGAATGAGGAAAGAGGTCCATGAAAGACAATATGCAACGATTCCCACTGTCAGGACTACATAGTCCCAGACATGAGCAAGTATTTTCTTGGCATTCATAGGTCTGACTGTTATTTTACGACTATATTAACTATTTTCCCGGGTACGACAATCACTTTGACGATCTTTCCGTCTCCGACATATCTGGCTGTCTGCTCGAGTAATCTCACCTTAGCCTCTACATCCTCTCCGGTCATGCTTTTAGGAAGTTCCAAAGTGAATCTTGTCTTTCCGTTGAACGAGACGGCATATGTGCAGCTGTCCTCGACGACGAACTTTTCATCATATTCAGGGAATGAAGCGAATGAAATGCTGTCGCTGTGACCAAGTGCCTCCCAGAGTTCTTCCGATATATGAGGAGCGAACGGTGAAAGCAGAATGACAAGCGGCTCCAGTATTTTCTTCTTGCTGCATTTCTGGTCGTAGAGTTCATTGACTGCTATCATAAACGCACTTACTGCCGTATTGAACGAGAAGTTCTCTATATCGGAACGAACCTTTCCGATAAGCTTATGAAGAGTCTTGAGCTCAGCGGCGGAAGGAGCCTCATCGGTGACAATCATCGCATCCTTACCATAAAAAAGCCGCCAAAGCCTTTTCAAGAACCTGTGTACTCCGTCGATTCCTTTGGTATCCCATGGCTTGGACTGCTCAAGAGGTCCGAGGAACATTTCATACAGACGGAGCGTATCGGCTCCGTATGTATCGCATATCATGTCCGGGTTCACGACATTGAACATGGATTTGCTCATCTTTTCAGTGGCATACCCGCATATGTACTCTCCATTCTCCAGGATGAACTCCGCTTCTGCAAAATCAGGCATCCATTTCCTGAAAGCATCGATATCGAGTCTGTCATTATGGACGATATTCACATCCACATGGATTTCCGTAGTCTCATAATTGTCCTTCAAGCCGCATGAAACGAACTTGTTCGTATTGATGATCCTGTAGACGAAATTCGAACGGCCCTGGATCATTCCCTGGTTTATAAGCCGTTTGAAAGGCTCCTTCTCGCATACATATCCCAGATCATACAGGAACTTGTTCCAGAAGCGGGAATAAATAAGATGTCCTGTCGCATGTTCTGTTCCGCCTATGTAAAGATCCACATTCCTCCAATACTCATCCGCTTCCTTGCTTACAAGCGCAGTGTCATTGTGGGGATCCATATACCTCAGATAGTATGCACTGCTGCCTGCAAAACCGGGCATGGTACTTTTCTCCATAGGCCGGCCTTCATAAGTCCAGTCTGCGGCCCTTGCAAGCGGCGGTTCCCCGCTTTCGGTCGGAAGATACTTGTCCACTTCCGGAAGCTGGAGAGGAAGTTTTTCGAAAGGCAGCGGTTCAGGGATTCCGTTTTCATAATATATAGGGAACGGCTCTCCCCAGTACCTTTGACGGGAGAATATGGCATCGCGCAGCCTGTAATTGATCTTGCGATGTCCTATGCCATGCTTTTCGACGTAATCGATCGCAGCAGGAATGGCTTCCTTGACAGTCATTCCGTCGAGAAAGCCCGAATTGCACATTATGCCTTCCTTGGCATCGAAACTCGACTCGCTGACATCACATCCTTCTATCAAAGGGATTATCGGCAGATTGAAATGCTTTGCGAAAGCATAGTCCCTGCTATCGTGCGCAGGTACGGCCATTATGGCTCCTGTACCGTATCCGGCCAGGACATATTCCGAAATCCATACCGGAACCTTATTCCCAGTCAGAGGATTTACTGCATACGAACCGGAAAAGACACCGGTAACTTTCCTCGTTTCCGCGAGTCTCTCCCTTTCGGTCTTCTTCTTTACCTCATTGAGATACTCCCCGACTTCCTGCCTCTGTTCCGGAGAAGTAAGCTTCTCCACCCATTCGCTCTCCGGAGCAAGGACCATGAACGTCACTCCGAAAACAGTATCGGCCCTCGTCGTGAATATGTGCATATCGAACTCACGGCTGCCGTTGTATGCCTTGAAAATCATCTCGGCACCCTGTGAGCGCCCTATCCAGTTACGCTGCATGTCCTTCAGGGAATCCGTCCATTCCAGATCCTCCAGATCATCGAGCAGACGCTCTGCATAAGCGGACACCCTCAGCTGCCATTGGGTCATCTTCTTCTGTTCTACCGGATAACCACCGCGGACAGAATAACCTTCTTTTACCTCATCGTTTGCAAGGACAGTTCCCAACTTAGGGCACCAGTTCACTGAAGTCTCGCCCTGATATGCTATCCTGTAATTCATCAGAACATCAGATTTCTCTTTCTCTGACATTGACTTCCACTGATCCGCAGTAAAGGAGAGTTCTTTCGAGCAAGCCGCGTCTATACCTTCAGAGCCTGTTTCGGAAAACGATCCGACAAGTTCGGAAATCGGCCGTGCCTTTCCGAGCGTGTTGTTGTAATAGCTGTCGAACATCTTCAGGAAAGCCCACTGGGTCCACTTGTAATACTTCGGATCACATGTCCTTATTTCCCTTGACCAGTCATAGGAAAAGCCGATCCTGTCCAGCTGCTCGCGATACCTTGCTATGTTCTTCTCCGTCGTCACCGCCGGATGCTGGCCGGTCTGGATGGCATACTGTTCCGCCGGAAGTCCGAAGGCATCGTATCCCATCGGATGCAGGACGTTGAACCCGCACAGTCTCTTGTATCTGCTGTATATGTCACTGGCAATATATCCGAGAGGATGTCCCACATGCAGTCCCGCTCCGGAAGGATACGGAAACATGTCCAATACGTAATATTTCGGTCTGGAAGCATCTTCCACAGCCTTGAATGTCTGGTGTTCAGACCAGAACGCCTGCCACTTCTTTTCTATTTTCCTGAAATCGTATTCCATTCTGCTATATCGAATTTTAGATTATTCCGGTTTACCATGACTGCCTGCGGCCGTTTATGCCGAAGCCGCCTCCCTTTGATTTCTTCTCAAGTCTGAATTCCACAGGAAGAGTCATCGAACTGCTGACTTTCTGCCCGTTCACCCTTGCCGGACGCCATTTCGGAGATGCGGATATGACTTTTACCGCTTCAGCATCAAGCCGGGGATCAACGCTTTTGACTACTTCCACATCCCGCACCTTGCCTTCCTTGTCTATCACGAAACTCACCTGTACTGTTCCCTGTATTCCGTCCTTTACGGCCTCGGCCGGGTATTTCAGGTACGGATATACCCATTTGATAAGGAACTGACGGGGATCCGTGCTGTTGAGAAACGACGGCTTCAGGTCACACTCATAATACGGGACTACATTTTCCTTCTGAGGAGAGGTCTTTATGATCTTGTCCTGCTGGCGGAAAGCTATGCTATCATCAGTATTGGCGACATTGACCGTGAAATTGTAGATATATTCGAGTTCACGCTCCATCATGCCGTAATCTATGATATCATAAGTGTCTTTCGGAGTATTGTGCTGAGGATATCTTCCGGTAGTGAAAAATACTGAAGGGATCTCTTCAGAGTAGAATGCCCTGTGGTCGGAAGGATAAGGCTCGGCGGCCACGACCTCAGGATGCACAGGCTGCAGTCCGGAAGACATGGAATCCAGGATGGAGTTCAGATCGCCGTTGGATGCAGTATATGCATAAAAGCCTTCATCCCCTGTTCCCAACATGTCGAGATTGATCATTACATCTATTGCCTCGACATCGGAAAAGGACCTGTTCAGAAAATACCAGGCTCCGGCAAATGTTTCAGATGATGCTCCCAGGCCCAAGAAAATGACAGAACGCCTGAACAGGATGGAATTGGTCGAGACCATTCTGGCCAGTTCCATCATCATGGCAAGTCCGGAAGCATTGCCGTTGGCGCCGTAATATACCTGACGTACCGGTTCCCCGTTGACCGTCATGTCGTTCGTCCCCAGATTATCAAGCCGCGCCCCTACTACTATATACCTGTTTCTCAAACGGGTATCATACCCCTGGACAAAGCCTATTACATTCCTCGATGTCAAAGTGTCACCCGAAGCCTGGGCTATGCCGAACTCATCCCCTTCCTCGGGGCAGAGCATCTCTACGCCATAACCTTCCAGCACGTCATACAGATAAGCGGCGGCGTTCTTCTCCCCTTCCGACCCTGCCCTGCGGCCTTCGTTTGCAGCAGAAGCGACTTCCCTGACATGACGGCGCATTGCGGCCGCCGTTTCACTGTCATATAAGCCGGAATATCCGCTGTCTGTCCTGTACTGCGCATCCGCGTCCTGCAGTGCAAATGCCAGAAGGCATACTGAAGACACAACGGATATGATTAATCTACCCATAGATTTCAATCGTTTACAAGAATCCATACATCATCCGGACAGAACTTCTCTGTCCTAACCTGTTTTAAGGATTGGAAAATATGGAAAAGGTCATTTGCCGGAGCTATTCCGACTGCATTGAATCCGTTTCTGAAACTTATCAGCACCGGCTGATACCCTTCGTCCTTCGCTTCCAGCAGCAAGGACTCGGCGTTTGTCCTGTCCTTGAAAGACCCGACAACGATATAATACATGAAATCAAGTTTAGTAGTAAAAAGCCCTCCTATTTCAGACGGGTTAAGAATGGTCCCGTGCAGCTGTCTGATGGAATCCAGTACCGCAATGGAATCCGAAAGGGTCTTCTCTACCTTTTTCAGAGAATCTATACGGGCCATGTGGACTGCTTCCTGACGCTTCAGAGCTTCGACCTTCAACTGCTCCAGTTCCTTTGCCGTAGGTCTGCCGGCAAGCCGGCGGAACATATCGCACCCGCTGAGCGACAGGAGAGAAAGTACGGACAGGAACAATAAAACCTTTTTCATTTACCTTTTTCTAAAGCCTTGCCGCAAATTTAACCAAATAATAATCTGCGGCAAAATAAATATTATATTTGCACTGATGGACTTTATGAAAAAAACAGTATTGTTGTTAATGTTCCTGGCAGTTGAAGCCCTGCACCCGGAATGCGACGGCCAGGAGATCGATGGAGCAGCCATATTCAGGCAGGAGTTCCGGCAAATCCGGCCGGTCCTTCCACGTCCGGATACAGTGTCCATGATATTCCTGGGAGATATAATGCTGCACGCTGAGCAAATAAGGAAGGCATCCTTAACACAGACAAGACCGGCGGAACGCGATACATGCGGATACGGCCGGTTCGATTTCAGCCAATATTTCCTTTCTATCGGCAGCTATATCTCAAGTGCCGATCTGGCCGTGGCCAATATGGAATTCACCCTGGGAGGTCCGCCATTTACCGGATATCCTGCATTCAGCGCCCCGGACAGTTATGCTGAATACATGGCGAAGTGCGGCATCGATGTTTTCCTCACTGCCAACAACCATATACTCGACCGCGGGGAACAAGGGATCAGAAGGACATTGGACAAATATGCCGCACTGGAAAAAAGATTCGGAATAAAAAGCACCGGAACCTCAATGGATTCATTGCAATATCACAATGGCAACCCTCTCGTCACCGAGATGAAAGGGATCAGGGTGGCTCTGGTGAATTTCACATACGGGACCAACAGATCCGTCGAAAGCGAATATCCAAAAGTCAACCGTTCCAGAAAGAGCCACCTGCAGTTCCTCATGCAAAAGGCGAAAGAATCCGATCCGGACATAATCATCGCCTTGCCCCATTGGGGAGAAGAATATTCCCTCAAACATTCCGGCCGGCAGTATGAACTTGCACAGTGGCTTGCATCCAATGGTGCAGACATTATCATCGGGACCCATCCCCACGTAGTCCAGGACAGCATTGTCATCAGGGTGCAAGACGGCGCCTCATCGCCGAAAGCCGTTCCTGTCGTGTTTTCACTCGGCAACGCCATTTCGAACATGAGTGCGCCGAATACCCAGATAGGACTCATGGCTAAAGTCTCTGCAGTCAGGAAAATGAACGGGAAAGTAGAAATTCTTCCGATAGAATTCACCTATATCTGGTGTTCGCTGCCGGGAAGGCTCAGAGACACGCACTGCACGATTCCGGTAAAGGAATACCTCTCCAGATCCGGACTGTGGAAAATGCCGTATGAATACAAAAAGATGGTGCAGACATATGACAGAGTAAAAGAAACGACCGGTATACAGGACCAAGACAATGAAAACTCATAATATGAACGAAAACAGGACAAGACAGACATTGGCTCTCGAAGCTATAGACCCGGTAGAAATCTTCGGGCCCGGAAACAGGATACTGGAAGCTCTGTGCAGCTATTATCCTGACCTTAAAGTAGTGGCAAGAGGGAACGAAGTAATACTGGATGGAACGCAACAAGACATTGATGACTTCGCCTCGAAACTCGACATGCTTATCGAAAGAAGGAAGCATAAGATGAACCTCACGCCTTACGATGTAGAAGACATCTTCGGAGGTGAATCGCCAAACGACCGGTTCATTCTCACGGGAGAATCGGCGATCGTCTACGGAATCGACGGCAAACCCATAAAGGCAAGGAACAGGACCCAGCAGACAATGGTCAAGGCCTATTTCGAAAACGATCTCATTTTTGCCGTAGGTCCTGCCGGAACCGGTAAAACATATATTGCCATTGCACTGGCAGTCCGTGCATTGAAAAACAGAGAGATACGGAGAATTATCCTGACCCGGCCGGCAGTGGAGGCCGGAGAACGCCTCGGATTCCTGCCCGGAGACCTCAAAGACAAGCTCGACCCCTACCTGCAGCCTCTTTACGATGCTCTCGGAGACATGATACCTCCCAGAAGACTTCAGGAATTCATGGCTGACGGCATAATACAGATCGCTCCGCTTGCCTATATGCGCGGGCGCACACTGGACAAGGCATGCGTGATTCTGGACGAGGCACAGAACACGAATCTGGGACAGTTGAAAATGTTTCTGACCAGAATGGGCAGCGATGCCAAATTCATTGTAACAGGAGATGCAAGCCAGGTCGATCTGCCACACAAGGAAGACTCAGGCCTGCTCAGAGGAATAGAGCTGACCAAAGGGATAAAAGGCATTGCCAGCATTTTCTTCAAGAAAGAAGACATCGTCCGGCATCCTCTTGTAAGCAAAATCGTCCATGCCTTCGATTCTGCCGAAGAAAGCATCAGATAACCGTCTACCATGCATAAAAGAAAATCAGGGACTTCGCTGAAGTCCCTGATTTTCTTTTATTGCCTTTTCAGATCAGGTTTGTGGACTAAAGAGGATTCCCGGTAGCAACTACCTGATCATATTTCTCATACTTGGCCTGGTACTCCGGACTCTGGTCACGGAAACGGTAGTAGATATTCTTGAGATACTCAGCGATATTCACTCTTATATCATTGTTCTTTGACACTTCGTATGCCTTTTCAAAAGGATCGATTGCGTTCTTAAGAGCAGTTTCGAACTCTTCTACCAGAGCCATATATTTTGCATCATCGAGCTCTTCCTGTGCCTTGGTCTGAAGATCGAGAGCCTGGTTGTAATAAAGGATACCGATACCTATAAAACCGTATTCATAGTTAGGGTCTACCTTATTCGACTCTTCATATGCCGCGATAGCAGCTTCCGTATCGCCGAGCTGGTTATGGATATTGCCTTCGACATAGTAAAGAGATGCATTGTTCGGTTCGTTCTTCTTAGCCTCGTCCAGCAGAGTGAAAAGCCTGTCGGTATCATCTCCGCTTTCAAGATAGAAATTGATCAGGCCAATCAGAATGCTCTGGCTTTGAGGGAAAGTCTTGAATCCTTCCTCAAGTGTATTCTTTGCATTTTCCTTGTCGTCAAGCTTAGTATAGCAGTCGGCAAGTTTTGCGAACACTTCTCCCTCTTCAAAATATTTTGCATCGATGCATTTCTTGAAATAGGTTACCGCGCTGGAATAGTCCTGCAGCGACCATGAAGTGAAACCGGCATTATAAGTGGCAGTAGTATCGATTACATTGAGCGGTGCCGTTTCAGAAGCGGCAGAAGCTGCACGGAAACTTGCATTCGCAGCCTTGATGTTTCCGAGCATATACTGGGTCATACCTTCATCAAGATACTTCATTGCTACATTCTTGAGTCCGGAAGCGACATCCTTGTCTTTGGAATGCTTTACATCGATCTCATAAGCTTTCTTATATGCCTCGAGTGCCTTTGCCAGAGCGTCATCATACACAGGCTTGGTGACTTCGATCATCGAAAGCACCCCGCCGGCATTGAAATAGAAGTTCTTTTCGGCATAAATTTCTTTTGTATAAGGCTCGCCCATAAGTTCTACGGTCTCGGTAGAAGCCGGTTTTTCCCCTCCCATAATCAAGAGAAGTTCCTGCTGTCCGGCACCGACCCATGCATTTCCGAAAGGAGCGTTATAGGCGTCCATGTAAGCGTTGCCAAGCTTAAGCCAAGTTGCAGGCTTGAGAGCTTTCTTCGGGTTCTGAGTTGCAGCCTCAGCTGACTCCACGGCTTTCTTTGAATCTGCAGCCGATTTTACCTGTGCACCGGCAACCTGTACTGAAAGGATAACAGCCAATGCAATTAGAATCTTTTTCATAACAGTTAGGATAAATTATTGGATTTATTATTGCTCATCTTCATTTTTGCTTACTGCAGAAACCGCTGCAATGGAATCTCCGTCCTTTATGTTTATCAGACGGACTCCCTGCGTGGCCCTTCCTGCAACCCTGATGTCGGAAACAGCCATTCTGATGGTAAGACCTGAGCGGTTGATGATCATAAGGTCATTTTCATCCGTTACATCCTTCAATGCTATCAGATCTCCGGTCTTGTCCGTAATGTTAAGTGTCTTGACACCTTTACCTCCCCTGTTCGTAATGCGGTACTCGTCAATGTCGGAACGTTTTCCGTACCCGTGCTCGCTTACGGCAAGGACCGTATGTGCAGATGCATCCTCCGCTGACGGATCGAAGCATACCATACCTATCACTTCGTCATCGCTGTCGATATTTATGCCTTTTACGCCCGATGCGGTACGGCCTAACGGTCTGGCATCGTTTTCATCGAACCTTACGCAACGTCCTTTCCTTCCGGCCAGGAGTATCTGACAGTGTCCGTTGGTCATGGTCGCTTCAAGAAGCTCGTCTCCGTCCCTTACCGTAATGGCGTTGACACCGTTGGTACGCGGTCTTGAATAGGCCTCGAGAGATGTCTTCTTGATAATTCCGCGCTTGGTAGCCAATACGATATAATTATTTGTAACGTAATCGGTATCCTTAAGGTTCCTGACGTTGATGAATGCTTTCACCTTGTCATCCGCCTCGATATTTATGATATTCTGCAGGGCACGGCCCTTGGACGCTCTGGAGCCTTCGGGAATTTCATATACCTTCAGCCAGTAGCATTTGCCGTTCTGGGTGAACAGCAGCATTGTACTGTGCATGTTCGCTACGTATATGTGCTCTATGAAATCTTCATCCCTCGTAGTGCTTCCCTTGATTCCGACGCCTCCCCTGTTCTGGGTACGGTATTCTGCAAGAGCCGTACGCTTGATGTATCCGAGATGTGAAATAGTGATGACGACATCATCGTCAGGATAGAAATCCTCCGGGTTGAATTCTTCTGCAGAAAGCGCTATTTCCGTCCGTCTGGCATCGCCATATTTTGCCTTGAGCTCCATCGTTTCCTGCTTGATGACCTCCATCTGCTTGTCATAGCTGGAAAGCACTTCCTCGCAATAATGGATAAACTTCATCAGTTCATCGTATTCCGACTGGAGTTTCTCCCTCTCGAGTCCGGTAAGCTGGCGAAGACGCATTTCAACGATTGCGGTAGCCTGCGCGTCCGAAAAGGCGAATCTTGCAACCAGTTCGTTCTTTGCCTCTTCAACTGTCTTGGACCCTCTGATTATCCGTATTATCTCGTCAATCACATCCAACGCCTTAAGAAGTCCTTCCAGAATATGCGCCCTCTTCTGCGCCTTGTCCAGATCGAACTTTGTCCTGCGGACGATCACGTCATGCCTGTGTCTGACGAAATACTTGATGAGCTCCTTGAGGTTCAATGTCCTTGGCCTTCCGCCGACGAGAGCGACATTGTTTACCGAGAAACTCGACTGAAGAGGAGTATATTTGTAAAGCATGTTCAGAACGACATTCGCGTTCGCACCCATCTTCAGCTTTATGACGACCCTGACTCCCTTTCTGGTGGTCTCGTCGTTGACATATGCGATGCCTTCTATCTTCTTGTTCTCTACAAGTTCGGCGATCTTCTCGATCATCTCCCTCTTGTTCACCATATAAGGGATTTCCGTAACGACTATGGTCTCCCTTCCTGATTCGCTGACTTCTATTTCGGTCTTGGAGCGGATGACTATCCTGCCGCGTCCTGTCTCGAAAGCGTCCCTTATGCCCTGTGTTCCCTGGATTATGCCTCCGGTCGGAAAATCCGGCCCCTTTATATAATGCATCAGTTCCTCTACGGAAATTTCGGGGTTGTCTATATAAGCGCAGATGGCATCGCAGCATTCG
Source organism: Candidatus Cryptobacteroides faecipullorum (assembly GCA_017694885.1). Classification (GTDB taxonomy): domain Bacteria; phylum Bacteroidota; class Bacteroidia; order Bacteroidales; family UBA932; genus Cryptobacteroides; species Cryptobacteroides faecipullorum. The sequence goes on along the minus strand of JADIMH010000005.1, from coordinate 37,545 downwards.
GTCATATTGTGCGGAGCCATATTCGTCGCCATGCCGACAGCGATACCTGAAGAACCGTTGAGAAGAAGAAGCGGCGCCTTGGTAGGAAGTACCGTAGGCTCCTGAAGCGTATCGTCGAAGTTATTGGCCATGTCCACGGTATCCTTGTCCAGATCGGCAAGCACTTCATCGGAAAGTTTTGTGAGCTTCGCCTCTGTATAACGCATAGCGGCTACAGGATCACCGTCCATCGAACCGAAGTTGCCCTGTCCGAACACCAGAGGATACCTCATGCTCCAGAACTGGGCCATTCTTACCATAGCATCATATACGCTGGAATCGCCATGAGGATGATATTTTCCCAGCACCTCGCCGACAATCCTCGCCGACTTCTTGGTCTGCCCTGTATAGCTGAGACCGAGCCCCTCCATGCCGAAAAGCACTCTCCTGTGCACAGGTTTAAGACCGTCACGCACATCAGGCAAAGCTCTGGAAACTATCACTGACATAGAATAGTCTATGTACGCGCTGCGCATCTGCCTGTCAATGTTTACCGTCTCGATCCTGCCTGTTTTTACCTCGTTGTTTTCTTCCATCTATAATAGCTTAAATTCTTTAAAAACCTTACAAGTAAGTCTGCAAAGTTACATATTTTTATTTGCTGAACAAACCAAAATATGCTATGTTTTTCGTATTTTTGCCAAATAAAGCAGGCTAATACATGGAAATCAGAATATCAGAAGAACTCAATACCATAATAAACTTTTCCCGGGAGGAAGCGATTCGCACCGGCAGCTACGGAATCTCTCCGGATCATCTGATGCTCGGCATAATCCGCCAGGGAGACAATACCGCTTTAGATATACTCAAAGGGCTCGAGACAGATATACGGGAAATGAAGAGTTTCATCGACAGCAAGATTTTCACGAACGAACATATACCGTACTCCGAAGCAGGCCACGTGACCTTTTCGCGCGGGGCCCAGAATGTCTTGAGCATCACCGTTCTTGAAGCTACCAGGCTGAACGGGAAAGAAGCGTCCTCCCAGCATCTTCTACTGGCATTATGCAGAAATACAGGAAGTTATTCCCAGTCATACCTCCGAGACACCGGGATCGACTACGGGAGAGTGATGGCATACATAGGCAAAGCCGGCCTCACCGGTATGGAAAAGACCCGGGAAAGCAACGAGGACGATGCCGTCCGGGAAAAGCATCTTGCTGTCGAGGAGTTCGGCTATGACATAACCCAGGCGGCAAGAGACGGCAAACTCGATCCGGTCGTTGGACGGGACAGTGAAATAATGCGCGTAATAGAGATTCTGGGAAGGAGGAAAAAGAACAACCCGATGCTTGTAGGAGACCCCGGTGCAGGAAAATCGGCCATTGTAGAGGGAATTGCCCTGAAGATCGCGTCCGGAGACATCCCCCCTACCTTATCCGGGAAAAAACTCATTTCACTTGACATAGCCTCTGTCGTAGCAGGAACCCGCTACAGAGGGGATTTCGAAAAAAGGCTCAAATCAATAATAAATGAAATCAGCGGCAATCCCGATATCATACTGTTCATAGACGAATTCCACACGATTGTCGGAGCAGGCGGCGCAGGAGGCAATCTCGATGCCGCCAACATGCTTAAACCGGCTCTCGCAAGAGGTGACCTGCAGTGCATAGGGGCCACTACAATAAGCGAATTCACCAAGATCATAGAAAAGGACGGAGCACTGGACAGGAGGTTCCAGAAAGTCATAGTGGAGCCTACCGATATCTTCCAGACGATCACTATCCTTGAAAACATCAAAGACAAATACGAACAATACCACGCCGTAACCTACACCGATGAGGCAATAGAGGCATGCGCCAGATTGTCCGACAGATATGTTGCCGACAGATGTCTTCCGGACAAAGCCATCGATGCCCTCGACGAAGCAGGCTCGATGGTAAGACTGAGATGTTCCATGTCCAAAAGGAACAGGCGGGAACCCGTCGTTACAGAAGAGGACATAGCCACGGTCATTTCAAAGGCATCCGGAGTCCCGGTCAACAGGGTGGCCGAATCCGAAGCCGCCAGGCTCATGAAAATGAGCGGCTGCCTGAAAAAAACGATTACAGGCCAGGACGAAGCCATAGAAACGGTTACCAGAGCGATCCGGCGCAACAGGGCCGGAATCAAGGATCCTTCACGCCCTATCGGTTCATTTCTTTTTCTGGGGCCGACAGGTGTCGGCAAGACGCAACTCGCGAAATCGATCGCAGAATATCTTTTCGATTCCGAAGAGAATATCGTAAGGATAGACATGAGCGAGTATATGGAAAAATTCACTTCATCGCGCCTTATCGGAGCCCCTCCGGGATACGTCGGCTTTGAAGACGGAGGACAGCTCAGCGAAAAAGTCAGAAGGAAACCGTATTGCGTCGTACTGCTCGACGAAATCGAGAAAGCACATCCGGAAATATTCAATCTGCTGCTGCAGATACTCGATGAAGGAAGGCTGACTGACAGCAACGGACGGACGGTGAATTTCAGGAACACTATAGTAATAATGACATCAAATGTGGGCAGCCGGGAGCTTGAAGCTTACGGAAACGGGCTCGGATTCAGCACATCTTCCAGAAATGTGGAAGAAAACAGGAAAAACGTCCTCCAGAAAGCCGTCAGGAAGGCTTTCCCGCCCGAATTCATAAACAGGATAGACGAACTGGTTTTCTTCAACTCGCTTCAAAAGGAAGATATGGAGAAAATCATCGACATACAGATGAAAGGACTCAGATCCAGAATAGCCGAAGCGGGCTACAGGCTGAATGTCACTCCAGCCGCGAAAAAATTCGTTGCCGAAGCAGGATATGATCCTTATTTCGGGGCAAGACCGATGAAAAGGGCCATCCAGAAGTACATTGAGGACCCCGTTTCCGAATTTATCATCGGACTCATGCAGCATCCTTCTTCCGACAGCAGCTTCCCGGACATCCCTATCATCACAGTAGGATTGGCTCCGGACAAGAAGAGCACTGAAGTCAGGATAAAGCACGCAGAACTCTGCCTTATGCAACCTTGACGTCTATCAGTTCGAGATCCATATCCTGAATAAGACCTGACAGTATGTCTGCGGATTCGGCTGAAATCAGAGAAGAAAGGGAATCGATATTAAAATCTGTTGTATACATAGCTTCGTTTTTTTAATCAACTGGTGCAAAGATAACCGGAGCATGTACCAAACCACGATACAATTATGATAAAACTCGCAGTTTTCGATCTTGACGGCACCTTGCTGGATACATTGGAGGATCTCGGCAATGCATGCAATTATGCGCTTAAAATGTGCGGCTACGGAGAAAGAAGGATGGAAGAATACAACTCATTGGTAGGCAGAGGAATATACAATCTGTTCAATGGGGCGCTTCCAGAGGGGGCAAGGACGGAGGAGGAAATCATGAAAATGAAAGGATATTTCATACCTTACTATGACAAGCACAAATGCGACCGTACACACCCTTACGACGGCATATGCACAATGCTTGACAAACTTGCCGCTTCAGGGATCAGACTTGCAGTAGCTTCCAACAAATATCAGGACGGTACGGAAAAGCTCGTCAGGCGTTTTTTCGGGAAATACGATTTCGTGAAAATCCTGGGACAAAGAGACGGAATGCCTATCAAGCCAGATCCGATGATAGTTGCCGAAGCCATGACAGCGGCATCGATTACCGACAGGACAGAAGTTGTATACTCCGGCGATTCCAATGTCGACATGCAGACCGGCATCAATGCAGGAGTAAAGACTATCGGGGTAACATGGGGATTCCGGACCCGGGAGGAACTTCTGGCATACGGGCCCTGGGCGATTGCCGATTCGCCTGACCGGCTTTGCCGGCTCATACTCGAGGCCTGATGGTTTTCAATATTTTTCCTATATTTGTCCGAACTGAAAATCTGAATGATGGAAAGAGAACGCAGCATAGACACACTGGCCAGGTACATGATGTATACTGCTGTTGCCGTTGTAATACTGGCCATTTGCTGGTTTTTCCGGGACGTTATAGTATACATGCTGGCGGCAGGGCTGGTGTCTCTCATCGGAAGGCCTATAATGACATTCTTCAACAGGCTTAAAATCAAAGGCAAGGGTCTGCCTTCATGGATATATGCCATATTGACCCTTATCATTGTGATCGGTCTGTTTTTAGCTGTCCTGGCAACCATCATCCCTATTATTGCCGGCATCGCCAAAGACATCTCCATGGTGAATGTAGAACATGCCGCTTCCTCCATTTCCATTCCGCTGAAAGAGATCAACGACTTTCTCATCACCAGATTTCCGTCGCTCGGAAGCGATTTCAGGATCGAAACGGCAATTCTCAATGAAGTCAAGCACCTCAACTTCATCAATGTTTCCCTTTTCTCTTCCATAATCAATTCAGTTGCCTCATTCATAGCATCGTTCGGAGTAGGAATATTTTCAGTAATGTTCATTGCCTTCTTTTTTCTGAAGGATGAAAAACTGTTCGCAAATATTATAGGGGCCCTGGTACCGGACAAACATGAAGCCAATGCCAGAGAAGCCTATAAAGACATCGAACATCTGCTGTCCAGATATTTCATAGGCCTCATCGTAGAAATTTTCGGGATCGCTCTCATTGATTTCCTCGGTCTGGTGTTCATCGTCAGGCTGGGATTCAACGCGTCAATAGGCATCGCCTTCATTTGCGGCGTGCTGAATATCATCCCTTACGTCGGCCCGTTCATAGGCGGTGTCATAGGGACTGTACTTGCGGTAGTCATGAAATACTGCTGCAATATGCCTGTAGGCCTTGACGTGAACTTCTGGGTATTCATCATAATAATAGTGGCCATATTCTGGTTCGCCCAGATAATCGACGGACTGATATACCAGCCTGTCATATATTCGAACAGCATAAAAGCGAATGCGCTTGAGATATTCATTGTCCTGCTCATGGCAGGATATATGGGAGGAATACTCGGGATGCTCGTAGCAATTCCTTGCTATACGGTAATAAGGGTCATTGCAGCCCGATTTTTCCAGAACGTTAAATTCATAAGAAAACTTACAGGAGGCATCAGCCGATGAAAAAGTATCTGTTGACAATATTGGCTGCCGTCTTTGCGTCCTTGCCGGCATTTTCCTCCATGGGAAGCGGCGGGACCCGGGCAGGCGGCATAACACCTGATGAAACATACATGTTCGCAAAGAGAGATACCTGCGACCTTTTTATGGATATCTACAACCCTGCTCCCGGAACAGATACGCTTGCGGACGGAAGCAAAAAACCGACAATAATCTTTGCATTCGGAGGCAGTTTCATGACCGGAAGCCGGGACGCGGAAAACTATCTGCCATGGTTCAGAGTCATGGCGGATAACGGTTACCGTATAGTCTCCATCGACTACAGGCTCGGAATGAAAGGCTATGACAAGATAGGAGTATTCCAGGTCAATGCCCTCGACAGGGCAATCCATATGGCAGTCGAGGACATGATCAGTGCGACCGTCTATCTTCTGGACAATGCCGAATCTCTGGACATAGATCCGTCCAGGATAGTCATAAGCGGCTCTTCCGCAGGTGCCATAACCGCACTCCAGACAGATTACGAGACAAGCAACAGGACCAGTTGGGCCGCTCCGCTTCCAGACGGATTCAGATATGCAGGGGTAATGTCCTTTGCCGGGGCCGTCCTGTCCAGAAACGGCAAGCTGAAATATGCCCAAGAACCGGCTCCTACCCTGCTGATGCACGGCACTGAAGACAGCGTGGTCCCTTATACTCAGATTAAGATATTCAGTTTAGGGTTCTTCGGATCGTCAAAAATAGCCGAACGCTTCGAAAAGTTCGGCTATGCATATAACATATTCAGACACAAAGGCCACAACCATGAAATAGCTGTAGCCATGTATGAAACCGTACCGGAACAGCTTGCTTTCCTGAAAAGCAATGTCTGCTGCAAATCCGGATGCTGCGTTGATGCGACAGTAGTAAATCCGGAAATAGGATTTCCTTATGACAAGTGACCGTCAGGCCTGCGTAAGCCTGTCAAGAGACAACTCGACCAATGAACGTACTATCGGCTTATAATCCGGATCGCTGTCCTTTGAATAGCGGTTTGCTATTATGGCACATACCGTTCCGGCATTATGCCCCAGATGCGCCGCGATTCCTGCTATTGCAGAGCCTTCCATTTCGAAATTGGTGATCCTCCAGTCTCCGAATCTGAAGCTTTCGAATCTCTCTACCATGTCAGGCATGGCCAAAGGCATCCGGAGCACACGTCCCTGCGGACCGTAAAAGCCCGATGCTGAAATAGTCATCCCTTTAACGGTACAATCCTCGAATCTCCTGCACATATCCTTTCCGGCATGTACGAAATACGGATCAGGCAAGTGCCGGTTCCATCCCACATGCTTTTTGAATGCCTCCTCGATATCCGGAACCGCTATACTGTCCCTGCCGGCATACCAGTTCAGAAGGCCGTCGCATCCGACCGATATATGTGAAAATACGTATGAACCTATCGGAATGTCCGGCTGGATGGCCCCTGAAGTTCCGATACGCAGGATATTGAGAGACTTCTTCTCCGGTTTGACCTCCCTTGTGGAAAAGTCGATATTTGCCAGTGCATCAAGTTCATTCATGACAATATCGATATTGTCGGTCCCTATACCGGTAGAAAGAACGGTAACCCTGACACCCTTGTACTTGCCGGTAACGGATACGAACTCTCTGGAAGAATGCCTGAACTCTTTTTCTTCGAGATATCCGGCAACCATATCGACCCTGCCGGGGTCCCCTACCAGAATCACATTCCCGGCCAGTTCATCAGGTCTGAGATGAATATGGAAAACAGACCCGTCATCATTGATAATAAGTTCCGATTCAGCTATCCGCATAATCATATCATTTAGAATGAAACTCAAATATAGTTTTTTCTGCCAATTTTTCCTATTTTTGCTGCCCGATTACTAAACTAAAAAAGTTATGTGGCAGAGAGTTCAGACTTTATACCTGGCAATAGCGACAATACTGATAATAGCTATGCTGGCCGGCAACGTAGGCACGATAATAGGCGACCAAGGCACGGAAAACGTGAAATACTATGAAAAGACATCATATCTTATCTTTCTGATAATGACGTTAATGGCCAATGTCATCGCTCTCTTCTCGTTTAAAGCGAGAATGCTGCAGATGAGAGTAGCCATGTTATCCGCCATACTGCTTGTATTCTTCCAGATATGGCTTGGCGTAGGTTTCGCGAGATTCCAGCTCGGAATAGGAATGGAAGAAACGGGAGCCAGAATGATTTTTTCATTCACAGCCATTTTCCCGGTGATTGCAGCAATCCTCAACATGCTGGCGGCAAGAAACATAGCTTTGGATGAAGCTATGGTACAATCGGCTTATCGGCTAAGAAAGTCCAAACACAGGAAGTAGTTCAGACCCTTTTCGTCTGAAAATATCCGACTATGTTGTCGGCATACGTCTTGCTGACCGGAATAGGTTCGATCTGATCGTTATCAAGATCAATGAAATAACCGTCCTTTTCCTTTCTCAAGACCTGGGCTCTGGACATGTTTACTATATATTTTCTGTGGCATCTCATAAGAGGACTGCCCTTGAAGCTGTCCTCAACCGTTTTCAGACGGCACCTGAGCATATACATCCTGAGCTTGCCTTTCGTGTCCGAGTACCACACATTAATATAATTGTCATCAGATTCGATATAATACAAATCAGTCGAGCTGACTGAAAACTTCAATGCCCCGTTATTGTCAAAAAAGGTAATCTGGCTTGAAACGGCATCAGTCCTGCTGTCCTTGTCTGCCGAACGGCTCTGACATCTCATAAGCCTGATCGTCCTGTTCTTCTCGACTATGGCGATGAACATCCCGGATATGATATACGGTATGACCAGGGCAATCATCCCGTACGGCAAGGCTCTCAACATGATACGCAGATAGTCATGTTTTTCAGGAAGGACATCGGCAGTGACAAAGGTATATAACAGACATATAATGAAAACTTCGCCAAGACACCACAAGACATAACCGAGGTATGTCATTTCGAACATATCCTGCGTCTTGTACATGATAACTCTGCTGACTATCAGGATCGTCATCGCAATGAACATGAACCCTGCCGTAAAAAGGAAATTCGCCGATCTTCCCAACCCGAACCAGGCCGTATCAGAAAAAGGGATATAAAGGTTCAGGAATACCAGGGCAAACAGGACGGAAAAAGTCACGGTCCCGAGCAACTGGTATTTTCCAAGAAGATATTTCGGAAGTTTCTTGTTCATTTTTTCTCAAAACATGGTCCAAAAGTACAAATTTTTACCACAAATATCAAATTTTGGCCACAGAAGGCCTTATAAACAAAGGATAAACGCCACTATTATTTATTTATCACCACAATTATTTTAATATACTGGAATGAAAGCTTAACTTTGTTTGTTCTATGGAATAAGACACAAACTTTATAATCTATAAAAACAAAGACGCACTATGAAGATAGTAGGTACAGGAAGTGAAATTCCTAAGAAGATTGTCACGAACGACATGCTTTCAGAGTTTCTCGACACAAGCGATGCGTGGATTTACCCGCGGACCGGCATCAAACACAGACACGTCATATCTGACGAGAAACTGGAAGATCTGGCCATAAGCGCAGCTAAAAAGGCTCTGGACAATGCCGGAATGTCAGCTGCGGATCTGGATTTCATCATCTGCTCGAATGTAGTCAACGAATATATAACTCCAGGGCTCGGATGCATTATTCAGGGAGGAATAGGAGCCACATGTCCGGCGATCGACATCAACTGCGCCTGCGCAGGATTCATATACGCGCTCGACATCGCCGAGACTCATTTCCAGGCCGGGAAAGTCAAAAACGTCCTGATAGTCTGTGCGGAGGAACCTACAAGAATGACAAGCTGGAAAGACAGGAACGTATGTGTCCTTTTCGGTGACGGGGCCGGAGCGGCTGTCCTTACTGCTGGAGACAACATCAAAGGCATAAAGCTCTCTACCGCAAGCGCTACAGACAAACTGTACCAGATAAGGACTCTGGAACCTACTCCATATATTACCAAAGAAGAAGAAAGCATATCTCTCCAGATGAGAGGACAGGACGTTTTCAAATTTGCCGTCAAGGCTTCTTCCGGGGACATCAAATTCCTGCTCAATGAGCTCGGAATGAGTCCTGACTCAATAGACCATTATCTTCTGCACCAGGCCAATATCCGTATTATAAATACAATACGTGAATTTCTCGGTCAGCCTGAAAGCAAATTCCCTACAAATGTGGAAACACACGGCAACTCTTCATCCGCCAGCTGCCCTATCCTCCTTGACGAGTGCAACAGAAACGGTATCCTGAAAAGAGGCGACATGCTTGCACTCAGCGCTTTCGGGGCCGGATTCATGTCAGGTGCCGTTATAATGGAGTGGTAAAATTTTCTATATTTGCAACTTAGTACATTGAAACTTAAATCTGAACAACAATGATAAAAAGTAGAATTTGCGAAATACTCGGTATCAAATACCCTGTCTTTCAAGGTGGTATGGCATGGGTAGCCGATGCATCTCTTGCCGCTGCGGTATCAAACGCCGGCGGACTCGGACTCATTTCTTCCATCAATGCCGGCACTGAAGCCGTAAGAAACGAAATACGTAAATGTAAAGAACTTACAGACAAGCCATTCGGCGTTAACATCATGCTTCAGGCCCCGAATGCAGGGGAAATTGCCAAGATGGTAGTTGAAGAAGGTGTGAAAATCCTGACGACAGGAGCCGGTTCGCCTGCCCAGTATATGGAAGAATGGAAGGCAGCGGGAATCAAAGTCATACCTGTAATCGCATCGGTAGCCCTTGCACTCAAGATGCAGGCCATCGGAGCGACGGCAGTCGTAGCCGAAGGGGCAGAATCAGGCGGACATGTCGGAGAACTCCATACCATGCCTCTCGTGCCTCAGGTCGTAGACGCACTCGACATCCCTGTCATCGCTGCAGGCGGAATATGCGACGGAAGAGGCGTAGCTGCAGCCCTTATGCTCGGAGCTGACGGCGTACAGGTAGGAACAAGATTCCTCTGTGCTGAAGAATGCACTGTAAATCAGGCATATAAAGACAAGATTCTCAAAGCGTCCGATGTTTCTACCATAGTAACGGGAAAGACCCTCGGACATCCCGTACGTTCACTCAAGACCCCATTCTCAAAAACATTTGCAAAAATGGAGTCCGATCCTAATGTAAAACCTGAAGAAATTCTGGCGTTCGGTACCGGAGCACTGCGTAAAGCTGTCAAGGAAGGTGATACCAACGGAAGCTATATGGCAGGAGAATGCGCAGGTATGGTCAAGAAGATCGAACCGGCAAAAGATATTATTGAAGACCTCATCGGAGGAGCGGAAAAACTCATCCGTGAGGCACAGACAAGATTCTTAGCTTAACATTAAAACAGACAAAGATGAACAAAAGAGTTGTAGTAACCGGAATGGGCGTAATTTCGCCTGTAGGAAACAACGTAGAAGAGTTTTGGAACAGCCTTATTAACGGTGTATGCGGCATCGGGCATATCACAGAATTCCCTACTGAAGGCCTTCCTGCTACTGTAGCAGGCGAAGTAAAGAACTTCAACCCTGCCGATTACGGCATCGAGCCTGCATTTGCGAGAAAACAGGACAAGTTTTCGGTTTTTGCTGTAGCTGCCGCTAACGAAGCCATAAGGCAGTGCGGACTCAGCACAGCCGAAGAAGGAGGAAACATAGACGCCTCGAGATTCGGCGTTTATGTCGGCTCCGGTATCGGAGGTTTCAACACCCAGTATAAGGAAAGCGAGAAGATGATCAAGGACGGTCCTAAATGGATCTCTCCCCTCTTCATTCCTACAATGATAGCCAATATGGCTGCCGGAAACATCGCCATAAGGCACAACCTCTGCGGACCTTGCGTTCCTGTAGTTACAGCCTGTGCTACTTCAACCCACACAATAGGAGAGGCATACAGAGCCATAAAACACGGCTATGCGGACGCCATCATCGCAGGCGGTTCTGAAGCCGCTACCATTCCGCTCGGAATAGCAGGCTTTGCAAACGCAAAGGCACTTTCAAGATCGGATGACCCTGATTACGCTTCCCTTCCGTTCAATGTCAACAGAGGCGGATTCGTCATGGGAGAAGGGGCTGCAATGCTGGTACTCGAAGAATATGAGCATGCAAAAGCCCGCGGTGCAAAGATTATCGCTGAAATCTGCGGATACGGCAACACTTGCGACGCCTACCATATGACAGCTCCGAGGACAGACTGCAAGACCCAGGCTGCTGCAATCAAGATGGCCCTTGACGAAGCCGGATACACAAAAGATGACGTGCTCCACATCAATGCGCATGGAACAGGCACACATCTCAATGACCTGCTGGAGACACAGACTATAAAGAAAGTCCTTGGCGATGACGCATACAAGGCCCATATCTGTTCTACCAAATCAATGACAGGACATATGCTGGGAGCTACAGGAGCAGTCGAGGCCATTGCCTCTATTCTGGCTCTCGTAAACGGTATCGTACCTCCTACCATCAACCTCGATGCTCCGGATCCGGAATGCGACCTCAACTATACTCCGAATAAAGCAGAGAAAGCAGACCTGACCATTGCCATCTCCGATTCCCTCGGATTCGGAGGACACAACGGGTGTATCGCTTTCAGAAAGTTCGCTGATTAAGATTCCCATAGCTAAAACCTAAATTATATGAACAGAGAAGAATTGAAAGAATATTTGCCGCACCGCGAGCCTATGTTGCTTGTGGATGAGATAGAGATCGATGCAGAAGGAGTGGCCCATGCCAAATACAAAATCAGAGATGATGAGTTCTTCTGCAGAGGACACTTTCCCGGCAACCCGATCGTACCTGGAGTAATCCAGTGCGAAATCATGGCCCAGAGCTGCGCTCTTCTTGTAAAGGACGAACTTAAAGGCCGCACGACTCTCTACAGCGGAATCGACAATGTTCGATTCAAGAACATTGTCCGCCCTGGAGACGTTTGTGAAATTACGGCAAAGCTTACCGGGCGCCGAGGAATGATCTTCTTTACTGAAGCCAATCTAAAGGTAAACGGCAAACTCTGCTGCAAAGGCAACCTTTCCTTCGCCCTTGTCGACAATAAGCCGACAGACGCAGAATAGTTCCGCTAAACATTAATCTAATGGGATGGCCTCAAAGTCTTATGACTTTTGGTCATCCCCTTTTTAATAGACTTGATTCCGGCCAAAGATCCGTCGGGGGTTCTGGATACAACAGCCCGAATACGGCTTCGGGTTCAGACGCATCCGCTGCGGAAAATACGACATAGTTAAATTTCCCCAAAAAAATTAAAGAAAAATTTGGAGAGTCATAAAATTTGCGTATCTTTGCATCCGCATTCAGGAAATGAGGTTAGAAACCTTAAACATTCTGAAGGGAATTTGAAATATTGGTGCGGTAGTTCAGCTGGTTAGAATACGGGCCTGTCACGCCCGGGGTCGCGGGTTCGAGTCCCGTCCGCACCGCTTCTGAGACTTGTAAATGTATTATTTTCAATACTTTACAAGTCTTTTTATTTTCATCCGCCTTATTTTGCACCCATCAGAGGTAAATTTGCCGCGGGTAGAAGAAAACGAAACATACCGTAGAAAAGATCTGATATGAAATACGATTTTGACAAGATAAATGACCGTCGTGGGACGTGTTCATATAAATGGGACGGCAACTCCGATCCGGATATGTTGCCGATGTGGGTGGCCGACATGGATTTCCAGACTGCTCCTGTTATTATAGAAGCGCTGCAGAGTCGCGTGGCACAGGGAATTTTCGGGTACACGCATGTCCCGGACGAGTATTATGAAGCAGTGACAGGATGGTTTGCCAAAAGACATGGATGGACGTTCAGCCGTGACTGGATGCTTTATCTCCCTGGTGTCGTGCCGGCTCTGTCGGCTATAATCAAGGCTCTGACTGAACCTGGTGATAAAGTATTGGTCCAGACTCCTGTATATAATTGCTTTTTCTCGTCAATACGGAATAACGGATGCGAGATAGTTTCAAGTCCTCTGCGTAGGATAGGAAACACATACCGTATTGATTTTGAAGATCTTGACAGAAAGACTTCAGATCCTGGAGTAAAACTTATGATCCTGTGCAATCCCCACAACCCGGCAGGCCGCGTCTGGACCGTAGAAGAACTGAAGAAAACGGGAGAGATATGCATCAGGAATAATGTGACAGTGATTTCTGACGAGATACACTGCGAACTGGTCTTTCCAGGGCATGAATACACTCCTTTCGCATCGGTTTCCGATGAATTCCTGAAACATTCTGTCACATGTATAGCGCCGACAAAGGCATTCAATATCGCCGGACTGCAGATTGCCAATATCGTGGCATATGATCCGGAGGTCCGCAAGAGAATAGATAAGGCCATCAATGTTAACGAAGTGTGTGATGTCAACCCTTTCGGTGTTATCGCCACTATAGCGGCGTACAATGACGGAGAGGACTGGCTGGAGCAACTGCTCTGTTATCTGAAAGACAACTATGACTGTTTCAGAAAATTCTGTTCCGAAAACCTTCCCGATTTTCCAGTGGTAAACCTTGAGGGCACCTATCTGGTATGGATGGACTGCAGCAGGCTGGGAATCCCGTCCGTGCGGCTTGAACAGGAGCTTATAAAGGAAGCGAAACTGTGGCTGAATGAAGGTACAATGTATGGAGCAGAAGGGGAAGGATTCATGCGTTGGAATATCGCCTGCCCACGCTCTGTGATGCTGGAAGGGCTTTCCCGCTTTAAGGAGTTTGCCGACAGGAGGACAACTTCCCGGTAGTATCCTGGCTCTGCAATGCCTGACGGAAGAAGCGGCGGCACATTTCCCTTGAGATTTCGATAGGGGAAATGTTGCCTGATTTCATATCGCAGACATATAATCTGTCGATAAGAGACAAATATAAAGTGCTGTATATGACATCAAGCCCGTTCTGCAAGTCAGAAGTATAGGAGACAGCAAGCCTCACTTCATCTTCAGACAGATGATCTTTGCAGAATATATAAAGTCCGAAATCCGAGAAAGCGCCATAGAATCCGGAAGCTACCTTCCCTACCTTGCTTGCAATAATTCTTCTTAGCGGCATAGCCAATGCCCAATAATCGTACTCGACGGCTCCGACATATTTCCCGCCGCGCAGACCATAGGCATATCCGCTGTCGATAATGCTTTTGAAATCCTCTTCGGCTTCTTCATCGTTGTCAGGATCTACCACACCGGCCATTTCCAACAGGAGGGAATCCGCCACTTTCTTGCTTTCTTCCATTGCCCGTGTAACTTCAATCCCGATCGAATGGTCTGGAGCCTGCAAATCCGGCCTGTCCTCGTTGACCAGACAGGAATATCTTGATCCTAAAAGTGATGTGAGCGATACAAGTGCATATCGTTCAAAAAAGCATGTATCGAATTTTGTCTTTCCCATAACTTTTCGAAGTTAATAAAATTTTCAAAAACAGTAGACATTTCAGAAAAATTCGTATATTTGCAATCCTTTTCCGCCTGTACGGCGATTTGGTTCTTTAAAATATTCTTTCGAATAAAATGCGGAAATAGCTCAGTTGGTAGAGCATCAGCTTCCCAAGCTGAGGGTCGCGAGTTCGAATCTCGTTTTCCGCTCAAGCAGACCGCTGTAGCCGCAGGCTATGGCGGTCTTTCATTTCAAGCCATAAAGTGCTGGCTTTCAATAACTTGAAATAAAAAAGGAAAGGCGTCAGTAAAATCTCTATAACTTATTAAAATTCCGCAATATATACCAATATATACAAGTTAGACGAAACGCGTTTCATCTAATGAGTGATAATCGAAAAATAATGAGGAGCCAGCGGTGCCCGGAATAAGGGAGAATGCCGCGCACACCTGGGAATGATTCATATGTGTAAGTTGTTGGTATTTAAATGATTCGACAAAAGGATCAATTCCAGGTGTAACATTTCCAGACACACCTGTAGCAGTGAAGCCTCACTACACGCACCTGTAGGGCATATCCGTTACTGCAGGTGTGCATAAAAGTGTGACACCTGCAAATAGACTATCTCCGGAATGTATTTATTTACAAAAAGTTATACAGATTACCCGACTGCAGGTGTGCCATGGACGGCAGAACATGTGTGGACAGCTCATCCCGCCAACCAAAAATGTCAATTATACCTGAAAGGGTGACCAGGGCGTAATGGTTTGTCAATGTGGAGATATGCTAAAAGAAAGATTTAAATAAGTTCTTTTAAATCCAGGAAAACACGGTTTAAGAAGGCCTTTTTATAATTCAGATAATTATAAGAATTTCTGCACCATATCATGAAAAACGGAAAAATGGTCGTGAATAAGTCACAGAACTCCCCCGAAATCCCCTGTTTTCAGCCCCTGCCAGCCTGTTGCCGACACAAGCAGCACCAGCATATTTTCCAGCATGACACAGCCCGAAATTCCCGTGAATATCCTGCCAGCCATGCACAGAATATCTCCGAATTTTCATCGCCATGACACTGCCACATCCGAGCAAATCCTAGACACACCCACACACGAAAAATCCCCGTAATATCATCTATTACAGGGACTTGTCAGAGTATGTAAAGTATCTTTACTTGCTGAGAGCCTGGGCTACATCAACAGCACAAGCCACAGTACATCCAACCATAGGGTTGTTGCCTATTCCGAGGAAACCCATCATCTCGACGTGTGCCGGAACTGATGAAGAACCTGCGAACTGTGCATCAGAGTGCATACGGCCCATGGTGTCGGTCATACCGTAGGAAGCAGGACCTGCAGCCATGTTGTCCGGATGAAGGGTACGGCCTGTACCGCCGCCGGATGCTACCGAGAAGTAAGGCTTGCCGGCAAGTACGCGCTCTTTCTTGTATGTTCCTGCAACAGGGTGCTGGAAACGTGTAGGGTTGGTAGAGTTTCCTGTGATGGATACATCTACGCCCTCATGCCACATGATAGCCACGCCTTCGCGTACATCATCTGCACCATAGCATTTAACCTTGGCGCGAGGACCGTCGCTGTAAGCGATTTCACGGACAACCTTGAGCTCGCCGGTATAGTAGTCGAACTGTGTCTGGACATATGTGAAACCGTTGATACGTGAAATGATCTGGGCAGCATCCTTACCGAGACCGTTAAGAATACAGCGGAGAGGCTCTTTACGTACCTTGTCGGCCTTGGCTGCGATCTTTATAGCTCCTTCTGCAGCTGCAAATGACTCATGACCTGCAAGGAAAGCGAAGCATTTTGTCTCCTCGCGGAGAAGCATTGCCGCAAGGTTTCCATGTCCGAGACCTACTTTACGGTCATCAGCTACCGAACCCGGAATACAGAATGCCTGAAGTCCGATACCGATAGCCTCGGCAGCTTCAGCAGCGTTCTTGCAGCCTTTCTTCAGTGCGATGGCTGTTCCTACTACATAAGCCCATTTGGCATTCTCGAAGCAGATAGGCTGCGTGTCTTCGCAAGTCTTATAAGGATCAAGACCATACTGCTCGCAAATAGCGTTAGCTTCTTCGATATCCTTGATACCGTTTTCGTTAAGGGCAGCGAGGATCTGTTTGATACGGCGGTCCTGGCTCTCGAATTTAACTTCTCTTATCATAATAGTCTTCCTCCTTATTCTTTACGTGGGTCAATGTATTTAACTGCACCGGCCTCTTTGCTGAAACGACCGTATGTTCCGGTTACCTGCTTGAGAGCCTCGTTGGCATCAACGCCTTTCTTCACAAGATCCATGAATTTGCCGAGGTGGATGAACTCGTATCCGCAGATCTCGTCGTTCTTGTCAAGGGCAAGGGTCTTGATATAGCCTTCAGCCATTTCAAGGTAGCGAGGTCCTTTTGCAAGAGTTCCGTAAAGCGTACCGACCTGGCTGCGGAGTCCTTTTCCGAGATCTTCAAGACCTGCCCCGATCATAAGTCCGCCCTCTGAGAAAGCCGACTGGGTACGTCCATAGACGATCTGAAGGAAGAGTTCGCGCATTGCAGTATTGATGGCATCACACACGAGGTCAGTGTTGAGTGCCTCAAGGATAGTCTTGCCAGGAAGGATCTCGGAAGCCATTGCAGCCGAATGAGTCATACCTGAGCAACCGAGTGTCTCTACGAGAGCCTCCTGAATCACACCCTCCTTGACATTGAGGGTAAGCTTGCAGGCCCCCTGCTGAGGTGCGCACCAGCCCACGCCGTGTGTAAGACCTGAGATGTCAGTGATTTCTTTGGATTTTACCCATTTTCCCTCCTCTGGAATAGGAGCCGGACCATGGTTAGGTCCTTTTTTGACGCAGCACATCTGCTGCACTTCGTGTGAATAAACCATAACCTGTTAAATAATTTAGTTCTTTTTAAATATCCGCCAGGACAATACGTTATAAAACAATTCCGTACCCGGCCCGATATCCGGATGCAAATATACGCAGAAGCCGAGAGCAATGCAAATGAACTTGTCCAATTTTATCATATATCGGGAAATATCCAGGATATCAGGCTCCGCACACATGATAAAAGCAGCTATATTGGCAAGGCGAAACTTATTCATGCAATCGCAAAACGAATGTAACAAAAATTTAACACATTCATATCATATTAGCTACCAATATCTTACACAAGAAACCAAAACATAACGAGTCAAATACATAAAAAAATATAACGGGAAAATTTGGAGATTCGTAAAAAAGCTGTACCTTTGCATCCGGTTATTAGTTTTAGTGTTATTAATTATGTGGTTAGTTTAAGAGGAGTCCCACGGGAGTGGCACCAACCTCATCTGTTTTAGGGGAGCATCATCATGATGACTCTCTTTCTTTTTATATATACTCTCCGCTTAAATTTATACCTTTGCCGTCATGAAATTCAAGATCGAATCGGAATACAGACCGGCCGGAGACCAGCCGGAAGCCATAAAGGAATTATGTTCCGCACTGAACGGCGGAGTCGACGCCGTAACCCTTCTCGGCGTAACAGGCTCCGGGAAAACGTTCACCATGGCCAATGTGATAGAAAGACTGCAGCGGCCGGCCCTCATCCTCAGCCATAACAAGACTCTCGCAGCCCAGCTTTACGGGGAATTCAAGTCATTCTTTCCCAACAATGCGGTCGAATATTTCGTATCGTATTATGACTATTATCAGCCTGAAGCCTATATTCCGACGACAGATACATATATAGAAAAGGACCTGAGCATCAATGACGAAATCGAAAAACTCAGACTCAGCGCGGCATCTTCTCTGCTTTCAGGCCGCCGTGATGTCATAGTGGTTTCAAGTGTATCATGCCTTTACGGCATCGGCAACCCTGCAGACTTCCATGAGCAGACAGTCACAGTACGCAAAGGAGAGACCCGCAGCATGACCAGGCTTCTGTATCAGCTGGTAGACGCCCTTTATTCAAGGACGGAAACGGACTTCAAGCGTGGAACATTCAGAGTCCGGGGCGATACCGTGGACGTATGCATCGGTTACGGGGACAACGCCGTAAGGATAGAGTTCTTCGGGGATGAAGTGGACAGTATCTCGATCATCGACCCTCTGACAGGTGCTTTCATCGATGAACTTGACGAAGTCTCCATATACCCGGCCAACAATTTCGTCACCACCAAGGAACGCAGTATCAAAGCAGTCAGCCAGATACAGGACGACATGGTGAAACAGTGCGAATTTTTCCAGGAAATAGGCAAGCCTCTTGAAGCCAAAAGACTGAAACAGAGAGTAGAGTATGATCTGGAAATGATAAAGGAAATGGGATATTGTCCCGGCATAGAGAACTATTCCAGATATTTCGACGGAAGGAATGAAGGAATGAGACCTTTCTGCCTGCTGGATTATTTCCCGAAGGATTTCATAACCTTCATCGATGAAAGCCATGTGACGCTTCCTCAGATCCGCGCCATGTACGGAGGAGACCACTCAAGGAAATCGGTATTGATAGAATACGGTTTCCGCCTGCCGGCAGCAGCCGACAACCGGCCTTTGAAATTCGATGAGTTCGAATCCGTTACAGGACAGACCGTCTACGTCAGCGCCACACCTGGGGATTATGAACTCGAAAAATCCGAAGGGCTTGTCGTAGAACAGGTCGTACGTCCTACCGGCTTGCTCGACCCTCCTATAGAAGTCCGTCCGACAAAGAACCAGGTCGATGACCTTCTTGAAGAAATCAGGGTCAGGGCAGACAAGGATGAAAGGGTTCTGGTCACCACGCTAACGAAAAGGATGGCCGAAGAACTGGAGAAATATTTCACAAGGATGGGGGTAAGGTGCCGTTACATCCACTCGGATGTCGATACCCTGGAACGGGTGGAAATCATAGAAGACTTCAAGAACGGACTTTTCGACGTGCTTGTCGGTGTGAACCTGCTCCGCGAAGGACTCGACATCCCGACTGTTTCGCTTGTGGCGATACTCGATGCCGATAAGGAAGGCTTCCTCCGTTCGGGAAGATCGCTGACCCAGACTGCAGGGCGGGCCGCAAGAAATGTCAACGGACTGGTAATCATGTATGCGGATACCATAACCCGATCCATGCAGGAAACCATATATGAAACAGACCGGCGCAGGGCAAAGCAGATGGAATACAACAAACTGCACAATATCACGCCGACCCAGATAGCGATAAAGAAAAACGTCCTGACGGAAGAATATCCGCAAGGAAACGGAGAAACCGGCAAAAAACGCAATCCGAGACTATCGAACACTGTTTCCGGAAAAGTCAGCGCAGCAAACTCCTACGAGAATCCGCACTATATACCGGATCCGAGCGATCTGGGCAAAGGCACCGTCAGCGTAGGGCTCGGCCACGATTCCAGACGCGACGGCAATTCAGCCTATAAAAACGGATATATCGAGGCTGACCTTGCAGCCGTGCTGCAGGACCCGGTAATCAGATCCATGTCGAGAGTACAGGTAGAAAAGGCAGTAGAACAGGCCAGAAAGAACATGCAGAAAGCAGCGTCCGACCTCGATTTCATGGCTGCGGCGAAATACCGCGACGAAATGTGGGCTTTGCAGGAATACCTCAAGGTATGGAAAGAATAACAGGCTAACGCCCGCCGGCATCCGCAGGATTGTCATAGTAGACTTTCCTGTATTCTACAGGTGACATGCCGACATATTTCTTGAAGAATTTCGAAAATGCCGCCTGATCCGAAAAATGGAGGATGTCGGCTACCTGCTGGATAAGGAGATTATTGTTCTGAAGCAGTTGGACTGCCATTGCAAGCGTCTCTCCTGCAATGATTTCATGCGGGGTCTTTCCCGTTATTTCCTTTACCACACGAGAAAGATGCTTGTGGGTTATGCACAGTTCCCTTGCATAAAACGAAACCTCTCTGGTATCTTTCAGATGTTTCCAAACCAGATCGATGAATGAGGCTATGAGGATTTCACGCTTCCCTATCCTTCTGAGGTCGAACGATTCCTTTTTCTGGGAAGCAAGGGCATCGCTGAGTTCAAGGGTAAGAGCCTTGAAGTACAACTTCACCATATCTTCCCTGTGGCGATGCAAAGTATCGGACAAAATACCGCACAACAGCCTGAGTTGCAACACTATATAATTCTTTCTCCGACTGTTTACAAAACTGAGCACAGGGTTTGACAGTATACGGAAAAGATAGTTTTCCCTTTCCGGCATGACTCCTTGAAGAGAGTCGAGCATAAAGGATTTTGTGGTGAATATGCAATACGCTTCGGCATCCGGGGAAACTTCGCCGAAATAGAACATGGTCCCGTCCATGATGTCCGAATAGTTGCCCTCGCCGAGAACATGACGGTTCCCGTTGATGAATATTTCAAGCGTACCGCTGCATACGAAAATAATCGCACGCGAACCTATGAACCTGTATTC
Source organism: Candidatus Cryptobacteroides faecipullorum (assembly GCA_017694885.1). Classification (GTDB taxonomy): domain Bacteria; phylum Bacteroidota; class Bacteroidia; order Bacteroidales; family UBA932; genus Cryptobacteroides; species Cryptobacteroides faecipullorum. The sequence goes on along the minus strand of JADIMH010000005.1, from coordinate 16,659 downwards.
CGAAAATCTCCTGATGTCATCGGCATCGAAAAGCATGAAGCTGCTGCCGAATTTTTTCGTGTCGGCAGTATATGATGAAAGCTGTTGGGTATTCAAGTATTGCATTCTATGGCAAAATTTTTGTATAGTCGTGTCACTTTTGGACAAACGCATCTTATAATAAAAATTACAATGGCTTTAAATGTCCTATTTGAACAAATATATAAGAATTTTTTACAAATTTAAAGAAAAAGTATATAATAATTTTGTGCGCGGAAATACAAGGAAAAAATTTATACAAGATGAAAGGTTTAAATGTTATGACAATCGGGCTCTGCCTGCTCATAGGCATGACTTCGTGCAAGCAGCAGCCGTCCCAGCAGCAACAGGCTCAGGCCAGTGTTTATCCAGTACTGAAACTGACAACTGCTGACAGGACTCTTTCCGAAAGCTACACTGCAGTTATCGAGAGCAAACAGTACGTAGAAGTCCGCCCCCAGGTTTCCGGTATCATCACAGACGTTCTTGTAAAGGAAGGTGCGAACGTCAGGAAAGGAGAAACCCTGTTTATAATCGATACGATACCATATGCGGCAGCTTACAGGCAGGCTCTCGCAGCAGTGGCTTCAGCTGAAGCCCAGGTCGCTACGGCAAAGCTCAATCTGACCGGAAGCGAAGAACTCTACAAACAGAAAGTCATCTCGGATTTCGAACTCCAGACATCTGTCAACTCTTACAATACAGCCGTGGCCAATCTGGCCAATGCCAAAGCCCAGGAGGCAAGCGCAGCCAACAATCTTTCGTTCACAAAAGTAAAAAGCCCGGTCAACGGATCCGCAGGCATGACTTCGATACGTGTCGGGGCCGTCGTGACTGCAATGGGAGAATCCCTTATAAACGTTTCAGACAATTCTCAGATGCACGTTTACTTCTCCCTTCCTGAAAAAGAAGTGCTCGCACTCACGGCAGAATACGGATCGATCGAAAAGACCATCGCCGCATATCCGGAGGTAACGCTTACGCTTAATGACGGCAGCACATACGGATACAAAGGAAAGATAGACGCTATCAGCGGCATCGTCGACAAGACTACCGGCACTCTCAGCCTGAGGGCTGTATTCAGCAACCCTGAAGGAAGGCTGATGAGCGGCGCTTCAGCACTGATCAACATACCATATGAAAGGAAAAACTGCATAGTGATACCTCAGGAGGCCACTTTCGAGGTCCAGGACAAGATCTTCGCATATAAAGTGGTTGACGGCAAAGCAACTTCCACCCAGATCAGGGTATTCAAGGTCAATGACGGGAAAGAGTATATCGTAGAAGACGGATTGCAGGTCGGTGACGTAATAGTAGCGAAAGGAGCAGGACTGCTCAGAGAAGGCACACCGATAGCTGCGGCATCTGACTCTACAAAAGAAGGAGAATAAGGAATATGAATCTTAAAACATTCATCGACAGGCCTATCCTGTCATTGGTAATATCCATTTTCATCACGATGGTCGGAGTCATAGGACTTTCCGTGCTCCCTGTCGAGCAATACCCGGATATTGCACCTCCTACCATCCGTGTCAGCACGACTTACAGCGGAGCGAATGCCACCGCCGTGCAGAACAGTGTGATCGTACCTCTGGAGGAAGCCATAAACGGTGTGGAGAACATGACATACATGACCTCCGACGCATCGAACACCGGAAGTGCTTCCATTTCAGTGTACTTCAAACAGGGCGTTGACCCTGATATGGCGGCAGTCAACGTACAGAACCGCGTATCCAGGGCCCAGTCCCTTCTTCCTGCCGAAGTGACCAGAGTCGGCGTCGAGACGATGAAGCGACAGAGCAGTACACTGAAAGTTTTCGCTCTTGCCAGCCCTGACGGCACTTACGACGAGACATTCCTCACCAATTACATGAGTATAAATATCAAGCCTGAAATACAGCGTATTTCCGGAGTCGGTGAGGCTAATGTCATGGGAGGCGACTACGCTATGCGTATCTGGCTCAAGCCTGATATCATGGCCCAGTATGAACTCCAGCCGAGCAACGTATCCGCAGCCCTGTCGGCACAGAACATCGAGGCTTCTACCGGTGCCCTCGGTGAAGATTCGGAAAACGTTTTCCAGTACACCCTTAAATACCGTGGTCGTCTTGAAACGGAAGAACAGTTCGGCAACATTGTCATCAAAGCGTTCGAAGACGGACGTACCCTCAAACTCAAGGATATAGCGGACCTTGAACTCGGAGCGCAGTCATATTCTTTCGAAGGCCGCGTAAAAGGAGCGCCTGGCGTGACAATGATGATCAACCAGACTGCGGGAAGTAACGCGAACGAAATCATCAACGCCATAGATGCTTATCTGGAAGAGGCCGCCAAAGAGCTCCCTAAGGGTGTCGAGATCGTAGATATCATGAGTACCAAGGACTTCCTTGATGCTTCGATTCATGAAGTCATCAAGACTCTGTTCGAAGCCATCATACTGGTAGTCCTGGTAGTGTATGTATTCCTCCAGAATGTGCGTGCGACCATCATCCCGACCATCAGTATATTTGTCGCCCTTATCGGTACTTTCGCATTCCTGGTAGTAGCAGGATTCTCCATCAACCTGCTGACACTGTTCGCGCTGGTGCTGGCCATCGGTACGATAGTGGACGACGCCATAATCATGGTGGAGGCGGTGCAGGTCAAGTTGGATGAAGGCTATACGTCACCGTATCTGGCTGCTGTAGACGGATCGAACGGAGTGTCTTCAGCCATCATCACCTCTACCCTTGTCTTCATGGCAGTGTTCATTCCGGTGTCATTCATGAGCGGTACGTCCGGAGTATTCTACACACAGTTCGGTCTTACAATGGCGGCTGCGGTAGGACTTTCTGCAATCAACTCCCTTACACTCTCCCCTGCACTGTGCGCCCTTCTTCTTAAACCGAACGAAGTAGTAAAGCCTGGAGAAAAGCCTAAACAGTTCTCCACAAGATTCAGGATAGCCTTTGATACCGTATTCAGCAGAATCGTCCGCAAATACAAATTCGGAGTCAAGTTCTTCATCGGGAACAAATGGCTCTCAGGACTGCTGATACTCGGCGCCATAGGACTTCTTATGTTCCTAATGAGCACCACCAAGACCAGTCTTGTGCCGAACGAAGATACCGGATCGCTCTTCATGAGTGTGGATGCGTCTGCAGGAAGCACGCTGAACGAGACCAATGCTATCCTTACCGAAATCCAGAAAAGTATCGAGGATATTCCTGAGATCAGAACCTTCAACCAGGTGGCAGGATTCTCGTTCGCAGGTAGCGGAGCATCACACGGTATGCTTATGATAAGACTGCAGCCATGGGATCAGAGAGAGGGCAAGGAACACAGTAATACAGCTGTAATGAACAAGATATATGCAAAGACCGCACATATCAAGAATGCCCAGATATTCCTCTTCTCACCTCCTATGATTTCCGGTTACGGAACCGGTAACAGTTTCCAGGTCGACCTTCAGGACCGTTCCGGTAAGGGTATCGAGGCACTGAACGAAGTCACCCAGCAGGTAATAGCAGCCCTCAACAAGAGGCCTGAAATCCAGATGGCATATACGTCATTCAGTACCGAATTCCCTCAGTACACGGTGGATGTCGATGCTGCGAAATGCCTCAGGGCAGGAACCACTGCCGACCAGGTACTTTCAGTCATGCAGAGCTACCTCGGAAGTTCCTATGTATCGAACTTCAACAGGTTCACCAAACTTTACCGCGTCATCCTCCAGTCCAGGGCCGATGACCGCGACCAGGTACAGGCTCTTGACAACATATTCGTGAAGACAGCCTCTGGCATGGCACCTGTAAGCCAGTTCATTACCTTAACCAAATCATATGGTTCAGAGATCCTTAACAGGTTCAACCTGTTCCCGTCCATCACGGTACAGGGTATGCCGAACGAAGGATACAGTTCCGGTGATGTCATCATAGCGGTTGAAGAAGTAGCCGCCGAAGTGCTGCCTACAGGATTCGGATACGAGTTCTCGGGTATGACAAGGGAGGAGGCACAGCTTGCCGAATCGCATACGACTACCCTCATCTACATCCTGTGCATCGTCTTCATATACCTGATCCTTTGCGGACTTTACGAGAGTTTCTTCCTGCCTTTGGCAGTCATCTGCTCCGTTCCGTTCGGACTCATGGGTTCATTCCTGGCGGCAAGGATATGGGGTATCGAGAGCAACATCTACATGCAGGTCGGTATCATCATGCTGATCGGTCTGCTTTCCAAGACCGCCATCCTTATTACCGAATATGCAAGCGAGCGAAGAAAGGCCGGTATGTCACTGAGCCTGTCGGCGGTTTCCGCTGCAGGAATAAGGCTGAGGCCTATCCTGATGACCGTGTTCTCAATGGTATTCGGACTCCTTCCTCTGGCCATAGCAAGCGGTGTAGGAGCAAACGGTTACCATTCACTCGGAATTCCTGTCATAGGAGGTATGATCATCGGTACAATCGCACTCGTGTTTATAACCCCTGTCTTCTTCACTATATTCCAGTATATTGAAGAAAGAGTGATGGGTAAAAGAAAGGAGGACAGAGCATAATGAAAAAAATAGTTTTATTTGCAATCATAATCGCACTGACCAGCAGTTGCTCTATCTACAGGAAATACCAGAGACCTGAAGACCTGCCTGTAGACAGTCTGTTCAGGGCGGACCTGATAGACACTACGGCTGGGGCAGACACCTCATCTCTCGGATACATTCCTTGGAATGAGATGTTTACGGATCCATATCTGCAGGATCTCATCAACACCGGACTCAGACACAATGTCGATCTGCAGAGCGCAATTCTGAGGGTGGAACAGGCCAAGGCGCAGCTTTCTGCCGCCAAATGGGCATACGCCCCGTCCCTTAACCTTACCCCACAGGGCGGGTTGAACAGTGTCAATGCGGAGAAAGCCACCTGGAGCTACAACCTCGGAGGAGCCGTAAGCTGGGATATAGACCTTTTCGGTTCCCTTCTCAACTCCAAGCGCGGGGCCCAGGCTACACTTCTGCAGCAGCAGGCATACCAGCAGGCTGTAAGATCACAGATAATCGGAGCCATTGCCAATTCATACTACGCCCTCCTCATGATGGACGAACAGGTAAGGATAAACGGCGAGACCGTGGATATCTGGAAAGAAAATGTAAGGACAATGGAAGCAATGCTCAAAGTCGGCAAGACCAACGAGAGTGCCGTCACTCAGGCCAGAGCAAATCTCTATGCTCTTGAAGCTTCCTATGCAGATCTTTTGCGTCAGCAGAGAGAGACAGAAAACTCGATCTGCACTCTGCTCGGACAGCCTTACTTCCCTATTGAAAGAGGGACCCTCGCCGAGCAGACAATCCCTGAAGATATAACTGTAGGCGTTCCTCTCCAGCTTCTGTCCAACCGACCGGATGTGATGCAGGCTGAAATGGCATACGCAAGTTCTTACTATACTACAAACATGGCAAGATCGGCTTTCTATCCAGGACTGAATCTGTCTGGGACCGCCGGCTGGACAACCAGTGTAGGACAGGCCATTGCAGACCCGGCAGGATTCCTTCTCTCGGCACTCGGACAGCTTACTGTTCCTATCTTCAACCACGGACAGCTCAGGGCCAACCTGAAAGTCAGCAAGGCTGAGGAAGAAATAGCCAGACTCAATTACCGTCAGGCTCTGCTGAATGCCGGTGAGGAAGTGAACAATGCGCTTTTCGCCATCCAGACAAACGAAACGATGCTTGAAAAACATCAGGCACAGTGCAAGGATCTCGAAAAGGCCCTCATCAGTACGGAATCGCTGTACCGCAATTCTTCCGGCACTTCATATCTGGAACTCCTGACAGCGCAGCAGTCGCTTCTGAGTGCACAGACAAGTGCCATAAACGACCGGTACGCACTCCTGCAGTCAGTCGTAACATTATACCAGGCTCTGGGCGGAGGCAAAGAATAGCACCGGCCCGGCCTGTCGAATCAGCAATGAAAACCCCCGGCACCTTTCAGGACCGGGGGTTTTTCATATATAGTCCCTTCTTACAGCAACGGTGCGAAAAGACGTATGACAGACTGCAGAAGTTTATGATACCATGGTTTCTTTGCCCATGATTCCAGAGTGACCTCCTCGCACGATTCCATATCTTTCAGGAAAATGGCCCTGTTCTCTTTGGCCACCGTTTCATCATAAATATAGGTGTTTATCTCATAATTTATCTCGAAACTGCGGTAATCCATATTGGCTGAACCCAAAATAGACAGGTAATCGTCCGATACAAGGGTTTTCGAATGGATGAAATTGCCGGTCTTTTCAAAAATCCTTATTCCAGCTTCAAGACACTCGGTATAATATGACCTGTTGGCCGGTCCCATATAACACAGATCCGCCTTTTTCGGCATCATTATCCTTACATCAGTCCCTTTCAATGCAGCTGATTCGAGAGCTTGCAGCAACGGCTCCGGAGGTACGAAATACGGAGTCTGGATATAGATGTAATCCCTTGCATGCTGCACGGCCCACACTGTCCCCATCTGAATGACAGGCCATTGGTTATCCGGTTCATCAGGAACTATCTGGATAAGCTTTGCCGGATAGATTTTCATATGCTGCGGAAAATAACGTGCATAGTCTTCCTGAATCTTCCCGCCAGAAGTTATGAATGAATTCATGAAACTGTACTGCAGACTCGATACGGCCTCCCCCGTAATCCTCATATGGGTATCCCTCCACCTGACGAAATAATCATCGCTGATATTCATTCCTCCCGTATAGCCGATTTTCCCGTCGATCACCACTATTTTCCTGTGATCCCGATAATTGAGCTGCGCCCCTATTGTCAGGTGGGTAATCCTGGTATTCGTAAACGGGACAACCTCCACTCCGGCCTTCTTCATCTCATTGTAATACCTGGAGCTTATTTCAATATTGGCTATATTCTCATGGATAAACCTGACTTTCACGCCCTCACGCGCCTTCTGCATCAGAAGGGACCTTATCTTGCGGCTTCCCATATCCTTCTTGAAATAGAAATATTCCATATGGATATGGTCTTTTGCATTACGGATGTCTTCCGTCAGGGCATCGAACTTGCGTCTGCCGGATGTGATTATCTCTATATCGTTGTCATCGCTCACGGTGATTTTGTCCACTTTCGACAACAGTCTTGCAAGCTCCCTGTAATCCTCCTTTATCTTCTCTTCAACCGAATGCCCGAAGAGAAGGTCCTTTACTCTCCCGTCCGCCCTCGTGTCGAATTCCCTCAGGAAGTTCATGTGTCTGCGCTGGAAAAAACCGGCCCGTCTCCAGTTGAACCCGAAAACGATATAGCATACGAGCCCGACCACAGGAACAAGTCCGATAACCAGAATCCAGGAAATCTTGCGCCCCGAATCCTGGTTGTCGGTAAGGATAATCAGGACAGTCCCGACTATCATAAGGATATACAGGACTGTGAAAACGTTAGAGAAAATCTGCAGCATCAGTTATAATGTTATCATAGGACACAACTGTAAACACAATGGTACATCATCGCGGCGAACAGCCCGCCGAGAAGCGGTCCCAGGACGGGGATCCAACTGTATTTCCAGCCGCTGTCCCTTTTCCCTTTTATAGGAAGAAGGGCATGGGCTATACGAGGAGGAAGGTCCCTTGCCGGATTGATCGCATATCCAGTTGCCCCGCCAAGAGACATGCCGATAGCCATAATAAGCATCGTAACCGGAAAACTTCCTATGCTTCCCATACCGACTTCAGGGGTATTCTCCTTGTTTGAAAATGCAAGAATTACAAATACCAGCAGCCATGTCCCGAGAAATTCACAGAACAGGTTCCTCCACTTGTCCGGAATGGCAGGCATCGTACAGAATACACCGAGTTTGGAGTCTGCATCCGATGTGGCATCGAAATGATCCTTATAGAAAACATAGACCAGAACGGCTCCGGCAAAGCCTCCCAGCAGCTGTGCCGCAACATAGCCGGCAACATATGACCACGGGAACAGACCGGCCGCAGCCATGCCCACAGTCACCGCAGGATTGAGATGGGCCCCTGAATACGGGCCGGCTATAAATACGCCGCACATAACGGCAAAACCCCAGGCCATCGTTATTACGACCCAGCCTCCGTTCTGTCCTTTGGACTTGCTTAGAGAATTGGAAGCGACCACTCCGTCGCCAAGAAGTATCAGAACCATTGTCCCGATAAATTCAAAAACACATTTTGAAAATAATGTAAGTTCCATATGGCGTCTCCTTTATTTTCTGGACAAGGTTCTTTCCACAGCATCTTTCCAGCCTTCCTTTTCTGCCTTTATGAATTCTTCCGGTGCGGACGGAGTAAAGCATTTCTCTGCGCTCCACTGGTCCTTTATGCTGTTTATATCATCCCAATACCCTACCGCCAGACCGGCAAGGTACGCCGCTCCGAGAGCTGTCGTTTCAGTCACCGCCGGCCGGATTACCGGGACACCGAGTATGTCCGACTGGAACTGCATAAGAAGATTGTTCCTTGAAGCTCCGCCATCGACTTTGAGTTCTTTCAGCCGGACGCCGGAGTCTTTCTGCATTGCATTTACGATATCCATGGTCTGGAATGCAATCCCTTCGAGAGCCGCACGGGCGATATGTGCGGCAACCGTCCCCCTCGTTATGCCATATATGCAGCCTTTTGCATACTGGTCCCAATACGGAGCTCCGAGTCCGGTAAGTGCCGGAACAAAATACACTCCGCCGTTATCAGGTACACTGGCGGCAAGTGCTTCTACTTCTGAAGACGACCTGATTATGCCGAGCCCGTCTCTCAGCCACTGGACGACGGAACCTCCGACAAAAATGCTGCCTTCAAGGGCATAATTGACTTTATCCTTTATCTTCCAGGCAACCGTAGTCAGCAGGGAATTTGAAGAAAGGATCGGTTTCTCCCCGCTGTTCATAAGCAGGAAACAACCTGTTCCGTAAGTATTCTTGACTGAGCCCGGTTCAGTGCACATCTGCCCGAAAAGGGCGGCCTGCTGGTCTCCGGCTATGCCGGCAATCGGAACTTCATGAGCGAAAATAGTGGTTTTGGTATAACCGTAGACTTCACTGGAAGAGCAGACCTGAGGCATCATCGTCTCAGGGATACCGAAAAGTTCCAGCAATTCATTGTCCCACTGAAGGGTATGTATGTTGAAAAGCATCGTGCGGGATGCATTGCTGACATCAGTGACGTGCCTCTCTCCTCTGGTAAGCATCCATATCAGCCAGGAATCCACCGTACCGAAGCGCAGCCTGCCGGCCTCGGCCCTGGCCCTGGCTCCTTCTACATTTTCAAGTATCCATCTGATTTTTGTCGCGCTGAAATATGCGTCTATGATCAGTCCTGTCTTCTGCCGTATCAAATCCGTCAGCCCGTCCTTCTTGAGGGAATCGCAGTATTCAGAGGTCCTGCGGTCCTGCCATACGATAGCATTATAGACAGGCTCTCCGGTTTCAGCATCCCAGACGATCGTTGTCTCCCGCTGGTTGGTTATGCCTATGCCGGCGATATTCTTTCCGTTGATACCGATTCCGGTAATGGCTTCCGCTATGACCGAGGCCTGTGAAGACCATATTTCAAAAGGATCGTGCTCGACCCATCCGGGTTTCGGGAAATGCTGCGTGAATTCTTTCTGTGAAACGGCCAGTATCCTGCCGGACCTGTCAAAGACGATAGCCCTGGAACTGCTGGTGCCCTGATCGAGAGCGAGGATAAACTGTTCCCCCGTCTGCCCGATGTCAGATATACGTTCTCTCATGATGACAAAATGAATGTGGTTAACGGAGGCTGAAATTAATAAAAATTCCGGGAATCGATGCAGCTTCATGGAAGAAGTGCATGTCCTCCCGGAATCCATTAAAACGGATATTATTGCAAACTATACCGTTTTCGCAATCAAAGTAGCTGACGTACACGAAGTTACCTCAACAGTAACATATTCGCCTGTTTTATGTCCGCATGAAGGGAAAACACAGACTTTGTTGTTGCTTGCCCTGCCGAACAGTTGTCCCGGGTCCCTTTTCGACACGCCTTCGATCAGGACCGTATGCCTCTTCCCTATTTCCCTTTCATTGGATTCGAGACTCATCCTGTTCTGCAGTGCGATGATTTCATTGAGGCGCGAGGTCTTGATTTCCGTAGGGATGTCGTCGGTATATTTTCTGGCGGCAAGTGTGCCCGGACGCTCCGAATACTGGAACATGAACGCCCCGTCGAAGCAAACTTCCTCCATCAGCGAAAGCGTATCCCTGTGGTCCTGTTCCGTTTCTCCGCAAAATCCTGCAATCACATCGGTAGTCAGGCCGCAGTCAGGAATTACAGACCTGATCTTGGCGACCCTCTCCAGATACCATTCCCTGGTATATTTGCGGCGCATCTTCTCAAGCATCGCATTGCTTCCGGACTGGACCGGAAGGTGGATATGCTTGCATATGTTGTCATACATGGCCATAGTATATATCACTTCATCGCTGATGTCTTTCGGATGCGATGTGGAGAACCTTACCCTAAGGTCCGGGCTTACCTTGGCAACCATTTCCAGAAGGGCGGCGAAATTCACATTCCTGTCCGCCGAATCCGGATCCTGCCAATAATAGGAATCAACATTCTGCCCGAGAAGACATACTTCCCTGTAACCGTTGGCGTAAAGCTCTTCGGCTTCACGGACAATGGTTTCCGGATTCCTGCTCCTTTCGGATCCCCTGGTATAGGGAACGACACAGTATGAACATACATTGTTGCACCCCCGCATTATGGATATGAATGCGCTTACTCCGTTCTTGTCCATTCTTACAGGAGATATGTCGGCATAGGTCTCCTCATGGGAAAGGAGCACGTTTATCTGCGGTGTATCCGGGGTGATCTTACTTATGAGATCGGGCAGGGTCCGGTATGAATCGGGGCCGGCGACAAGATCGACCACATGGGAATCGAGAAGCTTTTCCTTAAGACGTTCCGCCATGCAGCCGACAATGCCGATGATGACCCCGGCGCGACGCCTTTTCTGAAGACGGAACTGCTCGATCCTGCCCCATATGCGCTGCTCGGCGTTATCCCTTATGGAACATGTGTTCGCAAGGATGAGTGATGCCTCATCAATATCGCCTGTCAATACATACCCCGCATCCTGAAGGATGGAAAGTATTACCTCACTGTCATTTACATTCATCTGACAGCCGTATGTCTCAATATATACTTTCGGTTTTGACGGATCAGTCAGAGGTTTTATGCTTTTTTCCATAATCGACTGTTGCTAAATCGTGATATTCGGGGGCAAATATAAGATTTTTTATCCGACTTATATTTTTTATACGGCTTTTGCGTATCTTTGTGAAGATATGGTGAAATCAATTACAGGCAGGCTCGTTGCCCTGACAGCAGTTTTTCTGCTGATTTGCAGCACAGGATGTGCAAATTTGAAAGATATACGGAATGTAAGTTTTCAGTCTTTCAAAATCAAGTCTTTGGCTATAAACGGATTCGATTCCGCCGATGCCGTTCTGGAAGTCATAGTGGACAACCCGGCGAAAGACATAGACGTATCAGTCCTTGAAGGAACGGCGTACAAATCGGGGAAGCCGATCGGGAGTTTTTCATTCGCTCCTTTCGCCATAGAAGGACGCACGACAGATACGGTAACGGTAAGCTGTACCGCAAGGCTTGCTTCCGGTCTCTCACCTCTCGGGCTTATGTCGCTGGCCTCCGGGAAAGGCATTTCGGAATGCACGGTAGACCTGACCCTCCGGGGACGGACAGGCAAAAGCCCTCAAAAAAGACTGCATATGAAAGACATTCCTCTCAAACATATTGTAAAAGATTTTTAACTATTTGAAAATGAAACACATAAAAAGACTTTTGATATACGTTGCCACTCTCTCGTCATTGTATATGGCGGGCGAGACTGTATCCAATGCACAAGAAGCCGATACACTTGCAATACCTGAAGGCTACATGCTGGCGGACTCGGTCGCAATAGTGCCTTCACCGAGGGCAGACCTCAGCCTTCAGGGGAAAGATATCTTCTCGGTAATGCCTTCCAAAGATGCCGGAGACGCGGCCGATGTCAGGATAAACCAGTCCGGACTCATCCGCAACTCGCTTGAAAACCATATCAGGGGCAATGCCGGAAGGACAATCGACGGCTACCGCGTCCGCATATTCTTCGACAACAGGCAGAGTGCGAGATCGGATTCTGAAGAAATGGAAAAGAAATTTTCTGCAGCACACCCTGACATTCCTGTATACAGGAGCTACGTCAATCCTTATTTCAAGGTAACGGTAGGTGACTTCAGGACGAAATCCGAGGCCATGATGCTGCTCAGGAGCATTGTAAATGAATTCCCGACAGCCTTTGTAGTAAAAGAGAACATCAATTACCCTGTCGTAGACAGATTCCATCCTACCGTTATCGATACGATAAAGGTACTCCGCCCCGTCAGCGGAAAGGAAATATCCCTGTAGTGTCTTTAATAATGACCTAATGTTTTTATGCCATGCTGAAACAAGGATTGGAACTTAAACAGACGCAGAAGCTCTCTCCGCTACAGATCCAGACGATAAAGCTTATCGAACTGCCGACGCAGGAACTCGAACAAAGGATACGGAAAGAACTCGAGGAAAACCCCGTGCTGGACGAAAATACATCGAATGACAGGGATGAAGAGGAAGACGGACCGAGAGAAGTGTCGCTGTCCGACTATAAGGAAGACGACTCTATTCCAAGCTACAAGCTGAGAGTCAACAACTACGGCAAGGACGAACGTCCGCAATACAATACATTCTCCGTAAAGGAAAGCTTCACCCAGAGCCTTATGGACCAGCTGGGATTCAGGAACCTGACCGAACACCAGCATGCCGTAGCGGCTTTTATTATCGGCAGCCTGGACGATGACGGATATCTCAGGCGAAGTATCGAAAGCCTGGTCGATGACCTGGCATTCAGAGCCGGGATAGAAACCGATGAAAAGGAAGTGACCGACATGCTGAAGATCATTCAGGAATTCGACCCGGCGGGTGTCGGAGCCAGGGACCTTAGAGAATGTCTCCTTCTGCAGATCCGTACACTTAAACAGACTCCGGAAGTAATCAATGCCACAAAGATACTCACCGACTACTTCACCGAGTTTACCAACAAGCACTTCCAGAAAATAATCGCCCGGATGGGAATAACAGAGGAGGAAATGAAGGCCGCTATGGCCAAAATCCTGAAACTCAATCCTTCTCCAGGCGGACAGATCGATGATTCATACAATGATCAGGCTCAGCAGATCGTTCCGGACTTCGTGCTTACCCTTGAAAACGGAGATCTCAAGCTTACAATGCCACGGTTTTCCATTCCGGAGCTGCGCGTAAACAAAAAATACGCTGACATCCTGATGGAAGCGGCCAATTCCTCCGAACGGGAAAAGAAGGAAGCCGCTACGTTCGTAAAGAAAAAACTGGACTCGGCAAAGTGGTTTGTCGAGGCTATTAAGCAACGTCACAACACCCTGGAAAGCACCATGAAGGCCATCATCGACTACCAGCACGACTACTTTATGGATGGAGACGAAAGCCACCTGAAGCCAATGGTACTAAAGGATATAGCCGAGCGGACAGGGTTTGATATATCTACCATTTCCAGGGTCGTGAACAGCAAATACATCGAGACACACTTCGGCATATATTCCCTTAAATATTTCTTCTCGGAAGGCCTTGAAAACCAGGAAGGGGAAGAAGTCTCTACCCGAGAGCTGAAGAAAGCCCTGCAGGAATGCGTAGACAACGAGGACAAGCATCATCCGCTTACCGATGACCAGCTGGTATCTGTCATGAGCAGCAAAGGATACAAAGTGGCGCGCCGTACAATAGCCAAATACCGCGACCAGCTGAACATTCCTAAAGCAAGGCTCCGCAAGGAATTGTAATTTTTAGAAAAATACTGTAAATAAAATTTGCAGGTTTATAAAAAATCACTACCTTTGCAATCCCTTTCAGAAAGCACATTGCTTCCGTCTAAAAGGGATTGACATACTGGAGAGGTGGTAGAGTGGTCGATTACGGCAGTCTTGAAAACTGTTGAGCTGAAAGGCTCCGGGGGTTCGAATCCCTCCCTCTCCGCAATAAACATTGAAAATCAATGTTTTACAAATTAAACACCCGATTTTACACCCAAGAATGTAAAGTCGGGTGTTTTCTTATTTAAAGGGTTATGGGCTAATCCCCCTGCTTTTATACATTTCGTCTATTTTGTCTAATAATGAAGTGTTTGCCTTTCGTTGCTCCATTTTGCTTCTCAACGATTTTGCCTTTTTCGCTTTTCCTGTCGCAAGGCACAACATATACAAGCCGATAGGGGTAGCCCAAAAGACTTTTTGTTTAGACCTGACATGAAACAGTTTAATTAGGAAAGTGTGTATTGAGTGATTGTCCTCTATTAAATCCCATAAATCATTCAAGCATTGATGTTGTTTTAATAAGGGCAAGACTCTATTCTGTAGTATAGAGCAAATCAAATCTTTTATTGGTGAGCAATCTTGATTTGGGTGCAAAATGAACCAATAATCCTCTTTTCCAATAAAATTCCCTATACGAGTTCTTATCGGACAGGAATTTTCCAAAGGAAAATCACAGACCTCATTAAACAAACACATTGCATAATCACCCCAAGTTACACCAATGTTGATTGTGAATTGCCATGTGTTTGAAGAATCATCAAATCCCCATCTGTCTTTTTGCATATTGATACACCAATCTAATTCTCCTACATGAGCATAAAAGTTATTGCCGTTTTTCTTAAACTCAGCGGATTTTAAAATAGGTGCTATACCTTCTTTGATAATATCGCAGAATTGTTTCTTAATATTTAGTTTTTCTTCTTCTGTCATATTAACCTAGACTTTATTCATTGGAGAAATATCTGTTTATGATTGATTTCTTAATACTCTTTCTTCTTTTTATCGAACGGATATTCATCGTTCCATGAATTTTCTTTTATAGTATAGATGTAGTTTCTATCTTCAAAGACTTCATCGCTAATTTGATGAAAAGTAGCGGCGTTAATGTCATTTAGTTGCTTCCTGTCAAAGAATACATACTGTTTGTCGGTTGCAATACGCCCGTAAAAATAGAACGTGGCATTTTCTACATCTAATGAGTCTTTGAGGAAAGGTTCTCCATTCAAGAAGAGCATATCATTAACTAAATATTTGCCGACACCGATTTCCTCAAAACGTTTAATATCTATATTCCGAACGATTACAGAATCACCATAAATAACATTTCTGCCATTGCGGAAATATTGATACCCCGGCTCAACAGGATGTTGCAAGGAATCTATACGCTGTAGTTCCCACTGTCCTGTTTTAGAATTAGGTACAGTCTGATAGACATAGTTCTTGTCTATAAACCAATCCTCGCCTATAATCCTAAAACTGTTTCTATCGACATCAGTTCTCTTATCATTGTAGTAAACGTAATTTTTGTCTCGTATCCACTCATCCGACCTGCGGCCAAGACGATACACGAAATATTCGGCAGTTTCAGCATCTATGCTGCTATGGGAAGGTCTTATGAATGAGCTGCTGCTGGAGAAATCGCGGATATAGACATTGTTTTTATCACACGCAACTCCGTTGGCATTGATATGGAATGTTTTGGCATCTACGTTTTCTATCAACTTGCTTCCAAACCAGACATGTGTTGCATCCTTTGCCAAGTTGTCATCTAATACCATAAATGTTGCCTTGTCCACGTCTTTGAGGTATCCCCAATTACCGTAATTGATCAGGTTTAGCGAATGTTCAACAGAGATATAGTATATGCCTCTGATATTTTGATAGTAGGTATAATAATCACTGTTAACTTTATGACCTCTGGGTATAGGGAAGCCAAAAGACAACAATGCAAAAACATATAGGCCAATTATAGAAGCTGTGATAATTGCTATTTTGGAATACCTTTTCATTATATATTTCCTATTTTGAAATCCGATAACAAAATTACAAAAAAAGTACCGTTTATCAGTCATTTATGGACGGTACTTTTTTGTTTCTCAATGCAATATCCGATTACAGTTTCATCCCCCTGCTTTTCCTTTGCGGCTGTATGGGACAGCGAATGTTCTGCCTTAATTTGTTGAACTGTTCCTTGAACCATTCGCCAATCGGTTGCCTGTTTATGGTCAGCATCAGTTTGTTGTCATCAGTCGGATTCTTTTCCACCTTGAAAACATCGTTCTTGATGTCAAACTTCCGTCTGTGTTCTTCGGAATAAATCCTGCCATTGCACCTAATAGCCTCTTTCTTTGTCAGTAGGCTCTCTATCATTTCTTTGGTGAAGCCGATAGCTGCGCACAGCTTTTCCATTCTCAGCATCTCCCTAAGCATCGGGAACCATTTGAATGCCTTTTCAAGAATAGTATTCAGCCGTGATATTTCCTTGTCTTTGGCTTCAAGTTCCTGCTTGTGTATTCCTTGCAGATTACGTATATGCCTGCCGTGCTGTTCCTGCATGTGCTGCATTTGGGCTTTCAAGTCATCAATACCCTTGTCCCGTTTGGCAATTTCCTGATGCAATTCTTCATTGGATTGTTCCAGTTTCTTCATTTTTCCACTACCGAAAAGAGAACCCACTCCGCTTACTATGACCGTAGCAGCATCGGTGGCTGCGCCTTTGAGCTTGTCCGTGCGTATC
>JADIMH010000021.1 GCA_017694885.1 Candidatus Cryptobacteroides faecipullorum | reverse complement strand
GGATAATTGAACCGTATCGCCTGCGCCAGTTTCTTGATGACCTTACCGCCCCAGCCTTGTCGGTTCTGGTGGTACAATATGTAATTGCCCATTTTCCAGTAGTGGAACAGCATCTGCGCATTGGCTGCACTGATGAGCCGGACTTGCGCCTGCTCTATTTCTGACCCGATGGCATTGACAAAAGCCTCGAAACTTCTTTTCTCTATATTGTTATCGTTGTTGCTCATTGTTATATGTATTGAAAGTTACAAAGATAAGCCCAATAACAGGCATCCCGTGAAACTTGCTGATTGTTTTTATAGTTGGTTGAATTTGTTCATTGCATTTGCCTTGATGTCATCTGCGATGTCAATGTAAGGTTTCATGGCTTTATAATCGCTGTGTCCCGTCCATTTCATGACCACTTGTGCCGGGATACCGAGAGCCAAGGCGTTACAAATGAATGTCCTTCGTCCGGCATGGGTACTTAACAGTGCGTACTTTGGCGTAACTTCATCTATACGTTCATTTCCTTTATAATATGTTTCCCTTACAGGCTCGTTGATTTCGGCAAGCTCGCCCAACTCTTTCAGATAATCATTCATTTTCTGATTGCTGATGACTGGCAGTGCCATGTTGTCCTCAAAGTGAATGTCCTTGTATTTTTCAAGTATGGCTTTGCTGTATTTGTTCAGCTCTATGTTTAGGCTGTCCGCCGTTTTGACGGTAGTAACTTCTATGTGGTCGGATTTGACGTCACTTCGCTTTAAGTTACGGACATCCGAATACCTTAGACTCGTAAAGCAGCAGAACAGAAAAACATCCCTGACACGTTCCAGATATTGTTTGTCTTTGGGTATCTGATAGTCTTTCAGTCTATTCAATTCGTCCCATGTCAGAAAGATTACTTTCTTTGAGGTGGTTTTCAATTTCGGTTTGAATGTATCGTATGCAATGTTTTGATTATATCCCTTTTTGAAGCTCCATCGCAGGAACCATTTGAGGAATCCTATCTGTTTGCCGATGGTACTGTTTCTCATGTCTTTTTTGTCACGCAAGAAGTTAACATACTCGTTTAGTCCGAACTCATCGAAATGCTCAAAAGTCACATTTTCTTTGAACTCTTTTAGGTGATTTTTTACGGCTGCAAATTTTTCGTATGTGGATTCTGTCCAGTTGTTCTGATTGCCACATTCCTTGACAAACTCATCAAATACCTCCCAAAAACTTATTTTAGTATCTTCCTGCTGCTCCTCGTTGTTATTTTTCATTTTCAGATTGAACGCATCTTTCAATTGTTGGGTGGTCGGCATGGTTTCCTGTACCTCAAATTCTTTGAACACGTTTTGAATTTCGGCATAGTATCTTAGCAAATCCGCATTGATTTCGGATGCGCTTTGCTTTAACTTATTGGTACATCCGTTCTTTACACGCTGCTTGTCTGCATCCCACTTGGCTACATCAATGCGGTAGCCGGTTGTAAACTCGATGCGGTGGCTTGCGTATATGACACGCATACGGATGGGAACGTTCTCCACGATTGGAACGCCGTTCTTTTTGCGGCTTTCAGGTGCAAAAATGATGTTTCGTTTGATGTTCATGACTGGGTGTATTTGAAATTCTGCACCCAAATATACACCCAAAAATTGAAATAACGAGCGATATTCTATAATATTTAGATTTAATTATGATTGTAATAAGCTGGTTATTAATAGGAATTTGCGATTGTATGATATTTTGAGATAATACAGGTTCAAGAGCCTCCCTCTCCGCAAAAAAGGGTGTAAATCTCGCAAATGCTTGATTTACACCCTTTTTTGTGTTCCAATACCCAAGGCTGGTCCGGGGATGCCATCCCGGCTGAATGGAATCAGTCTCCGATTCCGCTTTCCGGATATGAAAGACTGCTGATATACGACAGATAGAAATCCTTAACGTCAGACCACCTATAATACGGCCAGGAATATTCCCTGACAGGGAGATGCATTTCACGTTCGTTATGCATGACCTTGACAAGGACGGAATCCGGACCTTTCCCGGCAGGCTGCGTACATGAAGATGATACAGGACGGTAAAAGATAAACTGGATATTTGCGGCCATCGGCGTAAGTTCATGCAACGACCAGTTCTCCGCCACCAGCGCAGGGTCGGTTTCCTCGCTGTCAAACCTGAATTCCCTGAACTGGAGAAGAGTCATCAGCGGAAGGATGCTGGAATCATGTCCGAATCTCAGATCGGCAGAAATGCCGTTGCCTCCGATGGCTTCATCCGCACGGGAAATGATATCCTCCAGAAGAATTCGGGCATAATATGCCGATGCACCCTTATTTACTGCAGACGGACCGTCAAGTACGAAAAAATAATAATTGTCATAAATGACCTGAAGATAAAGTTCTTCAAGGGTAAAAACATCAAACAGAGTAACCTTGCCGTCGAGTTCAGTACTCTGGACATCTGCCGCCAGACGATACAGGCCATGAACGAAATCCACGGCCCTGTCTCCTGCGAAAGCCCCTCCGTCCGTAAAAAGCGACGACATCAGGCGATCCGTCTTCACATATACGGGAGCCATATTACGGTAATCTTCCTGCCATTGCCCTCCCTGAACGAATTTCCTGAAATCATCGCATATTTCCGGATTGGCCTCATTATGGAAAAAATTCAGGATGCGCGTAGTGCGAAGATCCGCAGCCTTTTCTATCTGCAGGGACGGGTTCTCTTCTTTCAGTCTCTCGCAGAAAGCCGTCATACTGAGAATGCACCGCGGATACGTTGTAGCAGAAGCATTGATCCGCGCCTCACCTTCAAACACCTGGGGAAATGCATCGATCATCCTTCCGGCTATATCTTTATGTTGTCTGACTCCCAGCGGAGTAAGCGCCCCTGCCCGTCCTGCGGCATCTTCATATATGGTCTTGACCCTGGAATACACATCCTCGCCCAAAGGGGTCAGGATTCCGGCCGCGGCAGCCGAATCGAGCATTTCCTTGATATCAGAATAGTCGCTTTCCTTTGCGAGCCATCTTGAACCGTGTCTGCCGTAATGGCTGATATAGAACGGTTCGTAACCTTGAGGGACGCTGGCATGGTCCGGAACATCACAGGTATAATGGTAATATACACCACCGGCCTTGTATATGTCATCCCTGATTTCATCACGCAAAGTCTGCCCTGAAACGGGCACAATGACAAAAGACAGCAGAAAAAGTACCGCTGCCTTGAATATAACCTTCACCATTCCCGCTCCTTCACTATAAATATTCCACAATCTCGTCCAAAGGTTTTCTCGCAGAAGGCTGCTCAGGTCCGGACGCCGCATATCCTATAGGGACTATGGCTACAGGGGCCGTCCCCTGAGGAAGACATAACGATGAACTTAGCTTCGCGACATTGAAATTGCATACCCAGCAGCTGCCGAGTCCGACATCGGCCGCGGCAAGACAGATATGCTCCACGGCAATGGAGGCATCTATGTCCCCATGGTTCTTTCCGTCATACTTGCGGGTCCAGGCGGCCGGGTACTCCGCGCATACCACGATATACAAAGGCGCTTCCTTCAGCCAGTCACGGGAATAGCATTCCTGGACGAGCCTCCTTTTTTCATCGCTTTCAATTACAAGAAAACGCCACGGCTGGCGGTTTACAGCCGATGGTGCCACTCTGGCACATTCCAGTATGTAGTCAGTTTTTTCCTTTTCTACCTTGTCCGGTCTGTAAGACCTTGCGGAAAAACGCTTTTTTGCCAGTTCGAGAAAATCCATATCATCCGATTTTAAATTACCTTTTCCGTTGCCTGTCATTTGACGAAATGAACATAATCGGCCTTGCGCGGTGCCGGTGAAGGATACTCTCCTGCCGGATATCCGAGAATACAGTTGCCTATTCCTTCATAATCGCCTTCGATACCCCACTCTTTAAGGAGAGCCTTGCCTTCTTCGCTGTCGAACACTTCCTTCGCCCTGTGAATCCAGCAGCTTCCCAGACCGACGGCATGGGCGGCATTGAGCAGGTTTCCCATGACCAGTGCGCCGTCATAAACATGAGTAGGGACATTCCTGTCGGCAAGGACGACCAGCACTACCGGAGCTCCGTAGAACGGATCCTTGTCGCCGCCCATAACACCTGCATTCAGCCGTGCGATACGGTCACGGACAGCCTTGTCCGTTACAGCGACTATGATCGGGGACTGCCTCCCCATTCCTGTCGGAGCATATGTACCGGCTTCGACCACCTGTTCGATAAGCTCCATCTCCGGCATCCTGTCCTGATATGAACGGACGGCACGCCGAGTCTTCAGATTTTCAAGAGTTTCATTCTGTTCCATAGCTGTTTCCTTCTGTGTATTCGTGCATGATGTCAGGATTCCCAGCATCAAAGCCAATGATAAGATACAATATTTCATAATTTCATGAATTTGGTTGTCTTGCCAATCTTGACAAAGATATAATTTTTGGATTATATTTGTATCCCTTTCAAGGACTGTCCGGACTTTTCCTTGAATTTTCCCGGAAACACCCGAAAATATGGAGACACCTCAGATTACAATGCTCGGTACAGGCAATGCCGTCACGACCAAATGCTACAATACCTGTTTCATCCTCAAGGACAGCGGATCCGTACTGCTGGTGGACGGAGGGGGCGGAAACGGCATCCTGGTACAGATGGAGAAAGCCGGTGCAAGTATTTATGACATCCATGACATGTTCATAACACATGCGCATACCGACCATATCCTCGGTGCCGTATGGGTCATAAGGGTAGTCATGCAGGAAATGCTGAAAGGAAAGTTCGGCGGAACATTCAATGTCTACGGTCATGACAAAGTACTGGAAGTGCTGTCTTTCATTATTCAAAAGACACTCCACAGGAAATATGCGGATCTGGTGGAGAAATCCGTCCTCCTGCATGAACTGAAAGACGGAGACAGATTCAGTGTCGGAGTGATGAAGTTCCAATGTTTCGACATCCGCTCTTCAAAAGAAAAACAGTTCGGATTCAGGGCTGAGTTATCTGACGGACAGACTCTTGCATGCCTCGGAGACGAACCGTTCAACGAGGCGGCCAGAGCATTTGCCGAAAACGCGGACTGGCTGATGTGCGAAGCCTTCTGCCTGTATGATGACAGGGAAAAATTCAGGCCCTATGAGAAAAACCACAGCACGGCCCTTGATGCGGGAATATTGGCAAAAAGCCTTAATGTCAGGAACCTTATCCTCTACCATACCGAGGACTCCGATCTGGAAAGGCGTAAAAGGGCCTACAGTACGGAAGCCGGAAAGAACTTCATGGGAGACATTTATGTCCCCGATGACATAGAAACAATCATTTTAAACAAAGCATAGACATCCTGCCCGCACATCTCGCCATGGAAACACAAACTGCCGAAATCATCGGAATACAGATGCGCATAATCATATCATGCGCAATCATAGTATTCGCTTATCTGGTGGATTTCCTGTGCTGCAAACTGCTTATACCCCTTATAAGGAAAATAGCGGAAAAGACAGCTTTCAAATGGGACAACTACATTACCGACAGCAATGTCCTGCACAGCGTTTTCCATCTCATTCCTCCCATTGCATTCCAGTTCGCGCTGCCGTTGCTGTTCCCGGAACAGAACCAGTGGACAGCACTCGCGGCCAAAGGACTCAACATATACATCATAGTCATAGCATGCAGCCTCGTATGCAGGTTCATATCTTCATTGTATGCCATTTCGAATGAAACCGAATCGTTGAAAAACAAGCCGATGAAAGGCGTCTACCAGATGTTCAAGGTCATAGTCATCTGTGTAAGCGCGATCCTTGTGATAGGCATACTCCTGGAAAAAGACTTCACGACCCTCATTGCCGGACTGGGTGCGTCGGCGGCGGTGCTGATGCTCGTTTTCAAAGACACTATCCTCGGCCTGGTAGCAGGCGTGCAGCTTTCCGCGCACGACATGCTGCGCCCGGGAGACTGGATCATGATGGACAAGCACGGAGTCAACGGTGAAGTCGAGGAAGTGACCCTCAACACCGTCAAAGTCCGCAACTGGGACAAAACCATAGTGACAGTGCCTCCTTACGCACTGGTAAGCGACTCTTTCAAGAACTGGAGAGGCATGCGGGAAAGCGGAGGGCGCAGGGTGACACGGGCCATCCGTATCGACATGAACTCCATACGTTTCTGCTCGCCGGAGGAACTTGAGCGGTTTGCAGGGAAAGAATGGGCGGAAGGACTGGAAATGACCACGGACACCGTCAATCTTAAACTGTTCAGGGCGGCTATGGAACACTACCTCCGCAACCACCCTGAAATCAACAGCGACCTGATGCTTGTCGTAAGGCAGCTGGAACCGACATCCGAGGGACTGCCTCTCCAGCTGTATTTCTTCACCTTATCAAAAGAATGGGTTCCTCACGAACACATCGCCGCCGATGTTGTGGAACACATCATCGCCACAATGCCGGAATTCGGACTCCGGGTTTTCCAAAGGCCGTCAGGACTTGACCTGCAGCTCCTTCGGAATGACTGACTCCGGGCCGGATTTGCGGGCCGAAATCCTGACCTTTCCCCTGGATCTCTTCGGAGAAAGGCCAAGAGACTCCAGCTTCTCTATCTTCTTCACCACAGACTGCTGTGAATCAATCAGTTTCGACTTGGACTCAACATACGACTTCACTGTCCGGTCAAGATTATCTCCGACAGCCACGAAAGCGGACATCCATCCCTGAAGCTGTCCCATAAGCTCTGAAGCGGTCTTATAGACCTGTTCTATATTGGCCTCCTGCGCCGCCTGTTTCCAGCTCATCTGGATCATGTTCAACACTATGACGAGAGTCATCTGACTTACAATCAGTACATTGTTATCCTTGGCAGTCTGCCAGAGCAACGGAGCCTCCTCGAGCATCAGACGGAAAGCCCCTTCCACCGGGATAAACATTATATTGTAGTCCACCTTACGCTTCCCGTCCGGAATATAAGAGGCATAATCCTTTGATTTCAGTTCATCCACATGCCGTCGGACACTCTCGACATGTTCCCTCGCATACCTCCCGCGGTCGGCAGCCGAACTGCTCACCATATATTTGCTGAAAGCGGTCAGACTCACCTTGGAATCCACCACCACAACAGTATCGTCAGGGTAATTTATCAGCACATCGGGAATCATGGCCGCACCGCTCTCGCTTCTGACCTCATGACCGTTCTCGTCAGTTATCACCCCCTGGCTCACGAAATGCTCGCCTTCCCTCAGACCGGCATTCTTCAGAATGTCCTTGAGAAGCATCTCTCCGAAGTCCCCCTGGACCTTGGATCTGCCGGACAGGGCATCCGCCAGATTCCGGGCCTCCTCCCCCACCTGACGGGACTGGTCCATTACGAGACGTATCGAAGCCGAAAGTTCCGAGTTGTACTTGACTGAAGCGGTATGCGTCTCCTTCATGGTCCTGTCCAGTTCGGCAAAACGCTCCTTTACAGGAGCAAGCATATCAGATATCCTTGCAGCGCTCTGCTCCCGGAACTCCTTGCTGTTTGCTGAAGATATCTCTGCCGCTGCCGCCTTGAACTGTTCTTTCATCGTCTCCATGTCCTTATGGTGGCGGACATTGGCTTCAGCAAGATACTGCTCGTTAATTCTCCTGATCTCATCCACTGATTTACGGTGCATTTCTTCCGAAAGGGCCGCTGCCTTCTGCGAAGCATCCAGACTGTTCTGAAGGACGGCGTTATCCTTTTCCAGCTCCGCGATACGCCGCTTGAGATCCGAATTGTCTCCGGACAATTTCCATAGAAGAACAATGGCGGCCAGAAGGGCCACCATTGCTATTGTCATAATTATCGGTTCCATTGTCATATTCCGGTTTTACCGGCAAAAATACAACAATTATCAGTCATCGATTCCCATCAGGTTGAAATACCTGTCGAATGTCAGTTCCAGACCATAGGTAAGCTTCACTTCGTATTCCCTTCTGTCTCTGGATATTTCCCTGTATTCCGCACCCTTATACGCTTCATCGACATAATTTCTGATAGGCTCCGGAATCAGGTTTTTACTGATCGTGGAATACCTGCATTCGATACTGGTCCACTCTCCCCTGCGGTCGAATTCCAGCTTGACCCCGCTTACCATCACCACTTCATAGTTCACCTCGAGGAAATCTCTCTCCTGCTTTGCATAGGCCAGTTTCTCTCCTGGGAAATTCACGGAAATGAAGTCTCTCGCCTTTTCAGGCAGACGGTCGAAGGAAACAGCCCTGTCGTTATCGGCAAAAGCCACACAAGTAAATGCCATTATGGTGGCAAGGATCGTCATTATTCTTTTCATTGTTTATGTTGTATTAAAATGTTTGCCCGGCAAAGGTACATCCAGTTTCTGAAATTAAAATGAATCGGCGGAGGAAGAATCAGAATTCTACGGTAAAATTGTGTCTTCCGTCATAAAAATAATCCAATCGGAAAGCATATCTCTCGCATATCGACTTGACAAGTGCAAGTCCCAGACCTGTGGAACCTTCCTTTTTGCCAGGCCCCTGATAGAACCGAGCGAATATCCTGTCCTTGTCCAGAGGAGCATCCCCGCTGTTCGTCACCCGGAGCGTCCTTCCTGAAACGGAAATATCCACGACCGTCCCTGACGGACTGTGGACAAACGCGTTCTTGACGAGATTCGATACCAGAACAGATGAAAGCTGCTCGTTCATATCCACGTACAAGGCTCCGGCTTCAACCGAAACGGCGGGTTTCACCCCCTTGTGACCGTAAATTTCACCGAACATTTCCGCAGAGTCCCTTACAAGGGATGCAATGTCTACCCGGGTTTTATCCATGAACTGCCCGTTGTCTATCTTGGTCATAAGGAGAAGCGTCCTGTTCAGCCTGACCATGCGCTGCAGCATGCGGCTGATCCCCGTCAGGTCTTCGGCCTGCTGCCGAGTCAGCGAATCCGAATCAAGCATCATCTCTATACGCCCCATGCATACGGCCAGCGGTGTCTGGAGTTCATGGGATGCGTTGCCTATGAACTGGTTCTGGAGTTCATACTGTCTCTCGAACCTGTCCGCCGCCTCCTGGGTCGCCTGTGCGAGCGTCCGGAACTCGATTATGCCGGTATCGCACGGGACAGGTGCATTCTTCTTGCCCGGGATATAGGATTTGGTCCATCTGACCAGAGCCTTCAAAGGCCTGAAATTATATTCGACTACGGCCACGGTAATGCCGATGCAGGCTGCGAGCAGGATAAAATACAGGAAAACCATCCACTTGAGAATGGCACTTATAAGATCCTGGCGTTCGAAAGACGGCACCGCCACTGTCAGCTCATAAAACGAATTGTCTTCATCCATGAAAACATGGCGGCGAATCCTCGCAGCCTCCGTCTCGCCTTTGTTGGCTATGAAGATCATGGCATCCTCATAAGATATGCGCGGAACGGATGCGGCATACTCGGGAGTCACCTTGTGGATGTAATAAGTGTTGTTGGAACCGTTGTCTATGGAAGGTATCTCTACCCCGGAAAGCCATT
This sequence comes from Candidatus Cryptobacteroides faecipullorum, assembly GCA_017694885.1. GTDB lineage: Bacteria > Bacteroidota > Bacteroidia > Bacteroidales > UBA932 > Cryptobacteroides > Cryptobacteroides faecipullorum. Next base: position 19,352 of record JADIMH010000021.1, on the reverse strand, counting down.
TCATGATGATGTCCGCAGAATATGCCTCCAGCATGTCGTCCGTCTCGTCGATTATCTCCTCTTCCATAGCCCGGAAAAAGAATATGCCCCATAATGTCATGAAGACCAGCATCAGCGCCGAGAGGGAAATGATTATCCTGTAGATGAATTTCATGGTCACGATTCTCTGACTGAAAGTTTGTATCCGAAACCATAGACGGCCTTGATCTCTATGTCTGCACCGGCTTCGGCAAGTTTCCGGCGAAGATTCTTCATCTGGGCATAGATGAACTGGAAGTTGTCCGCCTGGTCGATATGGTCGCCCCATACGGCCTCGGCGAGAACGGTCTTGTCGATCAGATGCCCGGGCCTCTGCATGAAATACCTGAGAATGTCGAATTCCTTTTTCAAAAGAGGGACTTCCTTGCCGGCAACCGTAAGCCGGTTGGTTTCAGGTTCCAGAACGACATTCCCCAGACGGAAAGCAAAGTCGCCGTCAGCCTGGCTGCGGCGTGCCACGCTCCTGATCCTGGCCACGAGTTCCGCGATATGGAACGGCTTTGCAAGGTAATCATCGGCACCGAGTTCAAGACCTTTGACCTTGTCATCTATGGAATCCTTGGCCGAAATGATGATTACGTTCACCTTCCTGTTCATTTCCTTTATATGGGACAATATGTCCAGACCGCTCCCCCCAGGCAGCATTATGTCCAGAAGCACACAGTCGTATGCATATACATCCAGTTTGTCGACAGCCGTATAGTAATCATCCGCAGTCTCGATGACATAGCCCTCTTTCCTGAGTGCCCTGGACATCATGTCCTGCAGTCCGGCCTCGTCTTCTACAATCAGTATTTTCATTATTCCCAAAAATTAACGCCTGTCCGGCCTTTCGGGTCAAAGATCCGGCAAGATTCTGAAATTAAACTGAATACCCAAATATAGCAAAATCTTTTTTCTTTTAAACTTAAATATAGTAACTTTGATATTTTGAATTTTACTCACCAAGAATGGATAAACGACTATTTCTGATAGACGGGCATGCCCTTGTTTTCAAAATGTACTACGCGTTTCTGAAACGCCCGATGATAAACTCCAAAGGCGCGGACATGTCTATCCTTTTCGGATTCACGAAATACATCCTGGAACTCATAGAAAAAGAAAAGCCGACCCATCTGGCCGTAGCGTTCGACCCTCCCGGAGGCACTTTCAGGCACGAAATGTACCCGGAATACAAGGCTACGAGGGAGGAAACCCCACAGCTGGTCATAGATGCGCTCGAACCTCTTACGGAACTTTGCGAGGCGATGCATATCCCCGTGCTGATGGTTAAAGGATACGAAGCCGATGACGTGATAGGCACCGTAGCAAAAAAAGAAGAGCAGGAAGGGTTCAAGGTCTATATGGTCACCCCGGACAAGGATTACGGCCAGCTCATTACCGAAAACATCCTCCAGTTCAAACCCGGGAAGGCAGGGAACGATAATGAAATCATCGGCACTGAAGCCGTTTGCAGCAAATACGGGATCAGCAATCCGCGGCAGGTCATAGACATGCTCACCATTTGCGGCGACACGTCGGACAACGTCCCGGGAGTAAAGGGGGTCGGGGAAAAAGGCGCCGGAAAGCTCATCGCGAAATACGGAAGCGTAAAGAACATCTATGACCATCTGGACGATCTGACCCCGAAACAGAGGGAGGCTTTCGAATCGGCCAGAGACCATATCCGGCTAAGTCAGGAACTGGTGACCATACGTACAGACGTACCTATAGGGATCAATGCGGATGAAATGGCCGTTGACATGGAATATGATCCGAACATCGTCGGACTTTTCGACAAATACGAATTCGGTTCACTGAAAAAATACATCGGCCATCTGCAGACGGATTCCGGCGCACAGGAGAATAAAACGATAGAATACCTGGCCATATCCCCTTCCGAAGCCGCTTCCAGGGCAAGGAAGGTCCGCTCCTGTTCGATAAGGACCGAAAGCTACGGAGAAAGCATCTTCTCCGGAATAAGGAAGGTGACTGTAGGCATACACGACGGAAACGATGTATACATAGCCTCAGGCACGCCGGAAGAAATGTCGGACATAATATCGGACGAAAGCATAGAGAAATACGGCTATGACCTGAAAAGGCAATGCAACCTTCTGTCAGAAGCCGGAATACGGTTTATGGGCAAGCTGCTTGACATAGAACTCATGCACTATGTCATAAATCCCGAAAAAAGCCATAAGCCGGAAATACTTGCAAAAGGCTATCTCGATATAGACATGACACGGAACCAGGACGGCGGACAGATACAGCAGAGCCTCTTCAACGATGAAGAATGCACTGAAGAAGACGAAGCCGGGACCGAAGCCGCAATAATGATACGGCTCGGGGAGAAGGTGCGCAATGATCTGGCCCGGTCAGGAATGTCGAAACTTTACGACCAGATAGAAGAGCCTCTGATATACGTTCTGTCCGGAATGGAGCGTACCGGTGTCAGGGTAGACCTGATGCAGCTGCACAACTATGCGGCCCAGCTGAATAAAGAACTGGAAGAGAGACAGCAGAGAATACGGGAAATGGCAGGCGAGCCGGACTTGAACATACTGTCGCCCAAGCAGATAGGACACCTTCTGTTTGAAAAGCTGATGTTGGATCCGAAAGTAAAGGCCAAAAGCGGAGTCCGTTACAGCTATTCCACGGATGAAGATACGCTTGTAGCCCTGTCGGACAGACATCCGATTATAGACGAAATCCTGGAATACCGTGCAGTCAGGAAACTGCTCTCGACCTATATCGAACCGCTACACAACTTCGTATCCCAGAAAACCGGAAAGATTCACACTACTTTCAACCAGGCCCTTACGGCTACGGGACGTTTAAGTTCCTCAAAACCGAACCTGCAGAACATCCCTGTAAGGACAGAAAGGGGAAAAGAAATAAGGAAAGCGTTCGTCCCGAGCGCACCCGACGGTATCATAATGTCAGCCGACTATTCCCAGATAGAACTCAGGATAATGGCCCATCTCAGCCAGGACAGCCACCTTATAGACGCTTTCAGACACGGACTCGATGTCCATGCAATGACTGCGTCCAAAATATTCGGGATCGACATCGGAGAAGTAACTCCCGAACAGAGAAGGATTGCGAAAACCGCCAACTTCGGCATAATGTACGGGATATCGTCTTTCGGCCTCGCCCAGAGGCTGCGCATATCGAGAGCGCAGGCGAAGAAGATAATAGACGACTATTTTGCGAACTTCACGTCCATCTCCACATACATCAGGAATACAATCGATTCCGCAAAAGAACTCGGATATGTCAAGACGCTTTTCGGAAGGCGCAGGTATCTGCCTGACATAAACTCCAGGAATGCCACCGTCCGTTCCCTCGCCGAGCGCAATGCGATAAACGCCCCTATCCAGGGGACCTCAGCCGACATCATCAAAAAGGCAATGATCGGAGTAGACAGGAAAATCGCGGAAGCCGGACTCAGGAGCAGGATGGTACTTCAGATACACGACGAACTCGTATTCGATGCCATTGAAAGCGAGGCCGACATGCTTAAAGATATCGTAAAGCAGGAGATGGAAAACGTAATCCCTCTCTCAATACCACTTACAGTCGAATGCAACTATGGAAAAAACTGGCTCGAAGCTCACTAACCTGTCCGACACAGAACTGGTCGGAAGGGCCCTGGATCAAGACCAGGGCGCATTCATAGTCCTTTACACCAGATATCATGCCGGAGTAAGGAACCATATTTCGAAATACATCCTTCAAAAAGAGGATGTAGAGGACATCACGCTCGAGAGCTTCCAGAAGGCTTTCAGCCAGATAGGGTCATACAACCCTGAATACAAGTTCTCCACATGGCTCTACAGGATAGCCAGGAATACGGCATTCGACCATATCAGCCGGAAAGACAGGGAAAAAAGCAACCTGCCAACGGCTTTCATAAACGAAAAGCTCTCTGAAGTCAATGAAATACCTGCCTCCTTCCACAACCCGGAAGAAGACATCATCAAGCAGCAGGAATATGACAAGTGGCTTGAAAACATCGAAAAACTTAAAGACGACTACAAGACGGTAGCCCGCATGAACCTTATAGACAATTTCGGATACAAGGAAATAGCCGAAGCCCTCAACCTGCCGATCAATACGGTCAAGACGAAGATCAGAAGGGCAAAGGCCCAGCTGCTCAAGATGATGGATATATCCGATGAACTGCTTTAAACCTGACGAATCATGAATTTTACCGATTTCGAATCGATCCTGAAAGAGAAGTTTCCCGATGTAAGCGCGGATAAAATGGAGAAATTCAAGGCTCTGGAACCTTTATACAAAGACTGGAACTCCAAGATAAACGTTATTTCCAGAAAGGACATAGACATGCTCTACCTGCATCATGTCCTGCATTCATTGTCAATAGCGGAATATTTCAGGACCCGCTTGCCCGGCAAGTATGAGGAAATGTCTTCGGAAACGCCGGCTGGAGAGACCGCCATACTCGACCTCGGGACAGGAGGAGGGTTCCCGGGAATTCCTCTTGCGATCATGTTTCCTTCCGCACATTTCACACTGTGCGACTCCGTGGGGAAAAAAATAACGGTAGCATCCGGAATTGCAGGTTCCCTGGGTCTGTCAAATGTCAGTACCGTGAATGCCAGGGCTGAGTCGTTGGACGGCAGATACGACTACATCGTTTCGCGTGCCGTTACTTCTCTGGACAGGTTCATACCATGGGTCAAGGGCAAATACTCCAAGGGCATCATTTACCTGAAAGGCGGGGATGTCGTTGAAGAAATCGCGGCTACCATGAGAAAATTCCGGCTTAGACCCGGATCTGTCCATACATGGCACATCGATTCCTGGCTCGGAGACCCTTATTTCGAAGGAAAACTCGTGATATTCATCGAGGCGTGACTTTTTCAAGAAAATAATTTGCAAATAAAATGAAAAACACTACCTTTGCACTCCCAAAAGTTTTTGAAAATATAAAAGCATAAAATAATGAAAAGAACATTCCAACCATCACAGCGCAAGCGCCGTAACAAACACGGCTTCCGCGAGCGCATGTCTACTCCAAACGGACGCCGCGTTCTGGCAGCCCGTCGCCGTCACGGACGCAAGAAACTGACCGTATCATCTGAAGACAGATTCTAACGGCGGTATTTCCCTGGATGGATGTCATTTCAGCACAGGGCACATAAAAGACGCAGCAGGTTTCTGCTGCGTCTTTTATATTATATACCGGCTATTCCGCCGTCATTACAGCCGCCCCTATCATTGCCGAAGAACACCATAGCCACACGACCCCGGATGTCCGATCGGCTTTGACGACTTTGAATTCAAGATATTTTTTCCTTTTGATATCAGAATAGGTAGACCAGGTGGCATCGCACTTGAACGTCTCCCCTTCCTCCCGCGGCACACCTGAACATCTGAGAGTATAAAAATCCGACATATTGTCATCGCAAACAGTGAATTCGCAGCTATTCAGACCGGTCACGGACTGCCAGAGCAAAGGGTCATATCTGTGAATGACCTTCCCCTTTACTGAAAAGCAAATCTGTCCGCTGTCCCTGAATTCCTGTTCAAGGGCAGGTCCGTCGGGAACGCATCCTGACAAAGCCATGCCGATCGCCATGGCAGCGGACAACCGCAAAGACATGCACAATTTCTTCATTCCCTACTCTCCTCCTTTTATCTGGATATACTTGGTTACCCTGTATTCCTTGCCGTCAGGAAAAACGGCTACCGCCTTAAGGACTCCCGACTGCTCCGGAGTGTAATACCCTCCGGCATCGGGACCGACCGCATTGCCGTCGAAAGTCCAGACAACCTTTTCAGCACCGGATGCATTGTAAAGGCGCAAAGGCAGGCGGACCCCACCCGGGAAACTGCCATCGACATTCCTTGCCACGTCATACAGGTAGATATACGGCTGATAAGGTGTCTCAGGATGCGTATTTATTTGTCTGATACGCACTTTACCTGATATTCCACCTATGGAATAGCCTATGCTTACGGTATAGGTGGACGAAGGCTCCAGACCTTCGAATGTCACTGAATATCTTCCGTATTCATATGGACCGACAGAAAGGGTCTCGATCGGCCCCTCCTTTCCTGACAGGATGACATCGGCAGGACTTTCCGTGTCGGCTGTCCATGTCACTATCGCCGCATCCTGGAACTCGTCTACGTTGATTGCATTTACCGACGGAATCTGCGAATATTCGTTTTCATACACCTGGAACCTCACCGTTCCGTCTTCATATTTGATTTCAGCCACGGACACTTCCGACGCTTCGCCGTCCCATGACTCGAAAGCCGGCTGAGAAGCAGGAGTGAAGGAATCGTACTCCCCTGAAGGATAGAATATCTTCCGGTAATACTCTTCAGGAGTGTTCGAGCCCGAGAAGCGCACCGAAGGATCGGCTTCCTGCAGATCCGCACACTGATGGTCGCTGTGGGAATTCACGGTATTCGCATAATTCCCGGTCATCAGCCATCTGTCGCAGGCCCTGGCGCCATATACGTAATTGAATGAGCTGTCGATATGATAAACCAGCAGTCCCGATCCTCCGATAAACTCATCCCATCCTGATGCCTTACGGCATTCGAAAAGGAAATATTCCCCTTCCGTTCCGGTTCCGTAATAGAGATACGCACCGGTTTCATTCACCGGACGGAGCGAGTACTGCCCGGCACGCAATGTATCGGGCAAGGAGAGTCCGAGAATATGGCGTTCGACGGCATTCAGATTGGGAGGGGTCCTGCCGTTGTTGTTCATATTGCCTTTATCCATAATCGAAGTCCTCCCCCAAAAAGCCTCGGACAGCCCGTTTCTGTCATAGAAATCAGGAAGGCCGAGAGTATGAAGATATTCATGGCAGAACGTACCTATGCCGGCTATCAGATCCCCTTCGGACCCGTCTGTAAGCATTTCCGAAGTGCAGGCATAGCAGTTTATCCCTACCCCGTCGCATGAAAGTGTCAGATTGCGTTCATCCTCAAGAAATCCGGATTTCGACCATATATGGTCTGCACCGGCACCGGATGCCTCATCGCCTCCTGCAAAGATCACCATGACAGCATCCAGTTCACCGTCCCTGTCATTGTCATAAGCGGAAAAATCGATCAGATTGTCGGCGGCCAGACATGCTTCATACACCATCCTGCCTGCGCGGATATCGCTGCCGGCAGCATCAAGATTGTCGTTCCTGCCATAATAGCTGTATACATTGGACAAGGTAACTACCTCGCTGACATCGAACTGGAAATCGCACCGACCGGAAAACTGGTCTCGCAGATAATCCCTGACACTTCCGGAAGAACCGTTGACATTGTATCCGGTCCGGTTGAGCAATGCATCGAATTCCTCTCTGGAATAAGTAAATGACAGATCCTTGAACGCTACCAGAAGCACAGGTACCTTTACCGTTCCCATAGTCAGTAAGGAACGTCTTTCAGCAAGTCTGGTACCTGCTTCGGAAGCCATGGACGCCCGAGCCCTTTCCAGCAGCCTGTCATATGGGATCCCGGATGTCCGGAGTCCGGCTTCAGAAACAGCCCCTACCCTGTCTCCCGTACTTACCAGCCTGCCGGCGGCATCATAATACGCATAGCAATAGAACCCGTCATCCTCCTGGATCAGAGGAGTTCCTCCGACAGAGGTCATCACCTTCAGATATTCGTCGCCATACAGCAGGGCCCTGAAAGACGTACCGTCCGGCTGCACAAGGGTGATGCCGGAACATCTTGCCGGAGCGGCAGACAGACCGGCAGGAAAGGAAACGGAAAGAAGGAATGAAAATACGGCGGCAGCACAACGCAGCAGAAATTCCCGTCCGCGAACAGATTTATGAACAAATGCACTGTCCATTGCCAATGTAAAACAACAAGTATTATATTTGCATCTCAGAAAATATTCTGCATATATAGCTATTTTTTATGAGACGACCAATCCAAGATTCATTGACCATCATTGCAGGACTACTGTCCTGCATATCATTATCAGCTCAGAGCCAAATAGTTGAATCACTCAACCGATACGGGACCTTAGATTCCTGGTCAGTACGTCAGATCAAGGAATCCGGACTGATCGGAGGCCAGACAAAATACCTTTACGAGTTTTACGGGAACCGGGACACGACTGCCACAAAGGAGCCGTTCACCGCACCGGAAGGCTATCTGTGGAGGACGAACAATGTAATGGCCGTAGTCGCCGGAATTACAAAGACCAACAACACCGTTTTCCCCGAACCGAGGGACGGAGGATACTGCGCCAGGATAGAGACGCATATCGAGACGGTCAAAGCAATAGGCATCATCAATATGGATGTCGTTTGCCAGGGCGCTTTCATACTCGGGACACTGAACGAGCCGATAAAGGACACAAAAAATCCGATGGCCAAAGTCCTTTACGGGGTACCGTTCGAAGGCCGTCCGACGGCACTGGTATTCGACTACAAGGCCGATGTCGGACATGAAGCGATCCGCGGGACAGGCTTTTCAAAACTCAAGAACCTCGGATATCCCGACTACCCTGAAATAGCCATAATACTCCAGAAACGCTGGGAAGACGAAGAGGGCAACGTCCACGCGCTGCGTGTAGGGACAGGTATCGAAAGGATAACGGAAAACGTTCCGGACTGGGTGGACGGACACAGGATCGACGTGCACTATGGGGATATTTCTTCAGAACCGTTCTTCAAGGACTACATGGGCCTGAACAACAACCCCGAACGGGCATTCCATACGCTGAACGGCAAGGGCGACAACGTAATCGTCTCAGAAGAAGGTTGGGCTGCCCCGGAGGAACAGCCCAACTTTATGATAATCAAATTTATATCCAGTTGCGGAAAAGCCTTTTACGGCGGTGTGGGAAACACCCTCTGGATAGACAATATCCGCATAGAAATGTAATCCCCGGCGGGGAGCAGGTTTATTGTCTCACCAGACGAAATCGAAACGGATATCGCGAGGAATATTATGCCCGTTCACATTGGCTATATCCGCAGCAAGAGGTTCATGGATAACGGCATTCTTCGCTGTATAGGCCTTGGCGAACTCATAGTCGCCGGTAGCCTGGGTCTTCAGAATGAGGCCTGCCCATGAATTTATAGCCTCGAGAGCCTTGGCATAGTCTATATGGTATAGACCGTCTGCATTCCTGGCAAATGCGCCGTTGTCTTTCAGATAGTTGTAACACATCATATTGGCCTTGCCATGAGATGAAGCCGCACCAAAGCGTACCGAGCGCACCAGACCGGCGATAAATGTGGTAATGGCGTCTTCCTTGGATATGAGTGGAATCTCTTTGCGGTCGATCAGGTTGCATACCATGAAAAGTCCGAGGATATCGGCCTTCGCTTCCTCCCATGTGGTCTTTTCATCCTTCATGGCATCGTCAACGGAGCCTTTCCCGTTTACAGTCTCTTTTACACCCAGGCCGTGGGCCACCTCATGGAAGGTTACATTCCAGAAGAATGCTTCCGAGCGCAGGTGCTTCTGCTGTTCAGGCTCTATCAGAAGCCGCCCTATAGGAAGAAGTATTTTCCCGAACTTGGAGGTAATGCTGTTATGAAGCTGGAGACGGCGGGTTCCCTTCACTGCCTGGACGCGGTCATCGTTGGGAAGGTTGATGGCGATGGTCTTGCTGCCTGCATTGCAGTCGCCGGCATAATAGATGGCATCATAGACGTTCAGATCCGAGGAAGTCCCGGGAACGAATGTCTTGTACTCGTCCGGACAAGGCAGTATCTTCTGAAGTTCAGGCAGCATCGACACGTATTTGGCAAGTTCGGCGCTCCTTTCCTCGTCTTTCAGTAGGATGAAGCATTCATATGATGTCTTGAGTTCGTTGAGTTTGTCGTCATAATTCTCGACGGGTCCGATAACGATATCGATATTGCTGTCCTTCATATCCATCCAGGCAAGGTCACTCTCGTAATAGTCATCAGTACGGAAAGCCTGTACCCTTTTCAGAAGGTAATTCTTCAGTCCTTTATTCTCGGTAATCATGGCAGCTTCTTCCAGATATTTGCATATCCGGTCGAGACTGGACCTGTATTCATCCTTGTACCAGACGCATTTGAGATTCCCGCTATCATCCCTTCTGAGTACGGTATACGGACTGTTCTTGTCAGGGTCATCAAATGCAGCGAACTCTTCAGGCGTGATATCCTGAGGATAATAGTTGGCTCCGGCAGGCTTGTCCCCATAGCCGTCTACAAACGGGGCATTGTCATCCAGTCTGTCCCAAGGACCGTAATTGATCATTGCAAAATCCTTTGCAGCCTGGTCTCCGAGGCTTTCCATCATGGATTTGTCTCCGAAAGTCTGCTGCCAGAAAAGATCATCGGTCACGACTGCTGCCGCACGGAACAGGTTCAGGACCTGCTTGTCCTTGTCTGAAAGAGTCTCCATCAGAGGAGAACTGAGTTTTACCACAGCATACTCGTCCACTTTCTGCTGAAGGTCCACATGTCCGCCTTCTGAACAGGATACAGCCGCAGCGGCAAACGCTACGGCCGGGAAAAATAACATGTTTTTCATTTTAATGTCGGTTAACTTTATCGTCATTTACATATAGAAGGACCATTTATTCCGAATTCCCGGATCCCAGGTCTATTTTCTGGTCATATAATAAAAGGCCACTTCAGTGCCGCTAAGGGAAATGTCCCCGTCTTCCACACTGCCTATGATGGACATCCTGTTGCTGAATTCGCCTTCGAAAATCAGGTACGAACCGTTCTTGTCCTCGTCCACATCGATAGTTCCGTGATATTCCTTTATGAGTCCGACGTCTTCCCGTCCTATATGTTGCAGGACATAGCTTCTGTCAGAAGATATTACCAGGTCGGCGGAGCCGTTCACTATCCCGTTATCACCGTAAGTGTCTACCCACCCTCCTGTCCAATGTCCTATGAAATCTTCCGGTTCCAGACTGTCATTCAACAAATTACATGAAACAAAAGCACTTGCGCCGACAATGGCTGCGCAAAGGAAATCAAGAAGTTTTTTCATATTTTAAAAAAATCAATACAGTTTTGCCCAAAGGTAGGAAAAATATTCAAATCTGATAATGTCCATAAAAATTGGCCATCCTGCAAGGCGGGATGACCAATTTGCTATTACTACTGATTTTCCTGTCGGATATCAATAGGACTGTGCAATGGCGATGAAATCATCGGCCTTCAGGGCTGCGCCGCCGATAAGACCTCCGTCGATATCAGGACATGCGAACAGTTCCTTTGCATTTGAAGGCTTGCAGCTTCCGCCGTAAAGGATAGTGATTTCCTCTGCAAGTGCGCCGAACTTGTCAGCGAGCACCTTACGGATGCATGCGTGGATTTCCTGTGCCTGCTCTGCTGTAGCAGTCTTGCCGGTACCGATAGCCCATACAGGCTCGTAAGCTACGACAACCTTCGCCATCTCTTCAGCTGAAAGGGTGTAAAGCACATTCTTCACCTGCTCTGAAACCACGTCGAAATGACGGCCGGCCTCTCTCTCTTCAAGATTTTCACCGACACAGAAGATAGGTGAAAGACCCTCTGCAATGGCAAGTTTCACTTTCTCGACGAGCTTTGCATCAGTCTCTCCATAATACTGCCTTCTTTCAGAATGTCCGAGGATTGTGTAGCCGCAGCCTACTGAAGAAAGCATCTTCACTGAAACCTCGCCAGTGTACGCACCTTTCTCCTTGTCAGCGCAGTTCTGTGCTGAAAGACCTACTACAGAGCCTTTTACAACTTCAGCTACAGGATAGAGGTGTGTGAAAGGAGGGGCGATGACAAGTTTAACATCCGCAGGCACTTCTGAAGCCTTTGCCACTACTTCTTTTGCGAGTTCTACGCCTTCTGGAACCGTAGTGTTCATTTTCCAGTTACCGGCAACGATTTTCTTTCTCATATCAATTCAAGATTAAATAGTTCTCGTATTTCTTGTCAAACGTGCAAATTTAAGAATATTTTTCCAATTTACGGATGGATTTACATATGATATTTTTGCTTACCTTTGCAGATTGGAATAAAAATATCATCCGATGAAGAACTTTGTAGAAGAACTCAAATGGAGAGGCATGATCCAGGACATCATGCCGGGAACAGAAGAAAAACTTATGGAAGGACCTACGGCCGCCTATGTGGGGATTGATCCTACGGCCGATTCGCTTCATATCGGACATCTGGTAAGTGTCATGATCCTCAAACATTTCCAGAACTGCGGACATAAACCGTTCGCTCTCATCGGAGGAGCTACGGGGATGATCGGGGACCCTTCCATGAAATCACAGGAAAGGAATCTGCTCGATGAAGAGACCCTCGCACATAACGTAGCCTGCATAAAGAAGCAGCTTTCAAGATTTCTGGACTTCGAGTCCGATGCGCCCAACAAGGCGGAACTGGTCAACAACTACGACTGGATGAAAGACTACAGCTTTATCAATTTCGCACGCGACATAGGCAAGCATATAACAGTCAACTACATGATGGCCAAGGACTCTGTTAAGAAAAGGCTTTCTTCGGAATCAAGGGAGGGCATGTCTTTCACAGAGTTCACATACCAGCTTCTCCAGGGCTATGATTATCTCTGGCTCTACGAGCACAAGGGCTGCACCCTCCAGATGGGAGGCAGCGACCAGTGGGGCAACATCACTACAGGTGCCGAACTGATCCGCAGAAAACTGGGCAAAGAGGCTTTCGCCCTTACCTGCCCTCTCATCACCAAGGCAGACGGAGGAAAATTCGGAAAGACAGAGAAAGGAAACATCTGGCTCGACCCTGAAAGGACAAGCCCTTACCAGTTCTACCAGTTCTGGCTGAACGTATCCGACGAGGACGCGGCAAGATACATAAAGATATTCACCATGCTCAGCCGCGAGGAAATAGAAGAAGCCATCGCCAAACATGCCGAGGCTCCGCATCTCAGACACCTGCAGAAACTGCTGGCCAAGGAAATAACCGTCATGGTACATGGGGAACAGGAGTACGACAACGCTGTCGCCGCTTCCGAAGTCCTGTTCGGCAACGCAACATCCGAAGCTCTCCATTCCCTGGACGAGAAGACTTTCCTGCAGGTATTCGACGGAGTACCGACATTCGGGGTGGCTGCCGGCAAGCTTCCGGCCAATATACTCGATCTGCTGGCAGTGGAAACGCAGGTATTCCCGTCTAAAGGAGAATGCAGGAAAATGGTCCAGGCCGGAGGGGTAAGCATAAACAAGGAAAAGGTTTCCGATATCAATGCTATGATAGGTCAGGATGCAGTGCTTAACGGGAAATACATCCTTGCCCAGAAAGGAAAGAAGAATTATTTTATCATAAAGGTAAATTAGATAAAATAATTCTAGTTAGGAAAACGCAATGTTATGGAACATACGGAATCGACAAGGCAGCTGAAGGTAGCGAAGGAGCTGCAGAAGGATATGGCGGAGATAATCCGCAGCAAGGGGATGGCAGTCTTTGACGGAGCCATGGTCACCGTAAGCGGAGTGAGGATAAGCCCGGACCTGTCCGTAGCCAAAGTATATGTCAGCATCTTTCCGTCTGAAAAAGCGGAAAAAGTGATGGGAATACTGAAAGAGAATACGAAGGCCCTGAGAGGCGAACTCGGAAACAAAGTGGCGAAACAGTTGAGGATAGTACCTGAACTGGCATTTTTCCTTGATAGTTCCCTCGACTATGTAGCGCACATCGAAGAACTCCTCAAGAAATAATGAATCTGCCGTTCTTCATAGCCGGAAGATATCTTTTCGCCAAGAAATCACATAATGTGATAAACATAATTTCGGCGATAAGCGCCATCGGCATGACTATCGGCACTGCGGCACTTATCATAATACTATCTGTCTATAACGGGTTCGACTCGCTGGTCAAAAGCATGCTCAGCAATGTCGAGCCCGATCTGCTTATTACGCCTGTCGAAGGGAAAACATTTGTCCCCCAAGGAGATACATACGACTGGATATACGGACAGGAATCAGTCCTGAACATGTGCTGTGTCCTGGAGGAAAATGTATTCATCAACTATGACGGGCATCAGGGACTGGCCGTCGCAAAGGGGGTGGATGAAATTTACGAACAGGAATCCCCTCTGCGCTTCCACATGAGGGAGGGTACTTTCTCCCTGCATCGTGGAGACGTCCGTCTGGCATGTGCAGGAGCCGGACTTGCTTCCAGGATGGGAATAAGTCCGAGATTCGTGGCTCCGATAGAAATCTACTACCCGTCACGGACACGCAGCATATCGCTCGGCAACCCTGCGGCCTCGCTGGAATCCGTCAATGTCTATCCGTCCGGAGTATTCAACATCAACAACGATATCGACAGCAAATACATAATCCTTCCGATAGAAGTGATGCAGGAGCTTCTGGAATATGAAGGCAATGTCGTGTCTGGAGTTGAAATCAGGCTTGCGGACGGGCTTCATAAACGAGAGCTCAAACGTCTCCAGAAGGAAATTTCGGCCAGGCTCGGAGAGGATTTCCGGGTCAGCGACAGATTCCAGCAGAACGAATCGCTATACAGGATGATGAAATATGAAAAGCTGTCAATATACATGATCCTGATATTCATCATTGTAATTATAGCCTTGAACATCTTCGGTTCGCTATCCATGCTGATAATCGAAAAGCGCGGGGACATCGGGATACTGAGGAGCATGGGGGCACAGGACCGCCTGCTCAAGAACGTTTTCATTCTTGAAGGATGGATGATTTCTCTGCTCGGACTCGCCGGCGGAATAGTGATAGGAGTTGCGTTTTCTCTGATACAGCAGCATTTCGGACTGATAAAGATGCCAGGCAATTTCGTTGTCCAGGCTTATCCTGTAATACTTTCATGGAAAGATATCCTGGCTACCGCAGCCGGAGTGACTGTAATAGGATACCTGATCGCACTGCTTCCTGTTGCGTCTTACTACAGGAAAGAAAAAAGGACGGCGTATACGGATTCCGGAAGTTTGTAACGCTTTTACTGCTTTAAGTGCCGCACAGGCACGGATTCGGAACAAAATCCATACATTTGCAGGCAAACAGCATTAGCATAATCATGGAAAAAGGCGGCATCATCAAGATCGACACTGTAGACCAGTACAACAAACTCTACGGACTGAAGACCCTCCACCCCCTTGTCGCAACGGTGGATCTGAACAAGGCCAGACAGAACCTGCCTCTCGAATGTACCATTAACTATGGTATCTACGCACTGTTCCTGAAACAGGTCAAATGCGGGGACATAAGATACGGTAGACAGCCATACGACTATCAGGAAGGCACTGTAACCAGTTTCGCCCCGGGTCAGGTAGTAACAGTACACCGTGATCCGAACGTAACAAAAACGGATGTACTCGGTCTGGTCTTCCATCCAGACCTTATCAGAGGGACTTCCTTGGGAAAAGATATCCGCAGATATTCCTTCTTCTCTTACAATTCTACCGAAGCCCTCCATCTTTCCGAAGACGAGAAACATCTTTTCAAGGACTGCCTCGACAAAATAAGGATGGAAATCAGCCGTCCTGTAGACAAGCATAGCAAAAGGCTTATATCGATGAACATCGAATTGCTTCTCGACTACTGTATGAGATTTTACGACAGGCAGTTCATTACCAGGAGCGATGCCAACCAGGGCATACTGGTCCGCTTCGACGAACTGCTGGACGACTATTTCGAAAGCGGCAGGGCCGAGTCCGAGGGTCTGCCTACCGTAAAATATTTCGCTGACAAGGTCTGCCTTTCCCCCAACTATTTCGGAGACCTGATAAAGAAAGAATCCGGCAAGACAGCACAGGAACATATCCAGAGCAAGATCATAGACCTGGCCAAGGACAAGATGCTCGGCAGCGACAAGACCGTCAGTCAGATTGCCTACGAACTCGGGTTCCAGTACTCCCAGCATTTCAGCCGTCTGTTCAAGAAACTCACAGGCTATACCCCGATGGAATACAGACAGCCGTCATAGATAGTATGATGCTATCATCATATCACTGCTTGTCTTTCCTCGATTTCAGGAGAAGCAATGGAATAAGAATGAGCAAGTATCCTGCGAATATTATACCGACGGTCTGCCACGGGGTCAACGTGGAGAGGCGCATAACGGGGAAATAGACAAACGCATGGGTTACGAGCAATGTGAACGTATTCCGGCCGATGAATACGACAGGGCGATGACGTACGAAGGCGGAGCGGGACAACGCCGCATCAAGAAAACGGCACAGGTTATCGAAAGTAACAATACCGCAATATGCGAATAACGGCCATAGCAAATAATCTCCGGTAAGGAGAATGTTGCGATGATGCCCAACGATGGAAGGACCGAACAGCACAAAGGCTGCATATCCCGCCATGCTGACCGCCAGCAGGAACCTGTTTGCTTCATAGCGCCCGAAACGATAACCCACCATGAAGAAAGCCGTCCCCATTGCTACGTTGGGCACGTAGAAAGGCAACGGGTTGCCCGTCCGGTGGAGCACGAAACCGATAGCGATGCCCATAACGATCACCGCTACTGGCGGTATGCGCCATTGGATCAGGAAACGGGCAATGACACGTACGAAAAAGAGAGATAAGACAAACCACGCCGGGACGCTGAGCGGTATATAGCCGTAGATGGCGAACGTCTTCAAAGGATCTGCTACGCAGTCCCGCCATGTGAAGTTCCCTTCTATGAGCAAGAGAAGCAGATAGAGCATGTAACCTATCAGACTCCATTTGAGGAACGGGATGAGGAGCTTCCGCACATCTTTCTCTATACCTTCACGGAGAGGCATCACCTTGAAGAAAAGTCCGGATTTATAGAAAAACCAAGGCATTGAAAACGTCAGGAAAGGCAAAACCACCCGCGCATCGGCTTCGCCGAACACACAACCTTCCTAATAGCACACTTTGCATCTATCTAACAGTCAGATATTTGCGTTTAACAGCATCTGGACGGTCCCGTCATGCAGAAGGGGACCGTCCAGAAAGGCAAACCCACAAACATTTGACAATCACCATGTCTATTGCCATAGCATTAGGAAGGTTGGGATGCCAGCAGATGTGTCTCCATCTCGTCTCTATGGCTTATTTAAAAGCATACAGTCTTTCCTGTATTCCGATGGCGAAAGATGAATCCGCTTTTGCACATACCGGCTGAAGTAAGACACGGAAGAGAAATTCATTCGCTCTGCGATTTCCGTCAGCGAAAGTTCTTTCTGCCGGAGCAGGCGGGTGATTTCCTGCATGGTGAAGCGGTCAATCCAATAAGAGGCAGGTTTCCCGCTTATCTTTTTGCATATTTCCGACAGATAATGGGGCGTAATGCAAAGGTGTGAAGCGTAAAATTCAAGGTCTCTGTTCCGGATGTATTCACCGTTATACAGCAATTCTATGAAATTACGCAACAGGGAGGTGATGCGCTCCGACACTTGCAGTTCCTTGCGGCTGCGTGCATGAATGTCGTAAAGGTCAAGTATATGCGCGGTCAGCAGGCTGCCTAATAATTCTTCGCGGAAAAAATGCGTCTCATCTTCCATACGCATACGCAGATACTGCAAGGCAGTCTCGCATATCCTGAAGTCATGTCCGGAAAGTTTCATGACAGGATTCCGCAAGAGCGACAGATGCCCTATGATACCATAGTTGCTGCGGATGGCAATCGAAGTAACGAATGCTTCCGAGAGGTTCATCATGATGCCTTGAAAATCATCGGACGCCGAGAATCCGGAGGCAAATGCCGCATTGGGCAGAATCA
Source organism: Candidatus Cryptobacteroides faecipullorum (assembly GCA_017694885.1). Taxonomy (GTDB): domain Bacteria; phylum Bacteroidota; class Bacteroidia; order Bacteroidales; family UBA932; genus Cryptobacteroides; species Cryptobacteroides faecipullorum. The sequence continues at coordinate 1,641 of JADIMH010000021.1, read as the reverse complement.
CATAATCTCCGGAAGAAATGTTATAATGGGTATCCTGGAAAGTAAATCCCATATTTCCCTTTCTGCAAAGAATATGGATAACGCGTCCGGCATACCGCAAGGTATCAAACTCTTGCCAGGTATCGGCAAAAATGATTCCGTCGAATTTAGTATTACCCATTATCAGACAATTTTAATCCGTTCCAACGCTAAAATATACAAAAACCACGAATAGTGAAAATATTACCCAAAATTATACAATAACAGAACGACAGGCACTCAGTAATTTCGCATCAGAAATCAAAAATACAGGCATATGAAAAATGTAAGATTGAACAATGGTGTGATGATGCCGGCCATAGGTTTCGGCGTTTACCGGATTCCTGAAAATGAAACGGAACGTGTCGTAAGCGATGCCATCGAAGAGGGTTACCGGATGTTCGACACGGCAGCTTCTTATTTCAACGAGGAGCAAGTAGGCAATGCCGTCAGGCAGAGCGGCATCAAGCGCGAGGATTTTTTCATCACCACCAAATTGTGGGTGCAGGATTATGAATATGACGACGCACTCCGTGCCTTTGACAAATCATTGAAACTGCTCGGACTTGATTATATCGACCTCTATCTGCTGCACAAGCCCTACGGCAACTATTATGCGGCGTGGCGAGCCTGCGAGCGGCTTTATAAAGAAGGACTTATCCGCGCCATCGGCGTGACGAGCTTCTCCAATGAACGTCTTCAGGACCTTTTCCTGCACAATGAAGTGAAACCTGCAGTGAACCAGCTTGAGACACATCCGTTTTTCCAGCAGCAAGCCGCCAATACGTTCCTGCAGAAAGAAGCCATCCAGCATGAGGCATGGGCACCGTTTGCCGAGGGGCAGAATGACATCTGGAACAATCCAGTGCTAAAAACCATTGCGGAAAAACACGGGCGGACGGTAGGACAAGTCGTTCTCCGCTGGCTGAACCAGCGCAATGTAGTGGTCATTCCCAAGACGGTGCACAAGGAACGGATGATAGAAAACTTTTCCATCTTTGATTTTACACTAACGGCCCGGGAAATGGAAACTATTGCCGGCCTGGACACAGGGAAAAGCCCGATTTACGATGACATGGATTTGCTTACGGTGAAAGGCATCGGATTGCATAAGATTCATGAATAATCAGAAATACATCAAGCAACATGAAAACGAAATACATCGACACTCCCGAATGGGACAAGACATTTGCCCTTAGTGACAAAGTGAACCACAAGAAAGTCAGCTTCACCAACCGTTACAGCATCCGCCTGGTCGGCGACCTATACATGCCAAAGAACCGGGCAGGGAAACTGCCTGCAATAGCCGTCTGCGGTCCTTACGGGGCGGTAAAGGAACAGGCATCGGGACTTTATGCCCAGACCCTTGCCGAACGCGGTTTCATCCACGATGGGAGCATTCGATCCTTACGACAAGGAGCAGAGGTATGAAATGCGCAGGCAGCTCAACGAACAGCGTACCGCCGATCTCCTTGCAGGACGAACCAACGGACGCAGCGGCGGCGTGCCGGCAAATCTGCCCGATGATGCACCCGGCTTTATGAAGGATTACCGGGATTATTACAAGACTCCGCGCGGCTTCCATCCCCGTTCGGTGAACTCCAACGGAGGTTGGGAAAAGAT
>JADIMH010000020.1 GCA_017694885.1 Candidatus Cryptobacteroides faecipullorum | reverse complement strand
TTCGGTGTCGAAATCCCCGCTTGCGGCCTGCATCCCTGAACTCTGGTAGTCGAGCATCAGCATTGCAGGACTGATCCCGTATGCCGAAAGCCGGTCCAGATCTACATGAACGGCTATTTCCTCGTCCTGCGTTCCGATGATACGGACATTGGCCATGTCCGGAATCCTCCTGAGAAGGATGCTCAGATTTTCCGCATACTCTTTCATTTCGCTGTATCCTTTGTCGGAGGATTCAAGGGCGATAAGCAGAGATGACACGGCACTGAAATCATCTACAACCGCCACTGCCATCACCCCCGGAGGGAGAGTCTGTTTCGCGGCTTCGAGTTTCAGTTTGATTTTCGACCAGACCTCGTTTTTCATGCTGGCCGGTGTCGTCAGGTCAGTGTATATATAGCACAACCCGTCTTTCGAATAGGACTTGGTGTTGTCCCTGTTTATCTCGGAAAACGAGAACAGGGCGTCCTCCAGAGGCCTGGTCAGCTGGTCTTCGACTTCAGCCGCACCGGCACCTGGATATACGCCGACTATGAGGCCGTTTTTCAGCTCGAATGACGGGAATTCATCCTTATTCATATAGAAGAGCCCTATGATACCAAGGGCGACAAGGATCGCCACTACGAAGTAGACAATCTTTTTGTGGGCGATCACTCCCTTTACAATGTCTGAAGTCCTGCTGCCCATCTCTACATTATTTTGACTTTCATTCCGCCGCTTACCTTCTGGGTGCCTTCTGTTATCACTTTTTCTCCTTCTTCAAGTCCGGAATCCACAATGATTCCCTTTCCGGAGAATCCGCCCACGGTGATATATTTCTTTTCCACCCTGCTGTCCGGGCTTACAGTCCAGACATATCTTCCGGTCCCGTCGGTCCTCACTACAGATGCCGGGATGACCACGCATCTGCCTTCTTCGGCCATGCGGTATATCTTGCAGACCATCCCTGGCATCAGCCCGGCCACGTTTACAGAAGGGATGAGCATGCATTCATAGCTGTGCGAAAGCCTGGAAGCGGAGATTCCTTTCGATTTTACTGAAGCCGTGAAACCCGGCCCGTCCAGGGCCGGCACCCCGACCATGAACATGTCCCCCGTACTGACGGAACCAATCTCCTTTTCCGGGACGGGAAAACTGATCTGCACGGATGATATGTCCATCATGCGCACCAGGGGCTCTATCGCGTTCATCTCCACACCCTGCTCGGCGTAGACTTCCCCTACCACACCGTCAAAAGGAGCTTTGACAGTACAGTCATCCAAAGCTTTCTGCGCTGCCTGGGCGGATGCCCTTGCCCTGCTCAGCTGTGTCTGCACCTCTACCATCTTCACCTGGGCGACGCTTCCGCTCTCATATACCATGGACAGCCTTTCGTAGCCGTCTTCCGCCTGTGCCAGTACCGCATCCGCCATCTGTTTCGCGCTTATTACGTTCTGGGATTCTATTACCGCTATGGTGTCGCCTTTCCGGACCGCATCCCCTTCGGAGACCCGGAGATCGCGCAGGGTCCCGGCATAGCTGCATGAAAGAACCGCGGTCTTTGCCGCTTCCACCGTGCCTACATAGCTGCTTCCTCCGGTCCCTGCCTGCTCCTTTATTTCAATGACCCTTACCGGCACGGGCTCTCTTGTCATGTCCTTGTCCTTTCCTGAGGAACATCCGGACACTGCTGCTGCCGCGGAGAGGGCCAGAAGAGCCGGGCAGACCAGACAAACGGTGAATTTATCCATTGTATTGAAACTTTTTCTTCAGAAAGATCATCCGGTAGAAGGATGCTGTTTTATTGCCTATCGTTGCAGGTATTTCTGCCGGAAAACATTCTTCCCAAATAAAATTGGAAAGTTAATAAATTGCAAATTTTATACCTTTTGTGCTAATAAATTGTATGAAAAATTTGCTTGAAATAAAAAATAATGTACTTTTGTGAACCGTGTTGTTTAAAATAGCCACATGTACTTTAATTAATAACTAACTTTATTATGTTAAAAACAATGATGTCTTCTTTGTTCAGATGCTGTTGTGCGGTTCTTGCATTCATGGCTCTGGATGCGCTGATACCTGTTTCCGGTTTCGCCCAAGACGAAAATGACGGGGGCACACTCAGCGGAATAATCACTGATGACCAAGGTCCTGTAATAGGGGTCGCCGTAATGATCAAGGACGGCCTGGGCGGTGTGACTACCGGTCCGGACGGGACATTCGTTCTTTCAGGCCTGAAGCTTAACGATGTTGTTGTCATCTCCATACTGGGATATGAAACACAGGAAATCACCTACACCGGCCAGGCTTCCGTGGATGTGAAACTGAAGCCTTCAACCGAATTCCTGGACGAGGTCGTTGTTACGGCACTCGGTATCAAGAGAACAGAAAAAGCTTTGAGCTACAATGTCCAGGAGGTGGATTCGGAGGAGCTTCTCCGGGCCAAGGATGCCAATTTCGTCAATTCCCTCAACGGTAAGATCGCCGGTGTGCAGATCAACAAGAGCTCCAGCGGTGCCGGCGGGGCCACACGTGTGGTGATGAGAGGAGCCAAGTCTCTTGAGGGCGACAATGGTGTCCTTTATGTGATTGACGGTATTCCTCTGGTAAACACTACCCTGGGACAAGGTAACGATGTCCTTGGCGATTCAAGGGCCAGTACGGAGGGTATCGCGGACTTCAACCCGGAGGACATAGAAAGCATTTCTGTCCTGAGCGGGCCTTCTGCTGCAGCCCTGTATGGAAGCAGCGCGGCTAACGGAGTCATACTCATCACGACAAAGAAAGGGGAGGAAGGCAAGCTCTCTGTTTCGTTCTCTTCGACTTCGGAGTTCAGCAATGCCTACATGACTCCTGAATTCCAGAACATCTACGGCAACAGGCAGGGTGCATTCGAAAGCTGGGGCAATGAACTTGCGACGCCGACTTCCTATGATCCTAAGAAGGATTTCTTCGATACAGGCATGACCTTCATCAACTCGATGACCCTCACTACCGGGAACAAGTACAACCAGACTTTCGCCTCCATATCTTCCACCAATTCATCCGGTATCGTGCCGAACAACAAGTACGACCGCCTGAATATTACTGTAAGGAACACTTCGAAGTTCCTCAATGACAAGCTGCAGCTTGACCTCGGCGCTTCTTTCGTGCACCAGACGGACCAGAATATGGTGACACAGGGCCTGTATGACAACCCTACGATGGTCGCATATCTGTTCCCGAGAGGGGAGAGCTGGGACGCCGTCAAGACATTTGAACGCTTCAACCAGAGCCGTAACATCTATACGCAGTACTGGCCGATCGTAAACAACACCTACGGTTCCGACAACCCGTACTGGATGGCCTACCGCAATGTGTCTCCGAGCAAGAAGAACCGCTACATGTTCAATTTCGGCCTCACATACAACATCCTTGACTGGATGAATATAACGGCACGCTACCGTATCGACGATTCGTATATTGAATTCGAGAAGAAATACCACGCATCAACGAACAATATCTTCACAGAGGGGTCAGAAAAGGGTTTGTACGAATGGAATGACTACCGTGATCGTCAGGAATATGCTGATGTGATGCTCAACATCAACAAACAGATCGGTGATTTCCACCTTTCTGCGAACATCGGTTACAGCTACTCCAACTACTGGGCCTTCACAAGAGGATACAGGGGACCGCTGAAACTCGTTCCCAACAAGTTTTCGTTCAGTAATATAGATGCGTCAAAAGCGGCGTCCATAGAAAACGGGGGAGACTCTGCTGTCAGGAACAATGCCGTATTCGCAAATGTCGAGCTGGGCTGGAAGAACATGCTTTTCCTCACCCTCACCGGACGCAACGACTGGAATTCCAGGCTGGTCAACACATCTTCCAGCAAAAAAGGGTATTTCTATCCATCCGTCGGACTTTCGGGAGTGATATCCGAGATGGTGGACATGCCGCAGTGGTTTTCTTATCTGAAGGTACGTGGTTCTTATACTGTAGTAGGATCTCCTGTATCACGTTCCGGCCTTACCCCTGGTACGGTCACGACCCCTATTACCGGAGGCATTCTTCAGGAGAACGGAATCTATCCTTTCACTGATTTCAAGCCGGAAAAGACCAATTCCTATGAATTCGGGCTCGAACTCCGTCTGTGGAACAGTCTCAGGGCGCAGGTGACATATTACAAGTCCAACACATTCAACCAGACATTCCTTGGCGAGCTTCCTGAATATTCAGGGTACAAGCAGATATATCTCCAGGCCGGGAATGTGGAGAACAGGGGCTGGGAGGCATCTCTCGGATATGACACCACAGTCAAGGGTGTAGGGATTTCATCATCATTGGTCTTTTCTCGTAATGCCAATGAAATCAAGGAGATGGTCGAGAACTACGAGACCGATATGAGTCTTGAGCCTATCAGTATTCCAGAAGTCCTGAAGGACAACGGGCGCACTATCCTGAAAGTCGGCGGCAGCATCAACGACATTTACGCCGACACATTCCTCAAGAAGGACAGCCAGGGGTATGTAGAAGTGAAGGACGGGGTGTATTCTATGGAAAAGACAGATCCCGTATATCTCGGGAAGACCACTCCTGATTTCAATCTCGGATGGAACAACTCCATATCCTACAAAGGCTTTACCCTGGGCTTCCTGATCAACGGGCGTTTCGGTGGGGTTGTCACATCCTCCACGGAAGCGATTCTCGACAGGTTCGGAGTGTCCAAAGCCTCAGGCGAAGCCCGCAAACAGGGCGGGTTCATGATTCCTAACCAGGGTCTTGTTGATGCCGAGACGTACTATAAGATGGTCGGGACAGGTGATTACAACACTTCCGGCTACTATGTATACAGCGCTACCAACATCCGCCTGCAGGAACTTTCCCTGAGCTACACTTTCCCTGACAAATGGTTCGGGAACGTACTGAAAGGCCTTACCCTTTCTGTAGTCGGGAATAATCTCTGGATGATTTACTGCAAGGCTCCGTTCGATCCTGAACTTACTCCTTCCGTAGGCACGTACGGCCAGGGCAACGACTATTTCATGCAGCCGAGCACAAGAAGTTACGCTTTCAGCATCAAGTTTAAATTCTGATACGAAAATGAAAAATCTGTATAAAACACTCATATGTTTCTCTGCTCTGTCATTGTTGTTCTCTTGTGACTATGAGAGGATAAACACAAATCCGTTTGAAATGACAGAAGAGGAAGGCAAGATGGACGGCATAGCGCTGGGAGGGTATATCACCTTGATGGAGAGATGTGTATTCCCTGTAGGGACGCAGGCCGACCAGACCGACTACATCAACGCCTATCAGACGGCATATCTGCTGTCGGTGGACGGCTGGAGCGGATATTTCGGTGAAGACAACAACTGGCAGTCCGGCATGAATCCGCTTACATATTATATGTATGACCCGTGGATAGCTTCCACATATACCGAATCATACACCAACATCCTTCCGTCATGGAAGAAGATCAAGGAACAGACAGATAAGACTGGGGCATCCGAGGTATTCGCCCTTGCACAGATCCTCAAGATATCGGCATGGCACAAGACTCTCCAGACTTTCGGTCCCATACCTTATACGCACGCCGGGGAAATGGCCCTCGTGATTCCGTTTGACAGCGAGCAGGTCGTCTTTGAGGCCATGTTCAACGACCTGAAGGAAGCCATAGAGGTCCTGGCCCCTCTTGCTGAGACGAAATCCACGGTCATGGCTGACTATGACATCGTATATGCCGGAAGTGCCGAAAAATGGGTGAAATATGCCAACTCGCTCATGCTCCGTCTGGCGATGAGGCTTAAATATTGCGCTCCGGAGCTTGCAAAACAGTGGGCTTTGGAAGCCTATGGCAACGATGTCAACAGGCTTATGAACGCCCAGACTGACGAGGCGCAGGTAAGTACTGGAGCAGGGTATGTGTTCGTGAACAACATCAACCATTGCGCCATGAGCTACGGAGAATGCTGTATGGGAACATCTATGTATGCATATCTGAACGGCTACCATGATCCTCGTCTGAGCAAGTATTTCACCGGCAAGACCTATACTGCCGACGGCAGCACGGCTGCATGGGCCATGACCGGCTACGACGGTCAGGAATACGCTCCTGTGCCTCCGGGGACGGCATCTGAGGCCAAGACTTTCTCAGGGGCTTCAAGGCCGAATTTCACAACCTCTACCCCTACCTACTGGATGCGTACTTCGGAAGTGTACTTCCTGCTTGCGGAAGCCTCGCTGGAGTGGCCTGAATTCGGGAACGCCGAAGACTGGTACAGGAAAGGCATAGAGATGTCCTTCACTGAAAACGGAATCGCCGCATCCGAGGCCTCTGCATATATAAATGATGTATACACTCCTGTTTCCGTGGATGTGTCGGCCGGGTCCGTCAACTACAGCGCACCGGCTCCTACGGACGCAACCACCGCATTCACAGGAACTGATGAGGAGAAACTCGAGAAGATTATGATACAGAAATGGATAGCCCTTTATCCAAATGGAATGGAGGCCTGGACGGAATGGAGAAGGACCGGCTATCCTGCCCTCAACCCTGTATATGAGAACAACGGGGCATCCCAGGGTGTCACGAAAAAGGACGGCATCCGCAGGATGGTGTATCCTAACAGCTTCAGCCAGTCTGCAGAGGACGCGGAAAATTATCAGGAGGCACTGCAGAAGCTCGGCGGCAGCGATTCGCCTGTCACAAGGCTCTGGTGGGATTGCAAAAAATGACGTATAAATTAAAGAATAACCGAATATGAACATTTTGAAGATATTTTCATTTATTGTTCCGGCCGCATGCCTGACAGTTTTTTCCTGTACCGATGTGGAAAAGCTGGAAATAGACCATGTCGGCGGCTACAACACGATGAACAATGCGGAAAGCGAGGCGTACTATGCCAGCCTGCGTGAATATAAGGACCAGATCTGGAACTACGGACGGCCTGTTGCTTTCGGGTGGTTCTCCGACTGGGCTCCTCAGGGGGTCGCAAGGAAGGGGTACCTGTCTGCCGTGCCTGACAGTATGGATATCATATCCATGTGGAGCGGTGCTCCGGACAGGTACACCATCACTCCTGAACAGAAGGCCGACAAGGAATTTGTCCAGAAAGTGAAAGGTATAAAGCTGCTTGAGGTCAGCCTTCTCTCTCATCTGGGAAAAGGGAGGACCCCGGAGTCTGTATACACCCCTCTGTATGAACAGGCCGAGAAGGAAGGCTGGTCAGATGCTCAGCTGGATGAAGCCAAGAAGCTGGCCCGCTGGGATTTCTGGGGATTCACCTCCCATGACCTGAACAACACCGAAGAGCTTAAGGCGGCGCACACAAGATTCGCAAAAGCACTGTGCGACTCCCTGGTGACAAACGAATGGGACGGATTCGACATCGACTGGGAGCCGGGGAACGGGTTCAATGACGCCGACGGGACACTTGCAAACAATCCGAGAGAGACGGAGCTGATATTGCACCTTGTCAAGGAAATGGGCAAATACATCGGGCCTATGAGCGACCAGGAAGGGAAAGGCCACAGGCTCCTTTGTGTGGACGGGCAGATAAGCGTATTCACATACAACTGTCCTGAATACATAGACTATTTCATCCTGCAGTCTTACGGCAGGGTCGATGATCTCAATGGCTATGCCGATCCGCACAAGTTTATCCTGACAGAGAACTTCGAGAAGTTCGCCACGACAGGAGGCCAGCTGCTTGAGCAAGCCCGCTATATGCCGGACGAAGGATATAAAGGAGGCGTGGGCGCGTACCGTTTTACCAAGGACTATGACAATACCCCCGATTACAAATATATGCGCAAGGCCATACAGGAGAACCAGCGTGTATTCAACGAATGGAAGGAAAAGCAGAATGGTAATCCTGGGGAAGGTACAGATCAACAATAATAACATATTCTAGCAATGGAAAAGAAAATATTGAAATATGCGGCGGCATTCGGCCTGGGGATTATGGCACTTGCCGGCTGCACGGACAAGGAGGCTGAGCTGCTGGTCCCGAAACTGTATTTTGAGGCCAGCGAGAGCACCATACAGCTTGACGAAGAAAAGGAATATACTGTAGACCTGCAGGTCCGTCTGTCTTCCATGACGGAATCGGATGTGGCCGTATCCTATTCAATAGCGGGAGAAGATGTGGTGGATGCCTATAATAAGAAATACGGAAAAGAGTACAAGGTGCTTTCAACGGCATCCCTCAGCAGCGAGACTTCAAGTATCCGCGCCGGGGAAATTGTCTCCGATGTGGTGGAACTCAAAATGACAGGGCTTGACCTTCTGGGTGGAGGGGACAATTACCTGCTGCCTGTCCGTGTCCATACTGGGGATGTGCCGGTCATTGAAGGGTCCGATATTACATATTATGTGGTGAAGAAGCCTGCCAAGATCATGAAGGCGGCCAGGTTCAACAACAGCTATATCAAGGTTCCTATCACGCCTCTGGATGTATTCAAGAATGTGACTTACGAAGCTGTTATCAATGTATCGAACTTCGGTGACAATAATACAGTCATGGGATGCGAAGGCGTGATGATCATGCGTATCGGCGATGCAGGAGGCGGAACTGTCCCTCGTGACATACTTCAGATAGCTGGAAAATCCGAAATAACCTGGACCGACAATCCGTTGAAGATAGGGCAGTGGTACCATCTTGCGTTTACATGCTCGGAAGACGGCAAGGCCAATCTCTATGTCAACGGCGAGAATGTCATAAACAGCAGCTTCACAATGTCTTCAGACCTTACTGCAGGCGGTGCGGACTATGGATTTTCCATAGGTATGGTGCCTCGGTTCATGTGGGGGACAAGACCGTTCAACGGCTATATGAGTGAAGTGAGGCTGTGGAATGTGGTCAGGACCGCCAACCAGATAAAGGAGAATATGCTCGGGGTGGATCCGGACAGTGACGGCCTCGTCGCATATTACAAGCTGGACGGTACGGTGGAGGACGCTTCCGGCAATGGAATGGAGCCTGAGGATATGTCCGCACCTTCATTTGTGGATCTTGACAATCCGATAGCAATCGGCGGAGGGTTGTAGCCAGGAAGCCGGGAGGCTTTATTGTGACGGCAGGGCAGGCCAGTGGTCTGCCCTGCTTGTTTTTTCAATATATTTTCATTATATTTATCGCTGTATCGTTTTCTCCGGTACATCAGGCCCGGATGCTGCGGATAGCCCAGGCCTATAAATAATTAATAATATTAAAACTTAAACGACATGGAAAGGACCGATGCCTTCACAAAAGAGACCAGGAGAATGTTAGAGGAGGAGATACTCAAATTCCCGGTCGAGAAAATGCAGGACCCTAATGGTGGATTCTACGGTCATATGGCCGAAGCTGAAAAAGCAGATGGAAGCGCACCTTTGGAGGTTGTTTTGAATGCAAGAATTCTTTGGACCTACGCGGCAGGATACAGGGTTCTGAAAAAGAAAGAGCATCTGATGACCGCCACAAGGACAAAGGATTTTTTTGTGGAGCATTTCCTCGATCATAAATACGGCGGAGTATTCTGGTCCCTGAATCCGGACGGAACCCGCCTTGATACCGGCAAGCGCTTCAGGGCAATGGGTGCGGCCATCTACGGTCTTAGCGAATATGTACTGGCTACGGGCGATGAAAGCGTTCTTTCCTATGCCGTAAATCTTTTCGAGACGACAGAGAAAGAAGGATTCGATCCGGAAAAAGGACTCTACAGGGATATGAAGGCCCGTGACTGGGGACAGGCCGAGCCTCAGCTTAAAGAAGAGACGTTCTGCACACACCTTAATATTCTTGAAGGGTATACGAACCTGTATAAGGTATGGAATGACGAACGTCTGCGCTCAAGGATCATCGCTCTTCTGACCATTATGACAGACAAAGTGCTTGCCGGGTCTTGTGAAGAGGACGGGCATGGCTGCCGCAATATAGTCGAGGCTTCATGGCAGATGCTCAAAGCTGCATTTGCCGTACGTGACATATATGTGATAAACAAGGTCCGTCCGGTGGTCGGAGGTCTGCTGTCCGGAACATCTGCCGGCGACTGCGGAAGCAAGCTGTGTGAAAAGGCCGAGAAGGTCGTGGCCGACCTCTGGGCATGGAAATACCTGAACGATGCCCAGGCGGCTGACCGGGCCCTTGCCTGCTGGGATACATTGAAGGATACGTCTCTGGAAGGAAAATGCGGAAACGGGATTTTCCGTTTGGGGCGTATGTGTGTGGAAGTAATCGATATGTTTTAAAATATGTTCAGTAAGGAAGTTTACATCAGAAGAAGGGCGGAACTTGCCGGAAGGCTTTCCGCGCAGTTGCCTTCCGGAAAAGCCGGAGTGGTGATTTTCATCGGCAATGCGGAGGCTCCGCAGAATTACCGTGGCAATGACTACAAATTCAGACAGGAGAGTTCTTTCCTTTATTATTGGGGGATAGACGAGCCGGGTTTTGCGGCTTTGATGGACCTCGATTCCGGAGATGAAGTCATCTACGGAGATGATGTCGAGATAGGGGACATCATATGGATGGGACCGCAGCCGTCAGTGGAATCCCGGGCTGCGGCTGTAGGAGCGGGGAAGTCAGCCGGATCTGCCGAATTTGACAAAGCCGTCGCAACTGCCCGCTCTCAGGGACGTACCGTACACTTCCTTCCTGCATCAAGATATTACAATGTGCTCAGGACTGCATCCCTTACAGGGTGCAGCCCTGATTCAGTACGTAAGACCGCTTCTGTTTCCGACGGACAGGTGCACGCATCTCTGGAACTGGTGAAAGCCGTCATATCAATGCGTCTGATAAAGGAAGAATGCGAGATAGAAGAAATAGACAAGGCATGCGGGATCGGCTATCTGATGCATACGGAAGCACGCCGCAGCTGCAAGCCGGGCGTATGCGAGCAGGAAATAGTAGGAAGGATGGAAGGTGTGACGATTTCCAAAGGATGGGGAGTATCCTTTACTACTATACTTTCCCAGCACGGGGAAACCCTTCATAACCACAAGCATGACGGGATAATTGCTCCGGGAAGGCTTCTTCTTGTCGATGCCGGTGCTGAAAGCAACAGCCATTACGCCTCCGATTTTACCAGAACCATACCTTGCGGTGGAAAGTTTTCGCCGAAACAGCGTGATGTATATGATATAGTGGTGGCCTGCAATGATCTTGCATATGACCTTGCAAGACCTGGTGTAACCTACAGGGATGTGCATCTTGCCGTTGCTGCAAGGATGCTCGACGGCCTGAGATCGCTGGACATTGTAAGGGGGGACGTCCAGGATATGGTTTCGGAAGGCATTGCAGGCATGTTCATGCCGCACGGGCTCGGACACAATATGGGTATAGACGTGCACGACATGGAAGACCTTGGAGAGGACCTTGTCGGTTATGACCCTGACCAGACCCGTTCTTCCCAGCTCGGTTTGGGATCCCTGCGTATGGCTCGCAGGCTTATGCCGGGGCATGTCATTACCGATGAACCCGGAATTTATTTCGTGCCGGCACTTATAGCCAAATGGAAGAGAGAAGGAACCGGCAAGGGTTTTATCAACTATGGGAAACTGGAGGAGGAGTATCTGGATTTCGGAGGTATCCGTCTGGAAGATGACCTTCTGATAACCGCGGACGGTTGCCGGAGGCTCGGGGCCCAAAGGCTTCCTATTTACGCAGACGAAGTCGAAGATGTCATGTCCGGAGAGTAGAATATGGAAGTATTGATAGCGGTACTGGCGGTGCTTGCCGGGGTTATAGGAATTCTGGGCAGTGTTCTTCCTGCCCTTCCCGGACCTCCGCTGACATGGGTCGGGATGCTGCTTCTTTATCTATGGGGAGGAACCGATGGGGCAGGTGAGCATATGTCCCTTACCCTTCTTCTGGTCATGCTCGGGGTTACCGTAGCGGTAAGCATAATAGATTATGTCGTTCCTCTTTATTTTACCAAACTTACAGGAGGGACCAAGGCTGCTGAACGGGGGGCGATGGCCGGTCTCATATTCGGTCTTTTCGTCGTTCCTCCGGTCGGAATGATCCTCGGATCGTTCATAGGCGCTTTTCTTGCCGAACTTTATTATGCGAGAAAGTCTGCCGGAGCGGCTCTGAAATCCGCTTTCGGGTCATTTCTCGGTTTCCTTGCCGGCACAGGTCTGAAACTCATTGCGTGTGGGGTAATGATGTACTATATTATTGTCTACATATAAAAAGATAGAGCGTCCGCGATTCACATCGTAGACGCTCTGCAATTCTAACCTAAAACTTAACCTATGAAAAAACTATTCGAAATAAAATATTGCAACTCCTGTGCCAAAACCGCGTTTTGTTGTGCTGACAGGCCGGTTGCAGTAAAAATTTCGTAATTTTTTTGAAATTTCTGCACTTTCAGCGCAGTTTTATTCTTCAACCGCGGCTTCTGTACCGACGGCTGTTTCGGCAGGAGCCTGTACTTTAACTTCCGGGCGGATCGAGATGATGTGTATGTCTTTAACCGGTTTGTCTCTTCCGTCGGTCTGGACTGCAGCGATTTTGTCTATGACATCGAATCCGGATAATGTTTCGCCGAAAACAGTATACTGTCCGTCAAGCTGTGCACATGTATTCGGGTCCTGAACGATATAGAACTGTGATCCGGATGATTCTTTCATCGGGTTTGCGGCATCCCCTCTCCGTGCTGCCGCAAGTGCTCCCTTTTTATGGGTGAGACCAGGTACTATTTCAGCAGGTATGGTATATCCCGGTCCTCCGGTTCCGTATTTTGCTGACTGGGAAGAATCTTTCGTGAGAGGGTCTCCGGTCTGGATCATGAATCCGTTGATGACCCTGTGGAAAAGCAGTCCGTCATAATAGCCCTCGGATGCGAGCTTTACGAAATTGTCCCTGTGCTGCGGGGTCTGCTTGTAAAGTTTTACTTTGATTGTCCCGAGGTCGGTCTTGATGTCGAGTACCGGCTCTTCGGAAAGGGTAGATGCGTCGAATGCCATTGTCTTTTCTTCTTTTTCCTTGTTCTGTTTTTGCCCGGAATTGCCGCAGGCCGGAGCCATTGCAATGATTCCTAAGGCGCACATGAGTTTAAGTACCGTTTTTTTCATATTCTTGCAGTAAATTTTATAGTGATCAAATCCGACACAGTAGATGCTTAAACATACGGATAAGTTGCATAAAGCTGAACGTAATTCCGGACAGTTTTTTAATTTTGCGCCCATTATGGCAAATCCGTTGAAACAGCTGGCGGGAGATACCGCCATTTACGGACTCAGCACGATTCTGGCCCGTATAATCAACTTTCTGTTCGTTCCGTTTTATACCAGGCTTCTGACAACAGAGAGCTACGGGGTGGTTACCGAGTTCATGGCCTATATAGCCGTGCTGCAGGTTATTCTGGTCCTCGGGCTGGAGACCGGCTGCTTCCGTTTTGCGAACAAGGAAGGGGAGAACCCTGATGCTGTCTATTCGAATGCCCTGGCCGCTGTTTTCGGCGTCAGCGGGGCGTTTCTGGCGGCAATGATAGCTTTTTCCCGTCCGATTGCCGGAGTCCTCGGTTATCAAGGATATGAAAACTGCATAGTTTATGTGGGAGGAATCCTGTTTCTCGACAGCATGACTGCAATACTGTTCGCGAAACTCCGGCAGGAGCGCAAAGCCTTGAAGTTCGCGGTTCTGAAAACTATAAAGATACTTACGGAAACGGCCTCCAATCTGGTGCTGTTCTTCTGGTTTCCTGCATATTGCCTTAAAATTGCCGGAAAGCTCGGCAAAGAGGTTGCCGAACTGACATCCGGAGACGTGTGGATGCTTCATTTGGTGTCTGCCACGCCGGATTTCAGCTATGTGATTTTCGCCATTCTTGTGAGCTGCGTGGTCTGCGCACTGCTTTTCCTGCCGGCTTTCCTGCGCTTTGCCTATACGTTTGACGGGAAACTTCTCCGCCGGATGCTGGCCTATTCCCTGCCTTTAATGGTTGCTGGCCTTCCGGGTGTGGCGAACGATTTTCTGGACCGTTACCTGTTCCGATATTTCGATACGGGAGCCGAAAACTGGAGGTCGAGCCTTGGAATCTATCAGGCGGCAGTGAAGCTCTCTGTCATCATGTCCCTGTTCATCCAGATGTTCCGTTTCGCCGCCGAGCCGTTCTTTTTCCAGCGGGCAAGGGATAAGGATATGAAGACCCTTTATGCCAAGGTCATGGAATATTTTGTGGCTTTCTGCGGGCTGATCTTCCTCGGAGTGATACTGTATATCGATGTGATATCGCTGATTCTGGGACGGGATTTCCGGGACGGAGTAGGTGTTGTCCCTGTAATGCTGCTCTCTTACATGCTCCTGGGCATGCTGTTCAACGTGTCAATGTGGTACAAGCTTTCAGGAAAGACAGGCTACGCCATCTATATTACACTTGCCGGCCTGGCCGTTACTGCGGCCGTCAACATCGTTTTCATGCCTGCCTATTCATACTGGGCATCGGCATTCGGTCATCTGGCAAGCTATGCCGTGATGCTGGCCGTCTGCACGCTGCTCGGACGCAAGTATTATCCTATACCATATAAATGGGGAAGGATTCTCTGCTTTTTCGTTCTGATGGGAGTAGTGTATGGCGCGTCCATGCTTCTTGACCGCTCGTTTTTTACCGGTGCCCGGATACAGGAAGAAGGAGCCTGGGGGCTGCTTGCCACCAAACTCCTTCTCCATACGGTGCTCATCATCTTTTATGCAGCCGCTTCGTGGTGCCTTCTTCGCCGGCGGGGCTGACCTGTCTCCTTTTCCCGGGTCATCGGACAGACCAATAGATAATTAAATGTATATACATGGATTAAAATTGTAAATCTCATGTGTAAACATTGTCGCATTTTGTTATAAAAAAGCAGCATTGGCTACTGACATCGCTGCCATGTCGGATGCTGAGAAGACGATTCTGAAGGACAATTTTGACGATTCATGGTGTGCAGGTGATCCGGAAATGTGGATAAAGATTGCAAATACCATGAAGTTGAGAGTGGCTTTGCGTCTTTCCAAGAGGGAAGCTGAAATGAA
>JADIMH010000019.1 GCA_017694885.1 Candidatus Cryptobacteroides faecipullorum | reverse complement strand
CTACACTGCTGTAACCGCCTACTGCATGATGGCGATTGTCCAGAAGAAGATGGATGTCCAACGGTCAATCTACGAGATGCTCCAGCTTGTAAGTGTCTCACTTACAGATACTGTCGAACTCAAGACCCTGTTCTGTAAACCTAACTGCAATATTGTCAATGAACCGGATGGTTCTACCGAACCTACTTTGTTTTAATTGTTAAACTTTATAATAACCAGTCCGGATTTTTCCCGGACACGAATGTGACAATCTTTCATGTGCTGACTATCAGATTGATGGAACTTGAATACCTCCGCCTTTCCCTTACATTATACACGGCTTGCAGGACAGATTCATAACACATTGTAAGTTTTCCGGAATAAAACATGACATATCCTTATTTTTCCGGCAGTGCATGAAACTTTCATCTGAAAAAAAATAAAATTTTGAATTTACTGGAGTTCAGCATATTCATATTTTCGTAACTTTAAAGTTTGTTAAAAACACTTTAAATCCGACACATCATGGCAGCAGAAACCGGAAAACAGAAAAAGGTGGCATTGGCCCTGTCGAGCGGCGGACCGAGAGGATTCGCTTATATAGGCGCGATTGAAGAACTCGAAAGCCGCGGTTATGTAATATCCTCGATAGCAGGCACTTCAATAGGTTCATTGATAGGAGGCATCTACGCTGCCGGAAAACTTCCGGAAGTGAAACAGTGGCTTTTCGACCTCGATGTATGGAAAGTATTCACACTCATGGACATCTCCATCAGTCTGAACCATCTGGTGAAAGGGGACAAGGTAATAGAAGCCCTCAAGGAAATCGTTCCGGACACGAATATCGAAGACCTGAAGATACCTTATAAAGCCATCGCCACCGATTTCTACACTGGAGAGGAAGTTATTTTCGACAGGGGAAACCTGTTCCAGGCCATCAGGGCCTCCATATCCATCCCGTCTCTTTTCAGACCCGCAAAGATAGGCGACAGGACGCTGATTGACGGAGGAATCGCCAACACCATGCCTCTGAACCGCGTTGAAAGGACTTCCGGCGATATTCTGATCGGATTCGACGTAAACGAGGTGGACGTAGACAGCATCAGGGCGATCATCAGAGAGGATGCTGAAGCCGAAGAACAGAAAAAACAGGAAGACAAGGCCATTTCAGACAAGACCAAAGCCGTAATCCATGCCGTCAGGTACAATGACACCATGTCTGTCATTGAGAAATTCAAGCTTGCAAGAATGCAGGGCAGACAGGTAATAAAACATGCTTTCGATTCGGATGTGAAGCAGCCGGAACTTTTCAATGAAGAAGCCAATTATTACAAGGTACTCGGACGCACATTCAGCCTGATGAACCATGCAAACGCCAGACTGGGAATCGAACTCACTCCGCCGGACATCCTCGTAAGCATGCCTTTCGATGAATTCGGAGCGATAGCAGACTATGCGCGTGCCGGGGAAATCTCCGAACGTGGCCGGCAACTGATGAAAGAGGCGCTCGACAGGTACGAATCCGCGCAGGACACACCGGAGAAACAGTCGTAATTTCTATTTCTGTAGAAATCCTGATCCGATTTTATTAATTTTTGCCGCAAAAAACATGAAAAAGACTCATTTTCTGCCATTAGCGCTATTCATTTCATTCCTGCCCGTTTTTACAGGCGATGCATACGGCAAGGATAACCGGGAAAACGTCGCGGAAGTATCCGTATTAAGATTCGGAGCGAAGCCTGATGACGGAAAGGATGATACCGAAGCTCTCCGCAAGGCTGCAGAATACTGCAGGACCCACCCGGGTACGACCCTTGTCATCCCCAAGGGAATCTACCGTCTGAAAGACAAGGACGCCGAGAGACTGGAGAAGGAAGTCATGACAGGAAAGATGGGCCAGAATCCGGAACCCACCATCTTCACTCCATATTATCCTTACGTCCGAGGTCTCGATTTCGAAGGGGCAGAAAATGTGACAGTCCGCGCCGATGGCGCCGTCCTGATGTGCGAAGGATGGATGGAACCGGTTTCCCTCATCGGCTGCAGCAATTTCAGATTGGAAGGACTGACCATCGACTATCTCAGGAAACCGTTCTCACAAGGAACGATAGTAGAAGTGACTCCCGAGTCGATGCTGGTACAGTTCCGGGATGACCACAAACTGACGGATGAAACCCCGCTTCCGAGACTCATGATCTGGGACAGCAAGAAAAGCGGAGTATTCCGCGATGCTATATATTTCCCGGAACACCGGCTCGAGGGCGACAACCTCGTCCGTTTCATGGCAGGCATCCCCGAATATCTTGAAGGCGAACAGCTGGCCGTTCCCCATTCTTTCCATTTCCGCCCTGCGATATACATAGGCGACAGTGAGGGCGTGACTTTGGAAAACGTCACCATACATTCGCAGCCCGGTATGGGTATAACAGGGTTCGACAGCAAGGATATCACCATCCTCGGACTGAATGTCTGTCCGGCCGAAGGCTATTCTTTCTCCACCAACACGGACGCCACGCACTTCGCCTGCTGTGAAGGCAGCCTGGTTTTCGACCAGTGCTTTTTCAAGGCCCAGGGTGATGACGCCACAAACGTACACGGATACTATCACGACATCGCATCTGTCTCCGAAGACGGATGGCTATGCCTGGAACTCAGGGCTCCTACGTTCACACACAGCCAGATCGCCGATGTCCCGCGCATCGGGGATACGGTAGAAATCACCAGAATATCCACGCTCATACCGGAAATGACAGCCACAGTGACCGATGTCGAGCACGAAGAAAAATCCACGTCCGTCAGAATCAGGATCGACAAGAATCTTCCGGAAAACTGGCAGGACTGCTATGTATTCAACATTTCCAAGCTTCCTTCACTCGATTTCGGAAGAAGCATCGTATGGGGGAACCTCGCAAGGGCAGTCCTTTCAAAGACCAGGAATGTCAGCATACACGACAATATCTTCCAGGGCTGCACGGGAACGGCAATACATGTCGGAGCCGAATCATGGTGGAAAGAAGCCGGACACGGCGTGAATGTCTCCATTACGGACAACGTCATAGTCAACTGCGGTGACGGCGGGGCCCAGTTCGGCGCTGCAGGGATCGCAGTAGTGATCGACGCCCCTGACACGGAAAACACCATACTGCACGACGGCATAGAAATCAGCCGCAACATCATCAAAGGCTGCCCGGGCCACGGAGGATGCGGAATAGCCGTCCGCAACGCACGGAACGTAAAAATACATGACAACACCGTCGAAAGATGCGCCGAAAGCATCAGCACTTATTCTACGGAAAACATATCGATCCGTTAGATACAGAATTAACGGACCGGTTTTTTCTTATCTTTGCCATCCGGAAAACATCTGGACATGACAGGATCTGAAAATGTGTATGAAGAACGGTTAGGGACAGACAGAATGCTGCCGCTGGTGCTTAAAATGGCACTGCCGGCAGTAGCTGCACAGGTGGTCAACCTGCTATACAATATCGTTGACAGGATCTATATCGGCCACATACCCGGAATCGGGACAGACGCCCTTGCAGGAGTCGGAGTAACAAGTTCGGTCATTATCCTCATTTCGGCATTTTCCGCCATAGTAAGCGGCGGAGGCGCCCCTCTTGCAGCCATTGCCTTAGGTCAGGGCAACAGGGACAGGGCCGAGCGTATTCTCGGCAACGGTTTCATCCTTCTGATCCTGTTCACTGTCATCATTTCAGCTCTGAGCTATATATTCATGGAACCGGTACTGCTTTTCACCGGAGCGTCCGGGAACACCATAGGATATGCCACCGACTACCTTTCTATCTATCTGACAGGGACCGTATTCGTCCAGATATCAGTCGGGCTGAACACGTTTATAAACACACAGGGCCGCCCTGGGATAGCAATGCTTTCCACGATTCTCGGTGCAGTGATGAACATAATACTGGATCCGATCTTCATATTCGCGCTGGATATGGGTGTCAGGGGAGCCGCCGTCGCTACTGTCATCTCCCAGGCCTGCAGTGCGGCATGGGTGCTCCGGTTCCTGTTTTCGAAAAAGGCATCGCTGAACCTTGCCTGGAAATACATGAAACCGGACAAACGGATAGTGATGTCGATTTTCGGACTCGGCGTCTCGCCGTTCATAATGGCCGGTACGGAAAGCCTGGTAGGCTTCGTGCTGAATACCAATCTAAAGCATTTCGGAGACATATATGTCAGCGCCCTGGCGGTAATGCAAAGCGCAATGCAGTTCGGCAGCGCTCCCCTTACAGGATTCGCCCAGGGCTTCATCCCGATATCGAGCTACAACTACGGGCACGGGAACATGGAGCGTGTAAAGGAATGCTTCAAGGTATCGGTAAGCATCATGTTCTCTTTCAATGCAGTTCTCATGATACTCATGATACTCTTCCCGCAGGTGGTAGCGTCCGCTTTCACGAATGACCGGGAACTGATCGGCTGCATAGAAAGGATGATGCCCTGTTTCCTGTCCGGGATGACGATATTCGGGCTTCAGAGAGCCTGCCAGAACACATTCATAGCTCTCGGACAGGCAAAGATATCACTGTTTATAGCCCTGCTCAGAAAAGTGATACTGCTGGTCCCTCTTGCCATTGTCCTTCCGGAATTCTGGGGAGTGACAGGCGTTTTCGCCGCGGAAGGCATTGCCGATGCCACTGCCGCCATCTGCTGTACGGCAATCTTCATGATAACATTCCCGAAAATACTCAGGAAAGCATCCTCAAGGAAATAGATGCAGGTCAGTCCTCCATGATTTTTCCGGAAAATCTCTTCTGTCCGGTCTTCAGCCTGTCGTAGACCAGTTTCAGTCTCGATGCCCTGAGGAAAAGGCAAATCTGCCCCAGATAATAGGGAACCATGATAAGGTATCTTTCATACTCGACAGGTTCGACGAACCTGTTCCATGCCAGCATTAGGTCAGAGAAAACGAACAGGCAGGCGCCGGCCGCATACAGACGGCTGCGCTGCAGCAGGGCCATGAAAAGCATCATGGCTATGACCAATGCATAGAATACGACACCTGACCGCACGGCGCCGGCCGGCGCCTCCGGGACAATCTCTACCATGGCGAATACCACCAGTATCAGGATAAGCAATATGAGGAGGATGGCATAGGCAAGCCTGCGGGATTTGCGGGCCTTGCCCTGTGCCGCGGCATTCCTGTTCCTCCAGATGAATCTGCGTACGAAAAACATTATCATGAAAAGGTGTGCCGCGGCAAAGCATTCCATCTGTACCATGAAATTGCCCGAAGCCCCGGCAAGATCGCCGAGTGCGGAAGCGAACATGGCAAAACTCATCGGCCAGGGCAGCAGCCATAAAGAGAATCCGGCAAGAAGCCAGAGCGGAAATGAAATTTTATAAGGAATGTCTACAGGGACGAAATATACAATAGCCAGCACAGCAAACAGGGCCGTCGCCACTGCGGCAAGACTGACCTTCTTCTCTTCCGTAATATCGCTTCCAAACATATTTTCAGGAATTTTCCTCTAAGATAATGCTTTTTTTATTCTTTGGCATAATGTTGGCTAAGTGATATGCGGATTTAGTTAAACATAAATATTGATTCGAAACAATCTATAAAAAAAGGAACCTGGTCGTGAGATCCGGTTCCTTTTTTCATTTTGCCGCACTGAAGGCCATCCGCTTTGTCTAAGGGAACGAAGTCCGTTTCAGGCCATCGTACCTCCGACCATATCCAGAAGTTCGTCGGTTATGGACTGCTGTCTCTGCTTGTTGAACTGCACCGTAAGGTCCTGAAGAAGTTTTTTCCCGTTGTCGGTAGCCGTCTGCATGGCGACGGTACGCGCGGAATGCTCTGCGGCATTCGCATCCAGAAGAACAGCATATATCTTGAGTTTCAAAACCTTAGGCAAAAGAACCTCAAGAACTGTCTCCCTGTCCGGTTCCACTATGTAGTCCTGTCTGTAGTCTGATGTATCTCCGGTACCGGCAAGGGCGGCCTGCCTTTCCGGACTTACCGGCAGGTATGTCTCCCTGACGGGAATCTGTACTGAAGTGGATTTGCAGTGGTTATAGACCAGTTCTATCCGGTCCACCTGCCTGGCCGCAAACAATCCCATAAGTCTGTCCGCCAGCTCCGACGCTTCTGCATATGAGGGCTTGTCCGCCATATGGGAATAATCCCCCTGGGACTGCAGCCCCATTTTCCTGACCGCATCCGCCATCTTCCGTCCGACCGGGAATATATAGAAATCCTCCGCTTTCAGTCCGCTGTCGGCATATTGGCTGACCGTTTCCTTGAAATGCCTGACGACAACCGAATTGAATGCACCGCACAGAGACGAGTTGGAAGCAAAAGCGACTATAGCCACTTTTTTCACCGGTCTGAGGGTGACGTACAGTTCACCGGCAGAAATGTCGTCAGACAGGAGGTCTGCCAGAATACGGTGCATCCTCTGCTCGTACGGGAGCAGATTGCCGATTGCCGCCTGGGCCTTACGGAGCTTTGAAGAAGCCACCAGCCTCATGGCCGAAGTGATCTTCAAAGTCCCGTTGACAGAATTTATCCTGCTTTTGATTTCTTTTAATGATGCCATTTCTTTATTTTCTGAAAGCCAGAGCGGCAGCAGACGCTTCCTGCTCGATTATCTTTCCTATGCCTTCATCGATGCTGCCGGCTGCAAGAGGAGCCAGTACATCGGCTTCATGCGAAGCATGCATCCTGTCGAGAAACGCCGACTGGAATTCCCGCACCTTCTCTACAGGAATATCCCTCATCAGCCCGCGCGTACCGCAATACAGGATAGCGACCTGATCTCCCACAGGCATCGGAGAATACTGCGGCTGGATAAGCAGCTGGTTGTTCTTCCGGCCCTTGTCTATAGACATGGCGGTAACCGGATCCATATCGCTGCTGAACTTGGAGAATGACTCCAGTTCACGGTACTGCGCCTGGTCTATCTTCAGTGTACCTGCCACTTTTTTCATACTTTTGATCTGGGCGCTGCCCCCGACACGGGACACCGAAATGCCGACATTGATGGCAGGACGGAAACCCTGGTTGAACAGGTCCGTCTCCAGGAATATCTGTCCGTCGGTAATGGATATGACATTGGTCGGGATATATGCGGACACATCGCCGGCCTGAGTTTCTATTATCGGAAGGGCAGTAAGGGACCCGCCGCATTTCACTTTGCCTTTCAGGCTTTCCGGAAGATCGTTCATCTGCTCGGCCACCTCCTGCTGGTCTATGATTTTCGCAGCCCGCTCAAGAAGTCTGGAATGCAGATAGAAGATATCGCCCGGATAGGCCTCACGTCCTGACGGACGGCGCAATATGAGAGACACTTCCCTGTACGCTACAGCCTGCTTGGACAGATCATCGTACACTACCAGCGCGTGCCGTCCGGTATCACGGAAATATTCTCCTATCGCAGCGCCGGCGAACGGTGCGAAATACTGAAGCGCAGCCGGATCGGCCGCCGTCGCCGCAACTACTATGGTATAATCCATCGCCCCCTTCTCGCGGAGGACATTCACGATATTGGCCACTGTGGAGCCTTTCTGTCCGACGGCCACATATATGCAGTAAACAGGCTTGCCTGCAAGGTAATTTTCACGCTGGTTGATGATGGTATCTATAGCTATGGACGTCTTGCCTGTCTGACGGTCGCCGATAATCAGCTCCCTCTGGCCTCTTCCGATAGGGATCATGGCGTCTATGGCCTTCAGCCCGGTCTGCAGAGGCTCTGTCACGGGCTGGCGGAAAATGACTCCCGGAGCCTTCCTTTCCAGAGGCATTTCGGTAAGTTCGCCTCCGATCTTGCCCCTTCCGTCCAAAGGGACTCCCAAAGGGTCGACAACACGGCCAAGCATCCCCTCGCCTGCATTGATGGAAGCGATACGTCCTGTACGGCGGACCGTCATGCCTTCCTTGATCTGGTCAGTCGGGCCGAGAAGTACGGCCCCGACATTATCCTCTTCCAGATTCATGACAACGGCCATGATGCCGTTCTCGAACTCAAGGAGTTCGTTGGCTTCGGCATTGAGCAGACCGTAGATGCGCACTACTCCATCGCTTACCTGCAGGACTTCTCCCACTTCTTCGAATTTGAGGGAAGTGTCTATGTCTTTGAGCTGCCGTAGCAGCACGTCTGAAATTTCGCTTGGTTTTATATTCTGAGGCATATTGTTTCTGTTCTATTGTTTAATGGTTTATTCAGCAGATCCTCCTGTTCTTTTCCTTGAACTGACGGCGGACGGACCTGAGCTGTGAAGCCGTACTGGCATCCAGTCTGTAGCCGTCGATCTCGAATATGAATCCTCCGATTATATCCGGATCTATCCTGTGTTCGAATATCACCGTTTCCCCATATCTGCGTTCGATCTCCGAAGCCAGAGTGTCTTCCAGTTCAGGTGCAGGGACCGCCGTTATCAGACGGCTTACCTTTATATGATGGGCTTCCCTGTACTGGAAAATGAACGAATAGAAGATGAAACGCAGGAGTTTTGTCCTGTGGTTCTTCATCACCAAAGAGATAAAACGCCTGAGTTCATCCGCCATCTTCTCCTGTCCGAGAGCCGACTCCAGAAGACTTAATTTCCGGGAATCGGAAACGGACATCGGATTATCTATCAGAGCCCTCAACTCAGGAACGGCTGCCAGGCTGCCGCTCAGGAGAAGAATCTGGTCATAGACCTTCCCTCCGTTCCCTGTCTCAGAGACGAACTTCATCAGTGCTGAAGCATATCTGTATGATACCAAACCTGTATTCATATCCGCCTTGGAGTTTATCAGTTCTTTCTGGAAATGTCCAGCTTGGATGCTTCCTCAACCATCTTCCCGATCAGGGACAGCTGTTCCTTATCGGAGGAAAGATCCTTGCGGATCACCTTTTCGGCCACTCCGACAGAAAGCATTGCCACCTGGCTGCGCAACTCGCTCAGGGCACTCTCCTTTTCGGCCTGGATCTGTGTCCTGGCTTCCGCAAGGAGTTTTGCGGCTTCATCCCGCGCCTGGTCCTGAGCCTGCTTTATTATATTGTTCCTGGCTTCTGCGGCCTCTTTGAGTATCCTGTTCTGCTCAGCGCGCGCCTCTGCAATAATCCTGGCCTGCTCTGCCGCCAGACCGGCCATCTTCTCATCGGCTTCCCTGGCCAGACGTAGAGACCGGTCGATATAGCTTTTGCGCTTGTCAACCATGGAAGTTATTACAGGAAAGCCCCATTTCGCAAGTACGAAAAGCACTACCGCGAAAATGACAACCATCCAGAACAGGAGGCCGCTGTCAGGCATTAACAATGACATCTCCTACCTCCCGCAATTAGATTACAGCCATGAAACAGATGATGACAGCGAACATTGCCACGCCTTCTATAAGGGCGGCGATGATAAGCATATTGGTACGGAGCTTTCCGGCGACTTCAGGCTGACGCGCCATGGATTCCATTGCCGAAGCACCGATTTTTCCAATTCCGATTCCGGCTCCGATCGCAGCCAGACCGGCACCGAGAGCGGCACCGATTTTTCCGAGGGCAGCACCTGCCGCTGCCTGTAGAAGTAATGTTGAAAGTAACATAATCCTTTGAATTTAATTTATATTTATCGTTAACATAATATTTTCTTTAAACCTGCGTTCATTCCGCTTCCGGTTTTTCATGGGCAAGACCTATGAATACAGCGGAAAGCATCGTGAATACGTAAGCCTGGATAAAAGCGACCAGAAGTTCGAGGAAATCCATGAATATGCCGAAAAGCACCGCAATGAATGTCATCGTCCCGTTGACCAGCGGCCCGAGCTCAACTGTAATGAAAATTATGCAGACAAAACTCAGGATTACGGCATGTCCTGCCATAATATTGGCGAACAACCTGATCATCAATGCAAAAGGCTTGGTAAATATTCCGAATACTTCGGTAAACGGAATCAGCGGAACCGGGACTTTCAGCCACCACGGGACAGCCGGCCAGAACTTGTCCTTCCAGTAGTATCTGTTGGCAAACAGATTGACAGCCAAGAAAGTGCACAAAGCCAGAACCAGAGTCACCGCTATGTTTCCGGTAATATTCGCACCTCCGGGGAAAATCGGGATTATCCCCATAAGGTTGTTCACCAGGATGAAAAAGAAGACTGTAAGAAGATACGGTGCATATTTGCGGCTCTGGTCTTCCGGAATCGAGCCCTTGATCACATCATCGTCTATCATCTCGATGACAGGCTCGAGCAGGGCCGCTACTCCGGAAGGCGCCTCTTTAAGTGCATCATGCCTTCTGTACCAGCGTGAGCAGCACAGAATCAGGACTACCAGTATGGCGCTGTTTATCATCAGTCCGAGTACGTTCTTGGTTATCGAGATATCGAACGGACGGACCTCTGCCCCTGCCGCATCCTTCTCTACTATTTTCCCGTCGTATTTCCCTCCTTCGGCTATATAGAAGCCTTCGTAAGGGCCGTCCTCGAGTCTGGAGGAAAGGAAGCAGTGCCATCCGCTGTCCTTGCTGCAGACTATGACCGGCAGGGGTATCGTCAGCTCCTTGTCCCCTATTCTGGTGATATGCCACTGGTAAGAGTCCCCTATATGCCCGAAAAGCATTGACTTGATGTCCACCTGAGATCCTTGCACCGCTTCTGCGGAAACGGATCCGGCAGCTTCTCCGGCAACAGACCTGAACGGGAGCAGCAGGAGAGGAAACACTAATAAAATATATTTTAACCGCTTGATCATGAATCATCTCCTTATATCTCGACACAGACGGATACGGTGTTGTCAGAGACTTCGACAAACCCGCTCCTGACGTGCAATGTCTTTTTTTCATCTCCGGCAATATACTCGATATCGCCTTCCTCCAGTGCTGAAATGAGCGGGGCATGATCGTGCAGGATACAGAAACGTCCGCCTATCCCCGGCAGCGACACCGAATTTACCATCTGTCCGAGCAGCTGGGACTCGGGAGATGAAACATTGAGATATATTCCGTTTTTACTATCCATTCTCTCCTCCTTGAAGAAAGCCTATTTCTTCTTTGCCGCAGCAAGAAGGTCTTCTCCTTTTCTGATGGCGTCTTCAATCGTACCTACATTAAGGAAAGCCTGCTCCGGCAGGTAATCCACTTCCCCGTCAAGTATCATATTGAAGCCTTTGATCGTATCCTCTATGGAGACCATTACCCCGGGTACACCCGTAAACTGCTCCGCCACCGCGAAAGGCTGTGAAAGGAATCTCTGTACGCGACGGGCCCTGTTGACAGTCTGTCTGTCCTCGTCGGAGAGTTCGTCCATACCAAGAATGGAGATGATATCCTGCAGTTCCTTGTTTCTCTGCAGTATCTGCTTGACTCTCTGCGCCGTTTCATAATGGTCCTGACCTACGATATTCGGGTCGAGAATGCGGGATGTGGACTCGAGAGGATCCACTGCGGGATAGATTCCCAGCTCGGTTATCTTACGGCTGAGCACCGTCGTGGCATCCAGATGAGTGAATGTCGTTGCCGGAGCAGGGTCAGTCAGGTCATCGGCAGGCACGTAGACGGCCTGCACCGATGTGATGGATCCGTTCCTGGTAGAGGTGATCCTCTCCTGCATCTGTCCCATCTCGGTAGCCAGGGTAGGCTGGTAGCCTACTGCCGACGGCATACGTCCCAGAAGGGCGGAAACCTCGGATCCGGCCTGGGTGAATCGGAAAATGTTGTCTATGAAGAAAAGTATGTCCTTAGGGCCTTCCGTACCGGTGCTGTCCCTGAATGATTCTGCAAGCGTCAGACCTGACAGAGCTACTGAAGAACGGGCTCCAGGAGGCTCGTTCATCTGGCCGAAAACCATGGCGACCTGAGACTTGGGAAGTTCGTCGGGATCCACCTTCGAAAGATCCCAGTGGCCCTCCTCCATGCTCTTGAGGAATTCGTCGCCGTATCTGATGACGCCGGACTCGATCATCTCGCGAAGGAGGTCGTTGCCTTCACGGGTACGCTCCCCCACTCCGGCAAAGACAGAGAATCCGTTGTGTTTCTTGGCTATATTGTTGATAAGTTCCTTGATAAGAACGGTCTTGCCTACTCCGGCACCGCCGAAAAGACCGATTTTCCCGCCTTTCAGATAAGGCTCCAGCAGGTCTATGACTTTGATTCCCGTGAAAAGGACTTCCTGCGATGTTGTAAGATCTTCGAATTTGGGAGGTTCCCTGTGTATGGGAAGTGCGCCTTTACGGTCCAGTTCGGACATTCCATCGATACTGTCGCCTGTCACGTTCATCACACGGCCCCTTATCTGGGCGCCTACAGGCATCGTGATCGGTGCGAAAGTATTGACGGCTTCCATTCCCCTCTGAAGTCCGTCAGTGCTGTCCATAGCCACTGTCCTGACCGTATCTTCTCCGATATGCTGCTGAACTTCAACGATAAGGTTCCTGCCGTCCTTTCGCTTTATGGTCAATGCATCATGGATGCGGGGCAGCTCTTTTGCAACATTTTCACCCGAAAGGTCGAAATGCACATCGACCACCGGACCTATCACCTGAGATATATGTCCTGTTAATCCTGACATCTTAATTCCATTTAAAAACCGGGTGCGTGAGATGAAAATCCCGTGCCAATCCCGGTTTTTCTGCAGGTGGAATTTAAGGTGATTCTTCTCCTTTTTTTGTCATTTTTTCACATGAGGACGACTAAAAAGGGTGATTTTACTTTCAAAGACCCTGGGCGCGGAGAATATCGAGCATCACCGGCCTGGAAGCATCCGTGTCGCCTGTTTCGGTACGCAAGCGCATCATCTCCTTCTTCATTTGCTTTATAATGTTCTGATACTGCGGGTCATTATACGCATTATGATCTTCATACGGGTCTTCCTGCAAATCGTAGAACTCCCATGACGGCTGCGACACATAGTCAGTCGAACCTGTCATATCCAGCCTGTTGCCGTACAGGAAGATCAGTTTGTAGCGGTCTGTGCGTACACCGATATGTGCAGGACGCTCCTTATGCTGAGTCCAATAGCGGTAATATATGCTCGTCCTCCAGTCATCGGGAGTGTCGCCCCGGAGGTTGTCCCTGAAACTCCTGCCCTGGGAGCCTTCCGGAGCATCGGCACCTGCATAGTCGGCCAGTATTCCGCCATAGATGCCCCAAGTCTGGGATGTATGGTCATCGCTGAGGATAAAAAGGATATTAGGAGCCTCTGCAAAAACTTCCGCAACGGAAGCGAGCGGGATAACACCCGCCAACAAGTATCTGTAGTACATAAAACATTATATTTTCAACTTTCCGTCTTTCAGTTTCACCCGATAACTGTTTCCCGCATCAGTACTGAATTCCAGGCTTAGGCCGTCATAATGCACACGGCACAGGCCTCCGGAGCCTGAACGGATGACAGCATGGTCCAGACAGCCTCCTTTCCAGACGATGTCCACGATGAAGTTTCCTCTGGCACGGACACCTGTGAGACAGCCGTCTTTCCATGCATCAGGAAGGGCGGGAAGCAGGTGGATAAAGCCCATGTGACTCTGCAGAAGCATTTCCGTAACTCCTGCCGTCCCCCCGAAGTTGCCGTCTATCTGGAACGGAGGATGGGAATCCCAGAGATTTTCATTGGTGCCTGTCTCCAGGAGATTTCCATATAAGGCGTAGGCGCGGTTGCCGTCATGGAGCCTGGCCCACTGGTTCAGTTTCCATCCCATGCTCCAGCCCGTAGCCAGATCACCGCGATGCTCCAGCACCACCCTCGACGCCTCTGCAAGGTCCGGAGTCGTCAGAGGGGATATGGTATGGCCGGGATGCAGTCCGAAAAGATGGTTCACGTGGCGGTGTCTGTCCTGAGGATCGTCTATGTCTTCGGACCATTCCATCAGCTGCCCGTACCGCCCCACCTCATACGGGGCGATGCTGTCAAGGACATCCTGCCACCGCATGCGCTCCTGCCCGTCGACTCCCAACACTTTGCTGGCCTCGATCGCATCTGAAAGGATTTCACGGGCGACGGCATGGACGAATGTCGCTCCTTTGTCCACAGGACCGTGCTCCGGAGAAGTGGAAGGAACCGCAGCATAAAACCCGTCCGGTCTGCGCCAGAGAAAATCGGCCGTGAACATCGCTCCGCCCTTTATCAGGTCATATCCTGCATTTTTCAGGAAAGAGACATCCCTGGTATAGTCGTACCAGTCCCACACATGGGTGGCAAGCCACGGGCCTGCCATCGGATTGAAATTCCATGCCATATTCTTGTCCCTGAGCGGAG
Source organism: Candidatus Cryptobacteroides faecipullorum (assembly GCA_017694885.1). Classification (GTDB taxonomy): domain Bacteria; phylum Bacteroidota; class Bacteroidia; order Bacteroidales; family UBA932; genus Cryptobacteroides; species Cryptobacteroides faecipullorum. The sequence continues at coordinate 45,922 of JADIMH010000019.1, read as the reverse complement.
CGGTGAACCCGAATATGTTTGAAGATATGGAAGCCGTCCAGCCCCGCGCCCCGAAATATGCCCGGGCCGTTTCCTCTCCAGGCCTGACAAGAGTACGGATATAGTCGAACAGGGGGATTTCACACTCCGGAAGATTGGTCTGGCATGCCGGCCAGTAGTTCATCTGGATATTGATATTGTTGTGGTAGTCGACCCTCCAGGGGCCGTTTATATTGTTGTGCCAGAGGCCCTGAAGGTTTGCCGGAAGATTGCCTGGACGGGAAGAGGCTATCAGGAGATACCGCCCGAACTGCCAGTACAGGGCCTCCAGTCCGTAGTCTTCCGCACCTTCCCTGTATCTTGCCAGCCGCTCCGGTGTCGGAAGGCTGTCTCCGGGACAGGCTTTTCCCGGATTAAGAACCAGAGACGAGCGCCGGAACAGGGACGAATAGTCTTCATAATGCCTCTGTAAAAGAGCGGCATACGATTTCTTCCCAGCAGACTTCATCCATTTCCCGGTAGTCTTTACAGGATTTTCGCCAACGTATGCATCCGGATCGTTGAAATCAGGATCGGAATTTATCCTGTAATCAGTGTCTGCGGCAATGATAAACACCGCCTCGTCTGCCCCTTCTACTTTTATTGTCCCGTCAGGGGCTACTCCGACATGTCCGTCTTCAGTCAGGACTCTGACCCGAAGGGCATATTCCATACCGCTTCCGGGCAATGTCGCCGTATAGAGCATCTCGTTGTCCGACACGGCCTTAAAAGCCCCTTTCACGAATATCGGGTTAGGCAAGTAAGTGAAATCGAGATTCTGTGCTCCGGGACGGTCTGCGGTGAAACGGACTGTCATCACATTGTCGGGATAAGAAATGAAATATTCCCTCCTGTATCGGACACCATTCTGGGAAAAAGCGACAACTGCCAGCGCAGAATCCAGCGACAGCGACCTCCGGTAATCCGTTATCTTCCCGTCATCCAGACCTGTCCTGACACGGAATTCCCCGCAAGTGGTGAAATTCCCGAAGCGGAACGGATTTTCTGCATCAGATTCATACGGGACCCCGCTGTTGAAGTTGTCCTGCGTAAGTCCGGCGGCCTTTTCATTGTCACCTTCCATGAAGGCCTTCCGGATTTCGGGAAGGATATGGGCTGATTCCTTGTTTACGTTCCAGTAACTCGCAGCCCCTGTGCCAGGACCTCCGGTCCACAATGTCTTCTCATTGAAAGTGAACCTTTCCGTGGAGACCGATCCGAAAATATTGGCGCCTATACTGCCGTTTCCTACAGGCAGCGAAGCATGCTCCCACTCCCAGTCGGCATTGGACATGGCGTCCCCTGATTCCGGTGTCGGGTCCGTCCCCCATGCGGGTCCTGTTTCAGAAGAACACGGGGAATCGAACCATATTGACATATCATCCTGGGCTTCAATATCTATGGCATGCCCGGCAATGAAGGCAAGAAGGCATACAGCCAGTCCGGTTCGCGAATGCATCATCTGAATCTTTTTGTTTACAAAACAATGCGAATTTAATTTATTTTCCGCAAAACTCAGAGGACAAAAAATGAAACCTTCTTTTTCCCGGATTATTACTTTTCCTTTAAAGAGAATATGAATTCCAGACCGCCTTCCTTACGGTTGACGGCACGTATCTCGCCTCCGTGGAACAAGACGGCATTGCGGACTATCGACAGCCCGAGCCCCGAACCTCCGTCATCGCGCGTACGGCCCTCGGAAACACGGTAGAACCTTTCGAAAATACGGGAAAGATGCTCTTCTTTAACTCCGTGTCCCGTGTCATAATATGTGAAATGGCAGAAACCTTCGCTCTTTGCATAGCACTCCACATGGATTGTAACCCCGTCACCGGCATACTTGACACTGTTCTCGACCAGATTCCTGAATATGGCATAAAGCAAAGAAGCGTTCCCCTTTATGACCAGACCCTTGTCTATACAGTTCTCTGACCTGATCCCTTTTGCATCCAGAGCGGAACGGAATTCCTCGAATATCTCATCCACCGCATTGTGGAGGTCGACAGGTTCTTTCTTCAGCTGCTCGGGAGCCTCTTCTATCTTGGTGATAATGGCGATGTCACGTATCAGGTCCGACAGGCGAAGGGTCTGCACATAGGCCCTTTCTATGAACATGTTCTTCCTCTCCTCGGATATTCCCGGACATGTTATGAGCGTCTCCAGATAGCCTCTTACGCTGCTGACCGGCGTGCGGAGTTCGTGGGCGATATTGTTGGTCATCTGCTGTTTCATCACCTTGCTTTTCTCGGTTTCGGAAATGTCGTTGACAGTTATCTCGAAACCGTTGTCAGGATAAATGAGCATCTGTATACCGTAGTTATGCCCGCCCTTGGAAAGCTTGAAGTTGAACACCGGTGCGGAATCATTCTTGACCGGAGTGTTCCTTTCCAGAAATTCCAGAAGCGGAGAAAAGATGCTGCTCTTCCATATGTCGTTCAGGTCAGGCGTAGGTCTGTCGAGCAAAGTGTTGACATACTGGATAAAACGCGGGTTTGCATACTGTTTCTCCCTGTCAGGGGTGAAAATCGCGATGCCTCCGTCATAATAATGTATATGCAGAAGGAGCCTCTCTTTTTCAAGCGCGATCATGTCGTTGCTGTGCTTGAGCATCTTGTAGCTCTCGAGCATCTTCTCTCCGATCTCCCCGAGTTCCGAGTCGGGGAAGGCAATATCTTCATAGTCCACGTTTCCCTTGACGGCGGCTTCGGCGAAATCGCGCAGTTTCGAAATCCCCTGCCCGAAATGGTCGGACAGGAAGATCAGAGAAAAGAGGGCAACCGTAAAAAGCGAGAAGACAAGTATCAGGAACAGCGTATCCGGCCGAAAGAAACGCTTTACATCCAGCTCATACGGCAGGGCGAGCCGTATTATGTAGCCGCCGTATGACTTGGCATAATAGAAATAAGGTATGCCTGTAGTAGCGGATGTCCGGATCGAAAAGCCTGCGGACCTCTCGACAGACATCTGTACTTCAGGCCTCATAAAATGGTTATCAAGGGTATCGGCCCCCGTTGCGGAATCGAAAATCACGTTTCCGTCCTTGCTTATGACCGTTATCCTGAGCTCGGACGGCATAAGGTCCGCTACAGCCCCGTAATCCGGCGTCTGCGCTATGATATCGGCATAGCCGGACAGGCGGGACTGAAGGATCTCGGTCTTGTACCGCCACTCTGTCCTCAGTTGGAAAACCACCAGCAGGACAGCAAAAACGGTGAATACTCCTGCAAAATATGTCAGGAGCTGCTTTTTATATGTTATCCTTTTCTTCTCCATTCTGTTCCGTCACGCTGAAGCAATATCCGTAACCGGATCTGTTGGTAATATATTTCTTGTAATCACCCAGTTTGTTCCTTATTCTGGCAATATGGACGTCCACGGTACGGTCAAGGACATACGGGGCGTCCTTCCACAGTTCGGCGATTATCTCTTCCCTTGAATATACCCTTCCTGCATGCAATGCCAGCAGATAAAGTATCTCGAACTCTTTTTTGGAAAGAAGTACGGCATTTCCGTCGGCATATACCATTTTCCCTGTAACGTCTATTTTAAGATGGCCGGCATTTATCGGAACAGGATCCTGTTCCGTTACGGAAGCCTTCACTGCACTGCGCTTTATGACGGCCTTGACTCTGGCCAGCACCTCGTGTATTGAAAACGGCTTTCCTATATAATCGTCGCCGCCTGCAGAGAATCCGGTCAGAAGGTCGTTTTCCGCGCTTCTCGCCGTCAGGAAAATGATCGGTATCTGACTGCCTTTTTCTTTTCTGACGACTTCCGCCATCTTGAAACCGGACATGCCGTCCATCATTACATCCAGAAGGATGAGATTATGTTCCGGACTCAATATTTCCAGTGCCTCTTCTGCCGATGCCGCACAGTCCGCCTCATATCCTGCATTTTCCAGATTGAACTGAAGAATTTCCCTTATGTCAGCTTCGTCATCTACGATAAGTATTTTTCCCTGTTCCATATTTTTTCAAATAAACTTTGCAAAGTTATGATTTTTCATCCGTTCGGCATTCCCGGATACAATGAATATTTTGTTACGGTTTTTTGTAACAAAAATTTAACACCATCTTAACTGAATACTTAAAACTGATAACTAATTTTGCCGCCAGAAATTTATCTCATTATTTATGGATTGGATATTTCTGGGATTTGTAATATTCCTCTTTATTCTTGCAATTTCTGACCTGTGGGTAGGAGTCAGCAACGACGCTGTAAATTTCCTGAATTCGGCAATCGGTTCCAAAGCAGCCAAATTCCGCACGATCATCACTGTAGCAGCCATCGGCGTATTCTGCGGAGCCATAATGAGCAACGGCATGATGGACATAGCCCGGCACGGCATCTTCCGTCCGGAGCAATACTGCTTCCAGGAACTCATGTATATATTCCTGGCCGTGATGGTTACGGATATCATCCTGCTGGATGTGTTCAACTCGCTGGGTATGCCGACGTCCACAACGGTATCAATGGTGTTCGAACTGCTCGGAGCCTCTTTCGCGATGGCGATGTTCAAGTTAGCAGGAGCTGACGACGGTGCGGGCTTCTCCGATTATCTGAATACTGAAAAAGCGCTTTCCGTGATCATGGCGATTTTCGTTTCCGTGGCGCTGGCATTCATATTCGGTCTCCTGATACAGTATTTCTCCAGACTGCTCTTCACTTTCAGCTACTCGGGAAAACTCAAATGGAAAATAGGGCTGTTCGGAGGCGTAGCGGCAACGGCTATCATATATTTCATGCTTATAAAAGGGGTCAAGGACCTTTCATTCATGACTCCTGAACTGAAAGCCTGGGTACACACGCACACCCTTGAAGTGCTCGGATGCTGTCTGGTGTTCTTCACTTTGCTGATGCAGATACTGCACTGGTGCAAAGTCAACGTATTCAAGGTAGTGGTACTTATAGGCACATTTGCCCTGGCGACCGCTTTCGCCGGCAATGACCTGGTGAATTTCATCGGAGTGCCGCTTGCTGGCTATGACTCGTACCTCGACTATATGGCCTCCGGCAGTTCCGACCCTGATTCATATATGATGGGAGTGCTCAACGAACCGGCAAAGACTCCGTTCATCTTCCTGTTCCTGGCCGGAATAGTGATGGTAATCGCCCTGGCGACTTCAAAGAAGGCGCATAACGTGACAAAGACTGAAATAAGCCTCGCAAAACAGGATGAAGGGGACGAGATGTTCGGTTCTTCAAGGGTAGCCCGCAGCATTGTGCGCTGGAGCAACGCGACCGCCAACTGGCTTGTAGCCGTCACTCCTGAAAAGGCAAGGGTCTGGATAAACAAAAGGTTCGACAAGAGCAATATCGAAATAGAGGACGGAGCCGCCTATGACCTTGTCAGGGCTTCCACCAACCTGGTAGTGGCTTCCCTGCTCATCGCACTGGGCACATCGCTTAAACTTCCTCTTTCCACTACATACGTGACATTCATGGTCGCCATGGGTTCTTCACTTGCCGACCGTGCATGGAGCCGCGAAAGCGCTGTATTCAGGGTTACGGGCGTACTTTCGGTCATCGGAGGATGGTTCATTACGGCAGGAGTGGCGTTCACCTGCGCGTTCATAATAGTCATCCTGATGCATTTCGGAGGAAATGCAGTAGCGGTAATAATAGTTGTGGCAGGACTTGCAGCCCTCATACACAACAATATACGTTACAAGCAGAAAAACGAGGACGAGAACGGCGACAAGCAGTTCCGCGCCATCCTTTCTTCCCAGAACTACAGCCAGACATGGAACCTGTTCAGCAACTATGTCGCTGACAATGAATCACGCTTCCTCAATGACATGGCCGGCAAATACAAGGACATCACCGACGGGCTGTTCGAAGAAAACGTCAAGATCCTGAGGAAAAGTTCGAACGACCTGAAGCAGGAAAAGGTGCGTCTCAAGAATCTCAGACGAAAGGAAACCCTCTGCCTGCGGCATATCGAACCGGAGGAAGGACTGAGGAAAAGCGCCTGGTTCCACATGGTATTCAACAGCATGGAACAGCTGTACTACTCCATCAGGCGTATCTGCGAGCCTCTTTACGAGCATGTGGACAACCATTTCTCCCCGCTGCCTCAGAAATATATCGACGAGTTTACCGTCCAGCGTGACAGGACAGCGAAAATCATCCGCGGAATCGCAGACCTGTGCAAAGCCGGAGACTATTCCGACCTGAGGAACTTCGACAAGGAAATCTCCGAGATGCAGGTCGAGTTCTCGAATCTGAGGAAGTCCCTCATGGTGGATATCCAGAACGAGAATGTGAACCTTACCGTAGCTTACCTGTATCTGAACCTTCTGCAGGAGTCGGAGCAGATTACGATTGAGCTGCAGCAGATGTCACGTTCTTCCCGCAAATTCCAACAAGGATAGTTCACAGGAGTGGATTTTCCAAACCCCTCCCACTCCGTGGGACCCTCCCTGTGCGGGCGCAACGGTTTGGAAAATCCACTCCTGCTCACACGCAAATATAAAAGGTTCTCAAAAACACGAAGTAAATTACCTCAAAAACACGAAGTAAATTACCTCAAAAACACGAAGCGGTTTTTGAGGTAATTATTTTTGAAAAGATGAAAATAATTCCGAGTTTTGAGACATGGAATATTTCAAGATAATGGCAACGGTATTCTGCGGTCTGCTTTTGGGCCTGGGTACTGCTGTGCAGGCGCAGGAGCGGGACAGCACTTCATTTGCGGATACTTCCGTCCTTACTGTTTCAGAGCGGAACAGTGTGATCGGGAATATGATGCAGCCTGGCCTTCTGATTCCGGAAGAGGACATAGCCGGATACAGCCGGGAGAAAATTTCCGGCATGATGCAGGCATCCGTCTCTCCTTTCTTCTATAGCACCGTAGACATAAAGCCTTACTATACGGTCGTATACAGTTTCAGCGGCATCATGCATGAGCACTACGGGACGATGCCTCTGACCGGAAGCCTGCATGCATTCCTCGGACGCAGGGACATCGACTGGCTGAACCTTTACAGATACCAGTCCGCATACATAGCTGCCGGAGTGCAGATCGCACCGTGGCTCGAAGTGAACGGCGGAGGGACATTCGGAGTAAGCATGCTCAAGGACAGGAAGCCCGTACCGGTAGCGGGAGGAATGATGTCTGTCGTAATGCGCCCGTCGGAAAACACAAGCATGATGCTTTGGGGAAGCTATACGGACTTCAACGCTTTCGGTCCGCCCACGTTCAACCCTGTCAGCGCCCCGCGCATCAACATAGGGGCCTCCGCAAAATTCAAGATCGGCGATGCCACTATCGGTGTCGGGGCATCATTCTCCACCACACCGTAGGAGTTATTCTGGGACACACCGGTTGCAGGTGTGAGGAACGAGCTACAGCACCGGAACGGTGAAGTATTCCGTTGCGGGGAATTCGCGGTCAATCCAATCTTTGAGGAAGGTCCTGGTATCGTCGGAGATGGTTCTGTCCTTTTCCTGCGGGAACATGTTGAAGACCAGCATCTTCAAAGGAATACCCCTGGACTTGACGGCTTCCAGGCCCAGAAGGGTGTGGCTGATGCTGCCGAGCCTTCCGGATGTAACGAAGATAAGGGGATAGCCCTTCTCCTTGATGTAATCGATTGTGAGCAGGGTGCGTGTAAGAGGTACCATAAGCCCTCCGGCACCTTCCAGAAGGACAGCGTCGTACCGCTCGCTCAATGTGTCTGTCGCGGTCTCTATTTTCCCGAAGTCTATTTCCCTGCCGTCGATTTCCGCCGCCAGATGCGGTGAACACGGGTAAGAGAATATTTCCGGCATTGTCAGTCTCTCCTCATCCTCCGGGAGCAGGCCGCAGCCCATGATCTTCCTGTGAAGGGCTACGTCCTCCGACATGCCTTCGTTTCCGGTCTGGATGAACTTCTGCGTAACAGTCCTTATCCCGGACTCATTCCACACTTTGGCTATATACCCTGTAGCATAGCTCTTTCCGGCATCTGTATCTATGCCGCTTACAAAATATACATTGTTTTCCATATATATGTTCATTTAAAAATTTTCCTGCATATCAACCATATCGGATGGTAGGTCAGGGGCAGCCCGTCATCGGTAGAAAAACGTTCCCGGTATCTCCTGCCGAAGTCCTCCAAACGGCTCCGTGTCCAGAATTCACGCCTGATTCCGGCTACTCCTGTACTTTTCAGATGGCGCAGCACGGACAGGGCCGAATCGAAGAACTGTACTTCCCTACACTCTTCTGCATACAGGATTTCCATTCCATCCGGAATCATACCTTCGATTTCCGCCAAAGACCGGTAATGCAGCGAAACTCCTTCGAGATAGGAGATCTCCACGAGGTTATCAGGACCGAAAGTGCTGAAAGCCAATATGCCTCCGTCATTCAAGGCATCGGAAACCTTACGGAGAAAAGCCGGTATATCATGAAACCACTGGAATGCGGAGCAGGATACCGCCATGTCCAGCCCCTGCGGGAGATCCAGGGATTCCGCATCTCCCGGCAGGAAAACAAAACTGCCGTCCGGCCCCATTCCAGGAACAGGCTCAGAACAAACCGCATCATCTTTGCTTTTACACAGGATATCAGACAGACTTTCCTCGTAGTCCTGGCATATATCATTGAGCCACATCCTCTCCGGGCTATATGCCTTCAGAAATTTCCTTGTGAACAGACCTGTCCCGCAGCCTATTTCCAGAACTTTCCCCACTGCATTTCTACCATCGGCTGCGGTGCCGCGCCTGCCGTCATGATACTGCAGCAGAGACACCATCCGTTCCGCAATGGCATCCTGCACTGCGGCCGCTCCATCGTAAGTTCCGACAGCCTTGGAAAAGCGTTTGGATATCAAGTCTTTATCTACTTTCATCATTGACATTATATCCTTATTAGACAGATTTCTCCGCCTGCTCCGCCAGGTCGGAATGGCAACAGCTTGAAAACAGCCTGGCAAACAGATCCCTGCTGTAATGTGCGCAGTCGACCTTGACCGCTTCCACCGCACAGACATCCCATGCCCGCAACTGGTTTTCAGCCGGGAATATCAGGTCCTTGGTCCCGACTACAGCTACATCCCACATAAAAGACAGAGCGACTCCAGAAGCCCCGACAGCCTCTTTCAAGGCGGACAGCTCTTCTTTCAGTTCCTCCGCAGACCTGTCCGGGCCGCGCGACATATAGCAGGCCAGATCCTTGCCGCACATCCGTCTGTTGAACTTGGACAGGACCGGTCCGGACATATTGTCCAAAGTCCCGTTGAATACCGCCACAGGGATTCCCGTCAGATCATCTACCGGAGTCAGAGTGCCGTTTACGGCAATGCGTTTTTCCCACCGCACATCCGCTCCGGCAAGCACTCTGGACGCCACCCACACCCCCATTGACCAGGCAATCAGACGGACCGTACCGTATCCGGACAATGCCGACGGGTCGAAATCCATAGTCCTGTAATCATAACAGAGCAGCACATCATATCCTTCAGGGAAGGGGCCTTCAGAAAAAAGCCCGGTCCAGGTGCCCCAGCCTCCGAAAACCAGAAGCAGCGAGGAATTGTCATTCTTTATTATAAAATCCTGTTTCATGTGGAATTATCTGAACTTCGTAAAGACGCCCGTAATTTATCCATTCACGGAAGGAGCCGGTCGAGAACACTTATCAGGGCATCGGTTTCCTGCGGGGTAATCGCGGCAGTAAGGGAAATCCGCAGTCTGGAAGTGCCCTCCGGAACTGTAGGCGGCCGGATCGGCAAAAGATAGAAACCCTGACGCTGCATCTCCTCTGCCATTGCAGCGGCGCGATGGCTGTCGCCTGCCATCACAGGTATAATGTGGCTTCCTGACGGGCACACGACTCCGCGCGACCTGATGAATTCCCTGATTCTCGCGGCATTGTCAGACAGGGCCCGGCGCATGCTCCCCATCGTGGCAAGATTCTCCATTACCCTGAGAGTCCACAAGACATTAAGAGGCGGCAGCGCCGTGGAAAATATGAGTGGTCTCATCCGGTTCACGAGATATTCGCGCACGATACTGTCACACAGCACATATGCCCCCACGGAAGCAACGGCCTTACCGAATGTCCCGCACAGGAAATCAATGTCCTGCATGACTCCAAGTTCCTGGGCAAGCCCCATTCCCGCATCTCCCCTGACACCGACAGCATGAGCTTCATCCACATACAGCATCACCTGCGGATGTTTCCTCTTGATCTCCACTAAACGTTTCAGGTCGGCAAGATCACCGTCCATACTGAAAATGCTCTCCGTAACTACGATTATCCGGCTGCACTCCGTGCTGTATTTCCCCACCAGAGACTCGAGCTGGTCCATGTCCTGATGCCGGAAACGGACAGAGCGGGCGGATGATAGTCTTATGCCGTCTATTATGCTGGCATGGACCAGTTTGTCCGCAAGGATGACTGACGAAGAATCTGTCACGGCCGGAAGGATTCCGACATTCATGTGATAACCGCTGCCGAATACAAGGGCCGCCTGCCGCCCGGACAGTCTGCACAGGGTCTGTTCCAGACGTGAATGCACGTCAAAAGTGCCTGTGAGCAGTCTCGAGGATGTCGACCCCAGCAGAAAATCTTCCGGCACATCTGTCCCGCAGGCAAGTCCGGTTTCCCGCAGGAAATCCTTCATAAGCGGCATGGTGGTATCGGAGGCGAGTCCGAGATAGTCATTGGAAGAAAGGTTCAGCATACGTCTGCCCTTCACTACCGAATATTTTCCGTCATGCACTGTCTCCGGAAGCCGTCTAAGGTTTCCGGAAGCGCGGAGCGCCTCCAGTTCTGCCGAAAACATGCTCATATTTTCCCCACTACTTTGACAAGACCGGAAGTAAGCTTCGAGAGTTCTTCCGGAGAAATTATATACGGAGGCATGATATATACAAGCCTGCCGAAAGGCCTGACCCAGATACCCTCTTCAATGAAACGGCGCTGGATACAGGCCATATCCACAGGTTCTCTGGTCTGGATGACTCCTATAGCGCCCAATATACGCACATCCTCCACCTGAGGAAGGCCGGCGGCCGGTGCAAGTTCCGCTTTCATCTGCGTCTCGATGCCTTTCACCTTTTCCTGCCAGCCTGAGTCGAGAAGCAGCTGTACGGAAGCCCTGGCAACGGCACATGCAAGAGAGTTGGCCATGAAGGTCGGGCCGTGCATGAAGGCATAAGGATAATTGTCTGAAATCGTATGCGCCACTTCTTCAGTAGTCAATACGGCAGAAAGCGTCATATAGCCTCCCGTCAGTGACTTTCCTATACACATGATGTCAGGTACCACGCCGGCATGCTCCTGGGCAAACAGTTTGCCCGTCCTTCCGAATCCGGTCGCTATCTCATCGAATACCAGCAGGATACCATGTTCTCTGCATAGCCTGGCCGCCTGCCTCAGATACTCCGGATGATAGAAACGCATCCCGCCGGCTCCCTGGACCACCGGCTCCAGAATCATGGCCGCCAAAGAGCCGCCATGTTCCTCTATAACTTTCTCAAGAGGTTCAATATCACGTGGATCCCATTCCCCGTGGAAACGGCTTGACGGAGATGGAACGAAATACCTCACAGGCAGGGCGCTGCCGAATATGCCGTGCATTCCGGTAACAGGATCGCACACCGACATCGCGTTCCATGTGTCCCCGTGATATCCGGACCTTATGGTCACGAAATCCGTCCTTTGGGGCCGTCCGAGCGCATAATGGTACTGAACAGCCATTTTCATGGCGACTTCGACGGCAACGGAACCGCTGTCCGCATAGAATATTCTGGAAAGCTGTTCCGGAAGGATCCCCAGCAGGAGTTTTCCGAGTTCTATCGCAGGTTCATGGGTAAGGCCTCCGAACATCACGTGGGACATCTTCTCCAGCTGGGACTTCGCTGCCTCATTAAGTACGGGATGGTTGTATCCATGTATTGCACACCACCAGGAGGACATTCCTTCAATAAGTTCCGTACCGTCTTCCAGGATGATCCTGCATCCGTGCGTCTCCCGCACCTTGTATGCAGGAAGCGGTCTCGTGGCAGAAGTATAGGGATGCCACAGATGTTCCGTATCGAACCGGTCGATATTGGTTTCAATAATCATATCGTCTATCTCTAACTGATTTTTATAAAAAAAGTTGCACTGACAGAGTTCCCGGCCTCGGGCTGCCATAAGATTCCGGATTCCCGGATAGCAGGAAAACTACAGCATATATCCTGCAGCAAGGATACGTGCCTTGTCGGTAGCGACGTCCGCTCCTGTCGTGGTCAGCATATCCCCGATTATGGCCGAATTGATGCCGGCCTGGAAAGAAGTCATCAGGGCATGCTCCGAAAGCCTTGCCCGGCCACCGGCAAACCGCAGATACGCATCAGGCATGATAAGCCTGAACATCGCTACTGTCCTTACGATTTCATCCTCGGAAATAAGAGGGCTGTCAGCCAGAGGAGTACCTTTAATAGGAGACAGGATATTTATAGGGACCGATTTTACCCCGAGTTCCCTCAGGGTAAAAGCAAGTTCGAGACGCTGCGCCATCGTCTCTCCCATCCCTATAATACCCCCACTGCATATATCCATGCCGGCTTCACGGGCATTGTGTAATGTTGTGATTTTTTCTTTTTGAGTGTGTGTAGAGCAAAGGTTCCCGAAATAAGACGGAGCTGTCTCCAGATTACAGTGATATCTGGAGATTCCGGCCCGATGAAGCCGCATGAGCGCAGATTTATCCAACAGACCTGCCGAAAGGCAGAGTGAGATGCCGCATTCCTTTCCCAAGGAAACGGCTATGCTGCATATTGAATCGATTTCTTTTTCAGAGAGTCTGCGGCCGCTGGTGACAATAGAAAAACGGCCGATGCCTTTTTCTTCACATTGCCTTGCAGCCTTTACAATGCTGTCCCGGTCAAGCATAGGGTACTCCGAAGCGCCTGTATGATAATGGGCAGACTGGGCACACCACTTGCAATCTTCCGGACAGCGCCCGGATTTGGCATTGATGATGGAGCACGTGTCAAAACGCCGCGATGCACAGGAAACATTCACTGCCGAAGCCATCCTCACGAGCCGTGCCAAAGGTACGGTATCCGCCATATCCTCCGCTTCCTTCCGGCCCAGTCCGCCTCCGCGGATAATCCTTTCGACAATAATATCGTCTGTTTCTCCGGACTTTTCCAATGCGGCATCGGCTATGCCTTTACTTACATGACCTATGGTCACATGCCGCCCGATACTGGAGAATACGGAATAGGCCTTGTTGCCCCATCTGCGAAACCTCAGGGATTTCTTTGAAAATAATTTTCTATAGTTTCTTTTCATTCCTTTCCGATTTTGTCATTGCTTCTCCTGTTCCGGGCATCTGTTGAGGCTTCACCTTTTTCCGTGCAGCCCGTTTCTCTTCCCGTATCTTCTGCTTCTCGAGCCGGAGCAGATATTTCTCCTTGTACTTCTCAAGTTCTACGGAATCTTTTCTGGCTTCCTCTTGGGCATTCAGGATAAGCTTCAGCTTGCGTGCCCGCTCCTTCTCCTTCTTCTTCTCTTCTTTCGCCTTCAGCCGGTCTGCATCGGACTGATCCTTTTCAGCCCACCTCTTTTCTCTTGCCGCTATGCGGGCCGCCTTCTTCTCCTCCCTTTCTTTTCTGGCCTGTTCTTTCAACTGCTCTTTTGTAGGAATTACAGATGCCAGTGAATCAGCGATCTCCGCATGGCGTACAGAGTCAGCAAACGCTATTGAATCGGCCCTGGCGATAGAGTCCGCCACGAATGCCAGACTGTCGGACATGGCGATCGAATCAGCCGCTGCAATCGAGTCCAGGCGGGCTATCGCGAGAGAATCCTTCAAGAACTGCTCATGCCGCTGGCGGTCCTGCTCCAGAATCTGCCTCTGACGTTCCCTGACACGGTTGAGAGAATCCCTTTCCTCTATCTGGGTATAGATATCATCGATATATCCAGGGAAATACAGCCCTGTCTGGACGAACTTCGCCCTCGGCCGGGACATGTATGAAGAACGCTCGGAAGGACGCAGTTCCTGGGCAGTAATCGCATACCTGTCCGCAGGCCTTTTGTCCGGTTGCCAGCAAAATCCTTTAAGTACCTGATCCTCGGCAGTCATCTGGGCAACCGGGAAAGCATCGCTCTTGGCGGTATCGAAATAATATATCCTGTTGATCGTACCGTCCTTGAATACAGCCGAGAGCATCTTCGAATCCTTCTTGTTGACAGTAGCCAGAACATCGTTTTCCTCAAGATAGAAGAGAGCCGAAGCCCCGCCCAAAGCGTCGAATCTGCGCAACTGGGAATTCTCATCGAAATAAGCCATCATCTCGGTACTTCTGATCTGGTCATAGTGTATGCTGTCCTGCTGGTTGTGGACGAATGCGTTCGACATCAGGCTCACCTTTTCAAGCATATTCCCGCGGACAAGGGCATAAACGCTGTCCGCAACATATTGCTGGGTAATCTCGTTCCAGATTTTCGGCTGCTTGAAAAGCCTTGCGATGGAATCAAGGTCGCAATACTCCAGAGAATCGCAGACAATCTGCATGTTCCTCCTGAATATCTTCACGTTGTTCAAAGCTCGCACGAATCCTATCTTGGTAGTATCGAGTTCTGCAGGCTCCGCAACAGCACTGTCCGCAACGGCAAGAGAATCCGCCCCCACAGCCAGGGAATCGAGCCCTGCGGCAAGAGAATCTACCGCAGTCTTCAGGGAATCCGTTCCCACAGCAAGAGAATCCTGGCGGAAAGCCAATGAATCGTTTGTCGTTACAAGAAGAGAACCGGTCTGCACTTCAGACGTATCTGCAACCGGTGCTGGAGGCTCTTCCACTGCGGCAGAATCGGTCTGCACCGGAATATCCTTTCCGATACCGGCAGTAACAGAATTGCCGGTGGAAGGTTTCGGGATATCCGGTCTCCTGTTAGGATCGTTCTTGGCGGCCTCTTCAGCTTCTTTGGCAGCTTCCTCGGCCGCCTTTTTCCTGAATTCGGATACAGGATCGACATCCATGGAAGAGAGACGCCCCCCGGCATCCATTACTGCCACGGAATCCACATCGCACATCCTTACCGTATAATATATAAGAGTGTCGGCCCCGAAATATACGGTATCCCTGCCGGATTCTTCATCCTCCACTTCAGCCACTACGGCCGGAGTCCGGGTCATTGTAACCCTTGAAACAGAATCCACATAGGAAATCCGCCCGGCCAAACCAGAAACATTTCTGGTAGTATCCGTAACCTGGGCGTTGCCGAGCATATCCACATTCATCGAATTCCTGTAGAAATACAGGGAATCGCTCCAGCCTTCCTGCACATCCGACATGACATGCACCTTGTTACGGAAGAAGAACACCTCACGGCCCCTGTCGTACCATCCGGCATTGGCCGAAAGCATATTCTCGTCCTTCCAGGCATCGGTGCCGGCTCCGAATGTGGCAAGGTTCCTGTCGGACTCGTATTTCAGCCTCGATGTCTTCACGAATATCGAATCGGTGAACATGTTCACATTATCCGTAAATGTGAACAGTTTTATCTTGGACTCATACCGTCCTGTTTCGCTTTCTATGATCTGGCCGTCCTTGTCCTTCATAGCCCCGCCCCCGCGAAAGACGGCTATACTGTCCTTGGTGTTGTAATCCAGATTCCTGGTTCTGAGGATATTGTTATCCTTGTCCCGCAACTGTACGACATTGCCCCGGAACTCGGCAAGGTCCCGGTCTATATAATAGACCATTTTCTCGCTCTGCAGTTCCGTCTCTTCCTGGATGATCTTCACATTGCCTATGGCATCTATGATTTTCGTGTCGACATTCCATAGTGCCGTGTCGCAAAGAAGATAAGTATTGTTATGAAGGAATGTCGCAGGCCCGATGACTTTTCTCAGATTCTGGCCGTCGATCTCCAGAAGCTGCGCCTTTTGGGAGCTTATGAGCGTAACTATACTGTCCTCCTGCTCCTCTTTCTCCTGTGCCTGCGCATAGGACGATAAAGGAAATACAAGTAGGACAAGACAATATGCCAGCTTCTTGAGAACTCCCATAGGAATCAGTTTTCTCTGAACTTGTCAGCCCAGCCTTCATTGTCGAATTCGCAATATTTGAACAGCGGGTCTATTACTATATAAGTCGTCTTGAGTTTTGCATCGATGAAATCATCGACGGCTTTCATTGATGCCTTCTGTTTCACCTGCTCGGACAGAAGACTGTAATCATCGTTGAAGGATGCCGTATGTGACGGCAGTATCTTGTCTACCTTGATGATCTTGTAAACGGTATTTCCGTCCCTGCCCTCATTGTCGAGGGATTCTACAGGTTCGGATATCTCTCCTTCCTTCAAGTCCTTGATTGCGGCATAGTCCTGCGGTTTGAGCTGGTCGATTTCAAAATAGGACGAACCGGAGTTCGGATCAGCCATCTGGCCTCCGTTAGTACGGGTAGCCGGGTCCTCGGAATAGAAGCGTGCAGCCATTTCGAATGTTACGGCTCCGTTGGCCATCTCGGTCTTCAGGCTATCGAGCACATGGAACGCCTTTTCCTTATCTTCGACAGTATATTCCGGTTTAAGCAGAATATGCCTGGCATTGAACATATCGCCTTTCTTTTCAAGAACTTCTATAATATGGAATCCGTCCGGAGTCTCTACGATCTGGGAAACCACTCCCGGTTTGAGAGACATGGCAGCATCCGAAAACGCCGGCCAGAAAATGGATTTGGAAGCCATGCCGAGTTCGCCGCCCTTCATGGCGCTGCCAGGGTCCTGAGAATAAATTCTGGCAAGGGTAGAGAATTTCTCGCCGTTGATTATGCGCTCCCTGATGGCCAGGAGACGTTCCTTGACAGCCATGTCCGCGGCTTCTCTGTCAGGATATATGCAGATCTGGCTCAACTGGTATTTCATAGGAACGACCGGAAGATCTTCAGGGTCGGTCTGCTTGAGGTATTCCTCTACATCATGAGGGGTCACTTCCGGAATATCCGACATGATGTTCTGCTGCATCTGCTGCGTAAGGCTCTGGTCCTGGAATGCTTCACGCCATTCCTGACGCAGCTTGTATATAGGCTTGCCGAACTGCTGTTCCACCCCTTCATCTCCTCCGAAATAGGTTCTGAACTGGTCGATTCTGTTCCTCAACTCGCCTTCTACCATATCATTGTTGACGGAAAGGGAATCGAGTCGGGCCTGCATGAGGAAAAGCTTCGATACCATCATGTTTTCCAATATCTCGCACCTGGCATCCCGGTCTGAAACAAATCCCTGAGCCATCATGATCCGCACTTCTTCCTCAAGCTGGGAAATCATTATCATTTCATTGCCGACGACCGCGATTGTCTTGTCTATAATGCCGTCAGGGTATTTCTGTCCGAATGCCTGGCCGGAAATGCCGGACAACAGTACCACTATCAAAGCGGTCATCAAATTTCTTCTCATATCCATGCCTTCTATTATATTCTACAAAATCTCGAATTTTCCTTTTGAGCGCGCATCTTCCAGCAAGTCCCGTTCCAAATCATCTATCAGTTTATGCTTTCTGATGCTGATAATCATATCTTTTATATGAGCTGAGCAATAATCCAGGGGAGCCATGTCCCCGGCCGCCAAGTAATCTTCTATATAGGCTACGTTCAGCTTTCCTGATGCATCCTTCATCTCTACCATCGAGCGATAGACCTTTGACATCAGGACAGTATAGTCCACGCCGAAATTCCTTGCAAGCCGTGTCATGTCTATCCACTGTCCGGAATAGTCCGTATAAATATCTGCCGAAAAATATGCCAGACTGTCCGCCTCGACCAGGTCATCCACCACTGTCGAGGCCATCTTCTTCTTGATAAGACTTACATTAGGAGAATCAGGGGATATGCGCATGTACCTGACCTTTGCTATCGGGGTCTTCAGGATGAACTGTTCCTTGTGCAATTCATAATACGCGGCAATTTCATCTTCCGTCACCGTTGTATCGAGCCTTTCATTCACATACTTCTGCTCGTATTTGTATTTAAGGAGCGACCTGCGGTATTCCTCGAGTTCTCTGGAAACGTCCTTGTCGGTTTTTGAAAGCTGGGCCTCGGCGACATCCAGAAACACCACATCGGAAGCCCATGCGTTGATGTACTGCAGCGCCAAAGCCATGCTGTCCTGTGCCGATGCGCCCGGAGGAATGACCCTGTCGAGTTCGCTTTTATACAGATTAACCTTGCCTACCCTGGCAACCACCTGGTCATCATGCACAAGAGATGAAATCGTCCTGCATGACGACAAGGCCAGCAAGACGATTCCAGCAAACAACGCTATATCATGGACAACCCGCATTACCTTTCCACGCTCTTCCTATCTGGAATAATTAGGAGCTTCGCGTGTGATGGTCACATCATGCGGATGTCCTTCTATGTATCCGGCCTGGGTAATCCTGACGAACTTCGCCGAACGCAGCGCTTCGATATTCGGAGCCCCGCAATATCCCATACCGGCACGAAGTCCACCTACCAGCTGATATACCACTTCTCCGAGAGTACCCTTATAAGGCACCTGGGCTACGATTCCTTCCGGCACGAGCTTCTTGACATCGTCTTCCATATCCTGGAAATACCTGTCCTTGGAACCGTGCTGCATGGCCTCGAGTGACCCCATTCCCCTGTAAGCCTTGAACTTCCTGCCATTCAGTATGATGGTCTCTCCAGGAGACTCCTCCACACCGGCAAAGAGAGAACCTGCCATTATGGTGCTTGCTCCGGCCGCAAGAGCCTTTACTATATCGCCGGAATACCTTATGCCGCCGTCGGCAATAACAGGAATACCCGTACCCTTGAGGGCTTCATACGACATCATGACTGCAGAAAGCTGAGGCATCCCGACTCCGGCTATGATACGGGTCGTACAGATGGATCCCGGACCAATGCCGACTTTCACGGCCTTCACTCCTGCATCGGCCAGGGCCTTTGCAGCTTCGCCGGTCGCGACATTTCCTGCGATTATCTGGATATCAGGCAGGGCTTCGCATGCTTTCCTGATAACGTCGAGCACATATACAGAATGGCCGTGGGCCGTATCCACCACCACTGCATCCGCACCCGCGCTGGTAAGCATTTCGATTCTTTCGATGGTATCCGATTTGACCCCTACTGCCGCGGCCACGAGAAGGCGGCCTTTAGAATCCTTTGACGCAATAGGGTTGTCCTTGATTTTCATCAGGTCCTTGTAAGTGATGAGACCGGCGAGCTTGCCATCCTCGTCTACGACAGGGAGCTTTTCGAACTTATGGTGTCTGAGGATATCGGTAGCATCCTTCAGACCTATGCCCTTAGGGGCCGTAACAAGATTCTCGGAAGTCATCACCTGTGAAACCGGGAGCTTCATGTTGTCCTGAAAACGAAGATCCCTGTTAGTGACGATACCTATAAGATAATTGTTGGCGTCTACCACAGGTATACCGCCGATATGGTGCTGGGCCATCATACCCAATGCATCTCCCACCGTAGCGTCCGGCCTGATGGTGACCGGATCATAGATCATGCCGTTTTCAGCTCTTTTCACACGGCGTACCTGCCGCATCTGCTCCTCGATAGTCATGTTCTTATGGATCACGCCTATACCGCCGGCCCTTGCTATCGCAATGGCAAGTTCGGCCTCGGTTACGGTATCCATTGCGGCGGACACGATAGGCGTATGGAGCTTTATGTCTGTCGTGAAATTCGTACTGACATCTACAGTCCGGGGAAGAACCTCGGAGCGCGCAGGAATAAGCAAAACGTCATCGAAGGTCAGTCCTTCGGGAATCTGAGAATTAACAAAAGTCTGCATCGCAAATAATTTTGCACGCAAATATAAGAATTATTGTCTTATTTCCACAAATTTATTATGGTTTTAACAGCCGTCCCTGCCAGGTATCCCGTTCTTCAAGGCTCTCGTCGAGAAGGCGGAGAAGTCCGGCATTACGGATCAGCCCCCAAGGAGTTTCATTTACGAACCGCGGCGGCACCTCCCCGGCAAACCTTTCTATATAAAGGTCAGGACGCAGGCGTTCCAGCATGTCTGTAAAAAAGCCGATATATCCGTCAAGGGTAAATTTCGCGAAATCTTCCGGACAGGCGGCATATTCTTTCTCCATCCGTGTACCCCTGACAATCTGCAGTTGATGGAATTTTACTGACCGGAGCGGCAGAGCGTTGATCAGGGAGGTTTCCTCCAGCATCATCTCCCTTGTCTCTCCAGGCAGCCCCAAAATGAAATGCGCCCCGGTATCGATCCCCCTTTCCGCCGTCATTTCCACTGCCCTGCGGGCACATTCGAAGTCGTGTCCGCGGTTAATTCTCTCCAAGGTGCGGTCATAACATGATTCTATACCGTACTCGATTATGACGATCGGGGCCTTCCGCTCTTTTCCTCCGACTGTGCGGGACCATCCGGGCAATGCCGTGCCGCAGGCCAGAGATGCAAGCCAGTCCAGTTTCCTTCCGTCCACACAGTCCGGCCTCGTCCCTATCACTATTCCGACCGTAAGAGGATGGGAAAGAGCCTCCATATAAAGGGACTGAAGACGCTCCAGAGAAGCATAGGTATTGGAAAACGACTGGAAATAGGCCAGATAATGCGAAGCTCTGCGATATCTCACCCTGTGGAATTCTATTCCCTCGTCTATCTGGTCCCGGATGGGCTTTCCGGCAGAACTGTAGGCCGGGTGGAAAGCGGCATTGTCGCAGTAGGTGCAGCCTCCGCGCCCCGCTGTCCCGTCCCTGTTAGGACAAGTGAAGCCTGCATCGATGACTATCTTCTGCAGGCGTTCACCATATGTTTTCCTGAAATATCCGACAAAGGAATTGTATCTCTTGCCTTCGGGAAAATCCAGCATGTCTATTTGGAAGTTTCTTTAAGATGGCACTCCCACTTCCAGGCTGACTCGAGGGTCTGGTCGATGGTACGTCCGGCTTTCCATCCGAGCTTTTCCTCCGCGAGCGTAGGGTCAGCCCAGATGGCAGTCACATCACCGGCACGGCGGGGGGCGAACTTATAGTTCAGTTTGAGATGGTTGACTTTCTCGAAAGTAGTGACAAGTTCAAGAACTGAAACCGGCCTGCCTGTTCCGATGTTGTAGATTTCATAATCTTCCTCCATCTTGCCGTCGAGCATTCTTGCCACTGCAGCGACATGCGCCTTCGCCAGGTCTACGATGTCTATGTAATCCCGCAGGCAGGTTCCGTCAGGAGTAGGGTAATCATTGCCGAAAATGCTCAGACACTCACGTTTTCCGGCAGCAGTCTGGGTGATATAAGGGACAAGGTTGTTCGGAACCCCGCGAGGAAGCTCGCCTATGAGGGCTGAAGGATGTGCCCCGATAGGGTTGAAATATCTCAGGGCTATACCCTTGACGGGACCTTGCCTGTCAAGGCCCGGCATGACTTCGGCACCATAGGCCGCGGTAGCCGCTACCGTATCCCTGAGTATATCCTCGCATATCTGCTTCGTATTTCCATACGGCGAGGTCGCCGGCTGGCGTTCCGACTTTTCTGTGACAGGCAGTTTGTCGGTCTCCCCGTATACGGTAGCCGAAGACGAAAACAGGACGTTGCATCCCCCGTGCTCCTTGGCGGCGTCCAGGATATTGAGGAAAGACATCAGGTTGTTCTTATAATACTTGACAGGCTCTGCGACAGACTCACCTACTGCCTTGAACGCGGCAAAATGTATGACGGCGTCTATTCTGAAATCCGAGAAGAGCTTGCTGACGGACTCATAATCGCAGCAGTCGATTTTCTCGAACGGGATGTCATTCCTGCCGGTTATTTTCTTTACACCTTCAAAGCATGTCATGTCACAGTTGGACATGTTGTCCGCTACGACTACATCATATCCTGCCTGGATAAGCTCGACCGAGACATGGCTGCCGATATAACCGGCTCCGCCGGAAACCAAAACACGTTTTGACATAATTCAAAAAATATTTAATATTGTAAATTTGCTCGCAAACCTGACAAAGATATAAAAAATATGCATATGAAGCCTCTCCGTTCCGCTATAATAATCCAGGTCCTGGCCGTGTTTCCCGCCATATGGGGCACGGCACAGGAACATGATCAGTCAAGCGGCATATCCCCTCAGGATTATTTCACCCGTAATACAGAAATGGAATGGCTCGGAAGCGCTTCCGCGGCCGTATTCGCAGTCAAGGTCTCCGGAGATACCGTTGCCTGCTCCGGCAGCAGGAAAATGCTGATTCCGGCATCTACGCTGAAAACAGTCACGACAGGCCTTGCCCTGCATTCCCTGGGTCCCGACTACAGGTTCGAAACCGGAATAGGATACACCGGAACCATATCGGACGGCGTACTCCACGGAGACCTGTATATCCTGGGAGGCGGAGATCCTGTCCTGGGTTCCAGAAACCGGATTGCAGAGCCCGTGGAAAATGTATTCGGAGCGTGGCTCGGAATGCTGTCCGAAGCCGGCATAGTCCGCATAGACGGGAACATCATAGGGGACGACAGGTTCTTTGACAGGATTGCCGAAATCGACTCCTGGCAGTGGAACGATATAGGCACATATTACGGCACCGGGGTATGCGGACTGTCTTTCAACGAAAATATGCAGAATATAAACGTCACTCCGGGAGATGCCCCTGGCAGGCCGCTGACGGTCAAGACGGGATATCCGGAATTGCCATGGATGAACTACAGGTTCTCCTGCACCACAGGAAAACCCGGCACAGGAAATACCCTGTATCTTTTCACATCTTCTTTTGCTCCTGAAGGAGAAATGAGGGGGACTTATGCCATAGACCGGAAGACCCGGACAGAACAGGTGTCAAACAAGTTTCCTGCATACACCTGTGCCTGGCATTTCCGGAAATACCTTTCAGAGTGCGGGGTGGAATGTACCGGAAAAGCGGCGGATCTCGGGCCTGTTTTCGGCATTGAAGGCCACATGGCTCCGCAGGACGGCATAACCGCGATCGGCAAGACTTTCTCTCCGGAACTTTCTGCCATAGCCGGAGAAACCAACCATGAAAGCAACAACCTGTATGCGGAAACCCTGTTCAAGACACTAGGTAAAGAATATTGCGGGAAAGGAGACTATGATTCTGCAAGAGAAGCCGTCGGAAGCCTTCTGGAAGAAATCGGCGTCTGCCCTTCGGACGGCAGCCACATAGTAGACGGCAGCGGACTGTCAAGGCTGAACGGCATATCGCCTGAATTCATGTGCGGTTTCCTTAAAGCCATGATGGATTCTCCCGCTTTCGGGACCTATGTCGAAAGCCTGCCGCAACCCGGCGGTCCCGGCACTCTCTTATACAACATGAGGGAATACCCTTCCGCAGTCAAGGCCCGCATAAGAATGAAAAGCGGATCGATGACCGGCGTCAAATGCTACTGCGGATACATCATCCCGACTGAAGGCAGCCGGGATGACACTATCGTTTTCTCAATAATGGTAAACAACTATTTCGGACCTTCATCCCGTCTGCAGAAATTCCTCGACAGGATGATATATCTGATGGCCGAAAGAAATTAGACCGGTATCTTTTTATTGACATTCTTATAGCCGGCCGAAGCATAATAGAGTATGAACGCCAGGCAGGCGAATATCAGCCACAGGGAATTGAGGAATCCTACGAGGTCAGCAAGCAGACCCTGAAGCATAGGAATGATACCGCCTCCGCAGACCATCAGCATGAAGAAACCTGAAGCCTCGGCCGTGTATTTTCCGAGCCCGTCCATTGCAAGATTGAAAATGGCGCCCCACATCACCGAAGTGAACAGTCCGCACAGAATCAGGAAAAGGACATTCACAGGAATATCGGTGCCGTAACGCCCGAATACGAACACGATCTTGGACGGAGTGAATATGGACATCACGATAAGGGAAAGAGCCCCGAAGGCTGCAAAGGAAAGCATGTCATGACTGGAGAAACGGGCTCCATAGTATCCACCGATCGCCCTGCCGATAAACATGCAAAGCCAATACGAACTTACGATGATTCCGGCCTTGAGCGGATGTATCCCCATATCGTGGATAAGATAGATATTCGCGGAATTCGCAATGCTGATCTCTACCCCCACATAAAGGAAAATCGCGATGGCTCCCAATGTAAAATGCCTGAAGGAAAGATAGCTGACCTGCCCCTTTGCCGGCAGAAGCCTCTGCTTTCCGGAAACGCCGTGCTCCGGTTCAGGAATGCTGGTGAAGAAGATAATGACGAATGCTATCAGGAATATTGCCATAATGGCGAAAAAAACCGGATCAGCATCCTTGATGGTATGGCTGGAATGCCTTCCCATAAGCCAGCCTACGACAAAAGGTATTACTGTGGCGGCAAGCGAATTGAAGGATCCTCCCACCTGGATGAGCTGGTTTCCCCTGTTTCCTCCGCCTCCTATCGAATTGAGCATCGGATTGACCACGGCATTAAGCATACACATCGAGAATCCGGCGATAAAGGCACCGAGAAGATAAACCCAGAAACTGGCCGTAATTCCGGAAATGAACAACAGTCCCACCCCTGTGAAACCTATCCCGACCGCTATGAGGGAAGATATCTTATATCCGTACTTGCCGAGGATATACCCGGCAGGAAGCCCCATGAGGGCATAAGCCATGAAATTCAGGAAATTTCCTAACTGGGAGGCCCAATTGCTCAGGCCGAACTGGAATTTCACTATCACTCCCAACGGATTCTGGAGTCCTGTCACGAAAGCGATCATGAAGAACAGGATGAACATTATCAGAATCACCGGAATGTATTTTCTTCTGTCCATTAAAGATTGGTTTAAGTTTATAATTCAGGGATACAACGTCAGATTCCAAAGTTATAAAAAAACCTGTCAAAGTTGTCTCTTTGACAGGTTTTTCTTTCTTCAGAATTCAGATCAGAGTTCCCATGCAAGGGCGGAAGCGCCGAGGATGGCGGCATCTGACTCCTTGAGCTGAGAGAAGACTATCTTTATCTTGTTTTTCCACAAAGGCAGGAGATTGGCATTCATAGAATCCATAATCGGCTGATACAGATATTCTTTAGCTCTGGCAAGGCCTCCGAAAAGCACTATCGCCTCAGGTGCGCTGAATGCCACGAAATCAGCGAATGATTCTCCGAGAACCTTTCCCGTGAACTCGAATATCTTCAGGGCCAGCCTGTCCCCTTCCTTAGCAGCATCGTAGACATCCTTGGAAGAAATGACGTCAAGGCTTCTGAGAGAAGACGGCTCGTCGCTCATCTCGAGCCATTCGCGTGCGGTGCGTGCGACTCCGGTCGCCGAAGCGTAGGTCTCGAGGCATCCTGTCTTTCCGCAGTTGCACAGACGTCCGTTATGCCTTACGGCACATGTGTGGCCGAGCTCCCCGGCAAAACCGTCATGACCATAAACGACTTCTCCGTTTATTACGATCCCGCTTCCGACACCTGTTCCGAGAGTGATCATTATGAAGTTCTTCATTCCCCTCGCGGCGCCATAGGTCATCTCGCCTACGGCTGCTGCATTGGCATCGTTGGTAAGGGCTACAGGGAGTCCGTTCGTCCTCTCGCTGAGAAGTTTGGCGAACGGTATGGTCTTGTTTCCGCCCCATACGATATTCACGGCGCTCTCGATGTTGCCGGTATAATAGTTGGCATTAGGGGCGCCGACTCCGATACCTCTGATCTTGCCTTCGGAATCCGACTCGGATATGATCTTCTCCAGCGCGGCGGACAGGTCATCGATATACATGTTCACATCATCATGGGTGTCCGTGCGGATAACAGTCTGCGCAAGGACCTGTCCGCGCATATCCACAATACCCATTTTAGACGTCTGGCCTCCGATGTCGATCCCGACTACATATGGTTTTTCTAATGTATTCATGATTCAGATAAGATTATTTCTCGGATTTTACAGAAGGCTTGGAAAGGGAAACGGCGAATACGAGCAGGTATGCCAGTGCTATTACAAGCACCCAGTAGCTGTCGATGAAGCCGGCTTTGTCTGCAATCGCACCCTGGATGACAGGAAGGACTCCGCCGCCGCATACCATTACCATGAAAAGGCCGGAAGCGATTGAAGTATATTTGCCGAGACCTTCGACTGCAAGGTTGAAGATCGCGCCCCACATGACAGAAGTGCAGAGTCCGCAGAGGACAAAGAACACAACACCAAGAGGGATGTCCACCATGCTGAATGAAAGGTCGGAACTGATTGCAGGGAATTTGACGAATGTCTCCGGAAGGAACATGCCGATGAGGATGAAGACGATCGCAACCGTACTTACCACGGTCATCATCACCTTGCTGGAAACCTTGCCTCCGATTACTCCGCCCAGAAGACGGCCGCAAAGCATAAGCAGCCAGTACATTCCGACTACGGTTCCGGCGACTCCGGCAGAAATGCCCACTTCAGGAGAAGTCATGTAAAGGTTGGCAATGTTAGGGATGCCTACCTCGATGCCGACATAAAGGAAAATGGCGATGACACCGAATACGAGGTTCTTGTGCGAAAGGGCCTTGGACACGCTCTCCATCGTGCTTTCCTGCGGCTGTCTGGAAGATTTTGCGGCTTCGAGCTCAGGCTCCGGTATTTTAGAGAAGAGAATGATTACGAAAGCGAGTGCGAATACGCCCATTGCGATGAACAGTGCAGGGTTGGCATCGCTGATGGCTGTTTCCGAAGTGACCTCACCGATAAGATAACCTACAAGGACAGGGCAGATGGTAGCTGCGAGCGAATTGAGCGAACCGCCGAACTGAATGAGCTGGTTACCTTTGTTTCCGCCGCCGCCAAGGGTGTTGAGCATCGGGTTGACCACAGTGTTGAGCATACACATCGAGAATCCTGACACGAAGGCGCCTGTAAGATATACGGCGAAGCTTTCAGCTATACCTGAAAGGAACGAGATGCCCACCCCGATGAATCCGACTGCAACTGCGGCAAGGGCCGTGATCTTATAACCGTATTTCTTGAGGATAAAACCTGCAGGGAGCCCCATAAAGGCATAGGCGATAAAGTTTGCAAGGTTACCGAGCTGGGACATGGCGTTGGTCGCCCCGAACTGAGATTTAACGATGACCCCCATCGGGTTCTGGAGTCCTGTCACGAATGAAATCATCGCAAAGAGGAAGAACATGATCGCGATGGCCAGGACATTGCTGTTTTTCTTAGACATTTTAATTCGATTTATGTTAATAATTATTATGGTCCGTTGAAAAATCAGCCAAAGATAGTAAAAATTAGCATACAGGAATCCTTTTTCAGTCTAAATTGTTTTGACAGCCTCCTCAAAACCCGCCCGGTCGCCCTTAGCCTTGTTCTTGATCTTTGCCCTGTAGTTGTATATCGTATTTGCGGAATAATGCAGCAGGGACGCTATTTTGCTCGAATCCGCAATTCCCAGCTTGATCAGGGCGAATACTCTCAGCTCCGGAGTAAGAGTATCGTCTCCTTTGGTCGTTATGGCTTCCCCCTCCGCCAGCAGGGAATTGAACTTGTCGACAAAATCAGGATACAGGTTCAGGAAAGTGGTGTCGAACATTTTATAGAACTCCGTTATGTCTTCATCTATCGGCGGCAGGGCCTCTATCTCCGCAACGATATCGGCAGCATTGCCTCGGCGGATATATTTCAGGACATGGTTCTTGTATTGTCTGATGGTGTTGATGTTTTCCGAGAGTATGCTCAGGAACAGTGTGATATACTCCTGTTTTATCTTGTCCGACTCCAGTATCTTGGCATTCAGGTCGGAAAGCTTCCTGTTGGCTTCTATAAGATCCTGGTTCCTGTGCTCGATGGCAAGATACGAGGTCTGCAGGGCCTTTCTGGTCTTGTCCAGAACCCTCTGCCTCATGTAAATGAAAACAAGCAGCACCACCATTACCGTAATAAGGGCGGCCATGGCCGTCACCATTGCATTCATCGACCGCTGCCAGCGTGTATTCTTGTCCTGATAGGCCTTGCCAATCTCAGGAAAGAACATGGCGATCTGCCACGGGCGCAGCTTGCCTCCGAAAAAGATGGCATCGGGCATACAATGGTCCGCCGTATAGGAAAACGCACGGTCTATGTCCCCGCAGCTGAACAGATCGGATGCAAGAAAATTCAGCGATGCATAGTCCTTTGTCGCACACATCACATCGGTATATGCAGAGCGTATGAGCCAGAGCATCTTTTCTTCCAGAGGGGCATTTTCACCAAGCATGTCCTGATAATGGTAACAAGCTATCGCATATTCATGGGAACCTTCTTCCGACACGTCTACGAGTTTTCCGGCACATTCCTTAGCCTCCTGTAATCGTCCGTACTGGACAGCTTCCTCCATTTTCAGCATATACCAGTCGAACGTCCCGGGCCCGGCCATTGCAAGCAGTGCGTTCCTATACACGGTACGGAGAATGGCCTGCTCCTTGAATATACGGTTATCATTGGCGTAAGCCATAAGTTCTCCTGCCAGATTATGCCTGGCCTTGAGATACTGATACCGCAGCGACTGCGGAATCTGTTCGGATTCGAGACGATGGAGAATGGCCTGCGCCTCGAGATGGTAGCCGCCGAGGGTGTACTCTTCAGCCGTAGCTATGTCTGTTTCAATAAGTTTTACACTGTCCTCGAGCTGAAGGGCTATGCTCCTGCACTTTCCCAGATATGCCATGGTAGAATCAAGGCTGTATGACCGGAATTCGCCTGCTATCCGCATATTGATGCCGTATATCTGGGACAGGTCGTCCTGTTCGTCCAGCACGCTTTTCAGAATATTTATCCTGTCCTTGAGATACTGGACATAGATTTCCTTCCTGCTCAGGATCTCATCGAGGCGTTCGAGTTCTTCCGAATAATCCTTGCCCTTGGACGCAAAGGCAGGAATCTGCGTCATCCGGGCAAGGATCAATATGAATATGACGAGGAATTTTCCGGTCATGCTATATCAGATTGGCTCTATTTAAGTTCAAATGTAACTTTTCCTCTTACATCATCGGCTGCCGCCGCAATATAAATGTCGAATTTTCCCGGTTCCGCCACCCATTCATGCCTGTCGGGATCGAAGAAACTGAGGTCGTCCCTGTCTACCGTAAACGAAACAGTCGCGCTCTCTCCCGGAGCAAGAGTCACCTTCTCGAACCCTTTCAGTTCTTTTACCGGTCTGGAAAGGGAAGACTTCCTGTCGCCGACGTACATCTGGACAGTTTCACGCCCGGCGCGGTCTCCCGTATTGGTAACCTTTACTCTCACTGTCACAGTACTGTCAATGGTCATTTCCGTACTGTCCAGTTCCGGTTCACCGTACTCGAAGGAGGTATAGCTCAGACCGTGGCCGAATGCGAACAGAGGCCTGGTCTTCTTCTGCATGTCGGTCCATCTGTATCCGACATATATACCGTCTTTGTATTCTACATCCACGGTATCCCGGGAAGCTACCCCTACATATTCTCCGAAGATATGTGCCGGGACGTCCTCTATCCTTGCAGGGAATGTAAACGGAAGTTTTCCTGACGGATTGACATCACCGGAAAGCACATCCGCGATGGCATGTCCGGCCTCCGAGCCGATGAACCAGGCCTGCAGGACTGCAGGTACCTTGTCGACCCAAGGCATAGCGACCGCATTGCCGGAAACATTGACCACGATAAGGTTGGAATTGGCCTCCGCAAGAGCCTCTATAACCTTGTCCTGACCATACGGAAGACCGAGACCGTATCTGTCGGAGTCTTCACAGTCCTGGTGTGCGCTTTTGTTCAGGCCTCCGACGAATACCACGTAATCGGCATCCTTCGCCTGTGCCACTGCATCGGCTATGAGCTGTTCTGCCGACCGGCTTTCACTAAGATCCTGACCGGTA
Organism: Candidatus Cryptobacteroides faecipullorum; assembly: GCA_017694885.1. Classification (GTDB taxonomy): domain Bacteria; phylum Bacteroidota; class Bacteroidia; order Bacteroidales; family UBA932; genus Cryptobacteroides; species Cryptobacteroides faecipullorum. Next base: position 16,158 of record JADIMH010000019.1, on the reverse strand, counting down.
GTCACGCCGTTGTATTCTCCGGTGACATCGCCTACATAGCCTCTCTCATAGACCACCTCGACATTCCTGCCTGCGCGCTCCCGGATTCCGTCCAGAGGAGAGATTTCCCTCTGGACCTTGAGAGAGGAGCTTCCTCCGCCCACGGTCATCATCTTTATGGCATTCTCGCCTACTACAAGTATCTTTCCGGCATTGTCCATATCCATAGGAAGAAGGCCGCCTTCATTCTTCAGAAGGACAATGCCTTCGCCTCCGATCTTCCTGGCAGCCGCATAATGGGCTTCAGAACACATGCTGCCAAGCGGACGGTTCCTGTCCAGCACTGTACGGTACATGAGCCTGAGGACATTGCGCACCTTATTGTCGAGTTCTTCGGTTCCGACCTCTCTACTGCGGATTTTTTCCAGATAAGGGTAGGCGAGATAGTAGTTGTCATACGCATTGCTGCTGCCGCCTTTCAGTCCGTCAGTCCAGCTGCCGAATTCCATGTCCAGCCCGTTACGTATCGCCTGACCGGTATCGTGGGTGCCGCCCCAGTCGGAAACCACCACTCCGTCATATCCCCACTCGCCGCGGAGGATATCGTTCAGGGTATACTCATTATGGCAGCAATGCTGGTCCTTATAAAGGTTGTATGATCCCATTATGGCCCAGGTCCCGCCTTCCTGGACAGCAGCCTTGAACGCAGGGAGATAGATTTCATAGAGGGTACGGTCATCGACTATGACATTGGTATTATGGCGGTTGGTTTCATGGTTGTTCAGAGCGAAATGTTTTACGCAGGTTGCGACTCCGTTCGACTGGACACCTTTGATATAAGGGACTACCATCTGGCCTGAAAGGTATGGATCCTCACCCATATATTCGAAATTACGGCCGTTCAGCGGAGTCCTGTAAATATTCACGCCGGGACCGAGGACCATATCCTTTTTCCGGTATCTGGCCTCTTCGCCGAGACATTTCCCGTACAGGGAAGCCATTTCCCTGTCCCATGTAGCGGCAAGGCATGTCAGGGCCGGGAAAGCCACGCAGGAATCGTTCGTCCATCCGGCCTGGTCCCATTCGTCCCAAAGCACTTCCGGCCTTATGCCGTGCGGCCCGTCCGTGGTCCAGATTTCAGGAATCCCGAGCCTGGCGACTCCAGGAGAACTGAATTTTGACTGGGCGTGGATCACAGCGATCTTTTCCTCCAGCGTCATACGGCCGAGCGCATCCTCGATCCTGTCCTCTAACGGTCTGGTTTCATCCAGGTATGCCGGAGTCTGTGCAGCAAGAGGAGCTGCGGCCAGGACGAATCCGGCAACGATATGCATAAATTTCATGTGTTGCTTGATTTAATTCATGAATGACAAAGTTATCAAATTTTCCGGTAAAGGCGGCACCGCTGCCAAAAGACTGCGGCACCGCCTTGAACCTGAAACAGAAAGATGCTCTAAAGTTTGTCGAAGATGACCTTTTCTGGTCCGGTATATGTCGTCCCGTCAAACGTACCTTCCGACAGATCTATCGTCAGACGGTAGGCAGCCCCTTCTTCCAGATTGGATGCAAGTTCGATATTGGACTCAGACAATTTGATGAGATCACCTGCATTGCCGCTGATTTCTATCTGATCCGCATTGGCTTCGCCATGGTTGTACCCGTTGAAGAAGAAGTACTTGCAAGATACATAATCATACCTGAACCGTCCGCCCTGTGTGGTGCCGTCTGTTTCCGCCACGGCCTTGCCCGTAAACTGGAATACCATAGGACGCACCTCGGCCATGCAATAGTTATTGCCTGAATCCCAGCCGAACTGGTTTGTCATTACAGGGCTGGCTACTCCCCAGCCCATAAGCCACAGGGCTCCTTCCGCAAGAGTCGCATCCGTCCTGTCCTCTTTCACCCTGGTGAACCTGACAGTCTTGGCTGCTGTGTTGAGATCTATCCTGTAATGCCCTGAAACGGCATTGAACGCCGCGCCTGTAGTCCCTATTGTAAGATAGTCAGGATCAAGGTAGTAAGAGAGAAGTTCCGTAAGTTCTATACCGGAAACCGACAGAGAAGAATTCTGTTTGAGGTCCAGAGTGACACTGTAATTGCCTGCGGAAACCATCTCCATTTCCTGGCCGTTGATGGAGATCGCTTCTTGAGGTATCTCGAACGGAGAAGCCTCGAACGTAAGTGTATTGAACGTGATAGTATATCCTGTAGAGCTGTAGGAGAATGGTATCATGCCCTCGGCATCAAGCTCTACGGCCCCGCTCTCCCATCCGAAGTGCAGGACATTCTGCGTACCCGGTACCGGAGCGGATTCTATGCTGGCGCTGCACTGCGGAGGGAAGTCACCTTCCACCGCGTAAACATACTTTTCTCCGGCAGGTTCCATCCTGTACTGCCGCCCGTCCGCCGTAACAAGTGTAAGATATTCGAATTCTGGTCTTGAAACAGCGACATATACCGTATCCCTTGTTATCGCCTGGCCGACATTCTGGGCCTCGAACACCAGGGCGGCGTTACCATTGGGGATGTCTTTCATGAACGGTACGTCAAGCCATCCATCATATATCCCGGCCTCTTTCGTCCTTATTGTAGTATCGCTGACCACATCCTGGTCAAAACAGAGCTTCGCCTTCACGGTCGACAGGGCAAAGTCACTGTCGCTGACATCAACCGAGAAAGTGAGCCGTCCTCCCATATCCGCAGACTCGCTATAGGACGCCACCGAAAGATTCGGTCCTTTATCTGCGAAGACATACTCGAACTCCTTTTTGCAGGACATGAAGACTGATGCCGCTGCAGTCAAGGCTATCGTTGCTTTAACTATATTTTTCATTTCTTTTTCCGTTTATTGAGGTTTTAATCATGCCAGAGCACTGAAACCAGCGACCTGGCCGGCACATTGCACCTTACGGTGTAGTCTCCTCCTGTGGAGAACACGAAACTTTGGTCTTCAGCGGCTTTGCTGACCATTATCACACCTATGGTCCCGTCAGGATTGGCGAAAGCGAGGTATTCTATATCATCCGCTTTGAACCCGGAAGTCCCGATGCGCACGGCACCCGGCCTGATCACCCTTGAAGCATGCGCTATCTGGTAATAGTGGGTCCTGTAGGTCAATGTCCTGTAGTCCGCCGAAGATATGTCCACTGCTCCATAGCATGTCTTGCAGGAGCCCGGAGCAGGGCTGTAAGGACCTTTCTTGTCATCAAGCATCAGGTTCCACAGAGTAACGCCCTTGCCCATCCTGGACAGCGTTCCGATGAAGATAGTAGAGAAGTCGTTCACCAGGCAGTCGGCGAAATTGTAGTTCCACTCGCCGATAGAAGCCTCCGTGAAATATATCTCTTTGTCAGGGTACTCGTAGACGATCTGGTCGAGTTCGGAAACGCTGCCCCCGTAGTTGTGCCATGCCGACCCCGCGATATATCTGGAAGCTGCGGCATCGGCGTATATGAGAAGAGGGTAGCCCTGCTGCCCGGCATTGTTGTCATAATTGAAATTGTGGTCGAAGACCAATATCTTGGTATCGATTCCGGCCGCTTCAAACTCAGGACCGAGACCTTCTTTGATAAAATCCCGTTCCTGGTTCCATCCCATAAACATGGACATGGAGTTGCCGTGGTTCAAAGGCTCGTTCTGCGGAGTGACGGCATAGATGTCGAACCCCTGGCCTTCCATATACTGTATCCACTTCACGAAATACCGGGCATATATTCCGTAGCAGTCTTCCTTGAGGGATGCACTGGTCCATGAGGCAGACTCTTTCATCCATAGCGGTGCGGACCACGGGGAACCGATGATCTTCACGTCAGGATTGATCGCATAGATCTCCTTGAGCACAGGGATGAGATATTCTACATCGTCCTTGTGAGGGGAGAAATACTGCAGAGGGTCGTCCTCCGGTCCTTCGGTATCACACCATGTGAACTCGGCACCGCTTGCGGGGAAGTCCGAAGCTCCTATTGAAATACGTATCAGGCTGGACCCTAGACCGGAAGACTTGTCAAAAATATGTTTAAGGAAAGCCGTGCGGTCTTCCTGCGCCATATGCATGAGGTTGTAGCAGGTCGCACCGGTAATCGCGGCCCCGAACCCGTCGACAGTCTGGTATTTCTCCGATTTGTCAATATTAACGACATACGGGGACATGCTCCCGGCCTTGTCGAAATCATAGCCTGCAGCTTCGAACAGATGTCCCGCGTCTGCAGTCGTTGTCCATGTGAGGACATCCCCTGCCACTTCTTCCGGAGTTCCAGTGGTCTCTTGTCCTCCTCCGCCGTTCTCGGGAGAATTACATGCTGCAATAACCGGCACCAGTGCCGCCAGAGTGATTATAAATCTTTGTTTCATAATTGTTCACCGGTATGTTAATATCCAGGATTCTGTTCAAGATTAGGGTTATTGTCCATCTGGGTGGTAGGAATAGGCATGAGGATTGTCTCGGCCGTAAGAGGATATCTGGTCTGCCAGTAAGAATCCTTCTGCGGCATGGCATCGTGGATTTCCTTTGCCTTGTCATGCCTTACAAGGTCGAAGAAACGGAATCCTTCGAATGAAAGTTCAAGACGGCGCTCGTGAAGCACCGCATCTATCATCTCTTCCTGGCTTGAAGGGGCCGCAATCGGAGAGAGCTTCGCCCTTTCCCTTATCCTGTTTACATAATATGTCGCACCGTTCTCGGCAGAGAAGTTACCCTGCATGGCAAGAGCCTCGGCATGGAGAAGATACGTCTCGCCCAAACGCATCAGGATAGTACTGGTGGCATTGGTAGGGCACTTGTGCATGAATGCATAATTGTCTGCAGGGTAATAGTTGCTCCATGAGCACTGGTCCCATATGATGCTCGCATTCATCCTTTCAGTGTCGCCTTCGGCTTCATAAGCCTCGATAATGTCTCTTGAAGGCGTTATCCATTTTGCCCAGGTATAGCTGTCGTTCGGATTGTAATAGTTGCGGTGGAACATCATCCATACCCAGTTGCCGCTTTCTCTGGTCCATGGCACCTCGAAAATGGACTCTGAAGTATTCCTTACGGCATCATCGTCATTGTAAGCCCACAGGTCGCCGTAGTTCTCGCAGAGGGAATATGCCGGAAAGGCTTCAACGGCCTCGCAGCACCTTGCCACCTCGTCCCAGTTCCTGCGGGGTTTCTCGGCATATACTCTGGCAAGGAGCCCGTATGCAAATCCCTTTGAAAATACGGTCTTGTCGGAAGAGCTCGGTTCGGGAGCATGTTCGCATGCATAGGTAAGATCCTCGATCATCTGGTCATAGACTTCTTCAAGCGGAGTCCTTGACGGGAAATATTCATCGTAGACCTCTTCAATATTCTCGGCAGTAATGGCAGGCGGAATGGTAGTCACCACCGGGATGTCGCCCCACAACTGGCTCATGCAGTAAAGGTTATAGGCTCTCCAGCACATGGCTTCAGCTTTCCACTCGTCATGCTCCGTCTGGGTCATCGAGGCATCCGCCTCCTTGATCCTGTCGATATTGCAGATTATCTGGTTGGCGTTGCTTACCTGGTTAAGGAAATAAGTCCAGTCCCTTGTAACGTTCTTGTTCTCGCCGTCGACGTTGTTTCCTTCGATGGCGGCGATTTCACCTGTACTCGGGGAACCGCAATAGGCATTGTCGGCACGGCATTCGGAATATACGAGCCAGTCCTGATAGCCTGCCTCCTGTATATTCTTCACATAGCTGTTATAAATGGCATCGCGCAGACCTTTCATGTCTTCCCTTGAAGTATACTGTGTCTCTGTCTCTTCCTCGACATTGACATTCCCTTCGTTGAAAGATGTCACAGGGTAGAGGTCCAGGTCGCAGGAAGACAAGGAGATAAGACATGCAGCTGCAGATATATAAATTATCTTTTTCATTTCTGTCTCGGTTTAATTTATTAGAAATCGATGTTGACACCGAATGTCACTGTCTTCACGTTAGGATATGTTCCCCAGTCGATTCCCATGCTGGTCGCACTGGTATACTGGCTCATTTCCGGGTCATAGCCGGAGTAGTTGGTGAAGGTGATCATGTTGTCAAGGGTGATATAAGGCTGGATCCTGGCGATATTAGCCTTTTTCAGCTTAGGATGCACGATATCATATGACAGGGTGATATTCTTGATTTTCAGGTAAGAACCGTCCTCTACCCAACGAGTGGAAGCACGCAGGTTGTCAAGTTCTCCCGCCTTAGGGATATCGGTAATCTGACCTGGAACCTTCCAACGTCTGAGGACATCGGTTATCTGGTTTGCTCCGTTATACATTCCGACCATTTCGATTCTTGAAGCATTATAGATGTCGTTGCCTATGGAGCTTGTAATAAGGAAGCTGAGGCTGAGGCCTTTCCATGATATCGTATTGGTCATTCCGAATGTAAACCACGGATTCGCGTTACCGATATACTGCTTGTCGCTGGAGTTGATCTTGCCGTCTCCGTTAAGGTCCTGATAGCGCATCATACCGGTTTCAGGATCGACTCCTTCCGCCTTGTATCCCCAGAACATTGAAAGAGGCTGGCCTGGAGTCATCCTTACGACATACTCGCTCAGGGCCTCGGATGTCTGGGTATAATAGTAGATTTGCTGCAGATCGAGTTTTTCCAGACGGTTGCGGTTCATGGAAATGTTGAAATCGGTAGTCCACCTTACCCCCTTGCGGTCCAGATTCACCGATGAAAGGGCGAATTCGAGTCCCCAGTTGGACATCTCGCCTTCGTTACGGTAGATGCTCGGATAAGGAGACGGAAGAGGAACGCTCATGAGCAGATCCTTGGTGTATTTGTAGTACCCGTCGAGAGTGAATGTAAGCCTGTTGTCAAGGATTGCGAAGTCAATACCTACATTGGTCTGTGTGGTGGTCTCCCATGTCAGATCCTTGTTGCCTATGTTCGACTTGCTGCCCAGAGTAGGCACCGCCTCTTCATATCCTGTCGATGTCCAATCGTAATAGTTGGTGTTGTAGGTCTGGACCCATGCATAGTCTGCAAGACCCGCCTGGTTACCCGACTGCCCCCAGCCGGCACGGAGTTTCAGGTCGCTTATCCATGAAATGTCCTTCATCCATGACTCGCCGGAAATACGCCACGCCGCAGATACCGAAGGGAAGAAGCCCCATCTGTGGCCCGGAGCAAGCTTTGAAGAACCGTCCGCGCGGAAGTTGGCCGTGATATAATACCTGCTGTCGTAATTGTAGGAAACTCTGGCGAGATAGGACATGATCGCCCATTTGGCATATCCCTGCGACTGTCCTCTCAGACCACCCTTGTTACCTCCGTTAAGACCCCAGATGACATTGTTGTAATCAGGAGAGAAATAATTTCTGGAACCGCTGAGGTTTTCCCATCTGGAGGTGGTGGCGGAAGTACCTCCCATTGCCTCGAAATTATGGACTCCGTTCCATGTGTTGTTGTAAGTCAGGATGTTGTCATATACCATCCTCATATCGTCGCTTCTGGTAGAGGAAGCCTCGCCATGCTGGGTACGGCCATATGAAGTATGGATCGGATCCAGGAAAGAATAGTCGTGCACCCACCTGCGGTCCATTGTAACCGTAGACTTGAAATTAAGGTTCTTATGGAACTTGATTGTAGCATATCCCGTAAGGAGGAGACGGTCGGTCTGGGAGTAGTTGTTCTCCGTTCTGGCCATATTCTCGGCAGGCGTGGTAAGGTTCGCCCCGTAGAAAGTATTCCAGTACCAGTCCGGATTCTCATCGCTCCATATTTTTGCATAAGTAGGCGTATTGATCACTGAAAGCACCACTCCTGCGCGGTTGGAGCCGGTTCCGGAAATGATACCGTTGCTCTTGTAGGAAGAATAGGCGACATTGGCTCCGACGGATATCCACTTGAAGAGGTCAGAGTCCACGCTCGCCTTGATATTGTACCTTCTGTTGTATGCAACATCAATGACTCCTTTCTCGTCGGTGTAACCGCCTCCTATATAGTAGCGGAGCTTTTCGTTTCCGTTCGATACCGAAATCTGATAGTTCTGCGTGATACCCGTCGAATAGGTCTCGTCGAACCAGTCTGTTTCGTCCCGCAGTCCGTCAGGAAGCGTCGCACCGCCGATTTCGTCCATAAGATCCTTGTACTGGGCGACATTAAGGACATCATAGGTCTTGGTTACGTTTGAAAGTCCGACATAGGCGCTGAAGTTGATCTGCGGGCCCTGGCTCACCTTTCCCTGCTTGGTGGTGATGAGTACGACTCCGTTGGCGGCACGCGAACCGTAGATGGCAGCAGAAGAAGCATCCTTCAGGATGGACATGCTTTCGATGTCATTCGGAGAAAGGTATGCGATTGCATAGTTGCCTTCGCCTACAGGGACTCCGTCCACGACATACAGAGGGTCATTGCTGGATGCGATTGAAGACGCACCGCGGATCCTTACCGTCATGCCCCCCCCAGGAAGTCCGCTGGTCTGCTGGACCTGCACTCCGGCAACCTTTCCCTGGATGAATCCGGAAGCATCGGAAACCGGACGGAGCTTCATATCCTCGTTTGAAACCACTGAAACGGCAGTGGTCAGGTCCTGTTTCTTCACGGCCCCGTACCCGATGGCGACGACAGCGTCCAGAGCTATGGCCGATTCGCTTGAAACCACATCGATGACAGCCCTTCCGTTTACCTGTTCGATGACTGTCTCATAACCTAATGAATTGAATTCGAGAGAAGCCTGAGGGCTTGCTACAGTAATGGAATATTCTCCATTCTCGTCAGTGACGACACCGTTTGAAGTGCCTTGTTCCTGCACCGCCATACCGATGACGGGATAGCCGTTCTGGTCTGTCACTGTACCTTTAACAGAATGTTGCTGTGCAAAGGCGGTAATTCCCAGCAGCAGCAACGCAGCAGTTAAAATTTTCCTCATACAGCTGATAATTAGTTAGTGTTAAATTGTTTTATATGGTTTTGGGTTAAAATAGTTCACCCGGACTGCCATATCGAATACAAAATTAAAGAATCGGCGAATCTCCGGATAGCCTCCGGAAGCCCCATACAGACAATAAGTGGACAAACAATGACTGGTCAAAATATCAATCCGCTATCAATCAACGATATGATGAACTTTCTGCATAACAAATAAAGTGGACGGGCAAACAGTAATCAGGGTATTTTTCCTTTAAAATTATATACAGGAATAATGATTTTTTGTAGTAATTTTGCCCGTGGTATCGGATAATCATTCTATAAAAGGTCTGACTATATGCTGAAAAAACTCAGGGTGGCCATTGCCGCCATATTCTTCATTTGCATAACACTGCTTTTCCTTGATTTCACGGGAACACTGCACGCCTGGCTGGGATGGATGGCGAAAATACAGTTCATTCCCGCCGTCCTCGCACTTAACCTGGCTATCATCGTACTGCTGGTGGTGCTGACGCTGGTTTTCGGCAGGGTGTACTGCTCTGTCATCTGCCCGCTCGGAATTTTCCAGGACATAGTTTCCTGGATCAACGGAAAGCTAGGGAAGAAACAGAAGAACAGGTTTTCATATTCCCCTGCGAAATCATGGCTGCGGTACACGTTCCTGGCCATTTTCATCGTGGCTCTGGTGGCCGGTGTCGGGTCTCTGGCGGCGTTGCTTGACCCTTACGCCTCTTACGGACGCATCGCAAGCAACCTGTTCGCCCCCCTCTGGCAGCTGGGGAACAACTTTCTGGCTTGGATAGCCGAAAGGGTGGACAGCTATGCGTTCTACAGCACGGACGTATGGGTGAAGAGCCTCCCGACATTCATCATAGCCGCTGTCACCTTTATTATAATAGCGGTACTCGCATGGCGCGGAGGCAGGACATACTGCAACACCGTATGCCCTGTAGGCACAGTTCTGGGGTTCCTCTCCCGCTTCGCCATGTTCCGCCCTGTAATCAATGCGGACAAGTGCCGCAGCTGCAGCCTGTGCTCGCGCGGATGCAAGGCATCATGCATCGACTATAAGAACCACAGCATAGACTACAGCCGCTGTGTGGACTGCATGGACTGCATAGACACATGCAAGGACGGGGCTATCAGCTACAGGTTCGCATACGGGAAGAAAAAAGCCGCTGCGGGACCTTCCGCACCGAAGGCTCCGGAGACAGGCGCGGGGGAAAAAGAGACAGGAGCCTCCCGCCGGACATTCATCGCGTCGGCGGTAATGGCAGCGTCGGCCGCCACGCTCAAGGCCCAGGAAATGAAACTGGACGGAGGCCTCGCCGAAATCCAGGACAAGAAAATACCGGACCGGCAAACCAGAATCGTTCCTGCAGGAGCATTGGGAATCAGTCACTTTGCCCAGCATTGCACGGCATGCCAGCTCTGCGTGTCCGTTTGTCCGAGCCAGGTTCTGAGACCCTCGACATCGCTTCTGAACCTGATGCAGCCTGAAATGTCCTATGAGCGCGGCTACTGCCGCCCGGAATGCACGAAATGCTCCGATGTCTGCCCGGCCGGGGCCATTTCGCCGGTAACGGTCGAAGAAAAGTCATCCATCCAGATAGGCCATGCCGTAGTCATACGCGAAAACTGTATCGTGGAAAAGGACGGTGTAAGTTGCGGCAACTGCGCGAGGCATTGCCCTTCAGGGGCCATTTCAATGGTTCCTCTGGAAGGAGAAAGAAAATTCAAGCACGGACGCGAACTCCGTATCCCTGTAGTGAATGTAGAAAGGTGCATCGGATGCGGAGCATGCGAGAACCTTTGCCCGGCACGTCCGTTCAGCGCCATCTATGTAGAAGGACACCAGATACATAAAACCATCTAACGACTAAAGCAATGGATAAGAAATATACCAGAAGGGATTTCCTGAAAATAGCGGGGGCAGGGTCCGCTCTCGCGGGTGCGACGGCACTCGGATGCTCTCCTGCCGGCAATAAAAACACCGTCTCCGACGCCCCTGCCGGAGAAATGACATACCGCACCAACCCAGGCAACGGGGACAAGGTCTCCCTGCTCGGCTACGGATGCATGAGATGGCCGATGACCAAGGATGAGGAAGGCAGGGACGTCATAGACCAGGAGACCGTAAACGGACTGATCGACTATGCCATGGAGCACGGCGTGAACTACTATGACACATCTCCGGTCTATGTGCAGGGCCAGTCCGAAAGAGCCTCCGCCATAGCCCTCAACAGGCATCCCCGCAAGTCATACTACCTGGCTACCAAACTCTCCAACTTCAGCAACTGGTCCCGCGAGAACTCCATGCTGATGTACCGCAAGTCATTCGAAAACATGGAGACGGACTATTTCGACTACTATCTCCTGCACTCTATCGGGAACGGCGGCACAAAGATGTTCGAGGAAAGGTATTTCGACAACGGGATGGCGGACTTCCTGATGAAGGAGCGGGAGGCAGGTCGCATAAGAAACCTCGGATTCTCATTCCACGGCACGCAGGAGACATTCGACTACGCGCTCAGCCTGCATGACAAGGTACACTGGGACTTCGTGCAGATACAGCTCAACTATGTCGACTGGAAACATGCCTCTGGCCGCAACGTAAACGCAGACTATCTCTACAGCGAGCTCGAAAAGCGCGGCATCCCTGCAGTCATAATGGAGCCGCTGCTCGGTGGCCGGCTTTCCAAGGTGCCTCAGCATGTAGCCGACAGGCTTCTGGAGCGCAATCCTGACGGAAGCGTCGCTTCATGGGCGTTCAGATTTGCAGGGACTCCGGCAGGTGTCCTGACCGTCCTGAGCGGCATGACCTATATGGAACATCTGATCGACAATGTGAAGACCTACTCCCCGCTTGTTCCCCTCAACCAGGAAGAACTCGATTTTCTGGAGGAAACGGCGCAACTGATGATGACCTACCCTACGGTACCGTGCAACGACTGCAAATACTGCATGCCTTGCCCTTACGGCATCGACATCCCGGCCATCCTCCTGCATTACAACAAATGCGTGAATGAAGGGAATGTCGCAAACAGCCGCGAATCCGAGAACTACCGCAAGGCACGCCGTGCGTATCTGGTCAGCTATGACCGCGCAGTCCCGGCACTGCGTCAGGCTGACCATTGCACCGGATGCAGCCAATGCAACGAACACTGCCCGCAGAGCATCGACATCCCGCGCGAGCTGCACAAGATAGACAAATACATAGAAAACCTCAGACAGGATACTCTATAACAGAATACGGTTAATATCGGACACAGACACGTTCCCGGGCTCTTGCATCAATGCACAAGCCCGGGAAATTTGCCGTCATCACTACCATTTTACTACCAAATTTTAGCTCTCCGCATACTCAATCTACTGATATTCAATTCTATAACAAACACAGCGAACTACTATTCTGATTTTAGACTTCCTATCTTGTATTGTTTTAGATAAATTTGTATCTGAAGTATCATACTAAAACAATATGCCAATCAGCATTAATTCACCTAAAACCGGATTTATATTCTGGACCATCATACTTTCCTGTATTGTATTCACCTGGTCCGATGTTGTATTCGATAGCCGCGTTATTCCGAAATGGATTGCAGCGAGCATAATTGCTATAATAATTATAATATTCAACGCTACCAGTATCCTATTCCTGAAACGCCACAGACTGAAATTGTTCAGCGATATGACTAATATGCTGACAGCAATAAGTCTTGTCATATCCGTATTGTCAATTTATGGCATTATCCAGTATCATACCTATCAAATACACGCCGCTGTTACCGGCAGTTATGACAATCCCGCCGGTTTTGCCGCCACATTATCTTCCGGACCGCCGTTCATAATGCTGGGGATGTGTATAAAAGACAAAATTCTCAGAAATCTGCATATAACAGCGTTTGCACTTTCTTCTATAGCTATTCTTATATCCGGTTCAAGAGCAGGGATGGTCTGTCTTGCCCTTGTATTTCTTTTAGGAGGACATAAGTTTACCACGAAAAGGCCATGGCTCAAATGGATTCTGGTTTTAATCTGGCTATCCGTTCTTACTGTGGAGCTGTTTGTCAAAGCGGATTCGGCCGCAGGCCGTATTCTGATCTGGACATGCAGTCTCAAAATGATGGAGGGGCACTGGCTGTTCGGATACGGCCCTGGCGGCTTCAAATCACATTATATGGATTTCCAGGCTGATTATCTTGCTTCCCATCCCGGCAGCCCCTATGCCTTGCTGGCCGATACTGTCCAATATCCTTTCAATGAATATCTGAATATCCTTACAGATTACGGACTGGTTGGTTTGGCATTTGTCCTGCTTTTTATTGGGTACATGGTATACAGGTATTTCAGGAACAGGACTGCCGAACGTCTGGCCGCATTGCTTGGAATAGTGTCAGTAGCCGTGTTCGCATTGTTCTCGTATCCTCTTATGTATCCTTTCGTATGGTTCATTCTCATATATAGCAGTGCTGTCCTTCTATCGGATATCAGGTTCCATTTCAGATTCAGTACTGCAGCAAAAAAACTGACGGCTTGTGCAGCTTTAGCAGGATGTATGTATTTCGGATATAGATTATATGTATGGACGGAAGCCGAAATACGGTGGAAGCAAGTCGCCGACAAAATGGTCTTTGAGGATACTGTCATTACTGAGTATGAGAGAATTTATGATACTCTTTCCGAAGACCGTTATTTTCTGTACAATTATTCCTATGTACTGTACCGGTCAGAAAACTACGGGAAAGGATATGAGGTGGCTTCAGAGTGCAGGAAATTATGGGCTGATTACGATCTGGAACTTCTGCTCGGAATGCTATCAGAAAAACTGGACAGAAGCACCGAGGCGCTAACCCATTACACTCTTGCTTCCAATATGTGCCCGAATCGTCTCCGTCCACTTTATCTTCTTATGAAGCTGTGTGACAGATCCGGTGCGGCAGATAAGGCATTATGCTATGCAAAAAAGCTGTGTGACAAACCGGTAAAGATTCCTTCCGGAGAGACGGCCCGGATGAAAAGGGAAGCGGAAGATTATATGAAATCACGAATGAATTATTGACACCAACAAATTATCAAACCATGAAAACTTGTATCTTCACTTCTGTTCTGATAGTTATGATGCTGATTTTCAGCCAGTGCTCGAAATTAGGAAATGAATCCGATTTTGGGAAAGAAGAACTGAGTCTGCCTCAGTCTGTAGAGCAGCTGGGCAAGGCTGTTGCAAAAGATCTGCATAGTACGGTTGTAAATCTCCATAGAATGGGAGTAGATTATTCTGATGCTGATGCATCGGAAGCATTTTACGGCCGTTTCATGACTGACTATCTGGCAGCCAGCCCTAATGCAGCCAAGACTAAAGGTCACGTCGATTTTGCAGAAATGACCAGTCCGGAAGTTTTTGTTCAGGGTTTAAAGAATCTTACAGAAATACAATTAAAATATATCGACAAGATTATAGCCAAGACATCAGAGCCGGATTCTTATGCAGACATGCGTTGTGCCTTGAAGGATCTCAGTATTGAGATTCAGCAGAGTGTCCCGGATATTCAGCAGGAACGGCTTTTAAATATAATATCAGTATTATATTACAGCAGCATAGAACTCCAATATCTTGAAGAACAGGGACTGATGCCGAGGACACCACGTAGTGTACTGAACAGTATAAAGACCAGGAGTGAATGGATTTCAGATTCGTGCCGTAAGTTTTTGGCGGCGACATGGGCGATTGCTGTCGGGGAACCTACTCCGACAGGAGAAATAGTTGCTTCTGTAATAACGGTTTATGTAGGAGCAATGTTACTATACGAGGTTATAGTATGTAAAAAATCATATTCGACCAATAGAGCCGAATGTCAGGAAAGATATGAAGATTGCTACAGTCCAATTCCAGATGGATGTTCACAGTGTCTTCAGTATTGTCTTACACAAGGGACTTGGCCTCCTTATTCAACACATAAATGTTCATGATTTTATGTTTGCTCTTAAAATAACATACAAAGGTAAGGATACGATAGTCGGGGTCAAAGATGGCCTTCTAACAGTATGGGTGCATGATGAATCCGACAGGTGTATTGTATATGCAGATTCGGTGGAGACAGAATCAAAAGAAAGAAATATCTGGTTCAGTGCAGAAGAAATGGACGGGGAGATTGATGTAGAAGTCGTGGAAAACGTTCAACTGTCCAAGCCGTTGAAAACCGCACGTGGCGTTTCCATTCGTAAGGAGCCGTCAAAGATAGAGAAATACCGTATGCTGGAGGAAATATTAAAAGAAAAGGGTCTGATATGAAAGGAATAGCGTTGTATGTTCCTGACGGTAAGATTGTCAAGGCTGTCAGGTCGACCATCATTATTTCCAATAAGGAAGGTAATCCCAGACTGCTGTTTACCGGAAACGGTGAAGGCAACCCTAATATATCCCACACGTGGTATTCCAGGGATTTGAGACCAGGGGACAAGTTCCGGATAAGACATTGTGATATAGACGGGGCCAAGTTGTCAGTTCCTGAATATACTGTAGACTACGACAATCCGGAAGAAACCGACACCCTGATCCTTGAAAATTACAGAAAACTCCGGAAAGAACTGTTAGCGGAGGGACTTATCAATGAAGATGAATGATATTTTACATATGGTCAGACTCTATATATTGTATATTCTGATTATGCTGTCTGTAATGTTTGTTTCTTGTCAGCATGTGCGATACCGGGGAGTTCAAGTGAAAGCATGAAGTATGTGAATCTGGTGCTGGAACAGGGTGAGCCGACAACTGAATTTCATTTCAATGGTCTATATGGAGATGACAAACTGGATAAAATACGGCTGTTCCGGAAAATCATCAGGATAAGGAAAGAGCTTGAATCAGGTAAGGATATACTACTGGAATAACAATAAATGGAATCTTCATTGCAACACAACAGCGACAACTGTATATATTGATATTACAAATGTCCCACATGGAAGTCTGTATTATATAAAAGACATTTCAAGAGGAAAACAGAATCGCATTTTCATATATGAAAACATTAGTGTCCGGTAAAAAATCGCAAAAGTTCTTTGAAAATATTGAAGTATAGGTAATTACAAGGATGGGACGAGCGCGCCGATTTGAATTTATCTTTGCCAGACTATCGTAGAATGGTGCATGAATAAAGGAAAATACGTGTTCTCACAGCTTTTAGATTTCCTTGATAAGGATGTATTTTTAAGAATATCAAACAAATACAATGGAAATCGGTATGTCAAGTCTTTCACCTGCTGGAATCAGCTGGCAGTCATGATGTTCGGGCAGCTGTCCAACCG
>JADIMH010000018.1 GCA_017694885.1 Candidatus Cryptobacteroides faecipullorum | reverse complement strand
AAGGCCAGGTTTCCGTTCAGGGACAGTTCATTCTATGAAAGAATGAAATCAGATGAGTCATACGGACAGTTGGATGACAAAGACAGAAGCCGGAGCCGGTTTCCTTCCGCTGGCAGTGAAAAAGAAGGATACTGCCGACTGGTCCCTGTTCGAGTGGAAATACGGTCACGTGGGACATGTCAACAAAGAAAAGAAAGTCTACCATATCTTTGATGAGGACTCCAACCCCATATTCGCGCATTACGGCAGGCAGGAATTCACAGAAGGGGATTTTGTGCGGTTCCGTGAATACAGTAAAAAAATCAGTGACCGGATCCGGTTCTTCGCAGTGGAAATTTCAAAATGCACGGAAGATGAGGCCATACCTCATTTCCGGTGCAGGTTAGCAGGAGTCGACGATGTCAATGAAAAGAAGCGGCTTTTCCATTTCGTGCTCGGTCCAGGAAAGATATCGGGTATCCTCCATTATGACCGGACCGATCTCCGCCCGGCCGTAGGTGACTTCCTTTACATTCACTATTATGTCCGCCAAAGAAAGGAAACGAGTTCCGGAGCGGTAAAGAAGGTCATCGAAGTACTTAAGGCCGAACCGACCTTCGAGACCGATCCGGAAATCGTCAGAACCATATCCGGAGACCTGTGTCTCAAATACCGGGGAGAGACCGACTGGTTCGCATACAATGGAAACGAATACCCGTCTTCAGCGGACTTCGCTTTCATCGGAGACTACTATGTGCACAAATCCATCCTTAGTAAATACCGCATCACCTCCGACTGCCATGTGACAGCCCAAGCGATATATACCGGAGACGGCAAATGGAAGGTGTTTAAAATCTATAAGGATCAGGAATAGAACTACCCTCTTACCGCTTTCGGAGTCCAGTTGCCCAAAAAGCGCAGGACTTTGTCCCGATCATAGCTCTTGTCTTTTTCGAGCAGGCCTGAATCCTGGATATGAAGGACTTTTCCGTTCTGGTCCAATATGACAAAAACAGGAAAGCCGAAACGGGCAGGATTGCCGAGACGCTTCATCATGGCAGCGGTATTCCCGGACTGGTCTGAAGATTTGCGGGGGTTATAATTCACATGGATATATACGAAATTCTCATTTATAAGCTTGGCGATATCCTCGTCCTCAGTGATGAAATCCGCAAAACGCAGACACCACGGGCACCAGTTCCCGCCTACCTGACAGACAACGAATTTGCCTTCGGACCTGGCTTTCGACAAAGCCTGATCGATCTGCTCCATCGGATCGATGCTCTCGTCATATACCTTTTTCAAAGATTCCTGCGCAATGGCCGGAAACACAATCAGTGCAGCAAGCAGCACCACTAAAAATCTTTTCATAACCGTCGTTTATTTGAATTCACATCGATTGTTTCATAAGCAGGCACGTATGGTTATGGTCTCCCCATACCCTAATCAGTTCCAGGAAATCCGGATATTCCTCAACTGAAATTTCCGGCTTGTATAGCTTCAGTGTACGGATCACGATGACATCATCTCCCTGATCCGATATGGAAATTCCAAGTTCCCCGACACTGTTTTCCGTCTTGATATCCGTTTCGGGCGAACATAAGGTCCGATCGCCTTTATGAACCCTGTAAACATATGACTCATCGTAAGGAGCAGGAAGCGTGAGCAGGATGTCCCGTTCGCTTCCCGATGCCCGGCGGTCGTATACTGCGCTGAACGGATAATCCGGCAAATGCAGAATCGTATAATCCCCTGCCCTTTCTACATCAGATTCGCTTTCACAGATGAAGACTGATGATGAGTCTGAAGATTTAACGTCCGCATCGTCATCACCTGCCGTTATCATCCTTGCGACAGTACCTTCAACATCCAGAAAGAAATCGGAAACTTCAGTCTCGGACCTGATCAGCATCTTTTCTCCTTCAAGGGATATATCAAAGCTGCCTGAAATCATGGCACTCCTGGACGCCGGAGATTCAATGGCGCCCGTCTTCAGATTCAAGGCCGGGCAATACTGCCTCTGCATAACAACGCTACGCGTGCCCAAGGCGGACGGGGACAGAAGATATTCGCGTCCGTCAGCTTCAATCACGACATAAAGCTGCATATGCCTGAGACCCAGACCGGCAGTATTCTGCCGGGGATATACGGCGCAGACACCGGCTTTGAGCCCCGAAGCTGCAAGAAGCCCCTGAAATACATTGAGAAGTTCAGCATCCGTTCCATAAGCCGATGCAATGACCCTGTCCGCCGGACGGATCCGGTAGCCGCAGGAGTACAGATCAAGCGGAATACGGGCATAGCTGTCCTGAATGTACCTGTAAACAGCCCTGACTTTTTCCGTTTCGGTAACGGCTCCGGAAGTGATTTTTCCTGCAAGATCTTTCAGGACAGGAAGACTTTTGCCGTCCGCGAACCGGCGTGAAATCGTCCGGGCCATAATCTCCGGAGAAGCATATGTATTGGCAGCGAAATACGGAGAATCGAAGTGATACTGATCCGGAAGACGCGAGGACGCCTTTACGTTACGGAAAGTCCAGGTATATGTTTTCTGTCCGCCTGCGGTTGCGGAAGAAACTTTCCCCATAATGCCATAAAGATAGAAGTCAGGTTCCTTTGATTCCGGAACAGATATGGAAACCGTATATTCCTTCACCGGAGATGACTGTCTGACAAGTTCATACACATCGAGTTCCGGAAGGTAACCTGCCTTGGTGACAATGGTATAGTCAAGACAAATCGTAGCTCCGAGTTCCAGCCCCGTATGAACCACCACCATTTCCTTCAGTCCGTTATAGGCCGGTGCATTCGCCGCCGGAGACGGAAGGACTTCGACAAAGGCGTTGGAAGGAGTCCCGACCACCGTTCCGTCTTTCCGGACCGTATAGGAAGAATTGATCTCAAGAGTCTGATACTCCGGATTATAGACGATAAAACTTTCTCCGTATGTCCCATTCATTGCAGTATGGGTAAATATAGTCAGTTCCATGCTGTAATGGAATTCCTGACTGCCGTCAGGATTGAGCGTCCAGCTTTTGGCCAGTTTTCTGTATTCCGCCTCGGAATCACCTGATGCGGCAAAAGATGCTACAGGCACCAATGCCAGCAGGCAGATTACGGCCGTAAGGATTCTGTCTGAAATATATTTCATGATTGACTGATCAGTTGTTCTTTAGTATGATATATTCTCCATAGGATTTATGTGTGTTCACCGCCTGGCGGAAGCCTTCCCAGTCGCTTGCTTCATAAACCCGTTTCTTCAGGGCAAGCTTCTGATGGAGTCTCATTTCTCCCTCTTCGGCTGAAAGCGACCCTTCGAAATCAGCCGCTCCGCTCGTCATGCTGTCTGATCTGGCCGCATTTTCCATTACATAGCCTTCAGGAAGCCGGACAGTCTCGTCGAGTTCTATCAGACGCGAACAGGAGTCCTTGAAACCGTATTTCCTGTTCTCGATTCCGGTATCTATCCGAAGGTATGATTTCACCTGGTTATACAGATTATTCATTACCATCGGTTTGAAAAGGAGCTCCCCTTTTCCTTTCAGTGCATAGCCCGGGATTTCATAGCGGAAGGAAATCTCTATCGGGGCGGCCTGATAATCTTTAGGATCCTTTCCCCAGTCCACACTGATCAGGCGGGCATTCGGAGATACTGCCAGCAACTGGCTTTCCATAGACCGTTTCCAGTCGCTCTGCCATCCGGTCGTAAAGATACGGCGGATATTGCTGTCGGACTGCCCCTCGGCCGATATGGTGAATGTACCTGACAGAGTACCGTCGGAAGAAAGGGTGTTGCGGGCCCTGATCCTGACATAATGATTTTCAGGCGCAGAAACCGGAGTGAGGCAAAGGTCTGAACCTTCAGGAACACCAGGCAGATAGTTCTGCTGCTGCTCGGCACTGCTCCACAGTTCTCTGCAGAAAGGCACCCAGGTCGGATCAAGCGGCATATATGTCCCGTCGGAAAGCTTTACCACCGCAACGCAATGGTTGAAGTGGTCGGCCGGAATGGACTCAACCCGGCTTCCGGCCATTGTCATTGCCGGATAGGCTTCGAATCCTGCCATTCTCAGGAACGAAATCAGAGTTCCTGCAATATCCTTGCAGACTCCGCAACGGTCAGTAAAATTCATTTCCGTATTATGCAGGGTATAGCCCTCTCCCTTCCCCATCGAAATGCCGGCATAACGTATATTGTCGGCCACCCAGTGGGTCAGAACGGCTATTTTCTCCATCTCGGTCTTTTTCCCTTTAATCAGCTCATCGACCTTCTTCCGGGCGGCCGGATGCGGCTCAAAGCTTCCGTAATCTTCATTCACCTTATTGAACCACAGCGACTTGTCCTGCCACTTCGGAGTAGAAGACATCATCAGTTTCGGAGCCGCATCGAAAAGGTCGACCATATTCGGTTCCCTGCGGAACGGAAAGAGAAGGTTCCCGGAGAAGGTATAAACCTTTGAATTGTCCTCGAAACGCATCGATGAGGTGCACTCTCCCTGATAAAACTGGAACTGCATATCCTTCGTTTCAGGGATCGAAACCCTGTATACCTTGCGGACGGTCGGCTCTGACACCCAGAAAGGAACGATATCGTAAAACTGTCCGCGCATGGGAGGTATGAAACGAGACTCGTCGCCATCCCCTGTCAGAAGGGCATATGTAAACCCTTTCTTGGCAATCTCATACTCGACGACATCGCCCGGAGAAAGCCTTCCGAGATCAAGCATAATCTGGCGTGCACCCCAATATATGGCCCTTGCAGGAGCAGTGTAGTCCAACGCTTCCCGCACGTCTATTTCATCCACTCTTCCACCAGCCCTGTATATTCTGGCGCTGCGGAACTCGGCAAACGCCGTAAGCGGATCATAATCATACTTCACGACATGGTTTGCAACTGCTCCTGATTCGGTCTGGACCTTGAATTTCCTGTAGACGGTAAAACTCCCGGATCCGGTCTCCGCCACATGTACATCAGTACTGTCAAGCAAGACCACACAGTCTGCTTCCGCAAAAGCAGGATCAGAGCACTCAAGAGAGCATTTCCCATCCTGTCCCGAGACGGAAACCGGGAGAATGACTGCAATCAAAGTAAAGAACAAATGTCTCATATTCCGTATCGAATTCGAAAATCATTTTCAAACAAAATGCAGAGGCCGCTCCTTTCCGAATGTCCCCTACCCTTTCAGGAAGTTATATTTCTCTACCGAATAAAGCGGCACAAAAGGCAGGATAATCGGTGTGCGGGATACATATTTCCTGTATTCGGGATCAGAGCCGTAGCGCCTGTTCTGCCTGATTTCCAGACGACGGGCACCTCCGAACATGATATAGACTATACATGCATAGCCGAGTGACGCGACAGCCCACTGCCATCCGGACAAAGCGCCGGTTCCTGAAATGAAACAGCCTGTCCAGAAGAGAATCTCCGCAAAATAGTTCGGGCAGCGGACTATACGGTACAGCCCCGTATCGCAGAACCTGTCCGGACGGATTTTCTTGGCTGCCGATTTCTGATAATCGGCAATGGATTCGAGAATCAGGGCAAGCAGCATCACGGCAGCGCCGGCATAAGCCCAAAGGGCTGATCCTTCCCTGGCCCCGCTGCCGGCCAGCCTGTAGAATACAGGTGAAACCTGGCATACGTAAAGCACTACTACTGAAAGCCATATCGCGACCTTGGCTCCCGGTCCGAGGTCTCGGGAAGTCTTGGTAAGAGACGGCAGCTCTTTTCTGTAGGATGCGCTGCGAAGCTCCCTGTGCAACAGGAAACCTCCGAGCCTGCATCCGTATGCCGCCAGCAGCAGACATAGCAGAATCGAGGCGGCATACAGATGCCCGCGGAAGAGGACAAGCATTGCCACACCCATGGCCGCTATGGAAAATCCGTATCCCAATGATATGAAATACACGAATTTCTTCCATCCCAAAGCACTTACCGCCAGTGAGACTACGGCCATTATCCAGATTTCAGAAGGGAATATCATAACGTGGTTTTTGAACCAACGGCAAAGATAACAATAAAGAATACGATTGCTATTACAAGGTTACTGATATTTTAATATATTTGCCGCCTGAGAAAGTATGAACAAATTAAGATTGTACCTATTTATACAAATCCTCTAAAACATTAAGATCTGATTAGCTTTAAGTTGAGGGCGGCAGCCCTGTGCGTGCTTGCGGCCATACCCTTATGGTCATCGGCAGCCGTAAGGAATGTAAAGACAGCCAGAAGCATGATGGTCGGGGAAGGGATTGCCGAATTCATACCGAAAGGTTATGATGCAGAGAAAATACCTTCATTCGCCATCGACGGAGAACCGGAAGAAACGGGAAACCTGCCTGAAGGCTGGCAGCCTTTTCCAAAATTCTACCTCGATAACGGCAAGGCAGGCGCCTCGCTCGAGGTTCCGGAAGGTACCAGCCTGTACGGAGGCGGAGAGGTGACGGGTCCGCTTCTGAGAAACGGGACAACCATAAAACTCTGGAATACTGACTCCGGCGCCTACAGCGTAGATAACGGGACGCGCCTCTATCAGTCGCACCCGTGGATGATGGGAGTACGCACTGACGGCACCGCATTCGGAATCCTGTTCGACACTACATGGAAAGCCGTCCTGAGCAGTACTGACGAAAAGATAGATCTGAAAAGCGAAGGCATTCCCTTCAGGGTATTCGTCATAGACAGGGAATCCCCTCAGGCCGTAGTCCGCGGACTGGCAGAACTTACCGGGACAATGCCTATGATACCGCGCTGGGCCCTCGGCTACCATCAGTGCCGTTTTTCATACCAGCCTGACAGCAGGGTAATAGAAATAGCCGACGGAAAGGAATTCCATGGAGACGCATGGCCGGGTGCCGCTGCCTTCCCGGATTTCACATGTCCCAAAGCACAGCAATGGTGGGCAGGACTTTACAAGGATTTCATAGCCACAGGCATAGACGGAGTCTGGAATGGTGTCAAAGAGCCTCAGATCAATGACACGCCGAACAAGACAATGCCGGAGGACAACATCCACCGAGGCGGAAACGGTCTTCCCGAATTGCACTCGAACGCCGCTATATCCTCCTGCCTTATTTCTATACTCTCATGCGCGAAGCTGCAACCGATGGAATGCCTATCATGCGCCCTGCGTTCTTTGCAGATCCTAAAGACCTGTCACTGAGGGCGGAACAGGAAATATTCCTTATCGGTGACGACATCCTGGTGATTCCGGCATTTGCAGAAAAGCCGAACCTCCCGGGAGGAATCTGGAGGGAAATCTCACTCGTGGACGGTGATCAGCAGGACAAATACCAGGCTACCCTGAAAATCCGCGGCGGAGCCATTGTCCCGACGGGAAAAATCATACAGAATACTACTGAAGAATCGCTTGCCCCTCTGACTCTTCTGGTGAGCCTCGATGAAAACGGAAAGGCCGAAGGGAGTCTCTACTGGGACAACGGCGACGGCTGGGAATACCGCAACGGCGAGTACAGTCTCCAGAAGTATTCCGCCCGGACGGAAGGGAATTCAGTAACCGTCCGTCTTACAGGAACAGAAGGTTCCATGGAAACGGAAAACAAAGGCATGGCGATAGTCAAAGTCATTACGGACAATGGCATACGCCAGGCCAGCGGAAACCTTGAAGAAGGAATTACAGTCAGACTTTAATATTCGGTCTTGTCAGTCTTCGACTGCCAGTCTTCAAAAGCTTTGATCGCCTCCCGGGAAAGCAGCCTATGCGATTCCAGGCGGCGATTTTCCGGTTTAAGCGCCATCTCGCCGTAGATAAAGGCGTCATCGAAACCGATTGCCGCCGCATCGTGCTTGTCGTTCCCGTAATACATCCTGTCGAGACGGGCCCAGTAGATGGCACCCAAACACATCGGACACGGTTCGCAGGATGTATATATCTCGCATCCGCCAAGATCGAATGTCCCCAGTTTCCTGGCGGCCTGTCTTATGGCGCTTACTTCGGCATGTGCCGTCGGATCATGGTCAGCCGTCACTCTGTTCACTCCTGTAGCTATTATCTCACCGTCTTTCGCGATCACGGCCCCGAACGGGCCTCCCCCTGCGGCCACATTGTCTATGGACAGTTCTATGGCTTTCCTCATCAGTTCTTCTCTTGTCATAACAATAAATCAATCCAGAAGCAAAAATAAATAAAATAACAGTACATTCCCCAAACTTATTGAAATGCCATAACGCTGAGATAACAGTCCGACAGGCTGGCAGATAAAGACAACAGGATTTACTTCTCCCTCCCTTTCCAATAACTTAAATGAACCCAAAAGAGGGTGGCTCAAAAGGATGAATTTCAAGGCTTGCGAAGATGAGAAAACCGCAGTGTACTGTCGTACATGAGGATTTTCGAATCAAGCGTAACGAAGAAAGTACCCTTTTGAGTCGCCCTCAGTCATATTATCCATCCACAGAGTCTAATTCGCCGGCACCATATCGTGGCTGTCCATATAGGCTTTCAGCCTTTCAAGGTACTCGTAGTCAGGACCGTCGAAGAAAGAGACTCCGCTGGCGCCGTTACCGTAGGCTGCATCGAGGGCTTTCTCGAAATCATCGCCTTTGATATCCGGGAACATCAGACCGGCATA
>JADIMH010000004.1 GCA_017694885.1 Candidatus Cryptobacteroides faecipullorum | reverse complement strand
ATCTTCACGACGTTCTCGCCCTTCTTGCCGTAGCTCTTGTCGATGGCCTTCTTCATGTATGTCACTGCATCTTCGTAAGGGATGATGCCTGTGATCTTGAAGAATGCGGACTGGAGGATGGTGTTGGTCCTTCCGCCGAGCCCGATTTCAGCGGCGATCTTGGTCGCGTTGATGATATAGAATGAGATGTTCTTTTTACCGATTATGGCTTTAACGTTGTCCGGAACTCTCTTGAGAGTCTCTTCTACATCCCAAAGGCTGTTGAGAAGGAATGTTCCGTTCTGTTTGATACCTTTCAGAACATCGTATTTGTAAAGGTATGAAGGAACGTGGCAGGCTACGAAGTCAGGTGTGGATACCAGATAAGGAGCCTTGATAGGGGAGTCGCCGAATCTCAGATGCGAGCATGTATATCCGCCTGATTTCTTGGAATCGTAGTCGAAATAGCCCTGGCAGTATTTCTGGGTGTGGTCACCGATGATCTTGATGGTGTTCTTGTTGGCACCTACCGTACCGTCTGAACCGAGACCGTAGAACTTGCACTCTGTCGTGCCCGGTTTTACGATGCTGACCTCGTCTTTGACCGGAAGGGATTTGAATGTGACGTCATCGACGATTCCCAGTGTGAATCCGTCCTTAGGCTCTGCGAGTTCGAGGTTTTCGTAAACTGCATGGATCTGGGCAGGGGAAGTGTCCTTTGAGGAAAGTCCGTAACGGCCTCCGATTACCAGCGGCGCGTTTTCCTTGCCCTGGAACAGTGCCTTGATATCCAGATAAAGCGGCTCTCCGAGCGAACCCGGTTCTTTGGTGCGGTCGAGCACTGCGATTCTCTTTACTGTCTCAGGAAGGACTTTCATGAAATATTTTGCAGAGAACGGTCTGTAGAGGCGTACTACGACAAGACCGTATTTCTTTCCCTGTGCCGCAAGATGGTCGATGGTCTCTTTGATGGTCTCTGTAACGGAGCCCATTGCGATGATGATGTTTTCTGCATCCGGTGCACCATAGTAGTCGAACGGACGGTAGTTTCTTCCGGTGAGTTCGCTGATTTCACCCATATAGCGGGCAACGACGTCAGGAACTGCGTCATAGTACTGGTTGCATGCCTCGCGAGCCTGGAAGTAAACGTCGCTGTTCTGTGCCGTACCGCGGGTAACAGGTGCATCCGGGCTGAGTGCCCTCTCTCTGAACCTGGCGAGAGACTTGGTGCTGATCATGTCCCTGAGGGCATTCTCGTCGATAAGCTCGATCTTCTGGATTTCATGAGATGTACGGAATCCGTCGAAGAAATGCAGGAAAGGTATGCTTGACTTGATTGCGGAGAGATGTGCCACTGCTGCCAGATCGAGGGCTTCCTGGACGGAAGCGGAAGCGAGCATTGCGAATCCTGTCTGGCGGCATGCCATCACGTCCTGATGGTCTCCGAAGATTGAAAGTGCGTGTGATGCAAGTGCGCGTGCCGATACATGAAATACTGCAGGAAGCATTTCTCCTGCAATCTTGTACATGTTAGGGATCATCAGGAGCAGACCCTGTGATGCAGTGAATGTCGTTGTCAGGGCTCCGGCCTGGAGTGAACCGTGCACTGCACCGGCTGCTCCTCCTTCGCTCTGCATTTCAGTTACTTTTACGATTTCACCGAAAAGGTTCTTTTTTCCTTGTGCGGCCCACTCATCCACATACTCGGCCATTGTAGAAGACGGAGTGATAGGATAGATGGTAGCCTGTTCACTGAAGAGGTAAGCCATATGCGCTGCCGCATAGTTGCCGTCACAAGTGATGAATTTTTTTTCGTTTGCCATAATCGTTAATTTGTTTATTATGTAGTGTGTTATCTGTCAGCCGGAAATCCCGCGCCGTGGCGCGGAAAATGGGAATGACGGGACAAATTTAGTTAAAAAAAAGATATAATACTTATAAAAATTCTTCCATTTTATAAGGTTTTCAATACTTTACTTATCCGCTCGAGACCTTCTTCGAGAATCTTTTCCGGGCAACCGATATTGATCCTTATGAAGTCCTCTCCGCCGGGACCGTACATGGTTCCTGGATTGACCATCACTTTGCCTTCTTTCAGTATCTTTTCTGCTAAGGCATCGGATTTCATTCCGCTGGCGGTGATGTCCATCCAGCAGAGGTATGTGCCTTCGAGCGGGAGCACTCTGTAGGAAGGCAGGTTCTTGTTAAGAAAGTCTTTGAGATACAGATAGTTGGAGTATATATATTCGCGGAGGGCGTCCAGCCACTGTTCTCCTTCCCCGTATGCCGCCATGAGTGCATCGGGACCGAATGAATTGATATTGCGCTGGTCGTTGGCGTAGAGCGCCTTTTCGACTTTTTCCCTCAGTTCCCCGTCGGGGACAACGATGTTAGCGATCTCTAACCCTGCGATATTGAATGCCTTGCTCGGGGAGGAGCAGCTGATGCTGTTCATGAGGAACTCTTCTGATATGCTGGCGAACGGGGTGTATTCATGGCCCGGGCATGTGAGTTCGCAATGTATCTCGTCGGCGACTACCGTCAGTCCGTGTTTCAGACAGATTTCCCCGACCCGGACCAGTTCATCACGGGTCCAGACACGGCCCGAAGGGTTGTGAGGGTTGCACAGTATCATCACTCCGGCATCGGGCTCGGCCGCTCTGCGTTCGAGGTCGTCAAAATCGATGGTGTATGTATTGTCTTTGTATATCAATGGATTCAATGAGAGTCGGCAACCGTTTTTGGTAACGGATGTATAGAAACTGTCGTAGGCAGGAGACTGGAAGATGACTTTTTCTCCCGGTTTTACGAGAGCCTTTACAATACAGGTAAGCGCCGGTACTATACCCGGTACCGGAAGTATCCATTGAGGATCTATCTTGAATCCGTGCCGGCGCGAGAACCAGCTGCTGACGGACCGGAAATATTCTTCCGGCACCCTGGTATATCCGAACACACCGTGTCTCAGCCGTTTTTCCAGTGCCTTTAGCACGGACGGGGCGGTCATGAAATCCATGTCCGCCACCCACATGGGTATTACGCCTTCTTCTTCTGGCCTGTCCCACTTTATTGATTCCGTTCCTCTGCGAGGAATCACTTCATCGAAGTTGAAATTTTCCATTTCCGTTCAAAATCAAATTTGGCCATCCCGGAGCCGTGTCCGGAATGACCAAAATCATGAATGTCTATATTATGCACTATAAAGTAGTGAGTCCTTCGATGGTTACATCGGGAGCGATCTTCTTGACAAGACCCTGGAGAACGTTGCCCGGTCCGATTTCCATGAAATATCCTGCTCCGTCGGCAACCATGTTCTTGACTGTCTGGGTCCACTTGACCGGAGAAGTGAGCTGCGCGAGCAGATTTTTCTTGATAGTATCCGGATCGGTTGAAGGAAGCGCGGTTACGTTCTGATAAACAGGGCATACCGGAGTCTTGAAAGTAGTAGCTTCGATAGCCTTTGCAAGCTCTGCGCGTGCAGGCTCCATGAGCGGCGAGTGGAATGCTCCGCCGACCTTCAGGATCAGCGCCCTTTTGGCTCCGGCAGCAAGCATTTTGTCGCATACGTCCTTGATGGCATCGATTTCGCCTGAAATGACGATCTGTCCGTCGCAGTTGTAGTTTGCAGGTACAACGATTCCGCTTGTGCATTCCTTGCAGATTTCCTCGACTTTTTCAGTAGGGAGCGCGATGATTGCAGCCATTGTCGAAGGCTTGAGTTCGCAGGCTTTCTGCATTGCCCTTGCCCTGATGGATACGAGCTTGAGGGCATCTTCAAAGTCCATTGCCCCTGCTGCCGCGAGAGCCGAGAATTCTCCGAGGGAATGTCCGGCTACCATATCTGGCTGGAACCCGTCATAGCATTTGGCCAGCACTGTAGAATGAAGGAATACGGCAGGCTGGGTGACATTGGTGGCTTTCAGCTCTTCAGGAGTGCCTCCGAACATTATGTCTGTTATCCTGAATTTCAGGATTTCATTTGCTTTTTCAAGCATTTCCTTTGCAGTGGCGTTCGACTCGTAAAGGTCTTTGGCCATTCCAGGGAACTGTGAGCCCTGTCCAGGGAAAACATAAGCTTTTTTCATTCCAAACAATATTTATTTAATTAATCTTCAATCGACTGTCTGCGGGTTGTCCGCCACAGACCGGAAATTACGGTGGCAAAAGTACAAAAAAAATGGAGATATAAAAGGAAATTATACTATATTTGCCGTCCGGTTTACGGCCTGCGGGATTTCCCGGAGCGTTCTTGCCTCCGTAGTTTAATGGATAGAATTTCGGATTCCGGTTCCGACGGTTGCGGTTCGATTCCGCACGGGGGTACATGTTTTATGAATAACGCACTGATTTTTCAGTGCGTTATTTTTTATTTGCAGTGCGTATGCTGGACCGGTGGCGATGTCTGTTCCGGACCTGGTTGGAAATAAGGAAAGTTTGGTTACCTTTGCGCCCGGCATTTCTGGAATGTAACTGAAAATGACGGAATTTCCAGAAGTTACAAAGAAGTTATGAAGCGTATAGCGTTTTTGGATTATCTGAGAGTGTTTGCATGTTTCCTCGTTATGGTCGTGCATGCAAGCGAGAACTATTATGGCGTAATTCCCGGGGCGGTGTCCGATATGGCCGGTCCCCAGTCCTACCTTATGAACGAAGCGGACCGTCTTTGGGTGTCTGTTTATGATGGTTTTTCCCGCATGTCGGTGCCGCTGTTCATAATCATTTCGGCTTTCCTTCTCGTGCCGATGAAAGAGGAACAGACCGCATGGCAGTTTTACCGCCGCCGTTTTACACGCATCCTTCCGGGTTTTATCCTTTTCATGATCCTTTACAGCACGCTTCCCATGCTGTGGGGGCAGATAGACTGGACTGTCGCACGGAATGACCTTTCGAGGCTGCTTCTTAATTTCCCTTCGACGGCCGGTCATCTGTGGTTCATGTATCCGCTTATATCCATATACCTTTTCATTCCGATAATATCCCCTTGGCTCAGAAAGGCTTCGGCCAGGGAGGAGGGGCTGTTCGTGGGACTGTTCGCTCTCTCTACCTGCATTCCGTATCTGAACAGGTGGTTCGGCGAAGTCTGGGGTCAGTGCTTTTGGAACGAGTTCCACGTGCTGTGGTACTTTTCCGGCTATCTCGGATATGTCATCATGGCGCATTATATAAAGGTTCATCTGGACTGGAGCAGGAAGAAACGTCTGGTTGCAGGCTCGGCTCTGACGGTTGTCGGGGCAGTCATCACCATACTGTCATTCTATGTCCAGGCTACGCCGGGGGTAGTTCTGGAGACTCCGGTACTGGAAGTCGGCTGGAACATGTGTACCATCAATTGCGTGATGCTTACCGCAGGCACTTTCCTGCTGTTTACATGCATCAGGCAGGATAATCCGCCCCGCGTGGTCGCTGATATGTCCAGACTGAGCTATCTTGTGTACCTCATGCATGTGATGTGGCTTGGGCTGTGGGTGTCTGTATTCAAGGATACGCTTGCCCTGCCTACTGCGGCAGCTATTCCTGCGATATCGGTATGCACATTCATAAGCTGCTTCGTTACGGCTAAAATCATTTCATATATTCCTGGCAGCAAATGGCTGGTTTGATAAAAAGAAAAAGACAGGGAGACCATACGGAGCAGAGACGCGAGCCGTCATGGGCCGTTTCCCTTATACCGTTTATTGTACTGACTTTGTCTCTGGTGGTAGTCATCAGCATTTTCGGAGCGGACGCCCTTTCCGGCGGCAGCCAGGTGTGCCTGCTTCTGGCATCGGCAGTGACGGCCGCGATATCCATGTTTGCATACAGGACTCCATGGGAAGTCCTTGAAGACTGCATCCTGGACAATATCAGATCGGTAGGCTCTGCCATACTCATCCTTCTGCTTATAGGGGCGATTGCGGGTACATGGATGGTCAGCGGAATAGTTCCGGCAATGATATGTTACGGGATGAAGGTCATTTTCCCTTCGGTATTCCTTGCTGCTGCATGTGCGATCAGCGCCTTGGTGTCCGTGATGACAGGAAGTTCATGGACTACGATAGCCACTATAGGCGTGGCTTTGATAGGAATCGGTACGGCTCAGGGATTCGAACCGGGCTGGACGGCAGGAGCCATCATTTCCGGAGCTTATTTCGGGGATAAGGTATCGCCGCTTTCGGATACGACGGTGCTGGCATCTTCTTCCAGCGGTACACCGCTTTTCACCCATATCAGATATATGATGATAACCACGGTTCCGTCGCTTACCATCGCTCTGATAATATTTCTGGCGGCCAGTCTTCTTCATCCGGCTGCAGAGGTGTCCCAGGCAGCTGAGTTTTCCAGGTCGCTCAGGTCTGCTTTCAATATCACGCCTTGGCTTCTGGCTGTTCCTGTAATCACAGGTGTCCTTATCGTTAAAAAGGTTCCTGCGATCCTCACTCTTTTCAGTGCAGCGGTAATGGCTGCCATAGCAGCCTTGGTGTTCCAGCCTCAGGCTGTCTGGGCGGTGGCCAATCCGGATATCCCGCTTTCCGGATTCGACGGACTTTCTTTCATGGATGCCTGTGAAGGCACTGCCGTCACTTTCTACGGCTCTACAGGGATACAGACAGGTAACGGGGCCATCGATTCCCTTATTTCGACCAGAGGGATGACAGGTATGCTCAACACGATATTCCTCATCATCTGTTCAGTTACTTTCGGCGGCGTGCTTGCAGGCAGCGGCATGCTGAAAAGCCTTACTGACCTGTTTGCAAAACTTGCCCGCAGGGCAGTCACCCTTGTCGGCTCGACTGTAGGTACGGGGCTTTTGTGCAATATGGTGACAGGTGACCAGTATATTTCCATTATCCTGACCAGCAATCTTTATAAAAAGCTTTACGAACAGAAAGGATACGAGAAGAGGTTGCTCAGCCGTTCGGTGGAGGATTCCGCTACCGTAACTTCCGTGCTCATTCCGTGGAACTCATGCGGTATGACGCAGGCTACAGTGCTGAAGGTTCCGACTTTGGAGTACCTTCCTTATACATTCTTCAATATCATATCCCCGCTGATGTCCGTTTTGGTTGCTGCTGTCGGATATAAGATATTCAGGATACATCCGGAAATACAGGAAACGGAAAAGGCGGCAGAATAAAGGTAAATCCTGCCGCCTTTTCGATTTGCAATGATTCCGTTACTCTTCTTCAGATGAAGAGTACGGTCTGGCTTCTTTGCATATGCCGCGACCGGTGGCCGGCCTGTCCGACATCTCGAAGGTCAGGGTGCCTCCGGAAACGATCTCGTCGTAGGTGATATAGTTCCTTTCCAGCGGTTTGCCGTTAAGGGATGCGGACCGGATGTAAACGGCGTTGCTGCCGTTGCCTTCGGCATCTATCGTAAACTTTTTTCCGTTTTCAAGTGTTAGCGTTACTTTCCTGAATAGAGGGCTCCCTATTACGTATTGGTCTGTTCCCGGACATACACTGTAGAATCCGAGCGCACTGAGTACATACCAGGAAGATGTCTGGCCCTGATCCTCGTCGCCGGGATAGCCGTTTTCAGTACTGTTGTATAGCCTGGTCATGACTTCCCGCACACGCTGCTGGGCCTTCCAAGGGGCGCCGACATAATTATAAAGGTATATTGCATGCTGGATAGGCTGATTCCCATGAGCATACTGGCCCATGCCGGCGGCTTTCATTTCGTTCATTTCGTGGATGGCGAATCCGTAGGTCCCGACCTTGAAGTCTCCTGATACGGTAAATACGGAATCGAGTTTCTGTACGAACTTTTCGTCTCCTCCGAGCAGATCCGACAGTCCGGCTGGATCATGGAATACGGACCACAGGTAATGCCATGCACAGCCTTCGGTGAACGGGCCTCCCCATTCTGCCGGATCGAAGTTCTCCGTCCAGGTCCCGTCCCTGTGTCGGCCCTGCATGAATCCGGTCTGTGGGTTGAAGACATTGCGGTAGTTGTATATCTGGCGGCCGAAGATGTTTTCATAGTAGCTGTTCCCGGTCATTTTGGCCAACTGGCAGGCGCACCAGTCATCGTATGTATATTCGAGTGTTTTTGCCGTGGATTCCCGGACATCGGGGTAAGGAATGTATCCGAGGGTGAAATATTCTTTCCATCCGTTGCGTCCGCTCGCCGGGCCTCCCGGGCTGTTATTCGTGGCTTCATGATAGTAGGCTTCAAGGGCCTCTTCCGGGTTGAATGTCCTGATGCCTTTGGCCCATGCATCGGCGAAAAGGGATATGGCGTGGCTGCCGATCATTCCTCCGGTCTCATTCGGGAATGACCATGACGGAAGCCATCCGTACTGCCTGTAGCAGTCAAGCATTGCGTTCATGTATCTGCCCTGCATTGTCGGGTGCAGGATGCAGGTAAGTGGAAACTGTGCCCGGAACGTATCCCAGAAGCCCGTGTCGGTGTAATAGTAGCCTGAATGTATCCTGTTGTCATTAGGGCTTCTGTAGTAGGGATTTCCTTCGGCATCGTATTCGAAGAATGAGCGGGAGAAAATGCTGGCCCTGAAGAAACATGAGTAGAATGTCCTGATATTCTCTTCATTGTCATCCTCGACCAGGACTCTGTTGAACAGGTCATTCCAGACTTTCCATGCTGCGGCTTTCGTCTGTTCGAAATTCTTGTATTTTCCGAGTTCGGTGTCGAGGTTGAGTCTGGCCTGGGCCTGACTTATATAAGAAGAAGCCGTTTTTATCTGTACGGTCGAGCCTTTGGCGAATTCTACGTATGCCCCTTTCTTCCGCCCGTCGTCGGCCAGTCTTCCAGGAAATATCTCTTCAGAATGGCCGTCCCATGTCCCGTATGATACGAAAGGCCGGTCGAATTCGATAACGAACCAGTTCCTGAGTCCCTTACGGGCAACTCCTCCATTGGCTACCCACCCTGTTATCCTTCTGTTTTCAGGGTCGATTTCTACGCTTGAAAAACCGGTGTAGCCGTCCAGGATGACGTATGATTTCTCCCCTTTGGGGAATGTGAATTTAAGATGTGCTCCGCGCTCTACCGGGGACAGCTCGGCCTTGATTCCGTTGTCGAAACGCACGCTGTAGTAGTGCGGCCTTCCGATTTCGTTGTCATGGCTGAATTTCGCGGCACGGCCATACTGGTCTGTCTTCAGTTCTCCGCTCACCGGCATCAGGCTGTAGACCATATAGTCGTTTGTCCAGGAACTG
Organism: Candidatus Cryptobacteroides faecipullorum; assembly: GCA_017694885.1. Classification (GTDB taxonomy): domain Bacteria; phylum Bacteroidota; class Bacteroidia; order Bacteroidales; family UBA932; genus Cryptobacteroides; species Cryptobacteroides faecipullorum. The sequence continues at coordinate 1,924 of JADIMH010000004.1, read as the reverse complement.
CACTGGTGCGCCTGCTGGAAAGCCCGGATCGAATCCCGGTCATACTGGTATTTCCATCCGTCTCCGTTCGTCCCTGTCTGCGGTGTCCAGGTATGCATTCCGAAAGGCAGGACTGTAGCCGGGAATGTATTTCCGTGGGTGAACCGGAACTCTGAGTTCGTTCCCTGAAGGGTGTTTGCATACTGTACCAGATCACGCTCCGGGGCCTCTTTGCCTGAAGCAGGCAGGGAATCGTAGGGCAGGAAGCCCGCCAGGCAGGCTACTGCAGACAATAATGTTCGTTTCATATAAATAGGTGTGTTGGATTTTTACCCGACGAAGATAATAAAATTATGAGTATATTTTCCTGTCGGGATTCTTGGAGTTCCGATTTATTTCCCTATATTTGCATAAACGTTGTAATTTTTAAAAATTCAAAATTAGAAAATCATGAAAGAATTGAAAGGAACTAAGACCGAAGCCAATCTTCAGGCCGCTTTTGCCGGTGAGTCACAGGCACGTAACAAATATACATACTATGCTTCCAAGGCAAAGAAAGACGGATATGTGCAGATTGCCGATCTTTTCGAAGAGACTGCAAACAACGAGAAGGAACATGCCAAGATCTGGTTCAAGCTTCTTCACGGAGGAGAGGTCCCTTCTACCGAGGAAAACCTTCTTGATGCTGCCGAGGGCGAAAACTACGAATGGACTGACATGTATGCAGGATTTGCCAAAGAGGCCCGCGAGGAAGGCTTCACCGAAATCGCAGTGCTTTTCGAGAAAGTCGCCGCTATCGAGAAGATGCATGAGGAGCGTTACCGCAAGCTTCTTGCAAATGTAAAGGAAGGCCTGGTCTTCTCAAGAGACGAGGATATGATCTGGGAGTGCAGCAACTGCGGACATATCGTGGTCGGAAAGAAAGCTCCTGAAATCTGCCCTGTATGCAAGCATCCTAAGAGCTATTTCAAGATCCACGCTACCAACTATTAATGGATTTTTACCAATAGACCTAAAGCAGCCCTTGTCCTGTACGGTAAACCGCAAAGACAAGGGCTGCTTTCGTGTTTTGACCTGAAACGTATTCGATTACAGTATTTAAATTTTTTTAAAGGAAATATTTCTGACAAGTAGAGATGAAAAATATTTTTTACTACTTTTGCAAAATATTAGGAATAAGACTTAACAAACTGATAACCTGATTTTGATATCGAACCATTCCCCGGTGGTCGGATGAATTCTGAATTGCTTTTGAGTTTAGTTGACTGTACCAGAACCTAATTATAAACTAACACTAACTAAATCAAAATTTTATGAAGCAATTCTTTGTTCGCTTCAATGCGATTTGCCGCATTCTGCTTGTATTTGCGGCGACGTTGTGCGGAACAGCGGCTTTTGCTCAGACCGTTACGGTCAAAGGTAAAATCCTTGACTCTGACGGACTTCCTCTTCCGGGAGCTGCTGCACTCATAGTAGGCACGACACAAGGTACCATTTCAGATGAAAACGGAGATTTCAGCTTTGAAGTAAATTCAGGAGCTACCGTAGAAATCTCATGTCTGGGTTTCGTATCGCAGACAATCACAGTGGGGGGGGCAGATATGGACGTTACCATCACTCTGCAGCCCGATACACAGCTTCTTGACGAGGTAGTCGTCACAGCCCTCGGTATTACCAGGGAAGAAAAGACCCTCGGATATGCACTCCAGGAAGTAAACGGAGAGTCCTTGCTCGAATCGAGGGAAACAAACATCGCTAATGCCCTTACCGGTAAGGTAGCCGGTGTCCAGATCATCCGATCCAGCGGCGGTCCCGGTTCTTCCTCCAAAATCCAGCTCCGAGGCAACAACTCCCTTACAGGTCTCAACCAGCCTCTCATCGTTATCGACGGTACACCGATGGATAACTTCATCGGAGCTTCCAACAACGACTTCTGGAACCCTTC
>JADIMH010000017.1 GCA_017694885.1 Candidatus Cryptobacteroides faecipullorum | reverse complement strand
AATTCCGTTCTCCGAAAATCAGAGTTCCGATGCGGACTATGTCGGCACCCATAGACACTGCGATTTTATAGTCGTGTGTCATCCCGAATGACAGAAGGCCGAAACCGTCATGAAGGTTCGGATGTCTGCCGGCTTCAGGCAGCAACCAATCCCTCAGGGTGACCAGACGGGAGAAATCCTCTCTGATGACAGACTCGTTGTCTGTAAAGGTGGCCATCCCCATGAGGCCGCGGATACGCACATTACCGTACCGGACATCCGAAAAAAGAATTTCCTTTATCTCTTCCGCGCTTAATCCTTGCTTGGTATCTTCCGATGCTATATGGTATTCCAGCAGGACATCCGTGATTTTTCCGTTCCCGCTTCCCCATCTGTCTATTGCCTGGAGAAGGTGCAGGGAATCGACCGACTCCACCATAGACACATACGGAAGGACCATCTTGAGCTTGTTGGTCTGGAGGTGCCCTATGAAATGCCACCTGATATCCGAATACATATCCGGCTTCCCGGCCGCTGCCGCCGATTCCTGCAAAGCCAGGATTTTGGACGAAAACTCCTGCGGACGGCTTTCTCCGAAAACCTTCTGACCGGCATCGTATGCCTCGATAACCGATGAGAGAGGATGGAATTTGGAAACTGCCACCAGAGTCACTTCCGGTGGCAGTTCATTGTGAAGTTTTCTTATCGTATCTGCAATACTTGACATATTACACGATTATCTGCGTTTTTTCGCCTGCTCCTTTGCCATCTGCTGCTGCATCTTCTGGGCTTCTTCCAGACGCTGCTGCCACTTGGACTTCTTCACCGGCTTGACTGCCGCTGCAGCCATCTGTGCATATATCTTCTCCGGTTTCACCACAAACCTCTTGACAAACCATGTCTGGAACATGGTGATGAGGTTTGAAAGCAGATAGTAATAGCTCAGACCGCTGGAGAGGTTATTACAGATGAAGAGCATCATTATAGGCATCATCCATACGCTCATGAACTTCATTCCCGCCATGTTCGGATCATTCGACATCTGGCTTGAAGTCATCTTCGAGTACAGGAACATGGAAATCGCCATGAGCAGGGCGAACAGGGATACATGGTCTCCGTAAAGAGGAATGTTGAACGGAAGGTCGAGTATGGAATCGAAACCGCTCAGGTCATCGGCCCACAGGAAATGCTGCTGTCTCAGCTCTATGGAAGCCGGGAAGAAACGGAACATCGCATAAAGGACAGGCAGCTGCAGCAGCATCGGAAGACATCCTCCCATAGGACTGATCCCCGCCCTTCTGTAAAGCTCCATCATCGCCTGCTGTTTCTTCAGGGCATCCTCCTGCTTCGGATATTTTTCATTCAGTTTGTCTACCTCAGGCTTTATGACCGCCATCTTCGCCGATGATATGTACGACTTGACTGTCAGAGGAGATACGATCAGCTTGATGAAGACCGTAAGGATAAGGATGATTATACCGAAATTCGCTATGTACTTGCCCAGGAAATTGAATGTCGGGATAATGATACCGCGGCTGATAAGGCCTATGACAGAACCTCCGAGAGGAATGATCCTTTCATAATGCTGGTCGTAGTCGCGGAGCGTTCGGTAATGGTTAGGACCGAAATAGAAATGGAACGGTACGGTAACGTTGCCGTCCGGTCCGACCGTGAAGTCCGAACGCATTTTTGCCGAGCACACCATCAAGTTATGCGAAGGGTCATTCTCTTCAAAGAACCTGATTACGAAATCGCCTGAAGTGAAGTCATTGTCAGCCCTCATTATTGCTGAGAAGAACTGCTGCTGGAAAGCGAACCATGATATCTTGGCATCCACCCGTGCATCATCATCACGTCCTACGCCCACTCTCTCGGGCTTCTTCTCTCCTGGGAACATATAGTTCAGCTTGGAATACTGCTTCTCGTTCCTGTAGCCTTTCTCCATACGCGGGATGACCACGTTCCAGTCTATGTCGAACATGGACACGTTGCGTGGAATCACATTGCCCATACCTACGAAAGAGAAATCGTTGTCGACCGAGTAGCTTCCTTCTGCAAGAGTATATTTCTGTTCTATATATCCGCCTCCGGCAAACGGAAGACGCATGACGATGGTCGTATCTGTTTTCTCTGCAAGTTCGAAAACGAAATCCTTGGTATTGATGTTCTCGCCTGCATAGACGGTTATGCCATACTGGCTCATTTCAGGCTTGAAAATATACAGGTCAGTACTGTCGTAGTTGTAGAAATCCTTGACTTTGACACTGTATGGCTGGGCGCCTTTTGTCGTGAAAGTGACTTCGATCTTGTCATTCGACAGGATATGGTATGAAGCCTCTGCGTTATGGGCATTATCTATAAGTGTATCCTTATATATCCTCTGTCTGGCCGCTGACGGGGACTGAAGCGCCGTAGCTGCCGAATCGATCGGGTGCTGCGCTCTCCATACGGAATCCATATAGGCCTGTTCCGCCCTGGCTATGGAGTCCTGCTGTGCCTGATATTCGACCTGTTTCTGGTACTGCTTGGACTGATACCATGTGAACCCGAAAAAAATCACACCTATCAGAACTATTCCAATAACTGAATTCTTATTCATCTAATAATTTTATATTCAATATTTCACAACTACCGTCAGGGCATGGATCTTCCTTGAAGTCCCGGTCCTGACGGTCAATTTCCGATAAAAGACATTACTGTTCATTTTCAGCGCTGTCCAGCGCCCTGATCTGCATTTCAAGCTCCTTGAGTTCAGCTTTGGCCTTGTCGATGCGCTCCTGCATCTGTCTGATGAGCGGCTCTGAATTCTTGGATGCCGCAAAGAAGCCGATATTGTTCTCGTAAGTGACTATATCCTGCTCTTTTTTCAGATATTTCTGTACGAGTCTCTCCTTCTCGTTCTTCGGAGCCCGGCCGCGTGACCTGCGGGACATGTCCGGGAACTTGGCATTCATGGCCTCCTTGTAGGCTGCGGCGATCTTGTCCTTCTCCTTGAACGGAACAAAGCCTATAGCCTGCCACCTGTCAGCGAAATCCTGAGCGGCTTCGGCATTGGCATCCTCGTCATCGGAAAGCGTATAGGCATTGATTTCCTCGATAAGGTGTTTCTTGGCCTTGAGGTTGCCGTAGAAATCGTTTTCAGGCTTCGCCTGCTTGTCCCTCTCGTTAAAGAATTCATCGCAGGCTGCACGGAACCTTTTCCACAGAGCCTCTGATTTCTTGCGCGGTACGGCACCGATCTCCTTCCACTGTTTCTGAAGGTTAATCAGCTGGTCCGTAGTCTTCTTCCAGGCAGTACTTGTCTTCAGCTCCTCTGCTGCTTCACAAAGTGCGATCTTCTTCTGGAGATTTTCATTCATCTCGTCCTTGTATGCGGCATAGAACTCCCTCTTGCGTTCAAAGAACTTGTCGCAGGCGGCACGGAATCGGTCATAGATCTTCTGGTTTTCCTTCTTCGATGCATAACCTATTCCTTTCCACTGCTTCTGGATATCCTCTATCTCTTTGGTGCAGTCATTCCACTCGCTGGAACTCTTGATCTCCTTTTCCGCGATCGCCTCTACCTGCTCGCAAAGTCCGGTCTTGGCAGCAAGATTCTCCGCATACTGCTCTTTCTGACCTTCAAAATATGCCTGGTATTTCTTGTTTATTACGGCTGTAGCCGCCTTGAAGCGGTTCCAGATATCTTCACGGAACTGTTTTGCGACAGGACCGAACTCCTTCCACTGCTCATGAAGTTTCTGAAGTTCCTTGAATGCCTCCACCACATTCTCTTTCTCGGCAAGCTTTTCAGCAGCCTCACAGAACTTCTCCTTCGCCTCGAGATTCTTCTTGAAATCCAGATCACGGAGTTCCCTGTTTATCTTGACCTTGTCATAGAACTGCTCGACATAGAGCTGGTAAGTATCGTTCAGGTTTCTGAAACTCTGGACAGGGACCGGCCCTATCTCTCTCCATCTGTTCTGTATCTCACGGAATGCAGGGAAAGTGGCATTCACATCCTCCTGCTTCTCCACAAGGACTTTAAGGTCAGCGATAACTGCCTCCTTCAGTTCCAGATTATGCTCACGTTCCTTCTCCTGCTGCCTGTTATACTCGGCCTTCTCTTTACGGTAAGCATTGTAAAGAGCCTTGAATCCGCGCTCTATCTCTTCAAACGGATTCTCCGACACCGAATTTTCCGTGGCGGACTGCGTTTCCGCCTGCACTTCTTCCTGCTCTGCCGCGACATCTTCTTCCGTTCCGCCAGGCTCCTGCACATCAGCGGCACTGCCAGCCTCGGCCTTTTCCTTCAGAAGTTTTTTATAGAAAGCTGACTTGATGGCTTCCGCCTCTTTTGACCTTTTCATACGGTCCTCACTGACAGCCAGTTTCTGGAACATGTCGGCGAGCTCGGCAAGACTCATTGCAGAATAATTGACAGCCGGCTCTTCATTCTCAAGTACGTCTGACGCTACTGGAACATCAGGAATAATCTCTTCACTCATAATAAAATGGAGTTCTAAATAGTTTCAATAAAATTTTCAACCTGCAAATATACCTTTTTTTAGCAAATCTATAGGAGTCCGTTCTAATTTTTCTAAAAAATTCTATTTTTGCAGTCATTTCAAGGAAAGAGATACTTTCCTGCATTGAACATAAATATCCAAGCCAATGAGAATCGACATCATAACAGTACTGCCGGAACTGCTCGAAAGCCCGCTGAACAATTCAATCGTAGAACGGGCGAAAAAGAAAGGTATAGTCGAAATACATGTCCACCACCTGAGGAAGTACGGCAAAGGTCCGAGACAGCAGGTGGATGACTACAGTTACGGAGGAGACGCAGGCATGGTACTGATGGTAGAACCTGTCTATATGATGATCCGGGAACTCAAGGCCGAAAGGGATTACGATGAGGTCATATACATGTCTCCCGACGGGGAAATCCTGGACCAGGGCATAGCCAATGAACTGTCCCTGAAAGGGAATATCATTATCCTGTGCGGACATTACAAAGGTATCGACCACCGCATACGGGAACATCTGGTCACCAGGGAAATATCTATCGGGGACTACGTGCTCAGCGGAGGTGAAATCCCTGCTGCCGTACTGACAGACGCCATTGTCAGACTGCTTCCCGGAGTTCTGACGGACGAGACATCCGCCTTGAGCGACTGTTTCCAGGACGGGCTGCTTTCCGCACCCATATATACGAGACCTGCGGAATTCAACGGCTGGAAAGTGCCGGATGTCCTGTTGAGCGGAAATCCCAGGCTTATCAGGGAATGGCAGGATGAACAGGCCATCGAACGGACGAAAAAACTCAGGCCCGGTCTTCTGAAAGATTAAAAAAACATTAACGGAATTTTAAGAAAATATTTGTTTTATCAATAAAACTTCCTAACTTAGCACATCCTTAAAGCAAAAGTATACTAACCATTAATAATTGAAAACACTACTAACTAACCAGAAAAGACTTCCGCTGCGACAGCGGAAGTCTTTAAAACCAAGCCGGAAAACTTTATGCAGCAGAGCATTGGCTTCTGCTTTTTTTATATCCTTTAAAACCTGTAACTGAGTTTCAGCATGAAGTTTACCGGAGCCTGCGGATAGACCCAGACATCAGCCTCAACTTTCTTTGTGTCTACATTATACATGCTGTATGCCCCGCCGTCGGCGTAGTACATATTGTTGAAAAGGTTGTTTATGTAGCCGCTGATTCCAAGTTTGCCGCCTTTTACATTGAACTCATGGGAAACAGAAAGGTTCGACACGAAATAGCCCGGGATTGCACGTTCAGCGCTGGAAGTATTGTCCATATACTGCCTTCCGACATATTTTCCGTTGATACTGAGAGTAGTGGATTTCAGGGAATTGGAAGCTGTAGCGGCGAACGGCTGGAAAGAAAGCTGCAGCATGCCGATGATTGAAGGTGACATGAGCATGTCGGTCTTTCCGAATTCTACGGCAGTCTGTCCGCCGGGATAATCCAGATCAAGCCCGCCTTCTTCGTTTTCAACATACCGTATATTGTCGCAATATCCGACGTAATCCAGTATTTTGTTCATACTGAAAGTAGCATTGGCGTCAAGGCGGAACCACGGTGCAGCCTGCCATGCGGCAGCAAGCTCGATTCCGCGGCGGTAGGCCCTGCCTACGTTTTCCTTAAGCGCATACCCGACATCGCTCAGACGTCCGGTCTCGAGAAGCATGTCAAAATACTCCATGAAATAGAGGTTTGCCGAAGCCGTAACCTTTTTCCCCGTATACTGGTATCCGATTTCGACATCCACCATCTGCTCCGGCCTGATGGATATACCGTCGCGGTTACCGCTGTTGACATTCTTGATATTCTCTTTGATGTCGCTGCGGCCAGGCTCCCTGTTGCCCATAGCAGCCGAAATGTATGCCTTGTGTTCCGGCCTCCAGCTGAATGTAAGGCCTGCACGTGGATTGAAGAAATCCCAAGAGGTCCTGTAATCCAGCAGCCCGGCATCGTCATCAGGGCCTTTCATCTTCAGGGAAACGCCTCTGTACTGCAGATCCACATAAGCCGTAAGCCAGTCAAGCGGTGTATACTCGGCCCTGGCGAAGACATTCACCTCCTGCTTCAGACCGTTATTGCGGTACCAGGAGTCATTCCTGTTATATGAACTGTAATCATAGTCGTCTCCCAGACGGCTGCACCACAGGATATTGCCGAAATGGCCTCCGTCATACCGTGAAAGATTGATTCCTCCGGTAAAGGCCAGTTTGTCCGAAGTGTATTTTACATCGGAGTTGAAAACCAGATAATAGTTGTCCATAGCCTCCCTGGTGATGAAGTCCGCCCCATCCTTGAATACGGGATTCCCTTTGTCATCCGTCATCTGCTCACCGGTAGCCGGGTCGATTACAGGACTCGAAGGCAGTTCAGGAAGGTTGTAGTCCGACATGGACTCCCCTGCCTTATAGTTCTCGTAATAACCGTCACCTTTGGTAAAATTCAGCGTGGTGCTCCATACCACGTTTTTCGGAAACTGGTGCGTATAGTTCAGCTGTATATGGTGCTGGGTGTAGTTGTCTGTCTCATTGTCATAATAATGGACATTCCCGAACTCGTCAGTATATTCTCCGGCGCTGTTATACCTGCGGTCGGTCTTATAGGTATCCAGATCGATTCCATTCCATGTGATGCCCGTATGCTGGTCGCCCATGAGATATGTGAGCCTGAGCGAATTGGTCTCGTTCATCCACCCCAGAGCAGCGAATGCCGACTGTACCCTGGCCTTTGCATTCCGGATATATCCGTCAGTATAGTTCCTGGAATAGGCAAAATCGAAATAGATTCCGGATTTAGTAAGTCCGGTACCTGCAGACACCGTGGTCATGAATGTGTTGTAAGACCCTGCCGCCACTTCGGCAAATACGTGCGGATCGGATGTTACCGATGCCGTGCTCATGTTAACGCTGGCACCGAAGGCGCCGGCACCGTTGGCCGAAGTACCGAGTCCCCTCTGGAGCTGTACGGAACTGATAAGACTGGTGAGGGCCGGTATGTTCACCCAGAACACTTCCTGTGACTCTGCATCATTGAGCGTAATGCCGTTAAGCGTCACATTCACCTGTGAGCCCTTGCTGCCACGGATAGTCATCTTCGAATAACCCAGACCGGTACCGCCTTCGTTTACAGACACTACTGAAGGCTGAAGATTCAGCATCATCGGCAAGGAATTGATAGGATTGTTCTGCCGGAGCTGCTGCTTGCCTACCATCGTGTAAGTCACTGGAGTGGACTTGCCCGCTCTGGAAGCGGAAACTACCACGCTGTCAAGCTTGTCATTGATTTCATCTTCTGCAAAGACATTCTCTGCCTTTCCGGATGTTGCATCCGCTTCATCCACGGCAGCTGCTGCCGTGAACGGAACCAGCGCACATAGCGCTGCCGAAAATAAAAAACCTCGCATAATAAGACATTTATGCAAGGGGGCACGGTAAACGTGCATGAGATCACTGCTTCCCTACGCCGGTATCAGCCGGATCAGGTTCAATGGGTATTTCTCAACCTTTAACAGGTACCCCCGCAAATAAAATATGTAAGCCGTTCCCGGCATTTCCCGGAAACGGCTGCAAATATACTTCTAATTTTTATATTGCAAAACCCGTAATGGCAATTCAGGCATCTATTTTTCAACTATCCTGACTTCATAAAGCCTTGGCCAGTTCTTCCCCGTAAGGTAAAGTTTCTTGTCCGCAGGATTATAAGCGATTCCGTTAAGCACATCGGTATCAGGCCTGCGGAGCTTTTCCGGAAGCAGTCCGGAGCAGTCTATGACAGCCTCCACTTTCCCGTCTTCAGGATCGATAACCAGAATCATATCCGTCGTATAGACATTCGCCCAGATTTTTCCGTCAATATATTCCAGCTCATTCAGAAACCTCATTGGCCTTCCATTCAGTCTGACGGTAATCTGCCTCTCGGGCTTGAATTCCGGAGTCATGAAATAAAGCACCGCCGACCCGTCGCTGGCTATAAGACTGTTTCCGTCAGTGGTAAGTCCCCATCCTTCACGAGGATAAGACCATGTTGACTTGTATTCAAGTGTATTTATATCGTAGACAAAAGCCACCTTATTGTGCCATGTAAGGATATAAAGGTCATCTCCCAGAGCTACAGAGCCCTCGACAAAGTATTTATCGGCAAACTCAAGTTTCCGCAACGGCTCCCCCGTCTGCATATCCACCTTTCTGAAAGTGGACTCCCCCGCTACTCCGGTACTTTCATACATCTGTCCGTCATGAAAGAAAAGGCCCTGGGTATATGATGCGATATCATGCGGATATTCCCGTACGACCTCGACCCGGTAACTTTTGAGCTGTGCGCCGCACCTGACCGGAGCCAGTGCAGCGCACAACAAAGCCGCTATAATACAGATGAATCTCATTTTTCGGATTCTGGCTTCAAAGATGAAATCACCTTATGATGCTGTCTGTGATATTCCATCGCAGCATTTACGAAAGCCACGAATATCGGCTGCGGATGCTCCGGTGTGCTCTTGAGTTCGGGATGGAACTGCACTCCGATAAAGAAAGGATGCGAAGGAATCTCGACAATCTCCACAAGTCCGGTATCAGGATTCTTTCCTGTCGCCTTCATCCCTGCAGCCTCGACCAAAGGAAGATAGTCATTGTTGAACTCATATCTGTGTCTGTGGCGCTCGGATATCATGTCCGTGCCGTATATCCTGTATGCAAGGGAATCCTTGTCGAGCTTGCAGTCATAGGCGCCGAGTCTCATTGTCCCTCCCTTTATGGTAGTGCTCTTCTGGTCCTCCATCAGGTCGATTATAGGGACGGGCGTAGCGGGGTTGACCTCAGTGGAAATTGCGTCCTTGAGGCCGAGGACATCCCTTGCGAATTCGACTACGCACATCTGCATTCCGAGACAGATACCGAAGAACGGCACATTGTGCTCCCTTGCATAACGGACAGCGACGATCTTGCCTTCGAGGCCGCGCTCTCCGAAACCGGGCGCTACAAGAACCGCATCCATGGCTCCCAGCTTCTCTTCAACATTATCCTGAGTGAGGAACTCGCTGTGAATGCTGTGTACGTGGACCTTACATTCATTTGCCGCTCCGGCATGGACAAAGGATTCAAGAATGGATTTATAGGCATCCTGAAGTTCCACATATTTGCCTACAAGCGCGATGTCTACCTCTGTCTTCGGGTGCATGAGCCTGTCGAGGAAACTGTTCCACTCGGTAAGGTCAGGTTCTGGAAGACTCTTGAGACCGAAATGGTCGAGGACCAGCTGGTCCAGTTTCTCGGCCTTCATGTTAAGGGGCACCATATATATCGAAGGCGCGTCCATCGACTCGATCACATGACCAGGTCTCACATTGCAGAACAGAGCCACTTTCTTCCTGATTTCAGGAGTAAGCCTGTGCTCCGTACGGCATACGATGATGTCCGGCTGCACTCCGCTCTGCTGGAGCATCTGGACGGAATGCTGGGTAGGCTTGGTCTTCAGTTCCTTTGCCGCGCTGAGATATGGCACCAGAGTAAGGTGGATAGTCACGCAGTCCTCTTCGGGAAGTTCCCACTGGAGCTGACGCACCGCCTCGATGAACGGCTCGGACTCCATATCGCCTACGGTTCCTCCGATTTCGGTGATTATGATATCATACTTTCCGGACTTGCCGAGAAGAAGCATGCGTCTTTTGATTTCATCGGTAATATGAGGGACGATCTGTACTGTCTTGCCAAGATAGGCTCCCTCCCGCTCCTTGTTGATGACGGTATGGTAGATCTTTCCTGTCGTTACATTGTTGGCCTTGGATGTATGCACACCGAGGAATCTCTCATAATGGCCGAGGTCAAGGTCAGTCTCGGCCCCGTCATCGGTAACATAGCACTCTCCATGTTCGTAAGGGTTGAGTGTACCAGGGTCGATATTGATGTAAGGGTCGAATTTCTGGATAGTAACCCGCAAACCTCTGGCCTGAAGAAGTTTGGCCAATGATGATGAAATAATGCCTTTTCCCAGCGAAGAAGCGACTCCGCCTGTCACGAATACATATTTTGCCATAGAATAAAATGAATCTCGTTAACAGGGGTACAAAAGTAGGCAAAAAAAGTGATTTGAGAAAATCTTTATTATCTTTGCAGCGATTTTCGACAGATAAAATCTGCAATCCATCTATATGCATACCTATTATATATTAATGCTCTGTATGGCCATTCTGGCAGTTGCGGTTTTCATAGCACTGTTCTTCTTCAAAGCAGGCTACGGATACCTGTCAGGTTCCAACTGGGGGCCGAAAATCAGCAACAGGGCAGCATGGGTGATAATGGAGTGCCCGGCATTCCTGTTCATGCTTCTATATACTCTCCGGCATGCCGTTTCAGGGACAGATACAGGCAACAGCAATACAGTCCTGTATATCATGGCAGGACTGTTCCTGATCCACTACTTCCAGAGATCGTTCATCTTCCCGCTGCTCATAAGGGGAAAAAGCCGTATGCCTGTAGCCATCATGCTCATGGGAATGGTATTCAATACGGCCAACTCCTATTTCATAGGTGCATGGTTTTACAGATTCGCTCCTGCCGGGACATACACCATGGAATGGATAGCCAGCCCGCAGTTCATAATAGGAACGCTTGTCTTCATCACCGGAATGCTCATAAACCTCGATTCGGACTATGTAATCAGACATCTGAGAAAACCAGGGGACACAAAGCACTACATTCCGAGAAAGGGCCTGTATAAATACGTGACTTCTGCCAACTATTTCGGGGAACTTACCGAGTGGATCGGCTATGCCATACTTACATGGTCTCCTGCAGGCCTGCTTTTCGCCGTATGGACTTTCGCGAACCTGGCTCCGAGAGCCAAATCCCTGACAGCGAAATACGAGGAGGAATTCGGAGACGAATACAGAAATCTGCACCGGAAGAACCTTATTCCTTTCATCTGGTGAAAATTCAAATATTAATGTCATTTCTTCGTTATATTCATTTCATAGGCCTTGAAATTCCTATTAATATTTGAATTTTCAGAATCAGAAGAAAACATTTGAGACTAAAGATAATGAGCGAGTTATTTACACCATATAGGATAGGTCCTCTGGAGATCAGGAACAGGACCATCAGGTCAGCGGCTTTCGAGGGGATGTGCGAGAACAATTCCCCGTCAAAATCGCTTTTCGACTACCACACGGCTGTTGCCCGCGGCGGTATCGGAATGACGACCGTAGCCTATGCCGCCGTCTGCCGGAGCGGACTTTCTTTTGAAAGGCAGCTCTGGATGCGAGAAGAGATCGTTCCCGAACTCAGGAAACTTACGGATGCAATACATGCAGAGGGAGCAAAAGCTTCCATTCAGCTCGGACACTGCGGGAACATGTCGCACAAAAGGATCTGCGGCTGCCTGCCATACGGTGCGAGCAGCGGATTCAACCTCTACTCCCCTACTTTCGTCCACGGGATGAACAAGAAGGAAATCGATGAGGTCGTAAAAGCATACGGTGAGGCTGTACGTCTGGCCATCAAGGCCGGATTCGATGCCGTAGAAATACATGCCGGACACGGATACCTCATATCACAGTTCCTTTCTCCATATACGAACCACAGGAAGGACGAATACGGCGGTTCCCTTGACAACAGGATGCGTTTCATGCGCGAATGCATGGCGTCGGTCACGGAGGCCGGAAAAGACAAGGTCGCCATTTTCGTCAAGATGAATACCCGTGACGGATTCAAGGGAGGTATGGAGATCGATGACTGCATAACAGTTGCAAAGGAACTGCAGAAATGCGGGGCGGATGCCCTGGTGCTCTCGGGAGGATTCGTCAGCCGGGCCCCGATGTACGTAATGAGAGGGCAATTCCCGGTAAAGGCGATTGCGCATTATATGCCGCTCAGGCAGTGGTGGCTCAAGCTCGGAGTACGTCTGGGCGGACGCATCGTTTCACCGACAGTACCTTTCAAAAGGCTGTTTTTCCTGGAAGATTCCCTTAAATTCAGGGCCGCACTTCCGGACATGCCTCTGGTCTATGTAGGAGGCGTAACTTCGAGAAAGGATGCTGACAAGGTGATAGACAGCGGATTCCAGATGCTTCAGATGGGGCGTGCAGTCCTGGAGGATACAGATTTCGTAAACAAGATGAAAGCTGACGAAAACTGTTGCAGCGGGTGCGAACATACCAACTTCTGCATCGGCAGGATGTATTCCCTCGAGATGGCATGCCACAAGACCTGCAAGGACATTACACCGGCACTCGAGCGCGACGTCCAGAGGACCATACGGAAAAACGACCGCATGGAACGCAGGCTCGGCTACAAATAGATCCGCCGGACCGGCATCAAAAAAGTTGTTTGAAATACAAGGCGGGACGATCTGCCGCTATTGCGGATAAAAATTGGAGATTTCAAGGCGCGCGAGTTTCGAGGCCCGGAGCAACCTGTAGGTTGTGAGGACACGAGAAACGAGCAGCAACGCCGAAAGTTCCAATTTTTGCCGCAATAGAGGAAAGTCCGGACAGCACAAGGCACCCCGCTGCGGAAATCGCAGCCGGGAGTAATCTTGGGAGGGCCGTAACAGAAAACAACCGCGCTTAAAGCGTAAGGGTGAAAACGCGAGGCAAGAGCTCACGACGCGACATGGCGACATGCCGCGGGTACGGTTCCGGGGGCTGCAAGACCAAATATACTGGCAGTCAAGGGTCGCCTGCCCGTTGCCAGGGGGTAGGTTGCGCAGATAAATGGCAGATTCAAAAACAGAAACCGGCTTACGGTCCCGCCTTTTTCTTTTTAAAGAAAACAAAACCAACAATCAATATGAAAAACCATGTTCTTCCTGTATCGTTCCTGATTATGACCGGACTGGCCGTTTCCTGCATAAATGAGAAACCGAATCTTTCCGGACATATTGAAATGGACAGGGATACGCTGCTCATTGAAGTATCGAGTGTCCTGGGACAGTATAAAGGATACATCGATACTGTCGTGTTGAGAAACGGATACTTCGAAACCTCGATACCGGATTCGGCGTCATTTGTCTACTTCGTCCCGAAGCCGAAAAGCGAATCCGAAATGATTACGATGTGCCCCACACGAATACTATTCCTGCCGGGAGACAGGATGACAGTATCAGGCAGCGTGAACGCACCTGAAATATCAGGTACCGAACTGTATGATGCACTGAACCTTCAGACAGAGATGAAGGCAGCCGAAAGAGCGTGGATGGAAAAGCTGCAGCAGATGCACGGACTTTATACTTTTGACAACAGGAATGCGGCAGCTATAGACTCTTTAAGAAAAGAAGTCCGGACAGCGGTCAAAAGGCTTGATGAAACCAGGCTGGAACTTGTCGGCAAGGAGCCTGCCAACATCGCATCAGCCTATGCCGCCATCTTCCTGCCTGAAGAAGAAAGTATCGAGGCATACGGAATGCTCGATGAAAGCGTCAGAAACAGCGCTATCGCCCCTGTACTCGACTACTTCATATCATACAACAGGAATGTTATCCAGAAAAAACAGAACTGGAAAAGCCTCCAGCCGGGTGTCCAGGCTCCGGACTTCAGACTTAAGAATCTCGAGGGGGAATACATGACTCTGGATTCCTTCAAAGGGAAATATCTTTTGCTGGATTTCTGGGGGACATGGTGCGGATGGTGCATCAAAGGCATTCCGGACTTGAAAAAATATTATGAAAAATACAAGGACAGGATTGAATTCGCAAGCATAGACTGCAAGGATACTGAAGAAGAATGGAGGGAAGGGGTTGCAGAACACGAACTCACGTGGACCAATCTGTTTAACGGTGACGGACAGGAGGTTACTCTGGCTTACGGCATACAGGCATACCCTACCATGATAATCATTGACCCGGAGGGGAAAGTCGTAGGAGCTTATGTCGGGGAAAATCCTGCTCTCTATGAAAAGCTCGATGAACTGTTCAGATAACACTGAAAGCGAATATTTATGGGATACGAAAAAAGCGGACTGAAAGCATGGCTGCCGGTTATAGGGCTTACATTTTCAGCATTCATTTTCAATACATCGGAATTCATTCCGATAGGGCTTCTGTCTGACATCGCAGCCGATTTCAGCATTACCGAATCGCATGCCGGACTCATGATTACAGTGTATGCCTGGGTCGTGGCCCTGGCTTCCCTGCCTCTCATGCTGGTATTCGCGAAGACCGAAAGTAAGAAACTGATGCTTTCGATAACGGCGCTTTTCGTTGTCAGCCATGTGCTGTCGGGACTTGCATCCGATTTCTACATGCTCATGCTCTCCAGGATGGGCGTTGCCTGTGCCCATGCCATATTCTGGTCGATAGTCACCCCTCTCGCCGTCAAAACCGCTCCTGAAGGGAAGCAGTCTACGGCACTGAGTTTCATCGTATCCGGATCTTCAATCGCCATGATTGTCGGACTGCCGCTCGGACGCACCATAGGACTGTACGCAGGATGGCGGGCGACTTTCCTGATAATCGGAGCCGTTGCCCTGATAATATTATGCATTCTTGCCGCCGTACTTAAAAAGACTCCTGGAGAAAGCAATTTCTCGATCAGGAAACTTCCCGCCCTTTTCAAGACCCCGGCCCTTCTTGGAATCTACCTCATCACTGTGATAGCCATCACCGGACATTTCACAGGGTATAGCTATATCGAGCCTTTCATGGGACAGGTCGCAGGAATGGGCAGCACTCTGATTACACTGGTTCTCACTCTTTTCGGAGTCGTGGGAATTTTCGGAAGTGTCATCTTTTCCAAATTCTACGACAGACATCCCGGTTTCTTCATAAAATACGCAGTATCAGGCATCTGCATATCTCTTCTACTGCTTCAGGCAGCATCGTTCAGCATCTGGTCCGAGTTCCTTCTGTGCGTATTCTGGGGGCTGGCCATAAACAGCTACAACCTTGTTTTCCAGTCTGAAATAATACGGAATGCACCTCAAGGGACGGCAGTAGCCATGTCCATTTATTCAGGGATATATAATGTGGGCATAGGCACCGGTGCGCTTGTCGGAGGAGCTGTCTGCGACGGGACGGGAATACAGTATATCGGATATGTAGGCGGGGCTATTGTCCTTATCGCACTGGTCTACGGAGCGAAAAAACTTTTCCCTGTACTTGCCGGGAAATAAAGTGATTACTGTTCCGGGAAACTTTCATATTGAAAACTGTCATCCTCATGCAGCCTGTTCTCTGTACGGATACTCAGGGTCTGTAATTTCATTTCTTCTATTTCAGCAAGACGCTCCTGTCCGTTAAGCCGTATCTTCTATTTACCGGCCTGGATAAACGCCGGTGCCGGGAAGTGCATTCCTGCCATAGTCAGGGAACTGTCCGACGCATACTTCAAAACTTCCTTCCTGGCAGATACCGCCGACGGGAAATCCATATCATATGAAGCACAAATTTCAGGGTGCTCCATCTGCAGAGCCACTCCATGCATCAGATCACCTACAATCAGGAAGTCACCTACCCTGTAAACAGTGTGTCCCGGGGTGTGGCCAGGTGCATCGATGCTGAGGACATTACCCGGAAGAGTGTCTCCCGCCGTAAAAAGATGCAATCTGTCCTGATATGCCGCCATCGTTTCTTCCACCTGCGCTTTACGGTCCTCAGGCATGGACATCCAGGCATCGTATTCCTTTTCCGGAACATATACCTGCGCTTCAGGGAATACCGGCTTGCCGTCTTTCAGCATGCCTCCTATATGGTCACCATGAAAATGAGTGATATACAGATAGTCGATATCTTCCGGAGCTACACCCAAAGCCTGCAGTGACGGGAGCATTCTGCTGTCCGGCAGTCCCAGACCAGTATCGAACAATATCTTCTTGCCGTCCGTTTCCACAAGGAAGACACTCACGGTAGAAGGAATCCCATCCTGAAGTCCAAGGCTTGCTACCAGACTGTCTGAAGCATCCGGGAAGAGAGAACGCTCCATAAGGCGCTCCTTAGCGTTGTCCTGAATCCAGGTTATTCTGATTCCGTCCGTCTGCAAAGTCTTGGTACCTTCGGGTCCGTCAACGGAATTCCCGCATGAAGCAACAGACAAAAGCGCCGCCGCAACCGCCACTGAGTTAAAATGCCAGTTCATGGTTTTTCAATATTAATCCAACATATTTTCAATGCAAACTTATTAAAAATCAAAACTCTTTGCTACATTTAAGAAAAAATTCGAATAAAAAGATTACAGGCATGGCAGATAACTATCTGGAAAGAAAATACGAAGAATACCTTGAAAGGAAAGCGGCGGCTGAAAAAGCAAAGCGAATTGCATGGAAAAAACGTATGGACGCCTACCGTAAAAAACTTGCAGAAGAAGCATCCGACAAAAAACAGATAAAATGACAATAATCCACGAACCGGACAACGGAAAATTCTACACAATCGTAAACGGCTTCACCGCACATGTCAGCTACCAGGTTGAAGACGGGTGCCTGGACATCCGGCATACCATAGTCCCGGAAGAAATCGGCGGGCGCGGCATCGCCTCCGAACTCGTCAAGGCAGCCTATGACTATGCCCTGTCCAACGGGCTCAAACCTGTAGCCACCTGCCGCTATGCCGCCATCTGGCTCGACCGTCACCCCGAATACAAAGGCTCCCGCAGCAAAGACTGGTGCGAAGACGGCAGTTGCGCACTATGATGCCTGCCGGTCCGTTGTACCCGCATTTCCATCAGCATTAGAAAGACAAAAGAAGGCGACGGGAAATCCCCGCCGCCTTAGATGTTTTCACAACGGAATAATCCTTATTGTGAATTGCTTCAAACTTTCAGCAAAGGTATTCCGTTTGCAGAAAAAATCAAATAATTTCGATAAATTTGAAAATGTTTCTTTAGAAACCTCACATACCACTAAAACGAAATAACTGACTGACAATATGAAAAAGATTTTAGGGCTTGATCTGGGAACAACATCCATAGGATGGGCAGTCGTCAACGAAGCCGAAAATAAAAACGAAAACTCGTCAATCGTCAAAATAGGCGTCAGAGTCAACCCTTTAACCGTGGATGAACAACGGAATTTTGAATCCGGAAAACCTATAACGACAAACGCTGACAGAACTCTCAAAAGAAGCATGCGAAGAAATCTTCAGAGATATAAGCTCCGCAGGAACAATCTTATTGAGGTATTAAAGACGACCGGATGGATTACTGATGCAACGATTCTCGCCGAGCATGGAAATTTCTCTACCTTCCAGACGCTCAGACTCAGAGCCAAAGCAGCTGCAGAGGAAATCTCGTTAGAAGATCTCTCCCGTGTCCTGCTGATGCTGAATAAAAAAAGAGGTTACAGAAGCAGCAGGAAGAGCAAAGGAAATGAAGACGAAGGGCAGGCCATTGACAGCATGGATGTAGCCAAATATCTTTATGACAATCAATTAACCCCGGGGCAATATGCATTCAGTCGGCTATCCGACGGCAAATATAATATTCCTGACTTCTATCGGTCCGATCTTATCGATGAGTTTGATAGGGTCTGGGAAAAACAAAAAGAATTCTACCCTGGACTTCTAACGGACAGTCTGAAAGAATCCTTATCTGGAAAAAATGAAAAACAGGTCTGGGCAATCTGCCGTGACAACCTTAGTATCGAAGGAATAAAACGTGTCACAAAAGGAAAAGAACAGATAAAAGAAAATTTCGAATGGAGGGCAAAAGCTGTCAATGAAAAACTTGACCTTGAATCTTTAGCTGTCGTATTCCAGAAAATCAATAGCCAGATAAAATCTGCAAGCGGATACCTTGGTAGTATCAGTGACAGAAGCAAAGAACTGTATTTCCATAAACAGACAGTCGGACAGTACCTTGTTTCATTGCTGGACAAAGATCCGAATACCAGTCTGAAAAACAGGATATTCTACAGGCAGGACTATATGGATGAATTTGAAAGAATATGGTCTACCCAGGCTCAATTCCACCCGCAGTTGACTACGGAACTCAAGAAAGAAATCCGTGACATTATCATTTTCTACCAACGCCCGCTAAAAAGTCAGAAAGGGCTTGTAAACATTTGTGAGTTTGAACAAAAACAGATTGAAATAGAAATCAACGGGAAAAGGAAGACCAAACTTATAGGACCTAAAGTATGCCCAAAATCTTCTCCTCTATTCCATGAATTCAGGATATGGCAGACTATCAATAACCTGAAAGTCAACGGTGAATACCTATGTCAAGAAGACAAGGAAAAACTGGCATCTGAACTTGAAATCAAAGAAAAGCTCAGTAAAGCGGAAATTCTCAAACTATTGTTCAAGAACTACAAAGAACTGGACCTGAATTTCAAGGAAATAGAAGGGAACCGGACTATTGCGGCCCTATACAAGTCATATGTCCAGATTATAGAGATGACCGGTCATGGTGAATATGATACGCTTATCAATCTTCCATCGGATGAATTAAAGAAAACCGTTTCTGAAACTTTCCATGCACTGGGATATGATACCGGAATTTTAGAGTTTGATTCTTATCTTCAAGGAAAGGATTTTGAACAGCAGCCAATCATGAAATTATGGCATTTGCTGTATTCCTATGAAGGCGACAAGTCAAAAACAGGAAATGACTCACTTATAAACAAAATATCTGAACTTTTCGGATTTGAACCGGAATATTCAAAAATCATTGCTTCTGTCACATTCTCCCCTGATTATGGAAGCCTTAGCACCAAGGCAATCAAGAAGATACTTCCTTATCTGAAAGAGGGTAATGAGTATAGTGCAGCATGTAGATACGCAGGCTACAGACACTCAAAGAAATCCCTTACAAAAGAGGAATTGGAGAATAAAACATATAAAGACCATCTTGAACAGTTGCCGAAAAACAGTCTGAGAAATCCAGTTGTTGAAAAAATCCTGAATCAGATGGTCAATGTTGTCAATGCTGTCATTGGCACTTATGGAAAGCCGGATGAAATAAGAATAGAGCTTGCCAGAGATTTAAAGAAGAGCCAGAATGAACGTAAAGATGCAACTCTTGCCATATCCAGATCTGCAAGTGAAAACGACAGAGTCAAAAAGTTGCTGCATGAAGAATTCAATATCGAACATCCTAGCAGAAATGATATCATACGCTACCGGCTTTATGAAGAACTGGAGGCGACAGGATACAAAACATTATATTCCAACACCTACATTCCACGGGAAAAACTGTTTTCAAAGGAATTCGATATAGAGCACATTATACCGCAGGCAAAGCTATTTGACGATTCATTTGCAAACAAGACCCTCGAATCCAGGCAGGTAAATATTGAAAAAAGCAATATGACAGCTTTCGACTTCATCAAAAACAAATACGGAGAAGTCGAAAGTTATAAAGCACGTGTGGAAAAACTCTTTAAAGACGGGAAAATCAGCAAGACCAAATATAAAAATCTGCTGATGCCAGAGAAAGATATTCCTGAAGACTTTATTGAACGTGATTTACGGGATTCACAGTATATAGCAAAGAAAGCAAAGGAAATACTTGAAGAGATTACAGACTCAGTCGTTTCAACAACAGGTTCGATTACAAAACGATTGAGAGAGGACTGGCAGCTTGTTGATGTAATGCAGGAACTTAATTGGGATAAATACAGCAAACTCGGACTTACCGAATCATATAAAGATAAAGACGGAAGGACAGTAAATAAAATCATAGACTGGACAAAACGCAATGACCACAGGCATCATGCTGTGGACGCCCTGACTATTGCCTTTACAAAACTGGCGTACATCCAGTACCTGAACAACCTCAACGCAAGAATCCCGAAAGTAAACGATGAAGAAGAGTTTTTTGATCTCAGTAAATTCAGCCTTAAAGATGTCCCTCCTGAGGAGCGCAGCCGCATTGTGCGCTATATTGAATCGACTATGCTTTATAGAGATTCCAAAGGGAAGCTGAGGTTCTGTCCGCCAATACCTCTGGACATATTCAGGGCTGAGGTGAAAAGACAACTCGAGAATGTTCTCGTATCAATCAAAGCAAAAAATAAAGTCGTTACAAGAAATACGAATGTTACAAAAAAGAAAGGAGGCGTCAACAAAAAAGTACAGCTGACACCTCGCGGGCAACTGCACAATGAAATCATATACGGATCAAAACAACAATATTGCACAAAAAAAGAAGAAAAAGTCGGATCAAGCTTTGATGTCGAGAAAATCAAGACTGTTGCCAAGAAAGCCCATAGAGATGCTTTGCAGAAGAGACTTGCCGATTTTGGCAATGACCCGAAAAAAGCATTCACAGGAAAGAACAGTCTGGACAAGAATCATGTATACTTGAATGAATCACATACAGAACAGGTTCCAGTAAAGGTCAAGATTCTTTATATGGAGACGGTATATACAATTCGTAAAGCTATAACGCCTGACAATTTCAAAGACGCAAAAAAAATTGATAAAATCATAGACAGTCATATCAAAGAACTGTTGCTTGACCGGCTGGACAAGAACGATGGAGATGCGAAAAAAGCCTTTTCAAATCTCGAGGAAAACCCTATATGGCTGAATAAAGAAAAGGGTATTGCTGTTAAAACTGTAACTATAAAAGGAGTGAACAATGCAATCGCACTGCATGACAAGCATGACCAGACAGGAAAACCTGTTCTCGACCAGTCCGGCAACAAATTGCCTGCTGACTATGTAAGCACAAGCAACAATCATCACATCGCTATTTTCCAGGATGCTGACGGGAACCTCCAGGAACAAGTTGTCTCTTTTTATGAGGCTGTATGCCGCAAAAATCTTGGCGAACCTGTTATAGATAAGGAATATAAAAAAGATGAAGGATGGAAATTCCTGTTCACAATGAAACAGAACGAATATTTCGTATTTCCTAATTCTGAAACAGGATTCAATCCATATGATATCGATTTAATGAATCCTGACAATTATCCTGTCATCAGCCCAAATTTATTCAGGGTACAAAAACTTGCAAGCAAATACTATGTATTCAGACATCATTTAGAAACAAATGTTGAAGATACTCCGAACTTAAGGGATATTACTTGGAAAAGAATTACTATGATTAATAAACTTAAAGACATTGTAAAAGTCAGGATAAACCATATCGGACAGATTGTCCATATCGGAGAATATTAGAAAAATTTTAGATATACGTTATGACTTATGATCAAGCGTACATTATACTTCGGTAATCCCGCGTATCTGTCCATGAAACTCAGACAGCTTGTCATCAAGGTCCCGGGTGATGACGGAGATCTACCTGACTTTGATGATACAAGATGCTATGACTCTACTGTCAAGACTGTCCCAATAGAAGATATAGGCATAGTCATTCTGGACAACAGGCAGATAACCATTACGCAAGGCCTTCTTGAAGAATTAATCGATAATAACTGTGCTGTAATTACTTGTGGTTCAAATCATCTTCCGGTAGGTCTGATGCTTCCGCTATACGGGAACACTTTGCAAAATGAGAGATTCAGGCAGCAGATCGACTCTTCTCTGCCACTTAAGAAACAACTCTGGCAACAGACTGTGCAGGCTAAGATTTCAAATCAGGCAAGCGTCCTGAAATACGCCACCGGGAAGGAGCATAACAATATGAAAGTCTGGGCTGCAAGTGTAAGAAGCGGAGATACCGACAATATGGAAGCCCGCGCAGCAGCTTATTACTGGAAAACGATTTTTCCGGATAATGTGTCTTTTATCAGAGGACGCTATGAAGCCGAGCCTAACAACCTCCTGAATTACGGCTACGCCATCCTTCGGGCAGTAATAGCACGTGCATTGGTCGCAAGCGGCCTCCTCCCGACGTTAGGCATCCATCACCACAACAGGTATAACGCATACTGCCTGGCCGATGACATAATGGAGCCTTACAGACCGTATGTGGACAGAGTCGTCTATGATATTTGGAAAGAGACCGACTGCAGTGAACTGACGAAAGAGATTAAAGTCAAACTCTTGTCGATTCCGACTGTCGAAGTAATGATCAACGGGCGGAGGAGTCCTGTTATGGTCGCCGCTTCAGCCACCACAGCTTCGCTGGCAAAATGTTTCAGCGGAGAATTACGTAAAATTGTCTACCCTGAAATGACTTGATACACTAATATGACTGACAGGTTCAGCGAATACAGGATAATGTGGGTACTTGTTTTCTTTGACCTTCCGACAGACACCAAGAAGGAGAGGAAGGCCGCGGCCGATTTCCGCAAAAAACTAATCCTTGACGGATTCATCATGTTCCAGTTTTCAATCTACATGAGACATTGTCCAAGCGCTGAAAATGCAGCTGTCCATATCAAAAGAGTCAAAAGTTTCCTGCCTGCTTTAGGACAGGTCGGAATTCTGTCCATTACTGACAAGCAATTCGGCGCCATGGAACTTTTTACTGAAAAGAAAGAGCAGAAGCCGCCTACTGATTTTGTCCAGCTCGAATTGTTTTAATCGTAAAATGTGAATATAGACAACAAAAAAATCCGATAGGAATATCGGATTTTTTATCCTAAAAACAGCCATTAAATAATTGTGAATTAATTTATTAGATAGACTCTGCTGTTTTCAGAGTGTCAAAGTTAAAAAGTTTGAAAGCAATTCACAACTCGGGCAAAAAATAATCTATCATGATAGGAGCTGTTTTCAGAGTGTCAAAGTTAAAAAGTTTGAAAGCAATTCACAACCTACACAGACAAGTGAGGTTCCCTTTGAGAGCTGTTTTCAGAGTGTCAAAGTTAAAAAGTTTGAAAGCAATTCACAACAAATACAAGTAACCGGAATGAATGGTGCGCGCTGTTTTCAGAGTGTCAAAGTTAAAAAGTTTGAAAGCAATTCACAACTGAAGAGTAGCGAGGAATATTTTCTTCCTCGCTGTTTTCAGAGTGTCAAAGTTAAAAAGTTTGAAAGCAATTCACAACTCAGGGGGATGAGGTGAGCCAGATTGGGCAGCTGTTTTCAGAGTGTCAAAGTTAAAAAGTTTGAAAGCAATTCACAACGTTTAACCAAAAGGAGTACGAAAACAGCCGGCTGTTTTCAGAGTGTCAAAGTTAAAAAGTTTGAAAGCAATTCACAACGCATCTGACAATGTGGCATAAAATCCTATGGCTGTTTTCAGAGTGTCAAAGTTAAAAAGTTTGAAAGCAATTCACAACTGAAAAATAAAGTGCCGCTTATGATTAGCAACTGTTTTCAGAGTGTCAAAGTTAAAAAGTTTGAAAGCAATTCACAACAATAGGCGTTGGATTCCTTTATGGGCGTCAGCTGTTTTCAGAGTGTCAAAGTTATAAAAATCTGAAAAACGTTTGCATACTGCTATCAGGTAGTGTCAACTAGCGCGTGCGACACGGAATAAAATTACGGAAAGGCGTGGCCGGCCGCGGCCTCGTGGGCAGTTCCCGGCAGGATGAGAGAACCAGGGGCGAACTCGTCCGAAGGGTGGATGGAGACGTAGCCGGAAGCTTTCCGGGACATTGGATGACTTTCTCAATATATTGTAGATAACAAAATCGACTCAAAATTGCTTTCAGGCTTCTTTCACTTCGGCGTCGAATATACATGATAATCAAAAAATAAGAAGGCACAACCGTTGCCCGGAATGCGACATCAACGGAATGGAGCAGAATGCCTTCGCACACCTGGAAATGGTGTATATGCAGAAGCTGTTGATATTTAAGTGGTTCGGAAGAAGCGTCAATTCCAGGTGTGACGTTTCCCGGCACACCTGCAGTAGTAAAACCTCACTACACGCACCTGTGGGGCACATCCGTTACTGCAGGTGTGCATAAAAGTGCGACACCTGCAAATGGCCTGTCGCTGGAATACATTCACTTACAAGATGTTATGCATATTGCCCAACTGCAGGTATGTCGCGGGTGGCGAGGCAAGCAGGCACGCCTCCGCGGGAAGAAAGACTTGAATGCCTTGCGGGAACATATGCGGACAGCGGCATCCGACCAACCGCTTTTGCCATTGTCACCAACCTATCACCATTTCAAATAGCCGTATTTTTCCTTGCACCATAGCTGCCAGGCGTTTACAAGATTCTGCCATACGACATAGGCACAAGGTGCTATGACAGCGGTTGGATTAAGGTAAGTTACTGTAAGCCAAATTCCTACTATAGTATTTTTCTGGCCGAGAGCCTGGCCGCCGCAGATACTTTCATCATAATGGCGTCCGACACTCTTGCCTATACCGAAAAGGACAAAAGCAACAATGAGCGGAGCGATAAGCAACAGAGACATTGTAATCCTGGAAATCCTGGCTGTCAGAATATAATGCAAAGTTATACCCATTACGATAGAAAGGTTGAATGCCCACATATAAAATCCGAGATTTCCGGCAGACTGTATTTTCCCTGCAATTTTCGGGAACCAGCGTCTTGTGGCCATTGCACAGACAAACGGAAAAATCAGCACCAGGACCACCTTCTCCAGGATCATAATAAAAGACATTGCGAAAGTCATATCGGCCTCCTGCTCTACCAGAGGGAACAGCAATGGAATCAGAATAGCCGTAAGACCGTTGTCTATAAGCGTATACACAGTCATCGAAGCAATACTTCCTCCCAGTTTGCCGGTAATCACGGCAGCTGCTGCCGCGGTAGGACACATTACACAGATGAACATGCCTTCAAGCACGAGTTTCGCCTCATGCCCGTACCATGTCATCAGGACTATAAGCAGTCCGGCCAATGCCAGCCGGATAACCTGCAGCCATATGTGCCAAGGGCTGAACCTCAGGTCATGCAGACGTATCTTGCAGAATGTGACATAAAGTATGGCAAAAACCAGAACTGGCATGATTTCAATGAAAAACGGCCCCACGGCATTTCCGAACGGTTCTAAAAACGGCACCTCGGAGAACAGAAGATAGACGCAGGATCCGAAAGCCATCGCACACGGCAGCGTCCACTCCTTGATAAAATCAATTACTTTCATCGTCTCAATACAACTTTTCCCTTATTATATAACAATTATTCCAAATGCAAAATAAAATTGAAGTTTTCACACATATGCCGTACCTGGCACATATGGCGGATGCACAGGAATTATGTCGCATGCTGAAACGGAACTTCAAAAAATTATCGTACATTCGTCCCCGGAATCAAACAGTACGGAACGGATGAGGATCAATGTTATTAAAATCGGCGGTAACGTAGTGGAAAACGAGCCGATGCTTCAGGAATTCGCTAAGGATTTCGCTGCCGTAGAAGGAGCCAAAGTACTCGTACACGGAGGAGGGGTAATGGCCAGCGGCCTGCAGAAAAGGCTTGGAATGGAACCGATAATGGTCGAAGGCAGGAGAGTCACCGATGCGCAGACGCTTGAGATCGTCACTATGGTGTATGCAGGATGGTGCAGCAAGCACATCACGGCTTCGCTCCAGAAAAACGGATGCAATGCCATAGGACTGTGCGGAGCCGACGGGAAAATCATTCAGGCGACCAGAAGGCCCCCGGTGAAAATGACACTGGCATCCGGACTGTCTCAAGATAAAGAAGTTCGGGAAATCGACTACGGATACGTAGGGGATATCGCTCCTGAAGGAATAAACGCAAGGCTGCTGGAGTCGTTCATAGAACAGGGAATCACCCCTGTCCTGTGCGCCATTACCTATGACGGAAGAGGCAACCTCTTGAATACCAATGCAGACACGATCGCCTCTTCAGTAGCGGAATCTCTGGCTAAAGCAGGCCATGACACCATACTGACATATTGCTTCGAAAAGGACGGCGTACTTTATGACAAGGACGATCCCGACAGCATAATCCCGGAAATCACCCCTCGGATATATGACGGACTCAAAGTTGAAAAAAGGGTTGCCGACGGAATGATACCGAAACTCGACAACGCCTTCAAGGCTCTGGAAAACGGAGTTTCAAGAGTGATAATAAAAAATGCCGGGAATATAGGAAATTCCACGGGAACTACAGTAAAACTTTAATCACGCAAAAAAGACAAACCGGATCATCATTCGAATTTCAATGGAAAACAGACCACCGGACATAAAAGAATATCTTCAGCTTCTGAAGGATATTATTGCGATACCTTCACCCTCTTTCAATGAATGTGAGGTTTGCAACAGGATATGCTGTTTTCTGGACGGGTGCACAATAGCATACCATCGCGAAGGCAACAACATCATCGCACTTAACAGATATTTCGATCCTGCCCAGAAAAGTCTCATGCTCAATGCCCACATAGATACCGTTCCTCCAGGGGAAGACTATTCTTTCAACCCTTACACTCCTGATTATGCAGCAGCGGCCAAAGCAATTCCTGCAGATCCGGCAAAAGGGAACGGCAAAGCGGACGGACACATAACCGAGTCCGGATATGATTTCATCTGCGGACTGGGCAGCAACGATGACGGGGCGTCGGCAGTATCGATGATCGCCGTTTTCAGACACTTCTACAACGAACGGTTGCCGATAAACCTGATTCTCGTTCTCAGTTCAGAAGAGGAGCGTTCAGGGACAAACGGCATGGAACGTGTCTGGCTCAGGTTCCCTAAAATCATCGGGGAAGCCTATCAGAAGATAGCCCCGCCGGAAAATGTCGAACTTTACATACATGACGGAAAGACGCAGACCTACGGCTACCCCCAATGGGCAATAGTCGGAGAACCTACAGGAATGGCCGCAGCCACCTCCGAACGCGGACTGCTGGTAATAGATGCCGTAGCCGAAGGGGTCAGCGGCCATGCGGCAAGGAATGAAGGGGTCAACGCCATAGATATCGCAATGGAAGATATAGCAAAGCTGCATCACCATGTTTTCAGCAAAGTATCTTCATCAATGGGAAGAGTAAATATGAATGTAACTCAAATACATGCCGGCACGGCGCATAATATCATTCCTGACAGATGCGAATTCACAATAGATATCCGTCCGACCGAAAGGTACACGAACAAGGAAATATTAGATGAACTTCAGGGCATATGCAAAAGCCGTCTGAAAGCGAGGAACCTGCATAACAGATCTTCGGCGACTCCTCCGAAATCCCTGCTGCTCGACTGCGTCCGGTCCTCCGGCATTGAAACGTTTTCCTCTCCCACCACATCCGACTGGATGAGGATCAACTGTGAAGCGATAAAAATGGGGCCGGGAGACTCATCGAGATCCCATAAAAAGGACGAATTCGTATATATCAGCGAAATAGAAAATGCCATTGGCATATATGTTGATTTTATAAAAAGGTTTTGCAGTAATTATTAAGACAGTCAGATCATGATAAAAAATATAGCACTTGTGGCGCATGACGCCAGAAAAGCCGAGCTGGTAGACTGGGTAAAATTCAACGCCGGCTCACTTGAAAGCTGCACATTATACTGTACCGGCACGACCGGAAGGCTTGTCAAGGAAGCATTGACAGAGGTTCTCGGTGACAAAATACCGGAAATCCATTGTATGCTGAGCGGTCCTCTCGGAGGCGATGCCCAAATCGGGGCGATGATAGCAGAAGAACGCGTAGACATGCTGGTGTTCTTCTGCGACAACCTTATCATGCAGGGACATCAGAACGATGTGATGAGCCTGGTGCGCCTTGCATCCCTGTATAATGTTCCGTTCGCCACCAACAGAAGTACGGCAGACTTCATAATATCTTCACCGCTCTACAAGAGCGAAACGTATGAAAGGATCATACCTAAAGCAATCGAAAACTACAAGAACAGGAAACTCTAATGGCGGAAACACTCTGGAACAAAGGGAAGGAAGCCACTCAGGCAGTGGAAGACTTCACGGTCGGCAACGACAGGATCCTCGACATGAGGCTTGCGGCATATGACGTACAAGGCTCGATGGCGCATATAAAAATGCTGGAAAGCATAGATCTGATCACTGCAGACGAGCTTGAACGGCTGACTGCCGGCCTTGAGCAGATCCTTTCCGAAATCAATGCCGGAAACTTCGGGCTGGAAGATTCGGTGGAGGACATACACTCCCAGGTCGAACTGCTGCTTACGCGCAGGCTCGGTGAAATCGGAAAGAAGATACATTCAGGACGCTCGCGCAATGACCAGGTGCTGGTCGATGTGAAACTGTTCCTCAAGGATGAAATCCTCAAACTGAAAGACAGGGTACTGCTGCTTTTCGACATTCTCCAGAAACTGAGCGAAAAATACAAGGATGTGCTGCTGCCCGGATACACGCACGGTCAGGTAGCCATGCCGTCTTCATTCGGACTGTGGTTCGGAGCTTACGCGGAAAGTCTTGCTGATGACATGTATATGTTACGCGGAGCATACAATGTGGCCGACCAGAATCCGCTCGGATCAGCCGCCGGATATGGAAGTTCTTTCCCTTTAGACAGGGAAATGACGACGGAACTTCTCGGATTCGGATCAATGGAGTATAATTCTGTCGCAGCCCAGTTGAGCAGGGGTAAAAGCGAACGTGCAGTCGCTTCTGCGATAGGAGCCATAGCCCTGACCCTCAATAAATTCGCAGCAGACTGCTGCATGTATATGTGTCCTAATTACGGTTTCATCTCATTCCCGGATGAACTTACGACCGGCTCCAGCATCATGCCGCACAAGAAGAATCCGGACGTCTGGGAAATAATGAGGGGCAACTGCAACCGGATCATGAATGCAGAGACGGAGATTTCGATGCTTTGCAGCAATATGCCGCACGGCTACCACCGGGACTTCCAGCTTCTTAAAGACATTCTTTTCCCGAAACTGGAGCTGATGCACAAGTGCCTCGCCATGGCCCACTACATGCTCTGCAACATACGGATAAATGAAAATATCCTGAAAAACCACATATACGACTATCTGTTTACAGTAGAGGAAGTGAACAGGAGGGTGCTTTCAGGGACACCGTTCAGGGATGCATACAAGGCTGTCGGGATCGAAGTAAACGACGGCACCTTCAGATACGGCAACGGAAAGAATCCGGAAAAAGCAGGTGACCTGCACCATACCCATATCGGCAGCACAGGCAACCTCGCTACGGAAAGAATCCGCGAAAAAATGGAAGAGGCTTCAGGGTTCTGACCCTGAAGCCTCTTTTCTATTTCTTCATCGCCCTTGCCTCAAGGGCATTGTCCGCAAAAGCCATTACCGCTATATCGTGGTCCTCGACTTCGGAACCGAGCCAGACAGTATTGCCGTCCTTGTCCTCGCTTTTAAGACAGAAGCCCACACTGAATTCCACACAGCCGGGGCCGTCCATCATAATATGTTGATAAGCAGACTTAGACCATTCAGGCGATGCGGCTATTACACGTCTGACCTCCTGGGAGAAGATTTCATCCGGAGATTCCTTTATGACAATATCTCCGATAGTGCCGTCGTTTTTTATCTTGAATGAAGCCCTGACTGTACCATATTTCCCGGCAGATTTGGCCTCTTGAGAATATACAAGTACGGTGTTGGCCCATTTCAGGAAATCAGTTTTTGACATTATCCGAAAATCATCCGGAATGGCTTTCTTCTCGATTTTTTTGACAACAGGAACTTTCTCCGGCTCGTCTTTTACATCGGCAGGAGACTGGGCCAGGATAGAAGTTTCGGTTTCCGCCGGAATTTCATTAACTTTGTCTGACGGTGCCGGACGGCTTGCGGAAAAGACGAAAAGCAGGCATGCAAGCACCGGGAGCAGCGCAAGCGACTTCGCATACGCGCTCTTTGAGGTTTGATTTTGTAACATCATGGTAATACGGTTTTTAAGGTTACTGTGATTAAAGCTGTTGGCAATGCTGTGGTAGGCCGCGCCAGCAGCTTTTCTTATTAGCAATGTCTGATATTCACGTGCATCGGCCCCGCTCCTGAGCACGGTACTGTCTGCACTGTATTCATGGATTTGGCGAATGGAATACTGTATGAGCCATGATGCAGGATGATATCCTTGCCGTCGCATTCCATATCCTGACGGCATATAACGATATTGCGCATCCAGCTGTACGGACCTGCAGTGCTGTCGTCAGTCACACGCAAGCGTACATTCCTGCTGCATCCGCTTTCTTCAGCACAGCGGCGGAGAATGCTATCGTATTCATGTGTCCGGGGAGTCCGTTTAATCCTGATATACAATCTGATAAAAGATACCACGTACAGTATGGACACATATATGAACGGGAGAACCAGAGAGAAGACAATCGCCCCGACCCACAGCCCCCTTATATACTCATGCTGGGTCTCCCTCTCCATGAGTATCTTGATAAAGAGATAGAAAAGTATCGCAGACACGGATACTTTCAGAAGATATGCAAGCATCGCCTCTATGACACTACTCCCCTCTTTCTACCATATCCAGAAGTTTGCGCAGCTCGTCGGCCGACAATTCCTCGCTCTTGACAAGTGCGGATACAGCGCTGAACGGTGACGCATCGAAATATTTCATTATCACACTCCGCAGGGATTCTTTCCTGTATTCTTCCCTCTTCACCACGGCATAGTACCTGTACGTCTTCCCGTAACTGCGGTGAGACAGGAACCCTTTATCCTCCAAAGAGCGCACAATGGTTGAAAGAGTATTGAAATGAGGCTTCGGCTCACCGTAATGGTCCAGAAGTTCCCTGACGAACATCGGCCCGTTGTCCCAGAAAAGATCCATGATTTCCTCTTCCTTGGCAGTCAGTCCTATAGCTTTGTTACGTCCCATATCATCTATGTAATTCTGATTTTACGGCACAAATATAACTATTTTTTATAGTTATACAACTATTTTAATAAATTATATGACGTTTTTTCATAGTTTTCTATCCTTCGGTCATTTATACTGTGCGCCTCGGCAATGCGATTTGAACAAGTTCACTTGCATTGCTCTCGGCTTCTGCGTATATTTGCACGAGCAAAAGGATCTATAAAATGGTATCAGATTATAACCGCCTGCAGAAGATCAAGGTAGGACTGTTCATTCCCTGTTATGTAAATGCAGTCTACCCGCAGGTAGGTATCGCATCATACAAACTGTTGAAGCATCTCGGTCTGGATGTAGACTACCCTCTGGATCAGACTTGCTGCGGCCAGCCGATGGCAAACGCAGGGTTCGAGGACTCCGCCATAGAACTGGCAGAGCAGCTGGACGACAAATTCTCAGGATACGATTACGTAGTCGGGCCGTCTGCCAGCTGCGCGGTATTCATCAAGGACCATTATCCTTCCCTCTTGAAAAACAAGGCACACAGATGCCGCACCGAAGAAAAAATCTACGACATCTGCGGATTCATACATGATATCGTAAAACCCGTTTCCTTAGACGTCTCCTTTCCGCATAAAGTCAGCATTCACAACAGCTGCCACGGAGTACGCCTTCTGGGGCTTTCCTCTCCGAGCGAAAGGAACATTCCGTATTTCAACAAACTCAGGAATCTGCTGTCATTAGTGAAGGACATCGAGATCGCCGAACCTGAAAGACCGGATGAATGCTGCGGATTCGGAGGCATGTTCTCCATCGAAGAAGATGCCGTGTCTATAGCCATGGGACGCAACAAGATACAGCGGCACATGGACACCGGTGCAGAATACATTACAGGAGCAGACTCGTCATGTCTGATGCATCAGGACGGCATAATCAGGAGGGAACACCTGCCGATAAAAACGATCCATATTGTGGAAATCCTTGCAAACGGACTATAAGAAAAGGACAGAGAATGAGCACGAAACATTCATTGGCAGCGGCAGAGTTCCTTAAAGACAGGGAAAAGGCTTCATGGCACGACCGGACTCTCTGGATGGTCAGACAGAAACGAGACAGGATGAGCAGGAGCGTCCCGGAATGGGAACAGCTCAGGGATGCGGCCTGTGCACTCAAGATGTATTCAAACAGCCATCTGGCCGAACTGCTGGCGGAATTCGAGAAAAACGCCACAGCAAACGGAGCGGTGGTACATTGGGCCTCTGATGCTCAGGAATACAGGGAAACAGTCCTCAAAATACTTCAGGAACATAAGGCCAGGCTTTTCATAAAAAGCAAATCCATGCTGGCCGAAGAATGCGGACTCAACCCGTTCCTCGAAGAAAACGGAATCGAGACAGTGGAAAGCGACCTCGGGGAAAGGATTGTCCAGCTGATGCATGTCAGGCCGAGCCACATCGTCCTCCCCGCCGTACACATAAAAAGGGAGGAAATCGGAAAACTGTTTGAAAAGGAAATGGGTACAGAACCGGGCAACTGCGACCCGACCTATCTTACCCATGCCGCAAGAAAAAACCTCAGGCAGATCTTCAAACGCGCCGATGCCGCGATGACGGGCGCGAACTTCGCCGTAGCGTCCACCGGAGAGACTGTAGTATGTACCAATGAAGGCAATGCCGATATAGGAACATCGCTGCACAAGCTGCAGATCACGGCTTTCGGGCTGGAAAAGATAGTGCCGGACCTGGATGCCCTCGGAGTATTCACAAGACTGCTTGCCAGATCAGGTACAGGACAGCCTGTCACCACATATACCTCCCATTATTCCAGGCCTGTCGATGGAGGGGAATTCCATATAATTATAGTGGATAACGGCAGAAGCCGTATCCTGGCAGAGAAGGGACATGTAAAGGCATTGAACTGCCTGCGGTGCGGAGCCTGCATGAATACATGTCCGGTCTACAGGCATAGCGGAGGATACTCATACACGTACTTCATCCCGGGACCGATAGGAATCAACCTGTCCATGCTGAAGAACCCGGAGAAATACCACGACAACGTTTCCGCCTGCTCGCTCTGCATGTCCTGCAGCAATGTCTGCCCTGCAAAAGTAGACCTCGGAGAGCAGATATACCTCTGGAGGCAGTCTTTGGACGGCCTGGGCAAGGCAGACAGGATGAAGAAGGTCATTTCCGATTCCATGGAAATAATCATGGACCATCCGGCGGTTTTCAATACTGCATTAAAGGCCGCCCCTATGGTCAACTCATTTCCAAGATCACTCGTCTACAACAGGCTGAACACCTGGGGAGAAGGGAGGGAAATGCCGCAGTTCGCAAAAGAATCCTTCAATACCCTGTGGAAAAAGGGAAAAGTCAAATAGCAGTCGGATGCGCTGAAAAACAGAACTATGGGAAGCCGAGAAGAAATACTTGAAAGAATACGGAGGAATACTCAGGAAATACATGAGTATCCGGACCTGAACCCCTTAAAACAGGCTGCGCTGACCTTCGAGGACAGGATCGGAGCTTTTGTCCTGGCATTGAAGGCCGCAGGCGGAGATGCCGTAACGGCAGGGGACGCATCTGACATAGACAGTATAATACGCAGGGAATATCCCGATGCAAAGAGCATTGTATCCCCTATCGATATCATCGAATGCAAAACCGCTTCGCCGGAAGACTTTTCCAGGCCGGAAGATCTGGACGGGACCGATGTAGCGGTCGTCCGCGGAGATTTCGGAGTAGCTGAAAACGGGGCCGTCTGGATTACGGACTACGGAAAGCACAGGGCACTCCTGTTCATAGCTGAAGCCCTGGTCATCATCCTGAACAAAAACAACATAGTAGACAACATGCACCAGGCGTACTCCCGTGATGAAATGTCAAGGGAAAGAAGCTTCGGCATATTCATTTCAGGACCGTCAAAAACGGCCGACATAGAGCAGGCACTGGTTTTCGGCGCCCACGGAGCCAGGAAAGTCACTGTCATACTTATTTAGAAAAACGCTTCCGGCCGGAATATCGCCACCTTAGTTATTATGGAAAATTCAGTAAAAGAACAGCTGGTCCAATGGGCTGAGGAATACAATGACCCGAAATATTTTCAGGAGGACCCTATAATTTTCCCTGCAGAAATGGCAAAGAGATTCCGCTCAGGGGAATGCTCTTTGGCAGATGTAGAGATAGCTGCCGTCATAGCCGCACACCTGGCATGGGGAAGGAGGTCGATGATAGTAAGGGACTGCACACGGGCAATGGATGAAATGATGTGGAAACCATACGGCTACGTAATGGCGGGAGATTACCGTGACGACGATGCAAGCCTGCACAGGACAGTAAAATGGAGTGAATTCGCCTCAATCTGCAATAATCTTAAAACGGTATATTCGGAACGGGACAGCATCGAAGGCCTCACAAACGGAGAAATCCGCTGCAGGATCTACGGACGCAAGGAAGACCTGAAAGCTCCTGACAAGAAAATCAACATGATGCGCAGATGGATGGTACGCGATGACGGCAAAGTAGACCTGGGAGTATGGAAGAAATCCGATAAAAAAGCCCTTCTCATACCCTTGGACGTGCATGTCTATGATGAGGCCACAGCCCTCGGACTGACCTCCCGGAAACAGAAAGACATCGTGACTGTCAGAGAAATAACGGATGCTTTCAGGGAAATATTCCCGGACGACCCTTGCAAAGGGGACTTCTCCCTCTTCGGATATGGAGTCACACATGGTAAATAAAACAGCATTATGCCAAAACTTTACATAATATCAGGATGCAACGGGGCCGGTAAGACCACCGCCTCGTACACGCTGCTTCCGGAAATGCTGGAATGCAGCCAGTTCGTGAATTCGGACGAATTCGCCAAAGGCCTGTCCCCTTTCAACCCTGAACAGGCCTCTATTCAGGCAAGCCGTTATATGCTGTTGAAAATCAAATATCTGTTTGCAAGGAAAGAAGATTTCGGAATAGAAACGACACTCGCGACACGGACTCTTCTCAAAATGATATCGATGGCACAGAAGGAAGGCTATACTGTCACACTCATGTATTTCTGGCTGAATTCACCGGACCTGGCCGTAGCAAGAGTAAAGGCCAGAGTGGCCGCAGGAGGGCACAATATTCCGGAGGAAACAGTCCGCAGGCGTTACCGTGTGGGGATAAGCTACTTCTTCAAGGACTACATACCTCTGTGCGACAGATGGATACTTGCCGACAACTCGAAAGTGCCGTTCAGAGTCATTGCCGAAGGCAGCAAAAACGACATCATCAATATCAAAGACCGGGAAACATACGAAAAGATAAAGAAAAGCGCATACGACACAGAGGAATGGACAAGCAATATTTTCTAAACATATTCAATGTTACGGAGCCTCAGCTTGAAAGACTTGCCGTCTCAGCCCTGGCCCGCGGAGGCGACTGGTCAGACCTTTATTTCGAGAATACGGTCTACGGGGACCTGCTGCTGAAAGACGGGCAGGTCACTTCCGGAGGGCTCCACTCCGATTTCGGGGTAGGGATACGTGTACTGAGCGGAGAAAAGACAGGATACGCATACTCGGAAAGTACGGTTCCCGAGGACATGCAGGAAGCGGCACGGGCTGCCTCTCTGATTGCCGATGGCGGCACCGGCAGCCGGAAAGGCGGGAAAAACGTGAAGGACTTCTGCGGAAGCGCTGTCGGAAACGATATGCTGTATCCTGAATCAAAGTCCTGGAACAGCACCAAGGCATCCGGGCTTGTCCCGTTTCTGGAAAAACTGCAGGAACGGATACTTGCCCTCGACAGCAGGGCAGTCAAAATCATCGCCAGGATATCATACTCGCACAGCGATATCCTGATGTTCAACTCATACGGAGAACTTACATACGACGCCAGGCCGATGGGAAGCGTAACTGCATCGGTAATATTCAATGACGGTACCCGCAGCGAAAACAAGACGGCTTCGAGAAGCTTCCGCCAAGGCGAAGAACTTCTTACCGGGGAACTTCTGGAAGAGCTGGCTGCAGAAGCGGTCAGGGGGATAGATGCCAGATTCGACGCCCGCAGGCCCAAAGGAGGCAGAATGCCTGTGGTCATGGGAGCCGGAGCGTCAGGAATACTCCTGCACGAAGCCATGGGACATGCGTTCGAAGCGGATTTCAACCGCAAGGGACAGTCTGTATTTTCCGGAAGGATAGGGCAGCAGGTCTGCGACAGGTCGATCAATATCGTAGACGACGGCACAATCGCCGGAAACCGCGGAGCCTGCTCATACGATGATGAGGGCGTTCCGGGACAAAAGACCTATATGGTCAAGGACGGCATACTCAACTCATACCTTCATGACCGCATCAGCGCCGGATGGTACGGTGTAGCCCCTACCGGGAACGGAAGACGCGAATCATTCAGGTTCAACCCTATACCGCGTATGAGGGCTACTTACATGGAAAGCGGGAGCGCCACTGCTGCAGACATCATCGCTTCGGTCGGAAAAGGCATATACGTGGATGAGTTCTCCAACGGGCAGGTAAAAATCGGGGAAGGCGATTTCACATTCTACGTAAAAAGCGGCTATCTGATCGAGAACGGAAAACTTACAGCTCCGGTAAAAGACATCAACATCATCGGGAACGGACCTCAGGCGCTTTCGGATATAGTGTGCGTAGGGAATGACCTTAAAATCGACAACGGGACATGGACCTGCGGGAAAGAACAGAGCGTACCTGTTTCCTGCGGAATACCCACGGTCCTGGTAAAAAGCCTTACGGTAGGAGGAGAATGACAATGGACGACATGAACAACATACAAACGGCAGCAGGACTGATCACCCGGGAAGAAACGGAAGCGGCACGCTTCTGCATAGATTTCGGAATTTCATCCGGGGCATCGCAGATGAGAGTTTCCCTGAGCAAGAGCGTGCTCGACTGCTTCAGTCTGCTTAACGGAGAACTCGACAAGGTAACCCATTCGGCTGACAGATCCCTTTTCCTGTATATTTTCGCAGACGGGAAATACGGGACCTTCTCCACCAACGACTTTTCCCGTGAAAAGCTCGGACAGTTCATTTCCAGAGCATTGGACACGGTACGGATGCTGGCTCCGGATCCGGACAGAAAGCTTCCGGACCATGAAAGGACGGAAAAAGGCGCACTGACAGGCCAGGAACTGCATCTGTATGATCCAGAATACCAGAGAATGACACCCGAACTGAGACTGAAAGAAGCTATGGACGCTTCAATATTCAGGTCTCCGGTAACGGGAAACGGATATACTGTCATTTCGGAAGAATGCGAATACTCCGACTCCGTCGATGACAACATTGTCATCGATTCGGAAGGATTCACCGGAAGACATACAGAAACATCATTCGCAATCTGCTCGGAGGTCACCATACAGGATACCTCCGGGAAGAAACTGAGCGGCTACTGGTGGGAATCGTCTCCGTTCTTTTCCGGACTGGATATCACCGGATGCTCGAGGACGGCACTTGAAAAAGCGGCAGGGAAAATAGGCCCGAAAAGGCATAAGGGCGGAAGTTTCCGCATGGTGGTCGACAAAAGCGTAAGTTCCAGACTCGTCTCGCCTGTTTTGGCAGCGCTCAACGGCGCCGCCATCCAGCAGAAGAACTCGTTCCTTGAAGGGTATCTCGGGAAAAAGGCTTTCTCCGAAAACCTCACCATCCTGGATCTGGCAAGGACCGGCGGGAAACCGGGTTCAAGGCTGTTCGATACCGAAGGCGTCGCCACGAAAGATGCCCCGGTCATAGAAAACGGCAAAGTGAAAATGTACTTCATCAACACTTATATCGCAGGAAAAACAGGTATGCAGCCTACAGTTGAAGGCATTTCAAGACCTGTCATAAAACCGTTCATCCGAACCGATGTTCCGGAGAAGGGCGTGAAAGGTTGCTTATCAGAAGAATTTGAAATAAATTTGCCGGACATTTTGCGCATATGCGGAAGCGGCATATATGTTACCGGATTCAACGGGGGGAACTGCAACCCTGTCACCGGCGACTTCTCATACGGGATCGAGGGCTTTGCCTTCAGAGACGGGAAGATAACCCACCCGATACGGGAGATGGTCGTAACAGGCAACATGATAGCTCTGTGGAACGGGATCATCGCGGCCGGTTCCGATGCGCGTGAATGCACCAGATGGCAGATTCCGACTCTGGCTTTCGACAAGGCCGACTTTTCCGCGTAGCAAAGTTCCTGCTATGCCCCGAATGAAGCCGAGGAACCTGCAGAACAATAATTGACAATTTATCATATAAGAAACATATCATGAAAATCGGACAGAATTCAGTAGTGGAGCTATGCTATGAGCTTGAAGTGGACGGAGAAATCGTTGACAGGACCACCAGGGAAAAACCTCTGGACTATATACAGGGAACCGGTTCCCTCCTGCCTAAATTCGAATCAAATGTCGAAGGGCTTGAACCGGGCGGGAAGTTCTCCTTCACCCTTACCCCTGAAGAAGGGTATGGAGAAGTGGATCCTGATAGAATCATAGATCTCCCAAAACAGGCATTCGAGGTAAACGGAGTCATCCAGGAAAGCCTTCTGGTTCCGGGAACTACCATCCCGATGCTGAACGGCAGAGGAGGTGTCGTACCCGGCAAGGTTCTGGAAGTGAGCGAAAACTCCGTAAAGATGGACCTCAACTCCCCTATGGCCGGCAAGACCCTCAACTTTTCAGGAGAAATACTGACTGTCCGCGAAGCCACGGAAAAGGAACTTCACGATGGCCTTCACGGGGAAAACGTACATTCATGCTGCGGAGGACATCATGAAGGAGGTTGCGGTCATCATGGAGACGGTGAAGGATGCTGCGGCGGTCATCATGGAGACGGTGAAGGATGCTGCGGCGGTCACCACGGAGAAGGTGACGGATGCGGCCATCATGGCGAAGGCTGCTGCCATAAAGACGAATAGCCTGGCGCATGTGGCTTTTACTGGCATTCATATCGGCAGGACTTCTCGGACTGTATGATACATCGAAAAAAACAGCACTGAAAGACAACGCGGTACTTCCAGTGCTGTTTCTCAATACGCTTTTCTCTACGATAATCTTTTCCCCTTTCATTCTCGACAGCATATCAGGAGCAGGATGGTTTGCGGGCACTGTTCTGGACAATGCGCCTTTTGCCGGCCATCCGGATACATCCGGTGCGGATGAGCACTCCATTTTACATGCACATGCACTGATTGTCATAAAATCTGTTATAGTGCTGTCATCGTGGATATTCGGGTATTTCGGAATGAAGCACCTGCCTCTAACCATCGTAGGCCCGATAAACGCCACCAGACCGGTTCTTGTCCTTATAGGAGCATTGATCATTTTCGGGGAAAGGCTCAACACATACCAGTGGACCGGCGTATTGCTGTCCGTCATCTCCATTTTCCTGCTCAGCCTGTCAGGCAGGAAAGAGCAGGTGGATTTCAGACATGACAAATGGATATGGTGCATAGGGGCGGCTGCAGTATTGGGAGCCGCCAGCGGTCTGTACGACAAATACATACTCGGAC
The DNA here is from genome assembly GCA_017694885.1 of Candidatus Cryptobacteroides faecipullorum. Taxonomy (GTDB): domain Bacteria; phylum Bacteroidota; class Bacteroidia; order Bacteroidales; family UBA932; genus Cryptobacteroides; species Cryptobacteroides faecipullorum. Next base: position 12,450 of record JADIMH010000017.1, on the reverse strand, counting down.
AGCTGGGCCCCATGTTCGTACAGAGCTGGTATAACCTGTACCAGTTCCTGATGATGGGGACCGTATGCCTGGCACTATGGTATCCGAACAGAAGAAAAACCACTCCTTTCAGATGGAGCTGGGCAATACCGTTCATTTCGATTTTCCTTTCTTTGGCGGATTTTGCTTATTTTTCCGCACTCGACCGGCCGGACTCTATGATTTCCGTGGTTTCCCTTATCCGCAGAGGGTCTGTAATCGTGTCATTCGCCTGCGGCGTGCTGATTTTCCATGAAAAGAACCTGCGGGCCAAGGCTCTGGACCTGATGCTGATTATCATCGGTATGGTTTTCATATGGATCGGCTCAAAATAATATAATGTTTTTTATACCTTTGCAGCGGATGAAAACAGCGGTGGTCATATTGAACTGGAACGGGGAAATGTTCCTCAGGAAATTTCTCCCGGCCCTTCTTGAATCAGTCGAAGGCACTGATGCGGAAGTCATAGTGGCGGACAATGCCTCAACCGACGGTTCCATGAAACTCATGCTGTATGAATTCCCGAAGGTAAAGACCATAAGATTCAGCAAAAACTACGGTTTCACTGGAGGTTACAACAGAGCGCTGTTCCAGACCGATGCCGAGTACTATGTTCTGATAAACTCGGACATCGAAGTCCGGAAAGGGTGGCTCGAGCCGATGGTGGAATGGATGGATACGCATCCTGAGTGCGGTATCTGCGCCCCTAAGCTGCACTCATACCGGGACAGGGACATGTTCGAATATGCCGGGGCTGCAGGAGGCTATATCGACAGATTCGGCTACCCGTTCTGCCGGGGCCGTATTCTTAAGAAAGTGGAAAAGGATTACGGACAGTATGACTCCCCTTCCCCTGTATTCTGGGCAAGCGGAGCCTGTATGATGGTCCGTTCCGGACTATACAGGAAACTCGGGGGCCTCGATGAAAGGTTCTTTGCGCATCAGGAAGAAATAGATTTATGCTGGAGAGCCCAGCTTGCCGGATACCGGATAGTCACAGTGCCGGAATCGACGGTATGGCATGTAGGCGGAGGCACCCTTCCCAACAGTTCTCCGTGGAAACTGTACCTGAATTTCAGGAACAACCTTCTGATGCTTCAGAACAATCTGGCAAAGACCTATGCCCTGGACTTATACAAGGACAGCCACGACCCTGCGAAGGCTGCCGTCGAAGGCATACTTAAAGCCAGGCAGACAATCCGCCGTAGAATGATTCTGGACGGATGCGCGGCAGTTGTCTATCTGGTTTCATTCAGATTCAAATACTTCTCTGCAGTACTGAAGGCCCACCGGGATTTCAGGAAGGCAGGAAGACGTCCCGACATGGAAGATACGGCTAAGTTCGTCTCGGAAAATGCGGGAAAAGTCACAGTGTACGGATTATACCGGAAATGGATGGTTCCCCGTGCCATAGCGGGGATGAAAATCGAATTGGAAGAATATGAACCGGCACCGGAAGGCGGCCGACAAAACCCATAGATATGAAAATCATAATAGCAGGAGCCGGCGAAGTAGGCTCACATCTGGCAAAAATGCTCAGTAGCGAAGCCAATGATCTTACTATCATAGACTGCGACCAGAGCAGGCTGGATGCGCTTTCGGAAAATACCGATGTAATCACAGTCACGGGCAACCCGTCCTCGATCCATGTCCTCAAGGAAGCCGGCGTGGAAGATGCCGACCTGTTTATTGCAGTGAACCCTTCCACTTCCCAGGACGTGAACATCGTAAGTGCGATGCTGGCCAAAAAGCTCGGAAGCAAAAAAGCCACTGCCCGTGTGAACTATGAGGAATATCTTTCATACGAGAACAAATACCTGTTCACCGAAATGGGAATCGACCTGCTCTTCTATCCTGAAAAGATAGCAGCCGGGGAGATTGTCGACCTGCTGAAAAGGACAGCTTCTACGGAATCAATGGACTTCGCAAGAGGAAAGCTCCAGATGGCCGTCTTCAAACTGGAAGAGGATTCCCCGATGATCGACATGAGGCTGATAGATTTCGTAGGTGTGGCAACTCCTTCAGACCTGCCTTTCAGGGTAGTGGCCATAGCCAGGAACAGCGACACGATAATTCCGAGCGTAGACACCAAATTCAAGTATCACGATCTTGTGTTCATCATCTCCAAAAGAGAAGGCATTGACCAGATCATGAAATACATAGGAAAGAGCAACATAGAAGTCGACAAACTGATGATCCTCGGAGGCGGGCCGATCGGAGAGATGGTAGCACAGCAGCTCAACAGGCAGGTGGACTCGATAAAGATAATCGAACTCAGGAAGGACCGTTGCGTGGAACTTTCCGAAAGACTGGGCAGCAACGTTACCGTTGTCAACGGAGACGGTAGGAACTCGGACATGCTTTTAGAGGAAGGAATCAAGAACTATGATGCCTTCGTCGCCGTTACCAGCAACACCGAAACGAACATACTCGCCTGTGTCGCGGCAAAGAAACTGGGCGTAAGCCGCACCATCGCCGAAGTGGAGAATATCGAATACATAAGGCTTGCCGAAGAAATGGGCGTCGATGCGGTCATCAACAAAAAACTCATTACCGCCGGACGTATCTTCAAGTTCACCCTTAGCAGCAAAGTGCGTTTCATCAAATATATGAGCGGCACCAATGCAGAAGTGCTTGAATATATCGTAGCACCCGGCAGCTGGATAACCAAGGGGCCTCTGAAAGACATAGGGTTTCCGAAGAATGCGATAATCGGCGGGGTTATCCGTGGCAACGAAGCCTTCATCGCAATCGGAGACACGGAAATAAAAGCTTACGACCGCGTTGCCGTATTCGCGCTGCCGCAAGCTGTAAAGGAAGTCGACAAATTCTTCAGGTAAACAGGCTATTCCTCCACCGTCAGTCTGACTATATAGTCGACTTCATCAGGGACTTTGGAGAGGTTCACAACGATGCCATTGGCATTCTTAGTGAATTTCAAAGGTTCTCCGGTATTGAAGCAGACAGCCGACTTCACCTTCGACCGGACAGGAAGGAAGATTACATTGTCCTGATAATCAAGAATATGAATATACTGGACATTATCTTTTGATGTAGACACTCCCCACGGATGCGGTGCGATTTCTCCGATTCTGGTACCGTAGATGGTCTCTCCGTATTTCTGCATCCATTCCCCTATTTCCTTAAGGCGCAGGACAGCGGTCTGAGGAAGCTCCCCGTTCGGCTGCGGGCCGATATTGAGAAGCAGGTTGGCGTTTTTGCCGGCAGCCCTCACCAGAAGATGGATCAGGTCCTTAGTGCTCTTGTAGTTCTGGTCCGTAATCTTGTACCCCCACATTCCGTTCATGGTCTCACATGTCTCGAGCGGAAGATGGTCGCTGACAGACTGGCCGGAAAGGCCTGCCTTGTTCTCTCCCGGAAGATCCCTTTCGAAAATCTGGATGTTTTCTCCAGGAAAGGGAGTTTCATGATGGTTGTTTGCGATAAGACAGGACGGCTGGAGCCTGTGTATCATGGCGTACTGTTCATCGAGCTGCCAGTCGAAATCGGGATCCATATCATGGTCCCATTTGCCGTCGAACCAGATGGCGCCTATCGGGCCGTAATTTGTAAGAAGCTCTGTCAGCTGGTTGTTCATGAATGTGAAATACTGCGTCCAGTTCTCCTGACTTCTGTCGCAGCCTGTATTGAGTCCTGTCCGGCCTTTGGGATAGTCGGATCTGCGCCAGTCGATATGAGAGTAATAAAGGTGCAGCTTGATACCCTGCCTCCGGCACTCCTCTGCAAGCTCTTTCAGTATGTCCCTGCCGAAAGGTGTCGCATCCACTATATTGAAGTCGGAATATTCTGTACCGAACATGGAAAAACCGTCGTGGTGCCTTGAAGTCAGGCAGATGTATTTCGCGCCTGAGGCCTTGATGGCGGAAACCCACGCGGCGGCATCGAACTTCGAAGGGTAGAATCCGGATGCGAGTTTCTCATATTCACGCCAGTCGATCCCGACATTGTTCATATACCATTCCCCCTGGGCTGTCATGCTGTATATACCCCAATGGAGGAAAATTCCGAACTTGTTGTCGCTGAACTCTTTCTGGGCTTCCACTATCTCATCGGAAGGGATATAGCCTGGAATACCGTTGTCTGCACGGGAAGAGACTGAGGCCAGTGCGGCAAGCCCCAAGGCCAAAAGCGGATAATAAATCTTTCGCATAAAATGTATTGTGGGTTTGGTTATCTGAGGACAAATATACAAAAAACAGTAAATTTGCAGGCTGATAATACGACTGGGATATGGCAAGTTACCTGCAGATAGAAAACATATCGAAATCATACGGACCGAAGGTCCTCTTCGAGCATATCGGCTTCAACATCAACGAAGGGGACAAGATAGCCCTGATAGCCCCGAACGGTACGGGAAAGACTTCGCTGATGAGGATTCTGGCGGGAAAGGACAAATCCGACTCGGGCGGAAAGATCATGTTCCTCAAGGATATAAGGATAGCCTTCCTGGAACAGGAGTATGAGCATGATCCGCAGAAAAGCATCATGCAGCAGATCATGGAGCACAGCACCGGGTTCACGAAGAATCTGGACCAGGAACATTACTGGGAATATGAACGGAGAGTGAAAAAGCTTCTGACGGGCTTCAGGCTACCGGATCCCGACCAGAAACTCAAGGAACTTTCCGGCGGAGAACTCAAAAGGGTGGCTATCACCGAGATGCTGGCGTCAGAGGCAGATTTCTTCATCATGGACGAGCCTACCAACCATTTAGACATCGATGCGATAGAATTCCTTGAAAACTATCTGTCCCGGTCGCGCTGCACCCTGCTGATGGTGACCCACGACCGGTATTTTCTGGACCATGTCTGCAACATAATCATGGAAATGGACCACGGTGCCATATATACCTACAAGGGAAACTATGAAAACTATCTGGAAAAGCGCGATGAAAGGATAGCCAACCACAATGCAGAGACAGACAAGGTCCGCAACATCCTGCGCCGCGAACTCGAATGGATGCGCAGTACGCCGCAGGCACGCACGGGAAAGGCCAGATACCGCATCAATGCATTCTATGATCTGAAAGACAGGGCGTCCCGGACATATACCCAGAAGCAGATATCGCTGGCGGAAGTACAGGGCAGTTCGCGTCTCGGGACCAAAATAATAAACTGCAAGGATGTATCTTTCTACTACGGTGACAAATGCTATCTGGACCATTTCACATACAATTTCCAGAGATATGAAAAAGTAGGCATCGTAGGACGCAACGGAGCCGGGAAAAGCACTTTCATAAATCTTCTTACAGGGGACTTTACTCCTGAAATGGTCTGCACCGACCCGGTGGAATACCGGGAGATGACCGCGGAGCAACGGACAGGGAAAGGGCTTCTTACCGGTGTCATAGAAAGAGGAGAGTCACTGAAAATAGGCTACTACCATCAGAGCGGGATTTCCTTCAATCCGGAAGACACTGTGCTGGAGACCGTGAACGACACCAGGCTGCTGAACCGGTTCCTGTTCCCGCATGACATGCTGAACAACAAGGTAAGCACCCTAAGCGGAGGAGAAAAGCGGCGTCTTTATCTGCTGACCATCCTGATGAAACAGCCCAACCTGCTGGTACTGGACGAGCCTACCAATGATCTGGACATAGTGACACTCAATATTCTGGAAGAATACCTGAAAGAGTTCGGAGGCTCGCTGATAATCGTTTCGCACGACAGGCATTTTCTGGACAGGCTTGTCGACCATCTTTTCGTGTTCTGCGGGGACGGTGTCATCAAAGACTTCATAGGAAGCTACAGTGAATACAGGGCTTTCATAAAGGAATATGAGGCACAGCAGAAAGCCGGTGCCAGAGCAGAGGAAAAGGCGGCAAGAACCGCGGCTCAGGCCGCTTCACAGAAGCCTGCACCTGCCAAGAAAAAGCTTTCATACAAAGAGCAGAGAGAACTGGAGCAACTGGAAAAAGACCTCGGCACACTTGGGAAAGAACGTGCAAGACTTGAAGCAGACCTGAACAGCGGCACTCTCCAATACAGTCAGCTGCAGGAAGCCTCCCTGCGCATCGGGGAAATACTTGCAGAAATAGAAACAAAGGAAAACCGCTGGCTGGAGCTTTCCTGTATGTAGCAAATAAAGCCCAAGCCTGTCCGTCTCAAGTTCGGTGTTTTCATAAACGGTATCGACTGTCTTCCAGGCAAATGCAGTTCACAGCCTGAAAGATGCAGTCCAGGTCCGTTTTCCGGCAGACCGGGAGTTCCGGTTTGCAATAACAGCAAAGCCAACATATATTTGCCGCAGAATTAAACATCTTAATTTATGCATTACAAAATAATTACTATCACTTGTGCACTGGCTATTTTCTTTTCTTGTACAAAAGAACAAGTAACTGCCAATATGGCGCAGTATACAACTAAGGAAATTGACATGTTGAACATTGACTCAAAAGAAACTGTAAAAAAACTTGTCAATCAAGAGGAATCATTAACATCACTAACAAAATCATTTACAGGAAATAAAATTCAAAATTTATTGACTGAGATGAATTTCATAGATTATATCAATGATCCTGTTATATCAGTAGAATTGAGGTCGCTTGGAATATCAAAACCACCAACTAATATTAATATTTATGAATTGTTAGGATACGACAACCTTGTACCAAATTTAAATTTTGCGAAACTGCTTAATATCAGAGGTGAAATAATGGTTAGGGATACAATATATAAAATATCACCGGCTGGGACATTTTACTTCCATAAATCATTATTAGATTATTTTGAAAATAATTATAGTAATATAAGCGCCTTGGAAGATTTCGAAAAACTCACAGACAGGACATATAAGCGAGAAGTAAATATTAACAAACAAGTAAGTTCAATTTGTCTTTATGATACTTATGCATATGATGACAAAGAAGATCTCATTCCAGATTTCCATATGGAAGAAATTGAAACAAAAACATCTCCTATACCACCGAAGAATGAAATAATTGATAATAATTGGGAAGAAGCACAAGATATAGATTGGGATAGTCAACCTAGTTATAATACCGGAGCAAATACAGTAGTAGGGAAATGGTTAGAAGGGGCATTCGGTAGAAACAAAAAGTATACATCAAATTTTGATTCCAAACATCGTATTTGGGCAAAGTTGTATTATTACGATTATGTCATCTATTCAGAAATAGGAGCAAAAACAAAAATGCAAAAGAAAAAAGTTGCTTGGAATAAAACAAAAGCTGAAAAACTTTATTTAATATGGAACTCAATGGTAATAAAAACAGATTTTCCCAACACAGTAAATTATCCACAAGTAGGAGGGAATCAACCTAATAGATATTTTTTAGGTAAACGAATAGAAAAAGTACCAGGTACAAATAAGGAAGGGTTAGTAGCTTATTATGGTGGTTCTGCACTAACTGATGCCGAATTAAAAAAATTTGCAGAGGCTGATTATGTGAATAATGTCATTGATTTGAAAATACATGTTAACGAAGATCTTTCAAAAGATAGAATATGTGCTGCAAAATACATTACGAACAAATGTATGTATACAGTAATCTATCCATATGGGAAAATGGGGAAAAATGCTGAAATATTACAAAGTACATTTGATTCCGATTTGCATATGATTATCGGTCTAAAGACTCCGACTTCGCATTTACCAAAGGGTTGGGAGAATTGGATAAAACATGTCTCTGGGCAAAAGCCTAAGGCTCCGGAACTAATTCAAGGTGAAATAAGAGTTGCGGCTAAACATAATGGCTCAATCAAAGGCCTTAGATTAATCAAACAAAAGTAATTTCATATATTTACAGTCAATTTATGAAGAATATGGAAAAAAATGTTCTGACAATCCTCCTGGCCCTGGCACTCCTTCTTGCCGGAAATACAGAACCGGCGGAAGGGAAGACTTCGGGAGACCTGCCTTTTTTCAGGACTTCGGGATACAAAGGAAGTGTATCACTTACGGACAGGCTCGTCTTCCTGGGCCTGGACACCTCGCACGGATATATGTTCAACGGGCATCACTACCTCGGAGCAGGAATCGGTTTCTTCACGGCACCTGTAGGCGAGATTCCGGCGTTCGGGCACTTGTATGCCGATTACAAGGCATATCTCCTGAAGAAAAACAGCACGCCGACTACAGGCATTCAGGCCGGTTACTGCATAGCTTTCAAGGACCTTTCCGGAAATGCTTTCCAAAAAGCATTCGAGCTTGACCCTCACATAGGATGGAACTGGACATTCAACCATAAAGTCGGACTTGACCTCTCTGTAGGAGCATCCGTGTTCCTCTATGGCACCGGACCTGCCACGGGAGCCAAGGCGATGCCAAAGATTTCAATCGGGATAGAGTTCTGATGAACAAGACAGGGAAAAATACCATATTGGACCGGTATGGATTCATCTTCACTAAGAAAAAGGGGTTCCATACCGTGATGATACTGACAACCACATCAGTCAATATACTGATATGGTTGTCATTGAATTTCAGGTCGGATTTCTTCATGGAAGCCACTTTTACGGACCATCTGATGAATCTGCTGCAGATTTTCCTCGAGACGGTCTTCCTGACAGAAGCGACCATACTATACTGCCACTGGGCCATCTGGCATTTCTTCAGGAAAGGCTATTCGCAAAGCAGCATGGTGAAATACATTGTGACACTTGTGCTTTTCGTGTTGGCTGTATCCTGCCTGATGGCGACTTTCTACCGTCTCCTGTATCCGGACTCTGATACCGTGTTTCTTGAGACATTGTTTTCCGATGTGCTGTCCACTACCGTGATTGCAAGTCTTCTTTTCAGCAATGCGCTCATAATCAACCTGCGGGAAGTGGAGGGAAAAATGAGGAAAGCGGAACTTGACAGATTGGCGCTGCAAACAGATCCGCATTTTATCTTCAACAGGTTCAGCACTCTCTCCGAACTGATATACATCGACCCTACGGAAGCGGAACGATACATGAACAGACTGACAGGGCTGTACAGGTATATGCTCCGTAACAGGAACCGGCATCTGGCGCATATCTCGGATGAAGTGCGGTCCGTGGAAATGTTCATGGATCTTCTCCGGCCGGAGCCAGGAGAAGTCAGCCTCGTCATCGGCGACGGAATACGCCGCCTGGATGGCCACCTTCCGACCATGTCACTCCAGACCCTTGTAGAGAACGCAATGAAACATAACGCACACTCATCTGCACGCCCCCTCTCTATCACGATAGGCTCAGACGGAGAGTATGTCACAGTAAGAAACAATATCATTCCGCTCCTGGATCCTGTCCCGTCAGAAAAGATCGGACTGAAGAATCTTGACGCATTCTATGATTTCTACTGCAACAAACATATAGAAGTGGAATCTGCACAGGGTACATTCTCTGTCAGGATACCGATAATATACGAGGAGGACATACAATGAAGATACTTGTCATAGAAGACGAGACAATGCCGGCGAATTTCCTTGTCCGCAAACTCCGGCAGATACGTCCTGATGCCGAAATCCAGGGTGTGACCAGAAATATCAGGGAGTCTGTCGGGTTTCTCCTGACAAATTCACCTGATCTGATATTCGCGGACATCCGCCTTGAAGACGGACTCAGTTTCGGAATTTTCTCCCGCGTCAAGACCGATGCTGCAGTAGTATTCACTACATCGTATAACGAATATGCGATAAAAGCATTCGAATACAACTGTATCGACTACCTTCTCAAACCTGTCACCGATGAAGGGATATCCAGAGCCCTGGAGAAGTTCGACAGATTCCACACCCCCCTGTCCATTTCTGTGCTTCAGGCTGCCGTCGCCCAGATGGGCAGTGGCACCCAATCCTGGCGACGGCGGCTTCTAATAGGGCGGGGAGCCTCGATAGCGGTAGTGCCGACAGAAAATATAGCCTGCATCTGCATTGAGTTCGGATATGCCACCGTCTATCTCAAGGACGGTTCGTCAGGGCTCCTGGACATGCGTCTCGATGAACTCGCGGCACAGCTTGACCCTGAAAGGTTCATGAAGATTTCAAGACAGTGCATTGTCTCCCTGGACAGTGTCACCGGCATTCTCCCTCTGCCGGAAAACAGGCTCTCGCTTGTTCTCTGCACACCAGACAGGAAAGAAGTCACGGTAACACGCTCGCACACAGCGCAGTTGAAAAGCCGCCTGGACCGGTGATCAATATCTATTCGAGCATATAGGCTTAAATATCAATGAGGGCGAAAAGATTGCCCTGATCGCGCCGATTCAAAAAGTGGGCAGACAGGGATTCCATCCACTGTCGCCCACCCTCGGTCGATGACGGCATCACACCGGTGCGGTGTCCGGCCGTATCACATATCAATAGACCTTGAACTCGTATATCCTGGCAGCGGCGCCTTCGCTCTGGTCCGGTTTTGAAACCGACAGTCTCACATAGCGTGCGGCTACAGGCTCGGCGAGGAGACGGTCTGTCTCGAGATCGGTATTGTCATAGACGGTATCCACTGTCTTCCATTCGCTCTGGCCGTCAGCCTTTACCTGCAGGCTGTACTCCTTGGCGATATAGTCGAGGGACTCAAGACCTGCAGTCATCACATACCATCCCTTTATCCCGGTATCCTTGCCGAGATCCACGGTGATGTACTTCGGCTTCGCCCCGCTTACATCGCACCACTTGGTCTCAGGATTGCCGTCTGTGGCAAGTTCCGCCCTCTCGCCTTCACCGGTCTGTCCGGTACACTCGACTACCGGCTTTCCGGCCAGGAGGTTGTCCCTGGAGCCGATAGAGGCTGAAGCCTCCGGCTCCGGAAGGCAGACGCGGAGAAGGTCGGATGCAGGTGTAACCACATTGTTCTTGTCATCGGCTGCGGATGCCGCGAAAACCACGATATCCGGATCGTCAGGCAGCACCAGTTCCGTGGCTCCTTCAGGAATGTCAAGTCCGATGCAGAACATGTATGCGAACTCATAAGGAAGATCGGCATTCTTTATCATGCTATGCCTGTGTGTCCCGACATACGCCACTCCGGCAGACTTGAGGAAGGCCTCGGTATGGCCTGTATGGCCCCACTGTCCGACAAATCCGCTGTAGTACGGCACGACAGTCTCATACACTGTGTCCCCGACCTTGAATGAGGACTCGGTATCCCTTAAAGTGGATGCAGCAAGGAGGTAGAGCCTGTTGTAGTCCCCGGCAGGAAGGGCGACAGTGTCACCATTGCACTTGACAGCATTCTCCACGGTACCGTCCTGAAGGACGAACCTCACTCCCCTGTACATTATTTCCTCCGGAAGAAGCTCCGCAGCGAAGGAATTGCCCTTCCCGTCGAAGTTGACATCGGAACGGAAAGCATTGTAAGATGCAGCCTTGGCATTATAAGGAAGCACGACAGGAACCGACTCCACGGCGGATGTCTCCTTGCCGTAGCCCTTCAGCTTCACCATGAAGGTCTTCATACCATAAGGAGAGATGGAGAAAGCAAGTTCATTGCCTGAGAATGAGGCATTTCCCTTTACATCCTCATTGCCGTTGAGTTCCTTGGCCATGATGATGTCCGAAGCGAAACGGATCTTTGCATCCGTAGCGCCGGAACCGGCTGTCTCGTAGAACCTGACCACGTAGGCGTCAGTGTCCTCCGCATGCTTGAGGGCGCGGAGAGCCACATTCCCGTCAAGCGACTCCGCGAACGAGAAGGTGCGGCCGAGAGCTCCGCGGTGCTTTCCGACGAAGAATGCCTTCAGAGGCTGGTTGAGCACTTCGGCTTTCCTTACTGTCCCTGCAGTACGGAAATCTCCGGCATGGCCTACGATCGAATATGTGAAGATATGGTGTCCGAAGTCCTGCCTGCTCTGGTATGTATAGCGTCCCTGGGTAGAAGGAGTGTGCAGGAGGGTGAGACGGAGTGTGTTGTCAGAGGGCTTGTCCCAGCCGTATTTGCTGTCATTGAGGACAGAAACGCCGTAGGCTCCGTCCTCTTCAGTCAGGTCGGCCCACTGCTGTGCATAGACCTCGTATGCGATATCGGTATTGTTCCCGCGGGCCACGGAGCCTACGCCGAGATCATAGACAGCCTCCGGATTGGATACAGAGAGAGGGAATTCGGCTTTCAGCAGGGCATCGGTGGTCTGCCAGTCGATTTCGTTGCGGATGTCGATGCGGTCGCTCTGGCCTCCCTCGTAAAGAGTCACATACTGCACGAAGCGCGAATCCCCGTGCGTTCTTTCCACCCTGAGCGCACCTCTTACAGGACCTGCCTCTGCCACAGTAACTTCTACATTGTCAGACACAGGGACAGGCTCCGCGTCCATGGTGCTCTTGATAATCTCCCATGCTGGCCAGTTGTAGGAAGGGTTGTGCGTGAAAAGTGCCAGGCGGACAGCCTTGCCTTTCTCCACCAGTTCCCTGCCGTCACGCTTGTCCACGATGGAGCAGATGTCCCCGTTGCCGTCAAGGGTGACCTTATATACACTGTTCTCGATCACATTCCC
>JADIMH010000003.1 GCA_017694885.1 Candidatus Cryptobacteroides faecipullorum | reverse complement strand
CTGTCATACAAGGAGCAGCGGGAACTGGAACAGCTTGAAAAGGACCTGGAAAGCCTCAACGCAGAGAAAGCGGCCCTGGAAGCCGACCTGAACAGCGGCACTCTCCAATACAGTCAGCTGCAGGAAGCCTCCCTGCGCATCGGGGAAATACTTGCAGAAATAGAAACAAAGGAAAACCGCTGGCTGGAGCTTTCCTGTATATAGCATATAATAAGAGGGTGACCCCGGCGGGTCACCCTCTATTATTATATGCCAGGCCATTAGAGCCTAATATACGACGAACTCATATACCCTGGCGGTATTGCCCTCACTCTGGTCCGGCTTTGAAAGGGAGAGCCTTACATAGCGGGCGGTGACAGGTTCAGGCAGAAGCCTGTCCGTCTCAAGTTCGGTATTTTCATAAACGGTATCGACTGTCTTCCAGTCCGCCTCGCCATCTGCCCTTACCTGAAGGCTGTACTCCTCGGCTATGTAGTCAAGGGACTCCAGGCCGGCATGCATCACGGACCACCCCTTGATCCGGGTATCCTTCTGGAGGTCGACAGTGATATACTTCGGCTTGGCATCACTGATGTCACACCATTTGGTGGCAATGTCACCGTCAATGGCAGCCTCAGCACGCTCTGACTGGTTGACCTGGCCGGTACGTTCGATTACAGGCTTGCCTTCCAGCAGGTTGCCCATAGAGCCCAGCGCCTCACCGGCCTCCGGCTCCGGAAGCCCGGTCCCGAGAATGTCGCTTGCAGGAAGCGCCAGATTGTTCATGTCGGCAGCCGCAGACACAGCAAAAACTGCGATCTGAGGATTATCCGGCAATACAAGAGTACGTGCCCCTTCCGGTATGTCAAGACCTATACAGAACATATAAGTGAATTCATACGGAAGATCGGCGTTCTTGATAATGCTATGCTTGTGGGTTCCGACGTATGCAATCTCCGCCGGTTTGAGGAAGCCTTCCGTGTGACCCTTATGCCCCCACTGGCCGACAAAGCCGCCATAGTACGGAACGACAGCCTGATATTCCGTTCCATCTACGGTGAAAGAACACTTCATGTCCCTGGATGTCGAAGCGGCAAGGATATAAAGCCTGTTGTACTCACCTTCAGGAAGAGCCAGGGTATCTCCTTTGCACTTTACGGCATTCTCTACCGTACCGTCGGCCAGATTGAATTCAACACCTCTGTAAGTCAAGGTTTCAGGAATCAGTTCAGCCGCATATGAATTGCCTTTGCCATCGAAGTTGGACTCTGTCCGGAACGCATTGTACGATGCAGCCTTGGTATTGTAAGGAAGAGCGACAGGAACGGACTCCACACCTGAAAGGCCTTTCCCGTAATCCTTGAGTTTTACAAGGAATGTCCTGATCCCGTACGGCCCTATCCTGAACTTCAGGCTGTTGCCGTCAAAGGAAGCATCCCCTTTCACGTCTTCGTTTCCGTTGAGTTCCTGAGCCTGAAGGATGTCTGCAGCAAACTCGACTACCGCATCCTGATCGCCTTTCCCGGACGTTTCATAGAACCTCACTACATAGCCGTCAGTATCTTCAGCATGTTTCAAAGCCTTCATCACGACACTTCCTTCCGTCACTCCGGCAAACGAGAATGTACGTCCGAGAGAGCCCTTGTGCTTAGGGACCAGAAATGCTTTCAGCGACTGGTTCAGGACTTCGGATTTGGCCACGGTACCTGCGTTTCCGTAATCTCCCTCATGTCCCACGATAGAATATGTAAACTCGTGATGTCCGAGATCCTGATGCGCCTGATAGGCATATCCTCCTCTGGTAGAAGGAGTATGCAGAAGAGTAAGACGCAAAACGTTATCGGCCGGCTTGTCCCATCCGTATTTGCAGTCGTTGAGGACAGATACCCCATAGCTGCCATCCTCGGATGTAAGATCCGCCCACTGCTGGGCATACACTTCATAGGCCGTCAGTGTATTGTTTCCTCTTTTTACAGTTCCGACGCCAAGGTCATACACAGCTTCAGGATTGGAAACAGACAGAGGGAATTCTGCCTTGAGAAGGGCATCCATGCTGTTCCAGTCCACTTCGTTACGGATATCTATCCTATCGTTTTCCCCTCCTTCAGACAATGAAATATACTGGACAAAACGTGAATCTCCATGAGTTCTCTCTACGCGGACGGTTCCTCTGACAGGACCGTTTTCGGCAACCGTAATCCGCACACTGTCGGTTATGGACACCGGTTCCGAATCCACTGTGGCTTTCATGATCTCCCATGCAGGCCAGCTGTACGAAGGGTTGTGGGTAAACAGTGCAAGCCTTATGGATTTCCCTTCTTCCACAAGATTGCGTCCGCACCGTTTGTCTATGATGGAGCAGATATCGCCATTGGCATCCAGAGTTACCTTGTAAACACTGTTCTCGATACCGTTCCCGGTCACGCTTATGGATGAAGCGGACTGGGTCCTTCCACCTTTTCTGACTTCATATACGGCATATCCGGCAGCAGGAACGGAAGCATTGAAAAGCAGACGGGTCATACCGTCTGCTTCAGACGACACTACCTGGAAAGGAACAGGCTTTCCGTTAACGTCATATACGGAAACCCTTTTCCCCTGATACGGTACGGACACCTCAACCATGTCCGTAACCTGACGTGCAATAGGATTGTAAACGACTACGGGAAGACCTTTCACATCTGTGTCGAGTTCTCTTGAAACGGCTCCTACGGATGATGTAAGGACTCCTGCAAACTGTTTCAATGATATCAGTTCATCATTCCAGGAAAACTCATAAGCTCTCGGAATGCTTGTTCCGGTAAGGTCATCATGGAACTGGTGCCAGATAAAGCGCTTCCATGCTTCAGAAAGGAACTCGAGAGGATAATCGGCAGTACCGAGCCAGTCGGCCGCCACAGCACTCCTTTCCGCAGCGTCTGCGAGATTCTCGTTCAGCCTGTTATACAGTTTCATGGCAGCCTGGGATGTATAGCATCCCGTCCCATGCACGTCCATGAGCAGTTCTCCGTTCCAGACAGGGAGTTCAGGATGGTCAGAGAACGGGAGATAATCCTTGTAAAGCCTGTCGCTCTCGGCGCTTATTATCTCTACGGGACCGTCGCCGTCCAGACTGAGTTCAAGGGCGCGGACCGATTCTATCGTCGGAGATCCTCCGGTATCTCCGGTTCCGTAATAATGGTAGACCGATTTGATCGGGGAGACGGAAGCGCTCCTGATAAGGCCGCGGTTATGTGTCAGATCCTCATAACGCCATCTCGAAGTATAGTTGTGGGCATCGGCCACAAGCATGATACGCGCTCCGTCAACGCCCTGCCAGAGTCCGATTTCAAAAGGAATCTTGCTGTCGCCGTAGAACGGGTTGTTCCTCCACTGAAGCTTCTGGGTAGAAAATCCTATAAGGCCGGAATGCGCAGCTATGGCAGGCAGGGTCCATCCGAAACCGAAACAGTCCGGGAGGAAGATATCGGTACCTTCGACACCGAATTCCTTTCTGTAGAAGTGCTGTCCGTAAAGGATATTCCTGGTAAACGATTCTGGAGAAGGGATAATGGCATCAGTGGCATCCCATGTACTGCCTGTCACGTGCCAGCGTCCCTGATCTATGTACTTCTTTATAAGATCATATTTCTCCGGAAAATATTCCTTCATCCAGGCATATTTTATACCGCCTTCAAAATTGAATATATAATCCGGATACTTTTCCAACAGGAAAAGGTTCCTGTCCAGGGTCTTCGGAATATACTCGCTTATCGAGCGCTGCACATCCCAGTTCCACTGGGAATCGAAATGAGCATTGGAAACAAGATACGCCTTGTATTCCTTCTTTTCCTGGGCAAAGCATGCCGCCGCACCCATAAAAAGACTTAAAGAAAAAGTTAAGATCCGTTTCATATCTGAAATAGTGTTAAATGTGTTTCATCGCGCGCATCCTCGCCCACGGGATTACCCCGGCAGGAGCCTGGCCGGCCATAAGCAGTTCCTTCATCTTGTCCATATACGGGGATACATGGGAATAGAACATAAAGTATCCGTCACAGAGGGCATTGAGTCCTGTCTCTCCGGACTCGGTCCTGTTGAACCTGTGTTTCGGACACTCGCCATGGCAGGCAAAATAATACTTGCACCGGACGCATCTATATGGAAGCGAATTCCTTTTTTCAATCCCGAAGCGGACCTGTCTGTCCGATGTCATCATTTCCCTCAGGCCTTTCTCGTAAATATTGCCGAGAAGATATTCTGGATATACAAAATGATCGCACGGATACAGGTCGCCGTTATGCTCGACTACCGTATTGTCTCCGCATGTTTCAGCATAGGCGCATGTTCCGGGACGTTCTCCGCACCAGCCGGCAAGTGTGGCATCGAACAGGTTGACGAACCATCGTCCGACATCGTTCCTGACCCAATAATCGAATATGTCGCACATGAATCTGCCGAATGCCAAGGATCCGACCGACCATGGTGAAATCACGGCCCCGGCTTCGGAAGGATTCACGATATGCGGTCTGGCCCCTTTGTCCGGCTTTCCTGCAGCCGTCAAGGGGTATTTTACATGCTCGACGACAGGCATGAACTGCATATACCTGGTACCGAGTGACTTGAGAAACTGATAGACTTCCAGGCCGCGGCCTTCGGACGCCTTGTTGATTGTGGACATGGTGTTGTATTCCACGCCTGTCCGGTAAAGGATGGAAAGACCTCTCATTACCTTGTCGAATGTAGGCGCTCCCCCTTTGTCCTTACGGTATCTGTCATGTATGTCCTGCGGACCGTCTATGGAGATTCCTATCAGAAAATCATGCTGTCTGAAAAAAGACGCCCACTCCTGGGTTATAAGCGTTCCGTTGGTCTGCAGGGTGTTATGGACAATTTTCCCGTCGGCATATTTCTGCTCGAACTCCATGGCTTTCCTGTAGAAATCGAGACCCAGAACCAGCGGTTCGCCGCCATGCCAGTTGAATGTAACTTCAGGAACATCGTTCGCGGCTATGTATTCCTTCACCAGGGTTTCGAGCATATCAGTGCTCATGCGAGGTTCCCGTCCGCCATAGATATCGGATTTGTCCAGATAATAGCAGTAGTGGCAGTCCAGGTTACAAAGCGATCCGGCCGGTTTTATCATTATATTGAAAGCCGACGGCCCGGATATTCTGGCAGCATCATTGAGGGTAATGGTATCTTTATAATTATGCGGCATCCGTTTTTCAAATTTCAAGCGACAAATATACGCAGAAGCCGAGTGCAATGCAAGCTTGTTTGCATTGCCGAGGCGATACAGTATAAATGGCGCGCAGCGCCAAATATAGCAAGAAGCCGAGAGTAATGAAAATGAACTTGCCCAATTTTCATTACCGGGGCGCACCAGCCGCCCGCGGGCTCCGATATCCATAAACGAAAAAGAGACGGTTAGCTGTCTAACCTGTCTCCTTTTTCAGTAAAAAATTCATTCTGCAGGACAGTGAAATCAGTCACTTCGACCAGTTTCAGCTTGCACTTGTACTTCTTCTTCCACTTGCGGACAATCGAATTGAAGCCTTTTGCAAGATAGGCCCCGAGAATCGGGCTTACCTTGAGGATAAAGGAACTTATCCCTTTTTCTGTCACGTAATACGCAAGTTTCCGTTCTATCGCCTCATCGATCACCACACTTGAAGATATCTTTCCCGTCCCGTGGCATACCGGACAGACTTCAGTGGTGTTTATCTCTATTGCAGGGCGGACTCTCTGACGTGTTATCTGCATCAGGCCGAATTTCGTAAGCGGGAGGACATTGTGCTTTGCGCGGTCATTCTGCATGAGTTCCTGCATGTGACGGAAAAGCATGTTCTTATGTTCATTGGATTCCATATCGATGAAATCGACAATGACTATACCTCCCATATCCCTGAGTCTGAGCTGTCGGGCGATCTCCTCGGCCGCATAGCAGTTTACATCATAGGTATTCTGCTCCTGCTCCTTGTTCTTGGATCTGATACCGCTGTTGACGTCTATGACATGCAGGGCTTCGGTATGCTCGATCACCAGATAAGCTCCCTGCTTGATCGGGACTACCTTTCCGAAAGAACTCTTTATCTGCCGTGTGACTTCGAAATGATCGAAGATCGGCGTATTTTCCTTATATAGCTTCACTATCTTCTCCTGCTCCGGAGAAATAAGCGAGATATACTTGCGGGTCTCCTCATAGATGGATTCGTCGTTTACGTAAATATTCGAGAACGAATCATTCAGGAGATCCCTCAGAATAGTGGTAGTCTTGCTGTATTCAGTGAAGAGCAGCTGGACGGATTTGGACTTTGCGACCTTGTCCCATGAACTCTCCCACTTGTCGATCAGCGATCTGATCTCCGCATCGAGGACAGCGGCATTCTTGCCTTCTGCAGCCGTGCGGATGATAGCCCCGTAATTCTTAGGCAATATGTTCTTTACAAGTGCTTCAAGCCTTCTTTTCTCCTCCTTGGAAGTAATCTTCTGCGAGACGCTTACCTTTTCGGCGAAAGGAAGAAGCACCACATTACGTCCTGCCAATGAAATCTCTGCGGTCAGTCTTGACCCTTTAGTAGAAATAGGTTCTTTGACGATCTGCACTATCATCATCTGTCCGGGAGTGAGGACATTCTCGATCTTGCCCTCTTTCTCGAGTATCGGACCTATCTTGATGTGGGAGTATATGCCTTTCTTGTCGGTATTCGGATTCAGTCTTTTGACGAACTCATCAAAAGCGTTGAAATACAGCCCGAGATCCAGATAGTGCACGAAAGCCTCTTTCTCATCCCCTATATCCACAAAGGCAGCATTCAGGGCAGGCAGGAGTTTTTTCACTTTACCGAGGTAAACGTCCCCCACTGTAAAACTGTGCCCTTTGCTGGACTCTTTGTTCAGTTCGATGAGCCGATGATTTTCCATCAGGGCTATCGATACTTCCGTCGGATTTACATCTACAATAAGATCTTTAACAGATTCATCCATTGACATCTTGTCATTTAAAACAAAAAGAGGTTGCCCCTAAAAGTTTGGACAGCCTCTTCAATTCAGCAACTGCTAAAATGGCAGACCGAGAGACTACTTTCTCTTCTTATGTCTGTTCTTGCGCAAACGTTTCTTACGTTTGTGCGTTGCCATCTTATGTCTCTTTCTTTTCTTACCGCTTGGCATAGTTCTAAAGTTTTATATTTATTTGAAAATTATTTTTTTATCTCATTCACAAAAACCTTAGCCGGTTTGAAAGCTGGGATATCGTGAGCTGGGATAGTCATAGTAGTGCTTCTGGTAATGTTTCTGGCTGTCTTCTCCGCCCTGTGCTTGATGATAAAGCTACCGAAACCTCTGAGGAATACAGGATTACCTTTTGCAAGCGAGCCTTTTACAGAATCCATGAATGCCTCGATCACCGACTGTACTGCAATCTTCTCAATCCCTGTAGCTTTCGCAACTTCATTTACTATTTCTGCCTTAGTCATAATTATTTATATTTAAATCCATTACTATCTCCTTAAACAGGAGTGCAAAAGTAGATTTATTTTTTTAATATTCAAAATCATAAACGAATTTATTTTCATTTTTCATTCTATATTTGTCACTTGTCAGCATCTGGCACAAACATTGACCATAGTCGCGCTCCGGAATTATCATTGCCTGACGCTGACATTTTGGCAGTAAACTGACGAGACAGCCCGACGGAGAGCGGCAGGCATTATATAATATTAAGGTATGAAAGATTTTAAAGACATATTGGCACCATCAGGATCAGAGGTAAGCATTATACCGGTCATACCGGGCGACGGTTTCATGAAGATCGACGAGAGCGAACTCCCGGAGTCGCTCCCTATCCTTGCGTTACGGAATGCCGTCCTGTTCCCGGGAGCCGTATATCCTATCACCATAGGGAGGGAAAAGTCCATACGGCTCATCGAAGACGCCGAAAAGAACAACAATTTCATAGGCGCCGTCCCTCAGAACGACATCACTGTAGAGGATCCGAAAAAGGAAGACCTGTATACCTTCGGTACCGTGGCCAAAATCGTAAAGACTCTTGAAATGCCGGACGGTACGATAACTGCCATCCTGCAGGGATTCAAGAGGTTCGAAATAGATACCATTGTCGAGTACGACCCGTACATGCTCGGTCAGGTACACTATCTGCCCGATGTCACTCCAGACGTTTCCGACAAGAATGTCAGGATGATTGCCGAGGCTCTGAAAGAAAAGGCTGTGGCAATCCTGAAATACTCTTCTTTCGTTCCGAAGGAAGCGATGTCGGCCCTGAGATCCATAGACAGTTTCGAATTTCTGGTCAATTTCATCGCCACAACCGTTGAAGTGGAGAATTTCATGGACAAGGTGCTCCTGCTCCAGTACGGGGATCTGAAAGTCAGGGCGATGAAGCTGCTGGCAGTGCTCGACACGCAGCTCGAACTGCTGAAAATCAAACAGGACATAAACCAGAAGGTAAAGAGCGAAATCGACCAGCAGCAGAGAGAGTATTACCTCAACAACCAGTTGCGTACCATTCAGGAAGAGCTCGGAATGGACGAAATGGAGGATTTCGAGAAATTCAGGGCAAAGGCAGAAACAAAGATATGGCCCGACTCGGTCAAGGAAATTTTCGAAAAGGAGATGGCCAAGCTGGAAAGGTGCAACCCGAATTCACCCGACTACAGCACCCAGTACAACTACATCCAGTTCATGCTCGACCTCCCGTGGGGAGAGATGTCAAAGGACAATCTGGACCTGAAGCACGCACAGAAAGTGCTGGACAAGGATCACTTCGGACTGGAAACGGTGAAAGACAGGATCATAGAATATCTTGCCGTACTGAAACTGAAAGGAAACATGAAATCGCCCATACTGTGCCTTTGGGGGCCTCCAGGCGTCGGCAAGACCAGTCTGGGCAAATCGATAGCCAGAGCACTCGGCCGGAAATATGTCAGGATAGCGCTCGGAGGCCTGCATGATGAATCCGAGATAAGGGGACACAGAAAGACTTATATAGGCGCTCTTCCGGGAAGAATCCTCAACGGCATTAACAGGGCAGGCACATCCAACCCTGTAATCGTACTGGACGAGATAGACAAGATCAGCAGCGATTTCAAGGGAGATCCGTCTTCGGCTCTGCTGGAAGCGCTCGACCCCGAGCAGAACACCACGTTCCATGACAACTATCTGGATATCGACTACGACCTGTCGAATGTACTGTTCATAACTACCGCGAACACTACTTCAACCATCCAGCCTGCACTGAAAGACAGGATGGAAATGATACAGGTAAGCGGATATCTGGCAGAAGAGAAGGCGGTCATCGCAAAGGACTACCTTATTCCGCGCCAGTTAGAGGAGCACGGACTGGGTAAGAAGGATCTGAGGTTCAGTCCGGGGGCAATCACCCAGATCATCGACAAGTACACGCGTGAATCCGGAGTCAGGGGACTCGAAAAACAGATAGCCAAGGTGGCAAGGGTCACTGCCAAGAAAATAGCCCTCGGCGAGGACTATCCTGCCGTAATAAAGCCGGAACACCTCAAAGAATATCTCGGTCTTCCGACAAACTTCCATGACATGCAGAAGGGAAACGAAGCTCCCGGAGTAGTCACAGGCCTCGCATGGACAGAAATGGGCGGTGAAATCCTGTTCATCGAAAGTTCCGTAAGCGGAGGGAAAGGGGTGCTCACCATGACGGGAAACCTCGGAGATGTGATGAAAGAGTCCGCTACCATCGCCTACCAGTATATAAAGGCCCACCCTCAACTGGCAGGGATGACATCGGAGGAATTCTCCCTGAAAGACATACATGTCCATGTACCTGAAGGCGCAGTGCCGAAGGACGGCCCTTCAGCCGGTATTACGATGGTAAGTTCCATGGTTTCGGCGCTGAGAGGCAAACAGATAAAGAGCGGTATCGCAATGACCGGGGAAATGACCCTCAGAGGCAGGGTACTTCCGGTAGGGGGCATCAAGGAAAAGATACTTGCGGCCAAAAGGTCGGGGATACACACCATCATAATTTCCGAGGACAACCGGAAAGATGTCGAGGATATCAAGGAAATCTACATAAAAGGTCTTACCTTTGTCTACGTCAAAAACATTGAAGACGTAATCAACGCGATATTCTGACAATGGAAGTGAAAATAGAACAAAGTTGGAAAAACGCACTGGCTGACGAATTCGAAAAACCGTATTTCGCCTCGCTGGTGCGTTTTCTTCATGAAGAGAAGGCGGCCGGACAAAGGATCTATCCTCCGGGAAGCCAGATTTTCAAGGCGTTCGAGCTGACACCGGTAGATCAGGTGAAGGTGGTGATTTTAGGTCAGGACCCGTATCACGGGGCCGGTCAGGCGATGGGGCTGTCGTTTTCAGTCCCGGCGAACATACCCGCTCCTCCGTCTCTGAAAAACATATTCAAGGAAATACACGATGACCTCGGAATCACGATGAGCGGATATCCGGACCTGGAGAAATGGGCAAGACAGGGAGTGCTGCTCCTGAATGCGGTCCTGACAGTAAGGGCCGGACAGCCTGCTTCGCACAGCAGCATCGGCTGGACAGAGTTCACGGATGCCGTAATCAAGTACATTTCAGACCATTGCACCGGTGTGGTATTCCTTCTGTGGGGAAATTTCGCAAGAAGCAAGAAAGCCCTTATCGACACTTCCAGACATTATGTTCTGGAAGCCGCCCACCCGTCTCCTCTGGCGAGGGGAGCATTCTTCGGATGCAGGCATTTTTCAAAGACGAATGAAATATTGGCCCGTGAGGGCAAAACCCCAATCGACTGGCAGTTATGAAAAGGACAGCATTATTCCCTGGGTCTTTCGACCCGTTCACCGCAGGACATCTCAACATACTGAGAAGGGCGCTTACGATGTTCGATGAAGTCGTGGTGGCCGTCGGCATAAACATAGACAAACGGGGATTCTTCCCTACCGAAAAACGGCTGGACATCATTCGTCAGGCTACAGCCGGAATGGAAGGGGTATCAGTCACGCAGTACGACAACCTGACCGTAGATACGTGCCGTGAACTTGGCATCCGCCATATCGTGCGCGGTGTCAGGAACATGATAGATTTCGAGGCTGAAAGGTCCATAGCCGATGCCAACAGAAGGCTCGCTCCGGAGATAGAAACCATAATAATACCAACTGCCCAGGAATTTGCGCATATTTCATCTTCTGCCGTAAGGGACATTATCAAACATCACGGAGATACATCGCTCTTTATTCCTGAAGGAGTAAAGCTATAAGCGTCAGGAGTGCCGGAAATGAAGGTTTGCAGAATATTATTCATAGCATCAGCAGTGTGTCTGGGGTTGTGCGCATCCGTTTTTGACGGGAATTGCCGGAGCGCCGCAGACGGGCTGGATTCACTCAGGCAGGCGGCTATCTCGTCCAAGGTCAGGGAATATCTCGATGCCATTGTGACTGAACCTGTCGAGATCCAGAAAAAGGAAACGGACTTCCTTATAGAAACATGCTCGGATTCGCTTGTCAGACAGGCCGTTGCCCTGGACATTTATTCCTATTATACGGAATCGGAAGTCATGGGGGTGGAGGCCGTAGCAGTGTACGTATGCGACAAATGGTTCATTCCGGGAAAAATCAGGATGCACAGCGACATGGACCTTATGGGGGCGAGGATGTTCGCGGAATTCAACCGCAGTTCGCTCATAGGCATGCAGGCTCCTGAAATGGTCCTGAAAGATTCCCTCGGCAACGACATGAGGCTCTTCCCTTCCGCACAGGACACAAGTCATGGTTCCGACGGCATTCCTGATATTACAGAAAACAAGCGGTACCGGATACTGTATTTCTACAGCACGGGCTGCGCCAGATGTAAAATAGAAACCGTGCTGCTGAAGAACATCCTGGAAAATGATGATTTTCCGGCGGATTTCTACGCCATATTTACCGGACGGGACAGAGAGGAATGGATGCGGTACATAAGACTGCAGATGAATATAAACACCTCAAGGACAGGCATCTTCCATCTTTGGGACCCGCACATGGACTCTGATTTCCAGATAAAATACGGAATACTGCAGACCCCGGGACTGTTTCTCATATCGCCTGAGGGAAAGATCCTGGGAAGGAGACTGGATGCCGTTTCACTGGAAAAGATGCTGGAAAAAGAATTGGCCGCTGCGGAAATGGAATACGGTACCGGGGAATCTTCAATATTCTACGACACTGTATTCAAGCCTTTCGGAGACAGCATAAAATGCAGCGACATACTTTCCGTTGCAGAACACATAGAAAAGTCGACTGCCAGCAAAGGTGACACTTTACTGTTCAAACAGATGACCGGCGACCTGATGTATTACCTGACCTCCAAACGCGGAGCCGCATGGAAGTGCGCTTTGGACTCGTTGGTCCGCAGTAAGATTCTCGGAAATCCGGTCTGGAAGACCCAGGACGATTCATTGAAAGTAGTCGGCTTTGCCAGGATTCTCGACGACCTGCTTTCAAAGTCGCCCGAAGGCTGCCCTATACCGGACCTGAAGGTAAATGCGACTCTCAAGACTGCCGGAAACAATGGCAGCATCAGGACAAAGGAAGGGAAATTCAGGCTTAGGAAAACAGGAGGAAAGACAAATTATCTGATATTCCATACCGAAGGATGTCCCGTATGCAAGGCTGAACTTGCCGCAGCTGATTCCATGCTGCAGACAGGCAATAAAGACATCCGCATACTGCTGATCGATATGGACATGCTTTTTTCTTCATATCCTGAGCAGGCGGAAAGGCTGTTTGACGCATTCGACCTTACATCCATGCCATATATAGTATCGACAGACCGCAAAGGCACCGTCACCGGACGCTATCTCAGCCTTGCCGAATGATCCTGTCCTGCCGTACGCTGCAGGACCATGCGGACCATAAGCGCAAGCAGAAGGAGACAGAATATGAATGTGCATGAACGCCCTGTAATATCACCGTATTTTACGAAGAACGTAACCTTGTCGTTCATGTTGACATGGCTGCGGATGACGGCAGGCTCCCACCATGGGGTCTGCTCACGGATGATACCGCGCTGGTCGATTATGGCGGATATTCCTGTATTGGCACACCGTGCAATACTTCTTCGGGTTTCTATCGCACGCAGGGAAGAATAGCTCAGGTGCTGTCTGTATCCAGGGGTGTTTCCCCACCAGGCATCATTGGTAATCACTGTCATGAACCGGGCCCCTTCCTTCACGTAACCTGTAAAATATTCTCCGTAAACGGACTCATAGCACACCGCACAGCCGAACGGGATTCCGCCGCAATGCAGAAGGGATATGCTGTCCTGACCGACACATCTGCCCATAACGCCTCCGAGCATATCGTCTACTTTACAGAAGAAAGCCGGATACGGAGTCATCTCCACGCCTACTACCAGTTTGCTCTTATGGAAAATCTCCGAGCGTCCGGTGCCGTCCACTACAAGAGCCGAATTGTGCGATTCTATCCACCTTCCGTCCCGGATCTTCCTCGCCGTGTACGACGGAGCGGATTCCTGATCGTAGTATGTATAGGAAGATGCCCCGAACAGAAGATCGACTCCGGGATAATCCTTTAGGAAAGCAACAAGGCGCCTATAGGTCCTGCCCAGGGACAAGTCATTGGTAATAACATCGTTGGTAAAGGTTTCAGGAGCCAGGACAAGCAAAGGGGAAAAATTCTCCTTCCGGCTTCCCTCCGACACCGATGAGGTGTCTCCGGAAGCTTTCCGGTCGGGAATGGAATGCTCTATCCGGTCAAGAAGGATAGCGGTCTGCTGGGACTGCGGCATGGCTTCGAATTTCTGATAAGGGTCTATATTAGGTTGAACCACAAGTACTTCCACAGGATCAGACTTTTCTTCATATGAGTCGAACATGTATTTCGAAAGTATGAAGGGAGCAGATATGGCGACAATGCATGCTGATACGAGCGCTGCCTTTGCCTTGATATTGTACCGGAAAGCCCAGCTGCCGTCCGAAAGGGAAACCATCAGGGCAAAAACCAGAAGGTTCACTGTCCACACCCAGAGAGAACCGCCGAGTGTTCCGGTAAACTCATACCACTGGATCGACTGCAGGCTGCGGGCAAAGGCATTTCCGAGCACCAGCCACGGCCATGATATGTCCACATCGAAATAAATCCTTTCCCACGCTATCCACATTACAGCCAGGAATATATAAGGAAGAGCACCTCTGAAGTACCTTTTGCTGAAGCGGAACAGCCCGAAAATGACCGACATCTGAAAAGAGTTCGCGATAATCGCGAACAGTCCGCCGCCTACGGTGGCGTTGGATACCCAGAAAGTCGTAAAGGCGTTCCATAGCACGAAAGCCGAAAAGTGATACACCCAGACCCTGCGGACCCCTGACATCGAAGCTATCCTCTCCATGCACAATAAAGGGATAAAGCCGAACAGTGCCATAAAGCCGCAGTGAGGCACGAGCCACGGAACGGACATCATGACGGCGGACAGGAAAACCAGGCCCCATAGCAGAAATGCCGTCCCGGCCGGAACGGAAGATTTGCGTATCTTTTTCATATGCAAGTCCAAATTTTATAAGCCGTAAAGAGTTACGGCCAGCAAATATATGAAATTTTATACTATTTTTGCGAGGCCAAAACAACGTATATGTTCGTAGATATCCTGAAAGCATTCCTTATAGGAATCTGCGCTTCAGCGCCCATCGGGCCGATCGCAATCCTTGTAATACAGAAGTCTCTCAGCAAAGGGCACAAGGCCGGATTCGTCACCGGACTCGGAGCATGTCTTGTAGATACGGTCTTTTCTATCATAGCCATATTCGCACTGGCGCTGGCACAGAAAATAATCGAAGACAACAAGGTGCTTATCCTGCTTGCCGGCGGACTCGTCGTAACTGTATTGGGATGGCGGATGGCCGTATCCAACCCTTTCAGAAAAGTCAGGGGAGGAGAAGAATCCAGATCCAGGTCGATATCCGTAAAAGACTTCCTGCAGGCTCTTGCCATGGGTTTTTCAAACCCGGGGGCCATTTTCGTGATTTTCGCCCTTTTCGCTTTTTTCGGCATGGGGAATTCCTCCCCTCATGACTGGAAAGTAGCTCCCATAATAATATCGGTAAGCGCGGGTGCCGCCGCATACTGGTTCTGTTTCACAGCCCTGCTGGACCACTTCAGAAAAAGGTTCAGACTCAAGACTGTCATGTGGGTAAACAGAATAACGGGAACGATTATCGTCATCATTGGACTGGCTCTTATGGGAGAAGGGCTGTTCAGGATATTTTTCCACGGAATGCCGCTCCTTTAATGAGGTTCTTTCCCATTTTTAACTAAATTTGCACCGTCAAATTCTCAATCAATTATGGAAAAACCGACAGTATATTTCACTGACCTGAGGACATCGCCGGGAAACAGTCTCCCGAAAAAACTTCTGAAGCTGGTCCGGCGTGCAGGCATCGGACAGATAGACTTCAAAGACAAGTTCACCGCCATCAAGATCCATTTCGGGGAACCCGGTAACGTAGCATATATCAGGCACAATTACGTGGCAGCCATCGTAGATCTTCTGAAAGAATACGGAGCGAAGGTTTTCCTTACAGACAGCAACACCCTCTATTCAGGCGGCCGTTCCAATGCGGTAGATCACCTCAAGGCGGCTATGGACAACGGGTTCAACCCCATTTCTGCACATGCTGACGTAATCATAGCCGACGGGCTGAAAGGAACCGACTATAAAGAAATCGAACTGAACGGCGAATACTGCAAGGCCCCTAAAATCGGAGCCGCCATCGCCGATGCGGACATCGTCATATCCATGAACCACTTCAAGGGACATGAGCAGACCGGCTTCGGCGGTGCGCTCAAGAACCTGGGGATGGGTTCGGCAAGCGTAGGCGGGAAACTGGAACTGCATTCTTCCTCTCAGCCCGTAATCAATCTCGAGAACTGCATCGGATGCCGCATATGCGAAAAATACTGCAGGCACGCTGCTGTAACGGTAACCGGAGGGAAAGCGCATATAGACTACGGCAAATGCGTCGGATGCGGACAGTGCGTAGCCGTCTGCCAGCACGAAGGGGCTGTCGTAAAGGACTGGGATTCTTCGGAAACGCTCAATTACAAGATTGCCGAATATGCGCTTGCCGTAGTGAAGGACAAGCCTTCCTTCCACATCAGTTTCATCATGAACGTATCGCCGAACTGCGACTGCTGGAACCACAACGATGCAGCCATTATTCCTGATCTGGGCATTGCCGCATCATTCGACCCGGTGGCTCTGGACTGCGCATGCGCCGATTTGGTAAAAGCGGCTCCGGTCCTGCAGAACAATGCGATTACCGATATAGACAGCAAGTCGGGCAAGGACCATTCCCATGACCGCCATGCCGGAGAGGACAAGTTCCATATAGTACATCCCGACACGAAGTGGGAAGCCGGTGTAGAACACGGAGAGAAGATAGGACTCGGAAGCAGGGAATATACATTGGTAAGAGTATAAATACAGGCATATAATGAGTTTCAAAGGATTTTTCGGAAACTGGATCGTGAAAAACCTGCTGTCGGCAGTCCTGGCAGTGGTCCTCCTTATAGCAGGGGCGGGTCTGCTGCTCAAAGTCCTTACCCGGCACAACGAGGAAATCAGAGTACCTGATTTCTCCAATATGTCAGTAGACGAGGCCGCAGCAGCAGCCCGCGCACATGATGTAAAGATAGATGTAACAGACTCCGTCTACATAAAGCGGATGGCCAGAGGAACGGTGTACCGGCAGATTCCGGAAGCCGGAAGCATGGTAAAGAAAGGAAGACGCGTCGCATTGACAATCAATTCTGTACTTTCCAAGAAAATCACCATGCCCAATCTTGTGGGATACTCCATGAGACAGGCTAAGGCGGAACTTTCGTCCCGCGGACTGAATCTGGGCAGGCTGATCTACGTCGAGGACATAGCTACGAACAATGTACTGAAACAGATCTATGCCAACAGGGAAATAAAACCGGGAACCCCTGTCGAAAGCGAATCGAGAATCGATCTGGTAGTGGGACTGAGCAGTCTGGACAATACCACCTATATCCCGACCCTGTACGGCATCAGATACCTCAGCGCCGTCGATGCCGTACATAACAGTTCATTAAACATAAAGGACGTGTCTTTCGACAATACCGTAAAGACCTATAGCGATACCCTGAATGCATTTGTCTACAGACAGGAACCGGATACATCATCAGTAACCTCTTACCTGATGGGAACTGAAATGACACTCTATTTCACGCTTGACGAGACAAGGATTCCGGAGCCGCAGGTGGATTCACTTTCCTTAGAAACCGAATTCTGATGGACGACAAATATTTGGACGAATTCGATCCCGAAGATATCGGAGACGAAGCCGAATTCGGGGATGAACCGCAGGAAATGTTCGAGCATTTCCGATTCGAACTGGACAAGGGACAGGCTCCAATGCGCGTGGACAAATATCTCGCCACCCATATGGAGAATACTTCCAGGCACCGCATCCAGCTGGCGATAAAGGAAGACTACATAAAAGTCAACGGCAGGACAGCCAAGGCCAACTGCATTGTCCGCCCGGGGGATATTATCACATTTGTAATGCCATACCAGCGGCGCGGGCTGGAAATACTGCCGGAAAACATACCTCTCGACATAGTCTACGAAGACGATGATCTGCTGGTTCTCAACAAGCCGGCAGGAATGGTCGTGCATCCGGGACACGGACACTTTTCAGGGACATTGGTGAATGCGCTGGCCTATCATCTGGGGATAAGCCAGGGTCCTGACGCACAGGACGAAAGGATGGGAGTGCTCGTTCACAGGATTGACAAGGATACGTCCGGCCTGCTGGTCGTGGCCAAGAATGACGAGGCGCAGCTGGACCTGGCCAGACAGTTCTTTGTCCACTCTATCGACCGCAGGTATATAGCCATAGTATGGGGAAACCTCAAAGACGATGAGGGAACGATTACCGGGAACATCGGCAGGGATCCTGCGGACCGGATGCGCTTCAAGGTCTTCCCTGAGGGCGACCATGGCAAACACGCCGTGACACACTACAGGGTTCTGGAACGTTTCGGATATGTAACTGTAGTGGAGTGCAGGCTGGAGACCGGAAGGACCCATCAGATAAGGGTGCATTTCAGATGGACAGGCCATCCGCTTTTCAATGACGAAAGGTATGACGGTGCTGAAATCCGCCAGGGTACCATATACGCCAAGTACCGCCAATTCATAGAGAACTGCTTCAAGCTTCTGCCTCGTCAGGCCTTGCATGCCAAGACGTTAGGTTTCATCCACCCCCGGACGAAACAACACATGCAGTTCGATTCCCCTATTCCTGATGACATGCAGGCACTGATAGAAAAATGGCGGAAATATTCAGCCAATATGGTATCCGAGACAGAGGAATAAAAATTCGCATGACCATCATATACAAAAAAAACAGTTGGGATTTCCAACTGTTTTTTTTGATACGGCATTCAATGTCAGAAGCCCCTTGTAATCTTGAGGACCCTGTCAGGGTAATTGGAAATAATGGCATCCACCTTCAGGTCTACGAGTCTCTGTATGTCCTCCGGCTTGTCCGCTGTCCACGGAACTATCTTCATGCCCTTGTCCCATGCCTTCTTGCAGAGATCGGCATCAGTATTTGTATAATGAGGACTGAGCCACTGCGGAGTGAAGTCAAGAAGGGACATGTACGCTTCGAAATCCTTGTCCTTCTCTGCAACCAGATACGACAGTATGAGCTGCGGGTACTTCTGATGCATATAGTTCAGGGCACGTACATCGAAACTCTGTACTACCAGCCTGTCACCCAGATTCTTGGACAAAAGAAGCTCGACACATTTATCGACGAACTCATGGTACTCAGGCCAGTTCTTGCCTTCGGTCTTGCCCACCTTAGATTTGATCTCGATGTTGTACCTCGGCATAGTCATCCCGTGCTCACGGGCATAGTTCTCCGTAAAATCGATAAGGTCGTCGGCAAGAGGCTTATGCTCCGGCACACAAGCCTTTCCAGGCCATACGGTGCTCTCCCTGATGCCGGTATCGTACATTGCTACGGAATCATACGGCATGGTATAGATATATTCCTTAGGGTCGCCCGGCTGCACCGCAGAGCCGTCAGGTCTGGTAGCATAGCGGGAATGCATGAAAGCGTCATGCGACACGACTACCTGCCCGTCAGCACTTATCTGAAGATCCAGTTCGAGAGTATTCACTCCGAGATCAAGTGCGTTCTTCATAGACGAAACGGTATTTTCAGGCATCAGACCGGCTCCTCCCCTATGTGCCTGCACATCCACATAACCTCTCATGTCCACATCATATTTCCACTGCCTTCCGTCCCCTGCCTTGACAACAACTGTAACGGTTTTGGCATACTGGTCTGGCTCCGCCAGGAAATAATGGATATTAGGGCGTGGTTTCTTGTACTCCGGAGTCTTCTTCCCCCTGTCTGCATATACGGCATTCAGTTCACGGGTGAATATAGGAGAATAGTCCAGCACCTGTTCCATCTTTCCCATAGGCTTACCGTCCTGGAACCACTCTACCGTCCATGACTTATCATAGTCCCAGACATTGGCTATGACACCGTTAGGATGCAGCTGGGACTGGCCCGGCTCGAAAATCTCCACCTGGAAATCCTTGTCATGTCCTACGGACTTGTAGTACCATGAAAGATTGCCGTCACGCATCTCGAACACCTTGTATCCGCCCGGAGTACCGTCGTTGCAGTGGTCAGCGATCCACCATGTTCCGCAGATAGCGGCAACGTTGCATTCCCTGATGCCTGTGGCTATATTGAAGTTGTTGTTGATATGAGTGTGGCCTGAAAGGAAAGTCACCTGCCTGCCCTCAAGCATATCGAGCAGTTCCTCTCCGTTTTCAGCATACGAATAGTCCTTGAACCAATAGATGAACGGGGCATGCTGCGCTATGAAAAGGTGTGAAGTCTCAGGTATATACTCCAGAAGGCCTTTTACCCATGCAAGCACATTGTCAGCATAGCCTTCTACATATTTTTTCTGTGTATCGTAGATGATATTGTCCAGAACGATCACGTAATCGTCACCGATACCGAAAGCATAGTTTTCCGGGCCGAATGTTTCACGGTATGCAGATGAAGTATTATGGTCTCCCTGCAGATCCTTCTGATGGTCGTGGTTGCCGATTACAGGGTAGAAAGGGATTCCGGTTTTGGCTATAGCCTTCCTGTAGGCAGGATACATCTCCATGGAATCCCAGCAGATATCCCCGAGAGTGATTCCGACAGTCGGGTTCTCCGCCTTGCAGTTCTCTACCGTATTATAAAGATCAGGAAGCCCTGTTCTCTCGAACTTCGCGAAATGTTTCTTATGCAGCGTCTGCGGGTCTGCTATGGCCACTATGTCGTAATCCTTGGAATCCGATGTTCGGACAAGCTGGAAATCGAATTTCTTCTGCCCTTCCGCAGGAAGATAGAACACAGGGGTTCCTCCATCGAACGGAGCGGTATATCCGCCGGGAGTAACCACATAGACAAAGTCGGCGTCTTCAGCGATATCCATCCTGAACCTGCCATTCTTTTCAGTGACAGTAAAAGACTTTCCGTCAGTGACAACCACACCGGCAAGCTTTTCCTTACCGCACTTTACAGAGCCGGTCACTTCACGGGCCTGCAGGGCCAAAGTACCTGCAAACACAGCAAGAGCTGCAATCAGAATTTTTTTCATATAAACTTATTATTTAAAGAACAATCTGTCTATTCAAATCCTTGCAATTTACAAAATATTTTCGAAACGAAAGCGAGCCGGCCGTTTTTTTCTTTCAGAATATAAATGACACACCTCTTTCCGGGCGTAGCCGGGGAGATCTGCAATCAAAGCACAAAAAAAGAGCCGGCGACAAAACCGGCTCTATCAACAAACATATATCAAGGCTACTCAGCTGATATCCTGATATTATC